>NZ_RAQG01000002.1:0-1665 GCF_003610655.1 Rhizobium sp. AG855 | reverse complement strand
AGCCAGATCAACGAGGCGATCCAGCAGCTCGACAAGGTCACCCAGCAGAATGCCGGCGCCTCGGAAGAGATGTCCGCCACCTCGGAAGAACTCGCAGCCCAGGCCGAAGAACTGCAGGCCTCCATCGCCTTCTTCAAGGTGGACGGAGCATCAAGCAAGGCTGTGATGCAGCAGGCAAAACAGCTCCAGTCGGTCGCCCGGAAGATGGCAGCGGACGTGCCGGCCAAGCGCCCGGTGGTCGCAAGCCGTCCCCAGGCCAGGCCGAATGGTTTTGCCCTCGACATGAGCATGGGCGGTCCAGACGGTGATGACGAAGATTTCCGTCAGACGGCCTGAAAACGGGACCAATCGTCTCCATCCTGTCTGCTGAGGCAAGCATGGAACGGCACGCAATGAGGTCGTGCCACAGGTATCGGGGAAGCTCCCCGATACCAAAAATACGGGAAACCGGATCGCGTGCGAGTGAGTGTATCGGTCTTCGCGAAGAGAATATTCAAAGGTCCTTTTAGACCATCATTGTTGATACATCACACTTACGGGGACGACATGCGCTTCACAATCAAACTCAAGCTCGCGCTTTCATTCGGGCTTATGGTCACGCTGTTGGCAGCACTCTCAGCCTACAGCCTTATCAGCCTGAGCACGGTCAACGATAACCTGGCAGGCATGGCAGAAGGCCCTGCAAAACGACTGGAATATGCGCTGACGATTGACGGGAACTTCTCCGAAATTATCCGGCAACAAAAGAATGCCCTGCTGGCTAAAACCACCGACGAATCCCAAAAATTCCTCAAGGTCTCCGAAGAGTTGACTGCGGACGGCATCGAACTGGCCAAGAACGGTCTTGCCATTGCGACGGCAGAAGATCAGCAGACATGGCTCGCTGTAGAGGAAGACATGAACAATTTCACCTCGAAGGCAGTCGAGTTGAGAAGGCTCGTGACCTCGGGGGACCTTGTCGGCGCTATCGACTATTCCAACGGAGACCTTCGTTCGATCAACAAGTCGGTCACAGCATCGCTCGACACGCTCGTTGGTATTCAAAAACAGCAGATGGAGAATACCAAAAGCCAATCGGCTGAGAACTATCGGGCTGTTCGCTCCACGATGATTGCCGCGGTTAGCGTTGCAGTTCTCTTCGGCATCGGGGTCGCGATCTGGATTGCCCTCAGCATTATTTCTGGCCTGAAGAAGATTCAGATTGTGGCTGAAGCAGTCTCAATTGGCGACCTCAATCAGGACGTGGAGCTCAAGAACAACGACGAAATCAAGGATCTGGTCGATACGATCAACGTGATGACCAGCAACCTCCGAAAGACCGCAAATGTGGCCGACCAGATCTCCAATGGCGACCTGACCGTCACGCCTGCACCCGCATCCGAAAAGGACACGCTTGGGATTGCTCTCCGCAACATGGTGGAACGCCTGCGGGCCGTTGTGAGCGACGCGATTGCCGCATCGGAAAATGTTTCGACCGGCAGTCAGCAGCTGTCTTCGGGTTCGGAACAGCTGTCGCAGGGCGCGACGGAACAGGCATCGTCTGCCGAAGAGGCTTCGGCTTCGATGGAAGAGATGGCCGCCAACATCAAGCAGAACGCCGACAATGCCGCCCAGACCGAGAAGATCGCCCGCCAGTCGGCAACCGACGCCGAGGAAAGCGGCAAG
>NZ_RAQG01000001.1:0-2191 GCF_003610655.1 Rhizobium sp. AG855 | reverse complement strand
CGCGAGCAGGACATCGGCTCGAGCCAGATCAACGAGGCGATCCAGCAGCTCGACAAGGTCACCCAGCAGAATGCCGGCGCCTCGGAAGAGATGTCAGCCACCTCGGAAGAACTCGCCGCTCAGGCCGAGGAACTGCAGGCCTCCATCGCCTTCTTCAAGGTGGACACCTCGGGCAAACACGGCAATGCCAACCCGGTCAAGCAGTTGAAGGCGGTCGCAGCCAAGATGGCAAGCCAGGCACCGGCACATCGCCCTGTAGCCAAGGCAAGCGCCGGGACCTCCAAGAGCCAGGGCTTTGCCCTCGACATGAGCATGGGCGGCCCAGACAGCGACGACGCCGATTTCCGGCAGAGTGCGTGAGGTTTGAACTCGGACAGAGCCGCCCTCTGCGGCTCTGTCCAGCCTGAGACACTTATTTGAAATCACGGTATCGCGCGACAGATCGCAAGGTACCAGCCCATCCAGATCTGAAGTCAAAGCCCTGGCCCGTGGCAGTCCCAACTTAGAAAGCTACCTTCATGCGTTTTACAATTAAGTCGAAATTGGCTTGCTCGTACGGGCTTCTGGTCGTCCTAATGGGCGCATGCGCGGGTTTCGGGATGAGCGGCGTCAGCAGCGTGGCATCAATGCAGGATGCCCTTGTCACCGGCGCGGTACATCAGTCCACCGTCGCGGCGCAGCTCGCAGGCGCGTTTGATGGACTCGGACTTGCAGAAGGGGATCTCCTTCTGGCGACGTCTAAGGAACGCGTCGACGCCGCTCTGGCGACGATTGCGACCGAGCGTAAGGAATTTGAAGCGGCAATGGCCGAGGGGCAAAAATCGGCGCCGGAAGAATATCGTCAGAAATGGCAGGAGATCAGTGATTTCTGGAGTGATTATATTGAGATCAACGATCGCATCCAGGGACTTGTAAGCGCCGGCCGTTTGCCGGAAGCCATTGACGTCAACCAGACTGCAGGCGGCAAGGCATCAGATAAACTTGATGAATTGACGGAATCCCTCGCCGCCATGACTCGCCAATCGATCGAGACAGGCGACGAGGAAGCCGATGCCGCATTCCGGTCAACCTTTGCAACCCTCGCAGTTGTCTCGGTGGTTGGCGTATTGGTGGCATTGGGCGCCGCCTTCTGGATTGCGATAACGATAAGCCGTGGACTACGGACCATCAAGATCGTCGCAGAGGCCGTCGCAATTGGCGACCTCGACCAGCAGGTCGAGGTCCGGACCAATGACGAGATCAAAGATCTGGTCGGTACGATGGAAGTCATGACCGGCAACCTGCGCCAGACAGCAAACATCGCTGGTCAGATTTCAGCAGGCGATCTGACGCTGACACCCGTTCCCCTGTCCGAGAAGGATACACTGGGCAAATCTATGCTGAGCATGGTGATCAACCTGCGAAGCACTGCGCAGATTGCTGATCAGATTGCCAATGGCGATCTGACTGTTACGCCGAAGCCACTTTCCGACAGGGACACCCTGGGTCTCTCTCTGGAAAGCATGGTCGAGCGGCTGCGAGCTGTTGTCAGCGATGCGCTCGCAGCATCCGAGAACGTCTCCGCCGGCAGCCAGCAGCTGTCCTCGGGTTCCGAACAGCTCTCCCAGGGCGCGACGGAACAGGCGTCCTCGGCCGAGGAGGCTTCGGCGTCGATGGAGCAGATGGCGGCCAACATCAAGCAGAACGCCGACAATGCCGCCCAGACCGAGAAGATCGCCCGCCAGTCGGCAACCGACGCCGAGGAAAGCGGCAAGGCCGTCGACAAGGCCGTGACCGCCATGCGCACGATCGCCGAGAAGATCTCGATCGTCCAGGAAATCGCCCGCCAGACCGACCTGCTGGCACTCAATGCAGCCGTCGAAGCGGCCCGTGCCGGTGAACACGGTCGTGGCTTTGCCGTCGTCGCCTCGGAAGTGCGCAAGCTCGCCGAGCGCAGCCAGGCGGCGGCGGCCGAAATCTCCGGTCTGTCGAGCGAAACCGTCTCGGTCGCCACCCAGGCCGGCGAGATGCTGACCCGCCTGGTGCCCGATATCCGCAAGACCGCCGAACTGGTCTCGGAAATCTCGGCCGCCTGCCGCGAGCAGGACATCGGCTCGAGCCAGATCAACGAGGCGATCCAGCAGCTCGACAAGGTCACCCAGCAGAATGCCGGCGCCTCGGAAGAGATGTCCGCCACCTCGGAAGAACTCGC
>NZ_RAQG01000011.1:0-2500 GCF_003610655.1 Rhizobium sp. AG855 | reverse complement strand
GCCAATCAAACTCGGAAATAGCTGGTTCTCCGCGAAAACTATTTAGGTAGTGCGTCGATCGAATACCTCAGGGGGTAGAGCACTGGATGGGCTATGGGGACTCACCGTCTTACTGATCCTAACCAAACTCCGAATACCTGAGAGTACTAATCGGCAGACACACGGCGGGTGCTAACGTCCGTCGTGAAGAGGGCAACAACCCTGACCTCCAGCTAAGGTCCCCAAGTCATGGCTAAGTGGGAAAGGATGTGAGGATCCCAAAACAACCAGGATGTTGGCTTAGAAGCAGCCATCATTTAAAGAAAGCGTAACAGCTCACTGGTCTAAATAAGGGTCTTTGCGCCGAAAATGTAACGGGGCTAAAGCCATGCACCGAAGCTGAGGATGTATCGCAAGATACGTGGTAGCGGAGCGTTCCGTAAGCCTGTGAAGGGGTACCTGTGAGGGGCCCTGGAGGTATCGGAAGTGCGAATGTTGACATGAGTAACGATAAAGGGGGTGAGAGACCCCCTCGCCGAAAGACCAAGGGTTCCTGCTTAAAGTTAATCTGAGCAGGGTTAGCCGGCCCCTAAGGCGAGGCAGAAATGCGTAGTCGATGGGAACCACGTTAATATTCGTGGGCCTGGTGGTAGTGACGGATCACACAAATCGTACAGTCTTATTGGATTGATTGTGCGGTGGAGTGGTTCCAGGAAATAGCTCCACCCTATAGACCGTACCCGAAACCGACACAGGTGGTCAGGTAGAGTATACCAAGGCGCTTGAGAGAACTATGTTGAAGGAACTCGGCAAATTGCACGCGTAACTTCGGAAGAAGCGTGACCCCTTTATACGCAAGTATGATGGGGTGGCACAGACCAGGGGGTAGCGACTGTTTATCAAAAACACAGGGCTCTGCGAAGTCGCAAGACGACGTATAGGGTCTGACGCCTGCCCGGTGCTGGAAGGTTAAGAGGAGAGGTGCAAGCTTTGAATCGAAGCCCCAGTAAACGGCGGCCGTAACTATAACGGTCCTAAGGTAGCGAAATTCCTTGTCGGGTAAGTTCCGACCTGCACGAATGGCGTAACGACTTCCCCGCTGTCTCCAACATAGACTCAGTGAAATTGAATTCCCCGTGAAGATGCGGGGTTCCTGCGGTCAGACGGAAAGACCCCGTGCACCTTTACTATAGCTTTACACTGGCATTCGTGTCGGCATGTGTAGGATAGGTGGTAGGCTTTGAAGCAGGGACGCCAGTTTCTGTGGAGCCATCCTTGAAATACCACCCTTATCGTCATGGATGTCTAACCGCGGTCCGTCATCCGGATCCGGGACAGTGTATGGTGGGTAGTTTGACTGGGGCGGTCGCCTCCGAAAGAGTAACGGAGGCGCGCGATGGTGGGCTCAGACCGGTCGGAAATCGGTCGTCGAGTGCAATGGCATAAGCCCGCCTGACTGCGAGACTGACAAGTCGAGCAGAGACGAAAGTCGGTCATAGTGATCCGGTGGTCCCGTGTGGAAGGGCCATCGCTCAACGGATAAAAGGTACGCCGGGGATAACAGGCTGATGACCCCCAAGAGTCCATATCGACGGGGTTGTTTGGCACCTCGATGTCGGCTCATCGCATCCTGGGGCTGGAGCAGGTCCCAAGGGTTTGGCTGTTCGCCAATTAAAGCGGTACGTGAGCTGGGTTCAGAACGTCGTGAGACAGTTCGGTCCCTATCTGCCGTGGGTGTAGGAATATTGACAGGATCTGTCCCTAGTACGAGAGGACCGGGATGGACATATCTCTGGTGGACCTGTTGTCGTGCCAACGGCATAGCAGGGTAGCTATATATGGAAGGGATAACCGCTGAAGGCATCTAAGCGGGAAACCCACCTGAAAACGAGTATTCCCTATCAGGGCCGTGGAAGACGACCACGTTGATAGGACGGGTGTGGAAGCTCAGTAATGAGTGAAGCTTACCGTTACTAATAGCCCGATTGGCTTGATCGTTCTCATTGACCATGCTCATCGGCCCGAACAAACCGGGCGATGATGCCAATACGTGTTCAAAACAAACAGGAAATCCCTGTACCAGCTTCTCAACAACATTGCCCTTAGCCGACCTGGTGGTCATGGCGGGGTGGCTGCACCCGTTCCCATTCCGAACACGGCCGTGAAACGCCCCAGCGCCAATGGTACTTCGTCTCAAGACGCGGGAGAGTAGGTCGCTGCCAGGTCTGCTAAAGGCAATGTTGTCGGGTTTTGCGAAAGCAAAGCCACAATCTTCTCATCACTCAGTCGGCCCTGCCGAAATCTTAGGGCCGCTAATCAAGCGGCCCTTTTGCTGTTTGGAAGGCAGATAACTCCTACGGTGTTTTGCCTGCGGCAAAAACCGGATTGAGACGCAAACTCAAGAGTTTGCTCTGTCGGTATTTGCTAATGCAAATACCTGGTAACGCGGGGTGGAGCAGCCCGGTAGCTCGTCAGGCTCATAACCTGAAGGCCGCAGGTTCAAATCCTGCCCCCGCAACCA
>NZ_RAQG01000010.1:0-15483 GCF_003610655.1 Rhizobium sp. AG855 | reverse complement strand
CTGGCGCGCCGCTAATGTAGGCAAAGTCTATCGGTTTGCGCCAAACGATCGTGAGAACTCCCTGCATTTCAATCCGCTGGATTTCATTTCGATGGATCCGGACGAGGCTTACGAAGAGTCCGAACGGCTCGCAGAATTGCTCACTGTACCGCCCGAGGAGGGCGAGTACTTCGATGAGCGCGCTATCCAGGTTATTCGCGCAATGGTGCTCTATGTCGCCCTGACACGCACCGGAGCCGAGCGCTGCATGGAATCCGTGCTGGACCTTCTCAGCGGTATCAACAACGATCCGTTGGCAGCGGAGCGAGCAGGGGACGCGGACGACGAAAATGCGCCGTTCAATGCGCTGATCTCTGACCTTATGATGCACGAAATGCCCACGCTTCGCCGCATGGGCAGCTCGCTCAATAAAATGCCGGTCAAGCAGCGGGAGGGTGTATTCGATACCGCACGCACCAAACTGAAGGTGTGGGAATCGCCTGCGATTGCCCGTCTGACACGCGATACGACTTTCAAGCCGGAGTTGCTACGCGGAGAGCGGGCGACGCTCTACCTGTGCGTAGACCTTGGCGACATAAAGCGCTTTGCGTCTGTTTTGCGTGTCTTGCTAGGGAGCTGCATCAGCGTCTTGTGCAAAGGCACACCGGTTGCCGGAGCTGAAGCCGTCACGTTCTTCCTTGACGAGTTGCCGCGCCTGAAGCGAATGGATGTGGTGGAAGAAGCGCTCGATGTCGGGCGAGGTTTTGGCGTACGTCTTTGGATGTTCGCACAAAACATCGGTCAGCTCAAAACCAGCTACCCGAATGCGGAAGGCATGGTCGGAAACTGCCTGGCGCAGTGTTACATGAACCCGGACGCTGAGCGCTCGAAATGGCTCTCCAGCCATCTCGGTATCCGTCGCGGCCTTCTTGATGGAAGCGAGCGGCCGTTGGTCGAAGCTTACGACCTTACAGGGTCAGACTATGCTGACAAAGTGGTGGTCATGCTGAACGGCATGGACAATGCGGTTCTGACTAAGCGCCCCTACTATGCTGACCCAGAGGCAATGAAACGCGCATCCCAGGTCGTCCCGGAAAGCTCGATCGCCGATAATCTGACGCCTGACCTAGCGAAATGAACAATGCCTTTAGCGCCACACCACCTACCCCATACGAGGAGGGGCGGTGTGGCGCGCGATGTTTTACCCCCTGGGCATAACCAACAAGGGCGGGGGCACGGCTCGTCTGTCGCTTCGCTTAGTCAGACTTGGCCGTCACGTTGCCAGTAGAGGGGCCTGGTGGTAGCGTAAAACATCGGTAGAGCGCACTTATGGGTTTGCAAGAGCAAACCCGTGCTCCTCTAGGGACCATTGGTAGAAGTATGGCGATATACAGCCTGCATCATCAGCCTATTGGGAAATCCACGCAGGCGCGGCCTCATACGGCCGCCGCCCATGTCCGATACATTACCCGACCTTCTGCCGCGAGCCACATCGAAGCCGCCCGGATGCCCGATAGGCCGGGCAGAGCGGCTAATTTCATGCGGCGAGGCGAGGACGGTGACCGCAAAAACGCGCGGGTTGCCGACAAAGTTTTGCTGGCTCTCCCTCGCGAGCTCGACGCCCAGCAGCGGGCTGATCTGGTGCGTGCTTATGCGGAGGATGTCACGCAGGGGAGGGCGCCTTGGCTCGCCGCCTTCCACGATCAAGGCAAGGACGCCCACAACCCCCATGCGCACCTCCTAATTCGTGATCGTGATCCAGAGACAGGTAAGCGAGTCGCTGGTTTGAGCGAGCAGGGCAGCACCGAGAAGCTACGTACCTTGTGGGAGATGCACGCCAACCGTGCCCTTGAGAGGGCAGGGCGGCCGGAGCGCATCAATCGGCGCACTTTGGAAGTGCAAGGCGTGGAGCGCGCGCCTACGGTTCACGAGGGGCCAAAAGCGCAACAGATGGAGCGACGCGGTGCCAGGCCCGTGAGCCGTAAACACCGCTACCGAAACAGACCTGGTTCACGGCTACCCCATCGCCACGTTGACTATCGGGAAATCGACAAGGGCCGATCTCGACCCGCCTACAATAGGGCTGTCAGAGAAACACCCGCCGACTATTGGCGGGCGTTGGATGAGGACAAACAGACACGGGAGCTGGATGAACTCCGGGCCATTCACCACCGAGCGGAATCAATGATACCCCCGCTCGTCGGTGGGTCGGTGTCGCATAGCAACATCAATCAACATGGCGTCAATTCGGGCGTCTTGTTCGGCGGCTTGTCGGGCGTTCTCTTCCCGCCAGCGTCGCCGATCTCTTTCATGAGCTTCCCAACTGGACTCAAACCATCTGCGGATTGGGTTTTGGGGAGAGAGGGATATCAAAAACGTACCGACAGCTTCGGTGAATCTATCGACAGAGGCGGTAATAATTCCCACGTATTAGCTATTATGGGGAATGAAATTCTATCTGACAAGGGGGTGCATATGAGTGTCGATGACCGAGATAAAGCTATGAGGGAAGCCGACTTGGCGCAGTGGCGAGCCAAGGAAGGCAAGAGCAAGGCGGCATTGGATAATGCAATGGACGCTGCCTTCTATTTTCCAAAACACTCGGGGAAGCGCATTGGCAAGGTTTATGACAAGGGTGGAGTTGAGTCACTTAAGAAGGCGTTTCATGAATACCCTCATGGCGGACAGTTTGGTATTCGGCCTGGCAGTCTGGTGAAGAAAGAGGGATACCAGAAGGGGGCAGCAGAAAAACGCCAAGCTGCCGGTCCGGCCCGTCGTGAGATACCGAACCTGTGGGATAGACACGCTCAGGATAAAAAGCAGCTGGATGCGGCAGAGCGGTCTTACGCGGAGAAGTTCGGCAAGGCACCGTCGCCCACCCCGAGCACGCCAGCGGACGGCCAAAGTGCGCAGTCAAAAGCTCCTGAGCAGAAGCCGCAGCAGACGCCTCAACATCAGCCCTCAAATTTTCAACAGGCGTCACCGCACCAAAGGGCTCAAACGCCGAGTGCTGACTCCCAAAACCGTCAGAACAACGACGTGATGCGAGACGCGCGTGAGCGTCTCGCCGCTGAGCAGCATCCAGCCCATACTCGTAATACAATCAAGTCTCAGGCGCCCCCTCAGCCTTCGCAGTCTTCGCTTGATGACCGGAAGAACAACGAGGCCATGAAAGACGCCCGCGAACAGCTTGCAGGCGAACGTCACCCCTCTCATGCGCAGAATACCGCTCAGCCTGGATCGCAGGCGCAGGACGATAAGCTTGAAGCACGTCGTCGCATGATGGATCAGATGCGCGATCGCCAGGCCAAGGAAAAGGAACTGGAAAAGCAGAAAGGCAAAGGAATGGGGATCGCGGATTAGTTTCACGTCCCCACACTACCCTTCCATGACATATCGAAGACTACCAGCTCACGACGAGAGCTTTAAGCGAGGTGTTATCGGGCTGGATGCGGACCTCCCACTGGATATGAAATCCATCCTTCTCCAGCTCGGCGACGGTTGCCAAGGCAACCTCGGTCTTCGTCAGGTCTAACGGCTTGAGTGGGGCAATGACCACGCGGCTATAGCCTTGCCCGGCTGCCTCGCTAATGGCTTCCTTTACCAGCTTAACAGTCAGCAGCTTTTCTGCTTCGCGTTCGCGCGCCTGGCGCGCCATCTCTTTTACGCGTTCAAGGATCGGGGGGCTTTTCATGCCGCACTCTCCTTGTGTGTCATGGGAGCGAAGCGGCGCCCCAGATAGGTGTCGGTCACATCGAGGCGCCCATGGCCCAGCTCATGGGAGATTTCCAGGCGGGCCGCGCGGTCGCGCGCTGCCTGGGCTGGGGTCATGGTGTCCACGGTCGGGCCGCCCGCAGCGGGGCAAGACCATCCGGTGAGCACCTTATAGCGCCATTGGGCATAGGGCCGTACAAGTGGGCGGGGGTTTGGCGTGGTGCGCCGTCTGGCGCTTCGGTTGAATAGGCATGTCAGGTTCTCCTTTCCGGGATAAAGGGGCGGCATTGGCCCGTGGGTTGTTGCAAAGATGGCTCGGTGTCAGCGCTGGCAAGGTTCGAGCAAACCTCGCCAGTCCCTTATGCCTCCGTCCTTTATCCGTTCCTGACGCGTAGCCGAGGTGCTGCCCCAAACAGTCCTGGTCACGCTGGGTACGCCCTGTCACTACCGTGACGGCACGGTAGTGACAGGGCTGCCTTTGGCGCCCAGGTGTCGCCGGCACCACACCTGCCGGCGATCGGGCGGGGGTCCCTCCCGAACCCTCCCTGTGGCCTGACGTGCGCCAGGCCAACGGGAGCTAGGCACTCCCGCACCCAGCCCGTGCAGGCTTAGGGTCTCCGTTCCGGGTGCTCCGAGTGGTGCGCGCTCCGCACCCTCCTCTCCGACCTCCCAGCCTGCACGCCGCAGGCGGTTGGGGCTCCCGCCCCTCCGCCTACGGATCGCGTTGCGAGCGGCAGAAACAAAAAAACGCACCGCTTGCGCGATGCGTTTAGCCGGTTTCCTACCCGGCCTTCATCCTACCACCCCCACCCTTTGGAGGAAAGCACCTCTTGACCCCGTCGGTTGGCGTCGGGTTGCGCCCTGACCATGCGTCAGTAGCTCAACGGTAGAGCGGTCGGTTTCCTACCCGACAGATGCGGGCTCGAAACCCGTCTGGCGCTCCACTTCATGGCTGCCCGTGCCGGTCTTGCCATTTTACCCGACGCACCGAGGCGTAAAGAGGGTGCTTGATTTGGTAGTACCCCGCCCACGGGTGGGTAGGATGATTATGTTTCCTCTTGGGCATCCCTGAGCCCGCACCAGACACCTGCCGACGGGACAATGATCGGTCGCGCCTGGACCGTGACCGCATAGCGCTCACTCAGACGCTCCACGATGCGGGCGGTAATCGCCTGGCGCGCATTATCACGGGCCGTGGCATCCACCCCGGCCCATGCCCGTGCCATCGCATCCGGCACTACCGTCAGCACCTCACCGATGTGATGCTCGATGCGGCTGCGGATGACCTGAGCGCCGTCACGGCTGAAAACCAGTGTCACGGCTATGTCCCGTGCAATCGTCTCAGCCATCTGCGGGATGAGGTGAACATCCCGGCGACGGCTTTGGCCACAGCCTGCAAAGCCGCGCACCATCGTTTTTCGCAGACAACCGAGGCTGATGCCGACATGAAGTTGGAGCGCCTTGAGCGGATCTTTATGCATATGGGGCTGGCCTTTTTGGCTCTGAGACAGGATTTTGTTCCTATTATGTTCTCATGCGCCATAAGGTCAATATGCAGGTGCGCCACAGTCACAGCGGCGAAGCATCGGCGCCTGCTTGTCATGGGGGAGAGCTGGGCGCACCCTCCTTGCATGTTCCGATTACCGGTCACGTTGAAAGCAAAGGGCGAAGAGGCTGAGGCCTCGTTCCGCGCTTGGCTCAACCAGTCCGGGGTCGCCTTCCTCTACGTCGAGCAGTCCCCGCTGAACGTGCCCGATCGTCTCCGGGGGAAGATCAAACGCCCGGATTACCTGGTCGGTATTCCTCATGCAGGTATGATGGCCTTCGACGTCAAGGCGAAGTCCACCTATGACGATCACCTGCTGTTTGAGGTGGGCGAAGTGGACAAGCTCGCCTGTTTCGAGGCCTTTTTCCATATGACCGTGAACTTTGCCTGCCTGGATCTCAATGAGCCGGGGCACTTCTATTGGGTGCCCTTGCGCGCCCTGATGGGGCGCGCGATCGAGCGGCGCGGACGCGCCAGGGTTATGGCCTTCCCGATCGCTGACGCCTTGAAGGCGGACATGGCAGAGGGGTTTCTTGATGCCTATAGCCGCTTTAGCCAGCGGTCTCTGGGCATTTAATGAAGAGGATCTAAGGGGCGTTGCCCCTCGCGTGGGCAAGGGGGCGGTCTCCCGAGGCTCCGCGCTGCGCTTGTGCGCCCGCCGCCTGAAACGCTTGCCCTTGCTACCCCCAAACCTCGCCGGTCAGGCAGGGTTGCATGGCTGCAACCTCGCATTTAAGCACCTCAATGCGCGCGTAGGGGGTATCGTAAGTTCCGTACGCCCGTTTTCTGTGCAGCAAGCAGCTATTTCCTTGACCCTCGCGTCGACATGTCGACACCATGCAGCATGGAAAACAAGCCGAGTCGACAAAACAGCGTGTCAGAGAGGAAGATCCTAGGGGTCAGCCTCTCCCCTGAAATGGCCCTACAAGTAAAATCTGAAGCCGCGCGTCGTGGCGTGACGGTTCGGAAACTCTTTGAAGAAATGTGGGCGCAGTATAAAATCAAAGAGAGTAATAAATAATGCCCGTAAACTTGGATAAGCCTCACAACTGGAAAACCGATGTAGCGTTATCGGTAGATATGTACAATGACTGGTTTATGAATTTTGCGCCAAAGGCGTTTCGAGATACACGTATCGAAACAACAAGATCGGTTTTGGCAACGCTGGCAGCTACGGGCAATCTTACAAATTTGCAGCCTATCGTTCTCCGTGCGCACCCAGAGTCGTTATCGACGCTGCGGATGTCTACGTGCCCACCAATAGCCGTTGACCGGCTTATAGGCCTTTCAGGTGCATCAGCCTCCCTTGTTAAAACTATGGAAGAAGGCAAGCTGCCTGCGCGGATGAACGCAACAGACTTCAATGCAAATCTGCTGAAAATTATCTCTATAGTTCAGCGCATGGCTGACCCGGATATTTTCGTATGGTTGGGACGTGAGGCCGTTGCTACGGAAGCTGAGGTATTGAGAGCAGCAACCATTGTCGCGGACCGTCTGTGCGGCGCAGTTGCCAATCCCATCATCCGCAATGCCCAGGAAAAGCGGCAGCTTGCCGCCATCAAGGCGTGGCTTGAAGCACGGCAATACCGGCAAGTCCCCAACGGCACACGGTTTGATGCCATGCCGCCCGGCACGTTCAGCTTCCGCATGAACGTGCCGGTGAAGCTCGAAGGCGGGTTGCAAACCATCAATATTCCTGTCGATGCAGTCATTAAGCCACACGGCTCGGCCGCCGAAGAACTGCCCATCTTCTTTGAAGCCAAGTCCGCTGGAGACTTCACCAACACCAACAAGCGCCGCAAAGAGGAAGCCGTGAAAATGGCGCAACTTCGGAGTAATTACGGTGGTCAAGTGAGGTTCAACCTGTTTCTATGCGGATATTTCGATAGCGGCTATTTGGGGTATGAAGCCGCCGAAGGGATTGATTGGGTGTGGGAACACCGGATAGACGACCTGGCGGAGTTTGGCCTGTGAGCAAACGTTTTGACATTGACGCCATGGAAAGCCAGCGCTTGACGTTGCAGGCGATCTTGGACGGTCAAAAAACCCAGGCCCAGCGCAATAAGCTGGGGCAGTTCGCCACTCCCACAGCGCTGGCGCGGGACATCTTGGCCTACGCCAAGGATATGTTACCGACGGACCTACCCGTGCGGTTCCTTGACCCTGCCATAGGCACCGGGGCCTTTTACTCCGCCCTGTTGAAAGTTTTTCCTAAGTCCAGCATTGAGGCCGCACAGGGATTCGAGATTGACCGGCATTATGGGTTGCCCGCTTCCGACCTATGGGATGGCACCGGACTAGAGCTCAGCCTGGCCGATTTTACCACTCAGGACGTTCGACAGCGTTTCAATCTGCTCATTTGCAATCCCCCTTACGTTCGACATCATCACATGGCGAATGAGGAAAAGGCGCGCTTACAGCATCGCAATCAGTTGGCCTGCGGCACAAAATTCGGTGGCCTCGCGGGCCTTTATTGCTATTTCCTCGGCCTTTCACACGCTTGGCTCGCCCCGGGTGCCATATCTGGCTGGTTAATCCCCAGCGAGTTCATGGATGTGAACTATGGCCAGGCGGTCAAACGCTATCTTCTGGAGCGAGTGACCCTACTGCATATTCACCGTTTTGACCCCACCGACGTACAATTTGCCGACGCGCTTGTATCGTCCGCCATTGTCTGGTTCCGTAACGAACAGCCGCCCGCGAACCATGCCGTTGAATTCAGTTTTGGTGGTTCCATGAGAGCGCCCAAGCTGTCAAAAATGCTTCCGGCGGCTGAATTGGCGAAGGAAAAGAAGTGGACCCGTTTCCCTGCAGCCGATGTACGGGAGAAATCCACGCTACCGGTGATTGCCGATTTCTTTAAAATCAAGCGCGGCCTGGCAACCGGCGACAATGGCTATTTTATTCTCAACGCTGAAACCATCGCCGCCCGTGAGCTTCCACTTGAATGTTTCCGACCGATTTTGCCCAGCCCTCGCTATGTAAGCGGGGAAGAAATTACGGCCGATGATGCGGGCTTACCCCGCTTGGACAAGAGGCTGTTCCTTCTCGACCCCCGTTTGCCAGAGCGCGAGATTGAGGAACGCTACCCGAGCCTTTGGGCCTACCTGGAAGAGGGTAAGCAGAAGGGGTTGCATGAGCGCTATCTCTGTCGTCACCGTAGTCTTTGGTACAGCCAGGAGAACCGTCCCCCTGCCCCCATCGTATGCACCTATCTCGGCCGTGGCGACTCCAAAAGCGGCCGACCTTTCCGCTTCATCCTGAACCACTCGCAGGCGACCGTTGCCAACGTCTATTTGGCTATGTACCCGACACCGATTTTGGCCCACGCTTTAGCTGAAAAGCCCGGCCTCATTCGCGTGATATGGGAAGCCTTGAACCAGATCAGCCCTGACCAGCTTCTAGGGGAGGGCCGAGTCTACGGCGGTGGCTTGCACAAATTGGAACCGAAAGAACTAGCGAATGTGCCAGTTCCAGAAATTGCAGCACTTGTGCCCAACCTGCCTGTGCGTCAGTCCGATATGATATTCGAGGCCGCAGAATAGGCTTTGCTTAAGCAAATGATACGGTCCACAACGCGATGAGGTAGCTAGATGGCAAAAAACCGTGTTCTTAGCACAGCGCAGAAGGCGATGAGGCAGCGAATCGATGCGGGCTTTGCATCCTCATCTGCCCATGGCGAACGAGGGATCACAAAGGCTGAGCTTCGAGCATCAATCCCGCCATACGACGAGTCAATGGTCAAAAAGGTTGGCATGACTCCGAAGAAAAAATCGCCAAAGAAGTAACGATACAGAAGACACTTCGGCCTAGTTTACTCCAAAATAGACAATTCCAAGGACAGAAATCCCCACCTTTGTGCACACCTAGGTAAACATGACCGAAGAAGAATTGCGAGTTGTTTGGGATGCAATGTCGAGTGTCGTTGCCGATAGAATGAAGGTTTATACCCGGTCGTTCGTCGCGATACTTGCGGGTGATAGCAAAGTAGGAACGGGCACATTCATAAAACAAGAAGAAGTTCGCCTCCTCACGTGCGAACACGTAGCTAGGTTCTACCCGGTCGCCTACCACGTCGACGATAGAGGGACGACGAACATTCAGCCATTGATATGGTGCGTTGAGCCCGATGAAAGCAAGGACGTGGCTATGGCGTCTATCCCTGCTGTTGAGTGGGAAAGCTCCATTACGACCGTGCGGCCTCTACCCATAGCGAAGTTTGCACCGAGCCACCGGCCCGTAGAGAACGAGTTGCTGTTTTTCCGTGGAATTGCAGGCGAAAACGTTGGATACATTGGCAATTTTGGGTCCGATGTTATTCTTACTGGGTATTGCTCGCAAGAAAAGCGCGGAACCAGCGACAAGGATATTTTTGAAATCTTGTGGAGCCCTAAAAACTCTACCATTTCCCGGGGCACGAGTGAGACAGCGCGAGAACGCTTGAAACACGACGATCCCGCCGGGTTCAGCGGGTCACTCGTCTGGAACACACGGTTCGTGGAGCTGGGCTGCAATATTTCGAGGTGGAGCCCAGACGATGCTGTCGTGACAGGGTTGCTCCGCCGTTATGACGACGATACCGACACTCTCCTCGCTTGGCGGGCAGAACATATGCACGCTTGGCTGCAGTCGCAGCGTTGCACAAATCAGGATTTATGCAACACCCCTCCCCTCCCCTGAAATCAATCTGTTGCGCGTTGCATAAGTCCGTTGCACAATGAGTGCATGATTTACGGATATGCGCGGGTATCGACAGACGGACAAACACTGGATGCCCAGCGTGAGGCGTTAAGTGCGGCTGGAGCCGAAAAGACCTTCGCGGAAACCGCGAGCGGGGCGAAGAGTGACCGGGCGCAGCTCGCCCGGCTGATGCAGGCGGCGCAGGACGGTGACACTGTTGTGGTGACACGACTCGACCGCCTAGCCCGATCGACCCGTGACCTCTTGAACATCCTCGGGACCTTTGCCGAGCGTGGCGTGGCGTTCCGGTCAATCTCCGATACCTGGGCCGACACCACCACCCCCCATGGGCGGCTTATGCTAACGGTTCTCGGGGGCTTAGCGGAGTTCGAGCGCGAGCTTATCAAGAGCCGCACCAGTGAGGGCCGCAGACGGGCCAAGGAACGCGGTCAGGCGTTCGGCCCGAAGCCGAAGCTGACCCAGTTTCAGCGTCAGGAGGCCTTGCAGCGAAAGGCGGAGGGTGAAGCCGTGCGGGAGATTGCCAGGTCATACAATGTCAGCGGCAGCACCATTTCACGGCTCAAAGCCGAGCCAGAGTGACGTTATAGCGCTACAGCGCTACAACGCTATCTGCCTTGTTGATAGGTCATTAGTTGGCTTCCGGTGAAGCGCCGGGGACGATGCGGCACACCTACGCGATAGGGTGAGGTGGCATCCATGCCCTGCCCGCACCAACCGAGTTGTGCAGGACACCCCTCCCTCTCCCGCGTCCTTCGGTGGCGCGCTCCGGCGCATCAACCAAGGAAAGCCAAAACTATGCACCCAACCACCATCACAACGATCGCTCGCTTGAACGACCTGTTGCGGACAACCTTTCTAACTGGCCGCGTGCTGATGACCGAGGGCATCCGCGCCCTCCCCGAGGATCTGCAAAGCCGCATCATCGAGGCCGTCCAAACTTTCGATGGCTTTGGCCCGGAGAATGACCCCTTCGGTGAGCACGACTTTGGGGCCGTCACTGTTGAAGGCCGGAAAGCCTTCTGGAAAATCGACTACTACGCGCCCGACATGCTGTGCGGTTCGGACAACTCAGCAGACCCCAAACAGACACAGCGTGTGCTTACGATCATGTTAGCGGAGGAGTATTAGGCTCCCCTCCCCTACCCCGTGCCCTTGGTGGCGCGGGGTAGGTTTGTTACCGTGACTCATGAAAGAAGACCTGGTGCTCTATCTCCTGTTGGGATTACTGGCCGTCGGCGCGATTGCCGCGATGTTCAGCAACCTTATCCGGCTGCTTGCATGGGCGGGAGTCGACGTTATGTAACTCTATAGCGTTGTGACGCCTTAGCATCATAGCTCTACAGCGTTTCGACGTTGTCACGTCATAACGCTTTAACTCTGCGGGCAGCGTGATACGTTACCCTCATGCGAATCATTACCCTCGTCACCCAAAAGGGCGGAACCGGCAAGACAACTCTTGCCGCCTCGCTCGCCGTTGCGGCCCAAGAGGCCGGTGAAAAGGTGCTCGCGCTCGATCTCGACCCCCAGGCATCTCTGGCGACCTGGGGCGAGTTGCGCGAGGCCGACCTACCCCATGTCGAAAAGGTTCCGGCCTCGGTGGTTGCCGACCTGCCGAAGTTGCTGGATGGGGTGAAAGGGCAGGGGTTCACCCTGACCATCATTGACACCGCCGGGGCTGATAACCCGACCACCCACATAGCCATGCAGACCGCTGAATTATGCCTGGTGCCGATCCGCCCAACGCGGATTGATGGCAACGCAGTGCTACCCACCGCGCAGGCCTTGCAGCGCCTCGAAAAGCCGTTTGCATTTATCCTGACGCAGTGTGCTCCCCAGCCCAAGAATGCGCGTGCCATGGAGATGGCCGCAGGCCTCAAGACGCTGGGTGTGTTGGCTGAGCCGAACATTGCGCAGCGGGCCGACCACCAGGACGCCTATGCAGCAGGGCAGGGGGTCACGGAATACGCTGCTGACGGCAAAGCCGCCGAAGAGGTGCGCGCCTTGTGGCAATGGGTCAATAAACGCATGAAAGGAATAACGCGATGAGCAAGCCATCCAGACCGTCGGTGTTTGGCGCTGTGACAGCCCCGGCTGCCAACGCTTCCACCGCTGACACCGGCACGGTGGAGCAGACCACGAAACCTGCCAAGGGTGAATCCGGCATGTTCAAAACGAGCATTTACCTGCCGCTGTCCGTCAAGGACAAGCTGGAGGAGATCGCCTTCCACGAGGGTCGCAAGAAGGTGCATGACCTGTTCATGGAGGGGATTGATGCGGTGCTTAGCAAGCGTGGCTACGCCACCACCGCCGAAATGAAAGACAACTCTAAAGCGTCATAACGCTACAGCGCTACGACGTTATAGAGCCAAGGAAAGAAAGGACGCATGACCATGAGCGACGACACGACGCCCGATGTAGCGCTCATCCGTGATGCCGACCTTAAGCAGGAACTGGAGCGCCACAAGCGACGCAATCTGCTGCCCAAGATGCTGGCCCTGGAGGTGCGCATCCTCATCGAGCGACAGACCGAGCGCGATGCCGCCGAAGCCGAACGCCAGTCGGCGCTGGAGGCCATGCCGCGCGAGAAGCGGCGCCGCGCCCAGGTGCACGATCACTTCCTGAATGAGGAGCCGCAGGCCGAAGACTTGCGCCACCTGCACAGCGTCCTCGCCATCTGTGGCCTGCCTTACGACCGGCTGCCCCTCGACGTACGCGAGTATAGCCGCGAGCAGGGCAATATGGCGATCGACGTCACCGCCGGTTCCCTACGTGGGCCGGATGGTTCCAAGATGCTCCAGCCGCTGCCCTTTGGGCCAAAAGCGCGCCTGATCCTGATGCACCTTTGCTCCGAAGCCATCCGCCAGCAAAGCCCTACGATTGAGATCGCGGACACGTTCACCGCCTTCGTCCGCGACATGGGGTTTTCCGATAGTGGCGGCAAGAAGGGGCCATTGACCGCGTTCCGCGAGCAGCTCAACGCCCTGGCCAGTTGCTCCATTAAGATATCGTCGTGGAACGGCCACAAGGTCAGGTCCAGGCAATTCTTCCCGATCGAGGAAATGGACGTCTGGCTATCCGCGAACCAGGATCAGCCGTCGCTGTGGCCGTCTACGGTGACGTTCAGCAGCACCATGTTCGAGAGCTTGCAGAAGCACGCGCTGCCGGTGAACGCGCGCGCCGTGCGCGCCTTCCAGGGCAGTGCCCGTAAGCTAGATCTGTATTTCTGGCTGGGATGGCGCATACACAACATCAACGAGCCGCTGCACATCAGTTGGGACGCCATCACCGAGCAATTTGGCTCCGGCTTCACCCGCCAGCGCGACTTCAAGGCCAAGTTCAAGGAAGAAGTCGGACACCTCAAAGAGGTGCTGCCGAAGCTGCCGTTGAAGCTTACCGAGCAGGGCCTCGTTCTCAGCCCCGCAGATCCCACGGTTTTGGCGCTGCCGCCCGTACGCAAGCCGCTGAAAAAGGCGTGATTCGCCCGAATCTTAGCTCCGCAGACTTGGTCGCGCAGGTGCGTTTTCAAAACCCTTTAAAATCCGACACTTATGGGAGTGCCTCCGCAGACTTGGTCGCGCATCTCCGCAGACTTGGTCGCGCATACCGTCCATTCTCCGCAGACTTGGTCGCGCATCTCCGCAGACTTGGTCGCGCTAATTCCGCAGACTTGGTCGCGCCTTACCGCAGACTTGGTCGCGCTCCCTATAATAAGGATACAGAACACTTATCAGAACAGCGCAGAACATCATCAACACACTCTCTCAAAACGCTTTTCCAGAATTTCAGAAAAAAGAGCTTTTTGGATTTTTTGAGAGAAAAGAGGGGAGGGGCCTTAACGGCGAATGCCACCACCCGAAGGCAGTGGCATCCTAACCCTTTACGGCCATCGGCTTCCCAGCCTGTACCGTACAGCCATTGAATCACAGGTGGCCGTAACTGCCAAGAGCAAGGCCGGACTGGTGGCTCCTGACGGCCACCAGGGCCCGTCAGGAAGCGTTTTTGCTGTCAGGATGTAGGTCGGTTCGGATTGGCTACCTAAAACCCCCCTAACCCTTTTAGAAATATCCTCGGGGGTGTGGGGGCAGACAGCCCCCACTGTGGCCCGCGCTGAAATACTCGTTTACCGCGATAATTTACCAATCGTTTACAATCTGGATTGTCACCACCTCTAAACTTTGCTGAATTATATTTTTTGGGGCCGGGGATAACAATGATAGATTGGCTTAAGGGGATCGTTTCGAAGCGCGTTGCCGAAGCGAAAGCAAAGCGTGAAGATGAACGCCAGCGACGTGCAGAGCCGCAGCTTACCGATTCTGAAAAGGATCTTTTCAGAAGATTTCTAAAAGTTAAGAAGCATATACCAGATACTATTCTGGCAAAAATGCCATCTGTACCAGACGCGGAAACCGCTCTTAATCGACGGGAAATCCGCGCTGTAGTATCGATATCGGTGTTTCCAGGCATTGTTGAAAAGGGTGAGGAGCTTCACGCAAAGGCTGCGGCAGAGGAAGAGGTACGTCGTGTCGCTGCGGCCAAAGAGGCGGCAGAAAGACGCGCAAGAGAGAAAATCGCTGAACAGCAACGCCAGCAAAGGGAATTAGCCAATGCGTTGGCAAATATCGATGCGACCTATGCCAACGAATTGAACCCGGTCCATGTGTCTCTCCAGGGCTTGCTCGATAGCTTGGACACGAAATCTCGGGGCAATATCCATGAGATTTTCCATGAGGAGCGTACCGGGACCAAAATTGGTAGCGATAGCAGCGCTAAATCCGCTACGGGAATCCTCTTTGAGTTGGCTATAGACGCAAGTTCCATCGGTTTTTCTGCCAAGGCGTTTAACGATGGCCTTCGTGGATCAAGATTAACGCGGACACTACGGGATTTTCCTGAAGGCCACCGTGCGATCCTGCGCCTTGCTGATATTCTTGCCGTGCTGAAAAAACTCTCCGATGCAGAGGTTTACGGCATCCGTCTCGCGCTTATCTGGAATGACGGTAAAACGCAGCTCTCAGCTCCCCCGAACCTAACGCGGCCCCGGGATGGGGCGGCCTTCAAGAAATGTGTCTCACAGCTGATCGACACCCGGGTAGGTTCGCCCGAAAGTGCGGCTGAGCTGGTACAGAACAAATGTCGCGCGATCCTGGAGGGGAAGGGCGACTCCGAGGAGAAGGCCGTGCTGAATCGCTATTTGTACAGCGGCACACGGTGGCTTGTGTCTGGAGGAATTAAGCCACTAATCCCGAACGGGGTTACTGATAAGGCGTTGCGCCTTGGCATTTTCGCCGATGGCGAAGAGTTCTTCTATGATCGTAACGAAAGCCTTATCACCATCGCGCCGCCCGGTACGGGTAAGTCCACATCCCACGTCATGCGAAACCTTCTTTATCTCAATGGCCCGGCCGTGGTCTTGGATATCAAAGGAGATATGTATGCGGCGACTGCCGACTGGCGCGCCGCTAATGTAGGCAAAGTCTATCGGTTTGCGCCAAACGATCGTGAGAACTCCCTGCATTTCAATCCGCTGGATTTCATTTCGATGG
>NZ_RAQG01000009.1:0-78939 GCF_003610655.1 Rhizobium sp. AG855 | reverse complement strand
CTCTTCGAAGAGGTAAAGCGCCGGTTTGTCGATCTTGCGAGAAGCCAGCGTCACAAGGCGACCATCCGCAGCGACTGAGCTGCTCTTCATTCTGTTGTTTGTCATCAAGATCTACGCATCCCGCTGTGATCTTCGCCGTGATTTGCCATGACTTTAGGCCTTCAGAGCCGTCAGATCAATCACCTACGATAAGGGTTACTTATCGATGGTTATAACCTCAACTACCAATCATACCATGTGAGGAACCGCAATATTCAGATAGAGTTCGTATAAGAAATCATTTACCATAATTTCAATGACTTACGATCTCGCGAAAATCAGCATGACAGCATTGCTGGAGCCGGCATTCCGCGCCGGCATTGCACTCACGCGTCTGGACGAACGTATTGCCCGTTCGCCTGTCGGCCAGGGCTTTATTGAGCGCACCCACTTTGCCGACGCCTGCGCTTCACTGTGGATCGACGGCGAACTCGTCCACTTGGAAGACCTTGTCCTGCACGACGCCACGAAGGATATTCGCACACCCACCCACGAGCTGACAATCGCCCGCGACGTGCTGCGCACGCGTCGGCGCATCGCCGGCCAGTCCCCGGATTGGGCGCTCTCTGCCGACGGCATCCGCTCGCTGCGGAAAACCTCGGAGATCGGGTCGGGCGGCGGGGACGAGGCGACGACGGCAGAAGTAAATTGGCCGGCGGCCGCGATCGACGCGGAAGGGGAGGGGGACGATGTCGACGACATCGAAAATCTCCCCGGCCTCG
This sequence comes from Rhizobium sp. AG855, assembly GCF_003610655.1. Taxonomy (NCBI): domain Bacteria; kingdom Pseudomonadati; phylum Pseudomonadota; class Alphaproteobacteria; order Hyphomicrobiales; family Rhizobiaceae; genus Rhizobium; species Rhizobium sp. AG855. The sequence continues at coordinate 78,178 of NZ_RAQG01000009.1, read as the reverse complement.
ACTATGCCGCCATCGATGCAGTGTTGGCCCGGTCGGAAGCGGCGATCGAGAGCGCAAGGCGGCCCGGCCGTGTCGGCGGCCAAGAAAAAGATCCAATGATTTATGATCTCGACTGGGACGAGGACGCGCGGCTCGACGAATGGCGCGGCGTGTTGCGCCAGGCCGAAAACCTGCCGGCGGTGCTGCAGGCGATTGTTGCCCTCGATGCCTGGAACGAGCTTTCCGTGCTACAGCACGCGCCCTTCCTCGGTCGGCTGTTGTCCGCTTCAATCTTGCGGGAAGCCAGCATCACCACCGGGGCTCATCTGGCCGCCATCAATCTCGGCCTGAAAGCCATTCCGGTCGATCGGCGCCGCCATCGCAACCGGGAAACCCGGCTGGTCGCCATCGCCCATGGGATCTTGGTCTCCGCCGAGATCGGCATGAAAGAGCATGACCGGCTGGCGCTGGCCCGCACCCTACTGGAGCGGAAGCTGGACGGCCGCCGGACGTCTTCAAAACTGCCTGAACTGATCGAGGTGGTGATGGCAAAACCGTTGGTGTCGGCGAAAATGGTGGCCAAGACGCTCGAGGTGACGCCGCAGGCGGCGCGGCGGATTGTTTTGGAACTCGGCCTGCGCGAGATGACCGGGAGGGGGAGGTTTCGGGCGTGGGCGGTGATGTAGGATTTGCTTCCATCTCAAAGGAGGGCCCTGTCATGTGGAGGCCAGATCCAACGCGGATATAGGTGCGGCCGCGTCAGTGCTCGCACAGCAACGATTTTGCGAGATGCAATCCACAAGTCACAGCTCACTTGAATCGTAACGGCCGCTTCACAGTGAGAGCTGATGTCGCGCTGACGGGTGGTCTCGACTTCGCAACGATGCGCAACACGGCTGCATCGTGGTGAAAGTTCCTGAATTCGACAGTATGCGCGTCGTCGGAGAAATGGGTGGACAACTGAGCATCCTTCGAAGCGGTCAGTGTGCCGGGCGGAAACTCTTGCTCCCATCCTTTCAATTTGCGGAAGCTGCTGACGATGGCTCCGAACGGAGGGTTGGCGTGATTGAGATTGGCATCGGCATAGACAACAAGCTTCCCCGTAATGTCGCATTCGATCTCGCCATCGGCGTTCGCGAAATGGTCGAATTGATTCTGCTTCATGCGAAGGAGATCACGCGAGACCGCGTTGTGACAGGCGTCATAAAATTCCTGAGACTGGGACTTCGGGCTGCCGTCTACTGCCTTGACATAGCTGAAATCGGTTGCGGTAGTGTCCGATCGCACGACCCAAAAGCCTGGACTGGACCAGCCGTCGCCTTTGTTAAGTCGGCGTTCAAACCTTTCGATCCCCGGTCCAATCTTTGGTGCGCCGTCGGCGACCAATACATCGAATCGCTCCAGCAGTGCAGAGAGATCGCTGTGGTCATCATAGTCGGTGACAATGTCCCCATCATCGTACCTCGCGAGCATGTCCTTGAAATGCTGCTTGGCCGCCAGTTTCGTTTTCCATATTCGACCGTTCGACAACTCGACAGGCTTGGCCATCACTTAGCCTCCAGGGAAACTTTCGCTAGTATTCTTTCGCGAACCTCACGGACAACAATCGCCGGCAGACCAATGCTTTCAAGCTGGTCTCGACGCTCAGTCACCCACCGAACGCAACCTTCCTGGTCCAGCCCATCGAGAGCGATAATCTCGTAAAGAGCGACGGCGCTGATACGGGACATGCCAAGCTCCATAAGTGAACGCATCGTGATTGATGTCACGCCGAATTCCAGCGCTACGCCGATGTCTAAGTCTTCATCTATGAGATCTTCTCGGCTAATCTCACGTAGATGCTGGTTCAAGACGTCCACGTAAGCGGAGAAATATCGGGGCGCTAGAAAACGGGCGGTGCTTTCGATCAGCTCGAGCGTGTCGCGAATAACCTTTGCAATGTCAAACGTTCCACCCCGGCGTTGCAGATATTCAATGCGCTTTCGGATGATGGTTGGCAACGAGAATCCCTTCATCCACTCAAGGACGATCAATGCGTGAAGCGGTATGAGCGTGGTTGGAAGGAAAACGGGAAGAACTTGCTCGTTCACTCGCTCCATAATCTTCGAGAAGCGGGCATAGGCATCATCGCTCTCTGACGGCGCCAGCAACAAATCCTCCGGAGGACCTGGATAGGCCCGGAAAAAATCTAGAAGACGGTCGAGACCAAACAGGCTAACGCCCGGATTGCGGGAGCCGATCTGGGCGTCGACGCCCATACCGGCTGTCGCGTCGATCAGCGCCTTTTCCAACTTGCGCAGGTCCTCTCCATTCTTGCGCCTCGCCCAGGGCGCTGTGGCGAACGACCCTTCGCGCATGAAGGTGGTGGTCAGATAGGCGCTGACCTGTTCGAACGCCCTGACCTGGTTGGGATCCGGCGCGCTTGTGGTTGGCCTGCTCGAAATATAGGTCATCAGTTCGTCGAGTTTCGACAGTGCTATGTCTGTCTCGCGACGTATTGGATAGCGCGTTCTTTGAGGTACGCCCTTTGGCCAGATCGCATCGTCGGCTGCATCGATACAAATGATGTTACCCTGAAATTCATCGCCCCAGCGCCCCGCCCGTCCCGCCAGATTCCAGAAGTCCTGAGGCTCCATGGGGGTTGACTTGCCCTTTTTCGGTCCGCGCACGACAATTGTTCTACACGACAGATTGACCCCCTCTATCAAAGTGGAGGTGCACACGAGAAACTTCAGCTTTCCCTTTCGAAACAGTCGTTCGATTTCCAGCCGGATCAGCGAGGGCATGTTGCCGTAGTGGAACGCTACACCGCGCTCGACTAGCGGCGCCAGCATGTAATTCTTGTGCACGCATTTGCGGGCCAGTTCGGCCAGATCAACAAGCTCCTGATCGACGGGATCCGTCGTATCGGTGAGCTGACTGATGAGCAAGGCGACCTCTTCCGCCTCTGCGGCGCCGTTGGCGTATACGAGGGTGCCCCCACGCTCGCCCACAGCAGCTGAGATGAAGGCGAGCCGCTTTTTCATCGTGTTCGGCTTGTTTGCCAAAGTCAGCGTACCAATAGGCAGGTATTCCTCTCCATAGCGAAACTGCAGCGCCCACTTGGTTGGCTTCGCCGGAACCTGATGCGCAACGATGATGTTCTGAAGAACTGTAGCGACATCGCTGTCGATGGCCCGCTTTGGTGTCGTTTGCGGCGCATCGTCCAGAAGAATTTCGGGGTTTTGCGTAGCCGGGCTTACGAAAGCGACGCGCAAGTTCGGACTCGAGCGCAGGAGACGCTCGATGGCGTCCTGCAGAATGACACCGCGTTGCGAATCGCCAATCTTGTGGGCTTCATCGACAACAACAAGGTCGATGTCGAGCTGCTCCTTCATGAGGTTGGCAAGAAGATGAAGCCTCTCCTGCGTGAACACGAACACGCACTTCATAGAGTCCTTTATCGCGGCGCCGTATTTCTGCGTCGAAGGCAACGAGGTGACTTCCGCGTCAAGGCCAGACTGAGAGATGATTTCGATAAGCGAAGCTTCTATCTCTGAGACCAGTGCACGGGTGGGCGCGAGATAGACGGCCCGCTTGACCTTACCGGCGCCTAGTGAGTCAACAAGCCATTTGAGGACCAGAAAGGTCTTTCCGGACGCCGTCGGCGCAGACGCGGACAACCAAGTGCGATCCTCGGCTGCCGCGGTCCAGAAATTCAACTGAAATTCGTTTACAGACAGGCGATCACCACTCGCCTCGAGCAGAACCGAACTCTCTAGCTGTCGCCGCTGATCCTCCATGCGCAGTGCCACCCCCAACCTTGAGGCAAGATTTGGCCGCACCCGGCCGCGTTGCTCCGCGAGGGCCGCCGAGCGGTGGTTCGACAGTTTGTCGAACAGCACCGCGGCGGCATCCCTGATCGGTTCAGACGTGGGCAGCAGCGTCGCGCCCGTTGCGATCCGTAAACTAGCCTCTTTGTGGGCTCGCTTGTTTGACCTGGCAAGAATGCTGGCCGCGAACAGCAGACGCGGCCAATCGAACACGACGTTCTCGAGCGATGGGTCTCTGGTGACGTTGTCGAGTTCGAGCAGAGCGGTGACAAGCCCCAGTTGTTGAAGCTCACGGTGCAGGGACGTCTCGAAGAGCCAATTCTGTAGTTCGCTCTCGGTCATGACTGCCCCATAGCCTCGAGGAACGCCTCGCGGAATTTTTCAACCGAGGGCAATGGAACGCAAAGGAAGTGTATGTCGAAATGTTCCAGCTTTTCCGCGGCAAGGCGGCGACCAACAGCCGTCGTCCAATTTTCCAAGCCGATTTTGGCCGCCGCCGCGATGTCCTCCAGCACCCCCCTGGTATCGCTCGACGGGTAAAAATCCGCATCGAAGCCAATAAGGGCGATGCCGCAGTATTCTGTTCTGTTTGAAAGGGGCGACGCCGTGTCAAAATAGCGCTTGAACGCTTCGGATAGGCGCGGGTCACCTAGATCTGCTTTATCGCTGAGAAGCAGTAAATCTCGCTCACGTGATGAGCCCTCGTGATCCTCTTCGAGAAGGAACGGGGCCAGCGATTTCAGGCAGTCCCGGACGGCATCAGTCGGATCACCGTAAACCTTGGATTCACCCCAATATAGTTTCAACTTGCCATCATCGGTCACAGCTGCATAGACGCCGTCGGCGCCATGGTAGTGCATACGGCTGTCTGTCTTCAGATCCATTTTGCACAGCACATGCGGAAGCCCGAGGAAACGCTCCGCCAGCAAAAAGAGGAGCATTTCGCCGCCCTCACCTGTGGTGGCCAAGTCGGTGAAAACTCCTCGCGCCTCCTGATGAAGCTTTGAAACCGCCGAGGTGGAGCGGAACCGTGCATCGCGCTCTCTTGCCTCCTCGATGCGCTTGCGAGGGATCGCATAGTCGGCGGCCGCATTACGCATAAATTCTGCGAGGCGCTTAACTTTGACTTTTCCGTTTGCGTCTGTCGTTAGACAGTGGCAATGCAACGTGACTTTGTGCCCCTCGATTTCAATATCTCGTCCGACGAGATGCAAATGAACGCCCAGTTCTTCGGGGTCACCCGACAATATCGCGTCTAACACCTCACCTGTAATCTCCGCCATTCAATAGAGTCCCCAGAATCGCCCAAACTTATATTGAAATCGCGGGAGCCGGTTCGCAAGCCTGAGGCGAGTAAATGGCAAGAGTTCGCCCACCAATCCTGTGAAATATAACCTTTGTGTTTGTTCAGATGGGGCGGGGCTCGCATGCAAATCTAGCGCCACTCGGACCAGCCGCAGTGCATAGGGCGCTAACTTCGGCAGAGGATGATTGGTATGCATATCTTAGAAAACGACAGCCTGGACGGGGCAAATGGATTCGGGAGGTTGCTAGGGTGACAATGCCGTCTACGGTATGGAGCAGCTAGGCAGGCCCGGCAAGCAAATCTCTCTTGGAGACATTGTCCATTTCGAACTTGCGGCGTGCAGCATCCTCGAGAGTATCGGTAGGTGCTCGCATATACGGACGCAGTTCCTCGACCATATGCTTGAATTTTTCGTTCTTCGATCGAATTTCGGTATCTTCCTTTTCGCGTGCCGACAACCAATTATCCGCTTCCTGAAAGGTGGCTTTCGTGGTGTCTCGCTTTTTGCCTCGTCCGGTGGTGATCATTGCGGGTATGCCTGTGTAATGACCAAACAAACTCGTTTGGCCTACCAGCGCCAGGCTAAGGCGCTTCCGCCCACTGACGTCGTGGATCAGCTTTCGAAGCGTGAGGTCTATCAACTGATCCGCAGCCTCGGAGATCTTGTCGCTCAGGTTCGAACGAACACGCGCGATCGCGTCGTCGATTGGAACCTCGCCATCGTTTCGTTCGCGGCGAAGATCTAGAACTATTGCGTCGATGTCATCACGTAGATCGGTCAGTTTCACCGTCATTTCGGTACTGCTCCTCGAACAAGCCAAGCTGCAATGCAAAAGCGAATCTCTACTTGTGGTAATATTCACAAGCAATTCATCCGAAAGCGCAAGATATTTCTGCGATGGTAGCCCTTGCTGCTACGTCGCAGCAACTTCGTCGGGTGAGTCAGCGAGACTGATGTGCTCCGCGGCGCTGCACAATCGTTTGGTTCAAAATTCGACGGTTGATTTTCTGCTTCCAGTTTAGCTGGGCCTGTGAAAGCTTCCGTTTGAGTTTTGTCTGCTTAAGAAACCGATACTCCTTTTCATCGTAAAGATATCCCATTCGATAGGCGTGCTCGATCAAGTCATCGTTCGCATTGGCAGAAGGGTCAGCCTGTATGCGCTTCAGGCCTTCAAAGAGGTTTCCGGTGTCGATGCCGACAAAGCGATTGATGCAGACGTTGCCAACGTACGTCGTCGCTCCGTTGAGGCGATTTCGGATGTAGCAATGCTCAAGAATGTCCTGACCGCAAGGGCATTGATCGTATTCCTCGCTGATCTCAACCCCAACCAACTGCCATTCGAAGCGAGCCGTCTCGAACACCTTTGAGACTGACAAGGGGAGGATATGCGCTTTCAGCCGTTCAAAGTTGTGGCTTTCCATTGAGATTAGCCTCTTTGATATTTTTCCTGCTGAGCACGCCAGCGGTCGCGAACCGTCATGTCCTCTTCTTCTTCCTGGTCCTCATCTGCTTCCTCGTGCCAGAGCATGATCAGCGCATAGCCGTTCTTCTGAAGGCAGACCTGTTCGCTGAGCGTCGGAGCGCGTTGTCCGCGCGGCACATCGATCCAGACATCTGGCAGTCTTTCGTCGATCTCGCTGGGAATGCCGATCCGAAGGGCTCTTCGGTAGAAGAACGAACCTTGTGGAACCGACTTGTTGCGGCTTGCCGTGATGAACGGAAAGCGCTTCCGATTATGATATATCCGGCCGACTTTCCCATCCTTCACAATGATGAAGGCCAAGGATTCAGGGTGATAGTCGGCATATGCCCGGGCCATGGCTTCTTTGCTGACCTGAAACTCCTCAGCAAGCTCGAAAACGTGCTCAAGGCTCGGCGACGATTGCTTCTTGAAATACTCGCGAAGTTTCGGCGGCGGCATCAAGATTAGGGAAGAGAAGCGGTTTGCCTCAACCTCCATCTTTGCGCGCCGGTCACTTTCCTTGGCGGATAGTGTTTGCAGATCCTGCCTTGAGCAAAGGAAACGTCCCTCCTTGTCTGGCACATGATTGGCAATCAAGAAGTGCCCAAGCTCATGGCCGATCGTAAAGCGGCGCCGCGGCTGGTTCACGCCGCGCTTCACCAGGATAATCCCGCGGCTCCGACTGCTGTCGGTGATGAGCCCGCCTTCGAAGCCCTCGGTCTCCAGTTCAGCTATCTCCTCGATCTCAAGCTGCAGTGCTAGCTCCTCGATCGGGACAGGCACTCGAAGCTCAGGCTCATGCTTCAGGATGAGACTGACGAGCCCCTCGGGCGATCCGGTGTCAGCTAAATCCATCCGCATGACGCCCATGTCATTTTTCCTTTGGAACCTTAAGCCGATCCATCAACATCTGGATGGTTTCCCGATCTTGTGGGGCCAGCGTCTTTAGGTCTCGGTACATGGCAACAAGCGCCGGGTCCTCATTCTCGCCTTCCGGGTTTTCCCCGACGAGATCGGCAATCGAAACTCGAAAATGCGTGGCGAGCTTGGTGAGAAGGTCGATAGACGGATTGGTGCTGCGGCCGGTTTCTAGATCATAGACGTGGGTTTTCGATGCTCCAATAGCGTCTGCCACATCCTGCAACGACTGCCGGTTTTTCCCTCTTAGTTCTTTGAGCTTGGTAGCCAAAGACATTCTCAAATGCTCCCATGAATCGCTTAGGGCGCGAGCGCTCTCGCGCCGCGCCGTTCGATGTATCTGTACGAAAACATAACACAGGGATTGACGGAAGCAAGCGTTAGATTTATCTGTACGAAATGATAGGCGCGAATCTTACGTCATCGAACCCTTCTCAGGGAATGGAGGCATGAATGCTTCATGATCAGCGACTTTTTCTGCGAGCCGGAATGCTCATTGGTGCGCTCGAGCGGATGTGCGCCACACTCGAAATCTCGCAGTCCCAAACCACTCTCGCTCAGGAGCGCTACGAAGGCGTTGGGGGTTGGCTCGCGGAGGCTGATGACCCGCTGCTGAAGGCGATCGGAATATCGCTCCAGGGTTCGACCGCCATCGGAACGACCGTGAAGCCGATCGCCAGTAATGAACATGATGTGGATCTGGTGGCGCATGTTCCAGGTCTTGGAATCTGGGTTGAGCCGGCTGTCCTGAAGAAAGCGATCGGTGATCGCTTGAGGGAGAACGGCCACTACAAGCCATTGCTCATCGAGATGGGCCGCTGCTGGCGGTTGGTATATGCCAACGAATTCCACCTGGATATTACGCCATCGATTCCCAACCGTGATTGCAACATGGGCGGCGAGTTCGTTCCGGACCGTGCCCTGAAGGTCTGGAAGCCCTCAAACCCGAAAGGCTACAAGGCACTTTTTCTGGAAAGAGTAAAACTGGTGCCCCGGTTTCGGGTGATGAAAGGCCTTCAGGCCGAAGATCGGGCACATGCCAGTGTGGAGCCTTATCCCGAGCAGGGCCAGTTCAAGGGCATTTTGCAGCGGATCGTCCAGATTCTTAAGAGGCATCGAGATGTCTTCATTTTGGCAAACGACCTCGACATGTCCCTCTCGCCCATATCTGTTCTTGTCACCACTCTGGCCTCCCAGAGCTATGAGTATTGCGTCCGAACCAACGTCTACGACAGTGAACTGGATTTGCTGGTCGATGTGATCAGGCGCATGCCAGATTTCATCGAGATTCGCATTGTTAACGGCCGGACGCACTGGTTCGTATGGAACGAGACCACCAAAGGCGAGAACTTTGCCGAGAAATGGAACGGCCATCCGAAACGTGCCGAGGTGTTCTATACGTGGCACGCCCGTGTGCTCGATGACATCAGCCGACTGAGGGATGCTGAGGGGCTGGACGGCCTGAAGCAGCGTCTTTCGGATTCCTTTGGGCCGGCTCCAGCGAAAGCAGTGATGGACTCCATAACCGACGAAATCTCGCTGTCGCGTCGGAACGGCGCGCTCACCGTCGCACCGCATGTCGGGCTCGTGACCGGCCTTGCTTCTGCACCCGCCACGCCGGTGCGGGCGAACACGTTCTTTGGCAGGTAGCTCATGCGCTTTTCCGAGCCGAAGCCGCTAACCGCCGCGCAGCAGTTCCTTCTTCTCAGGAGGAACCTGCTGTCAGCTGGCGACGGCACCCTTGGCTCAGGCTGCCTTGAATGGCGCTTCCGCGCGACGCCGACTCCATTGTCCCGTATATACGGGGCACGCCTGGAATTTGCGTCTAACCGATCGCCCCGGGTTTACATTGAAACTCCGGACTTGGTGCTGCTGGCAGGTGGAAAGAAACTTCCTCACGTCTACGAGCAGAGCCCCACGCGCCTATGTCTTTATCTGCCCCGAACATATGAATGGCAGCCCTGGATGAGGTTGGATCAGACCATCGTCCCCTGGACGTCGCTGTGGCTGTTTTACTTCGAGGACTGGCTAAGTGAGGGCCAGTGGCGAGGTGGAGGAGAGCATCCCGAGCCACAAGACGTCGAGCGCCGCATTAGCCGGAGCCGTTTGCAGCGCCGGCATCCCCTTCGCGAAAGGATTGAGTAAATGGCGAAGACGAAAGTCGATCAGAAGACGCAACGGGCGCTTTGGGCGCGTGCCGCCGGCCGCTGCCAATATCGTGGCTGCAACTGCGAACTTGTTGGGGAGCTGCTGTCTGGCCAGGAGGATAAGATGTTCGGCTTCGTCGCACACATTGTTGCCGACTCACCGAACGGCGCGCGAGGACATTCGACCCGGTCCGCTCTTCTCGCGAAAAACATTTCAAATCTCATGTTGCTTTGCGCGAAACACCATCGTCTCGTCGATGACGAAGCACCCGATGATCATCCGGAGGAACTTCTCCTGCGGATGAAGGACGACCATGAGCGGCGGGTGCGTATCGCAGCTGGTATTCAGCCGGACCGGACATCTCACGTGATCCGTTTCGGTGCGAATATCGGCAAGAACGAGGCGCTCGTTGCAAGGGAGGACATTTTCGCTTCCATGCAGCCTGATCGCTCGCCGGCGTCCTTCGACACTATCGATCTGGAGATGCTTGGTCTTTCGCTCGATGATGCTGACGAACAGTATTGGCAGGTTCAGCAGAGTAACCTCCAGCGGCAGTTTGCCGAAAAAATCCGGGGCCGTATCGAACGTCAGCAGATCACGCATGCAAGCGTCTTCGCGCTTGCGCCTCAGCCGCTCCTGATCGAATTGGGAAGGCAGCTTTGCGACATTCTACCCGCCGAGGTTCATCAACGACACAGAGAGCCGGCGACATGGAAGTGGCAGAATGACAGCGCGCCGATCGAGTTTCAGGTCGAGGCGCCTGCCGAGGTTCATTCGACAGTGGCCCTGGTTTTGGGTTTGAGCGCGACGATATCGAAGGAGCGTATCCATGTCATTTTGGGCCACGACATTTCTATTTGGTCGATCGATGCGATCTCGCCGCATAACGACATCATGCGAAACGCCGGGGATCTCTCGCGCTTCCGCAAGGAGCTAAGACAGCTTTTAAACAGGATCAAAGCGGTGCACGGAGAAGGGGTAACGATAAACGTTTTTCCCGCCTTGCCGGTCTCTGCGGCGGTAGAAGTGGGGCGTGTGTGGATGCCGAAGGCTGACTTGCCCTTGAATGTATTTGACCAAAATCGCGGGATCGGCGGCTTTGCATCGGCTCTTAGGATTCAGTGACAGGCCTGAGGTAATCAAAACAAGCTTCACAAAGAATGAGCGAGCTAGTTGAAGAGGTTGCTATCTGTGGTAGGTTTCTGACGGAGCGAGGGAAGATTTGCGATGGCCAAGAACATCGTCGTCTGCTGTGACGGAACTGGCAACGAAATCGGCGTGAACATGTCCAATGTTCTCAAGCTGTATAGGATGCTTGACAAGGACGACGGACAAATTGTGTACTACGATCCCGGCGTTGGAACGTTGGGTCAACGAAAGACCTGGGGCAGAATTAGCCAGAACGTAAAAGGGGTTCTGGGGCTTGCAACAGGCTATGGCCTGGACGACGATGTGCTGGGTGCTTATCGCTTCTTGGCTGAACATTACAGTGAAGGCGACCAGGTATTTCTTTTTGGCTTCAGCCGGGGCGCTTACAGCGCCCGTGTCCTTGCTGGCTTCATTCACCTCCTCGGTTTATTGCGCCCAGACCAGCTGAACTACCTCGGCTATGCGTTCACCGCTTACAAGCGCGCGGCCACGGATGGGGAAGATCTTTCGGTAGCTTGGCACTTCCGGAGAATTGTCGGCGGCCGGACGGTACCGATCAAGTTCCTTGGCGTCTGGGATACCGTTGCATCCGTTATCGTACCGCGACCTGATCGCTTCTACATCCCGAGTTTGGAGACGCTGCCCTACACGCTGCAGAACCCCAGCGTCGAAATCTTCCGCCAAGCAATTGCCATCGACGAATTTCGCCGGATGTTTCGATTGCGCAGATGGAAAGAGGACCAGGAATTCAAGCCCAACCGCTTTTCGACATCTGAGCCTCGAAAACAAGACAGTCGTGAGGTTTGGTTCTCGGGCTGCCACTCTGACATCGGCGGCGGTTATCCGGAGAAGGAAAGCGGTCTGTCAAAATACCCCCTCCGTTGGATGATCCAACAAGCCAAGCCGCACGGTTTGAACGTGAACATGGCGATGTTCAATCATCTCGCGGAAGGGAAGGCTAGGGAGGGTAGCGAGCACAGATACGCCGAGCCCAGCGCAAGCGCGGAGTTGCACATATCAGCAACCGGCGCTTGGCGCCTTCTCGAGTGGCTACCGAAAAATGTAAAATGGCGCGAGTGGCCGAAGCGGAAGGGCTTGTTTGGTTACTACCTGCCCCACTACGAGCCGCGATCTATTCCTGAGGGAGCGACGATCCATGAGTCAGTGCTCCAGCGGAAGGAGGCCGTGCCAGCCTATCGCCCGCAGAATTTGCCTTCGGCTTATGAAGTGGAGACGTGAGGATGTGGGGCGAACTGATGTTATTTAATCGCGTGTCGTTGCTGGTGCGCTGACGGCTTGGGGGATGTCGATGGCGCTGTCCAGCGATCAATGTACACCTTACTTATCGGTTTCGCTCTACAGAGCCACCGGAGACGCCGTCGCATCCAGCGAACTGCTTACCGCAATTCGCGATCTCGCAAGAGACAATGCTGACAAGAAAGGCACGGAAAGACCAAGGTTCCCCGCAGTCCAAGACCCGTCCATTGAAAGTGACGGGACGACGGTTGCCTGGGCACACTACGTCGAAAAGCGATCGCCGAGTTGGTATGTTGGTGAAGGCATTGCAGACACGCTGAACCAACTGATCATTGTGGCCAGTCGGGGAGATTTATACGCCCTGCTGTTCTCGGATAACGGTCTTCGAGGCACCGTTGCAAAGAAAATCCTGCGCGCGTCCAATGGACCTTTTTCGAGAATTAGGCGGCTTAGTTCGAGCGAAATCAACAAGGCATTTGTTGAGAGCCAGGTCCGCACGCTTTGGCTCAGCGGCACACATCGTCGAACAGCGATCAAGCCTGACTCGAAAATTCTCTCAGGACTTGAGTTGGAGACCTCCCTCGATCCCCTTGGGGACCAGACATACTACTTCAGCTCGGTCCGCAGCACGATTTCCTTGTCCGAACATCACACAAGTGCCGTGGTCGGTGCGAGTCCAACCGGGAGCAGAATCTGGATTGGACCCACACGGTCTTGGGAAGAATTCATCGTAAACGTCGGTCTGGTCCTTGATCGAGCTGCAGACTACATGAGCGACGCGGCGCGACCCGACAGGCCGCTTCCGATCCTCGCTTCCGCTATAACCGCACTGGACGGAATCGAGCAGCCTTACGATTTAGCGTTCATTGTGCCCGAACAAGTGGCTGATGGAGCCGGGCCTGCTGGCGAAGACGAACTTCGTTGGCTTCAGCAGTTCGGCGATGCTGCCAGATTTGAAGTCACGGCGGCGGCCGGAAGCGCGAACTTTGAAGCGGACGTCTACTGGGCCGATGTGAGGCTCGGGCGGTTGGCGTACGAATTCGAGCAAACGCTGGGTAGCGATGTTCGTCTCAAGATTCGCAAGATGGATGGTTTCGACAATGAAGCCCGAGATGCCGATATCCTCAAAATATGTCGGCAGCCAGAGAACATCACGGTTTATTTCGACACTGGCCACACTTTCTCGCGTGGTCATTTCTATGAAACAAGGTTCCGCGACGCTAGGTTCTCGGACTGGCGATGGGTCGCGATGGCCCATGATGAAACTGCGTTCTGGCAGGAGAAGCCTCTGGACGGGCAACGTTTTGCGGTGGAAAATACCGGCAATGCTCAGGACAATTCTCTTTTCGGCATGGTCGCCAGACATTGGCCGAACCTGGAAGACCGCGGCCAGCAAACTGGGTGGCTCGTTTGCGACGATGGCGCGATGGAATCCGCAGATTTCATACACATCAACGACATAAGCGACCCGCCTGAGCTCACCCTGATCCACGTGAAGGGCAGCAGTTCCAACAATATCAATAGGGGGCTTTCCGTTTCTGACTATGAGGTCGTCGTTGGGCAGGCCATCAAGAATCTGCGCCACGTCGATCGTGGTTTACTAAGAGACAAGCTGGCAGCAAACGCCGAAGGCGTACTCCAGAGCGCAGTTTGGTATAATGGAGAACGCCAGCAAAATAGGGAAGCATTGCTCGCAATGCTCGATGGCTTAGGCTCCAACCTGAAGACAAAAGTTGTTGTATTTCAGCCGCGTGTCCGTCTTTCCGTCTTCAATAGCATTCGGGATAAGATGGATAGTGGTGACCCACCAGATTCTGAAGTTCGGCGCATGCAGCAGCTGGACGCCCTTTTTCTTGGAGCTCGATCTGACTGCTTTTCATTGGGAGCTGCTTTCATCGTAATTGCAGATGCGGATGATGAATAGAGCTCGCGCAACACTACCGTGGAGCGCTAACTGCTTGGCGGGGCGGAGCACGAGCTAGTCCTTTTTATCAGACCTTTCGCGCCTTCTTCTGCGCTTTCTCGCGTGATGGTAACGGAGACCCGTGGGGAAGGACAATGCGCAGCGCAACGCGGTTCTCGCCGTTAACGATAGGCCCGACGCTGATAGCCTTGGTCTTTTCCAGCATCTCTCCTGCGCGGTAGCGAACCGCCACGATTACGATCGTGAGCTGCGACGAGAGCGCCATCGCATAGCGCCTGGCCTGCATTCCCGCAGCCTTTGCTGTGGCATTCGTTTCCACGTTGCTTTCGAACTTGTTTTCGACAATCACGCGACCCTCGGCCAAGAGGTCGAGCTCACCGCCGCTCATCTCAGCGCCTTCCTTGACATTGATTCGGTTCATTTCAAGAAAGCTGCGGATGTGCTTCTGCAGGGCAGCCTCGTTTTCGAGTGCTTCGGTGACAAGTCCCGTTCCGTACCAGTGGTCAACAATGTTGAACATAGCGCCCATGACCTTGTAGAAGGCCTCGGCATCCTCGTGGGTCAAGCCCGCTTGTAGTACGCGGTTGATATCCTCGGTGAGTTTGACGTCGAGATCAGGATCCTGGCCAAGCCAGTCTTTGGGGATACCGAGCTTCTCTGACCTGATCGTAAGAAGCTGGTGGCGTTTCCGTGTGAGGAGTTCTATCGCTGTATGATCGAGCAACTCGCGCTGCCGAAGGATTTCGAGCCAGGCGGTATGGTCCTGGGTCATTTTGATATAGCCGTCGGCGTCAGGGCCCATCACAACGCCGTAGCGGCGCAGGAAGATCAGTTTCGCCGCAAGCGACACAAGCGGCACAAGACTGCGCGGGCAGAAGACGTAACCGGTTCGCTTCTGTAAATCGTAGGCGTCGGTCCATTTAACTGGATTGAACGAAAATTCCGGAACGCGGATGGTTCCAGTCGGGAACCGGGCAAGAATACGGATTGCGTCTGCCTTTTTCGCAGGAATATCGACGATTAGCTCTTCTGCCCCGATGGTTTGAAGTTCGGCTTGCATCGACGCGACCTTCGACTGCTCCGGCGTCCCTACGTCGGTGGCGAGGGACGTACCAATCTCAAGCGACAGCGCGTGAATCTCGCTTGCGACCTCAATACGGGTGGCCAGCGCGCTCAGATCGCGCGCAACGACCGCCCATTTCTCTCGGCGGATGTCTTCCTTTTGCTCGTCCGAAAGGCCCGGAGGGCAATCGATAAATCGTCCCCGAAATGCGAAAGCTCGGTGAAGAAGGTCCCGGTTCAACAGTCCGGATGCAAGTCGTCGGGACCGACCCGGCTTCAGTTCGATCTGGGAACTCGTCAAGTTGCCGGCGAACACCTGCAGTATGCTCTCGTCGCCGAACGGAACGAACATTTCCTTGAGAGAAAAGGGCTTTCCTCTTTCTTCTTCTGCGGCAAGCACCAATCGCTGCGCCATCGCCTCGGCCGCTCGTACCTTGTGGTGGTGGTAGAGTCGGTCGTAGAGGAACGTTCTGCCGATAAGCATCTGTTCGAACGACCCGAAACCGGATGCAGCTATTCCAATCTGCAAGATGCTCCGCGTCGCTTGTGCGTTCGCCCTTTCTATCAGATCACTGAGGCTTGGGTCGAGGTTCTGCTCCGTCATTTTGAGGATTTCGATTTTCGACAGCAGCCGATCCGTGTCAAACCCGATCTCGAGTCCGGAATGATGGGCGTCCCGAGACAGGTAGTCGAGCTTGTCCGCGTCGATCTGGCTGCTGAGAACCTGGGAAAGATGACTCGCTCCAGGTCCGGAAACCGCACCGAGGATGGCGGCTGCAAGATGTTCCTGGAACTGTTCTGCATCAAGGCTGCCACGCGGCATAAGAAGTCGATCGTGGGCGAGGATCGTGCGCATCGGCTGCGATAGGACAAATAGGACCGCGAGGACTTCAGAGATCGACGGCATATCGTTCTGCGGATAAATCCTGCGTAAAAGAAGCTGCGCATCTCTCAGCTCCTTTTTCCAGGGGGCAAGTGGATTCGCCCCGCCGGTTTGGTTTTCCAAAACTGGCTCTATGGCGTGGCTGAATGGCCCGTGACCTGTGTCATGGAGGAGGGCAGCCAACCTGTAGATATATTTCTGGTTCTGCGTGATTTCCGGAAGCAGGTCGTCCACATGGGAGATATTCCATTTCGAAATACGCCGTCCCAGCGCATCGAGCATCGTCTCGACGGCGCCGACAACGCCAACGACATGCTCGAGCCTATCATGATTTGCACTTGGGAAGACAAGCTGCGCAAGTCCTAGCTGTTTGACGCCACGCAATCGCTGCAGAAAGGGCGTATCAAGAAACGCAACTTCCCAGGAAAAGAGGTCCACCGTTCCCCAGATCGGATCGTTGACCTGCTTGGGGCGCGTTTCAACACCTTGGTCCAACCGGACTTTCAAGGGTTGAAGCCATTGCGTCATGAGATCATGGACGCTCTGGGTTAAGCTTGGCAGGCGGTCCTTGAGTTGGATTGCCAAGCTTCGTTCCATAGAAAATCCTTACGCAGCAAAATGCGGTGCGTTTTCCGTCGCGTCTCGCAACATGGCCGCACGATGATTAAGCCTACCGCCGATTTCGCGAGCGATTTTCGTGGACAAGCCATTCCTGACCGCGATGCGACGCGCCATCTCCTCATCGATCATGACGTTCGTCGATAGATAGGTCGGATTGGGTTCGCTGGTCAGCAGCGCATCTTGCGCAGCCAGAAGAATGTCGGGGAGCTCATAACAGCGCAGACCGACGTTCGTCTGCCCAAAATGCAGATTATCCCGCAGTGCCGCCGGAAGATCATCACGGCATTCGAACAACGCTCTGTCTAATATGCCATGTGAGGTCGGCAAACGCTCGTTATCGCTTCCGAGCTTCCAGATCGCCATTAGCAGTTCGGCTTCCACGTAGCGATTGGCCATAGTCGTTCTCCTGAGTCTATGTATGACGACTCACCTGTTGCAACTTTGATAATGGCATTAGAAAACGTCATCAATCCGAGTTTGATTTTTTCACCACCTTTCAAATAGTGCCACCGGCATTCGCAGCTCCGACCAGTTCACACCGAGGCCACTATCCGCGCGCCGGCTCTTGTTCAGAGATAGGTCGCGCGGAAGCTGCGGCGACAGCGCAGAGACCAATTGACCCTCAATTCCCGAATAATAAGGAAAAAATAGAACGTATCAAGAACAAAATATCGGAGTGGCTGGCGCATTGTGCCGCAGGTGGGTATCTCCGGATTCCGTACCGATTTCGGTATCCGTCACCCGGACCTAGCTGGCACTTTGCTGGCAGGCATCGAATGCGACGGGGCGACGTATCACCGATCGGCCACCGCCAGAGACCGCGACAAGGTGCGTGAACAGGTGTTGAGAGGTCTCGGTTGGAACATACTCCGCGTCTGGTCGACCGATTGGTGGTTCGATGCCACAGGCTGCGCCGAGCGGCTTCATAGCAGCCTGGAGGCCCTATTGGAGGAGAGCCGGACACGTCGCACTGCAGAAACAGAAAGCGCTGTGACCAATTGCACAGAAGATCGCGCGAGATGAGTGATGCAATTATTGAAATGGTCAGCAATTCACCTGATGCATTAAGAAAGCAATTGTTTAACTTGTTTCTTTTGTAGAATTTTCACAATTTTGAGCACTACATAGCCGTACGCAGCGCTATTGCATGAATTAAAGGAAAATGCATTTAATCCAATTGGAAAGTGTCATATATTGACGTTGTTCTCGGTGATTGTCAGAGCGGCGTCGAAAAGCTCTTGGTGTGGTCTGAGCAACTGAAAAATTGAAGTCCGTAAGTGATCAAGGTGCTTTATACGTTCTGCGGCGGGGCGTCGCATGACGTATGAGGGATGAACTGAGCAAACAACCTCGAAATTGGATTCAACTCCCGAATTGGACCGCGTCTGTTGTGCGATTGTGAGAGCACGACAGACGGGCTCGCTAAGAGCAACCAATACACTTCCTCTGGTTAGACCCCAAATCTTGTGCTTATCCAATGCATTCAGAAGTACATTCCACGATGGGTTGTATTCTTTACCGGAAGAGTCGATAGCGCATCCCGGTAGAATGTTGTCGAAATCTACTTCAGCAACTGCATCAATCCCCAATTCCCGAATGCACTTTCTCAAAAATTTACCTGAACGCGCCTCCTCGGCGAACGGTGGATATGCCTCTCCCGTTCGTGAGTTCAATTTTCTGCACGGGCCTAAAAACAAAACCGTCGGTCTGGTCATAGCTCTTTCTGCCGTCTCATCAATTCCGCGAGAGTCCTACGAGTCTCGCTTACTGGCACCTCTCCAAATTGAATACCAGTCGAGAAATTGAACTCATCTCTATCCCTCAAACCCTTTTCTTGGAAAAGCTCTGCTAGGGTCTCTGGTTCATAGTTCATCATTTCTTGCTCTGAATATCCCGCAGACACAAGTCGTTTCCAATCCGGGGTGCCAGGGTAAGGACGATACTCGAACGCACTGCAACGAAATCGTCCGGGCAGGTTCGATGTGAGATCCTGGAGCCGATATATTAGTTCTACTGTCTGTTGCTGCTCCTGGCGCGTTTCGGTAGGTAGGCCGAGTATGAAATATCCTTTTACGTTAACTCCAGCTCGGCAAAGCCGCTCAACTGCAGTCAAGATCTGCCTCACCGAAATTTTCTTATCAATGTGTGAAAGAAGCCGGTCACTTCCGCTTTCAATACCCAAGGCCACCTCTCTACAACCGGAAAGGACCATCAGGTCGATTATATCATCTGAAGCGTTTGCAAGTACATTGATACGCCCTGTGGCATCCCATTGGATTTTTATTTGCTCTTCAACAAACGCACTTAGTATTTCTCTTATTAACTTTATATTGGCTAGAAAAAGGTCGTCAACAAAGCGCACCCGTTCAACGTGATGTACGTTCCTTAGCTCAACTATCTCGGCGATAAGATTATGCGGTTTACGCATTCGAATTGTAACATCCGGATTTGCGCTAATTGCTGCGCCGCAGAATGAACAGTCAAACGGACACCCTCTTGATGCGACCATGGCTGACTCGCGAACTAGTCCGTCCATGTAAGGGTCTTGTTGAAGGTGCTTTCGGTCAACAAACGGCAACGTGTTTATGTCTGGCGCCAGCAAGGAGGGATCATACCCTGTGACTTTGGGCATCACCGCTACATCACCCTCGCGCCAAAACACTTGGGGAAGCGACTGACGGGACTCAACATCACCTAAGAGGATAGGTACTCTTGTCTCAGCTTCACCAAGGACTAGCGCATCAATCCGCGGAATCCGCCGCTCTTTCAATATGGTCGTCGGCATTGCTTTTGCTTGATGGCCTCCCAGCATAATGCGGATGTCAGGGGTAAGTTGCCGCAAGATTTCGATGCTATTCTGGTAAGTTGGTGCCAACAAATTCAAGCCAACCCAGCGTGGGGATTTCTTGTTCACGATTTCTGCTAACTGTGAAACCCCTAACCCGAGTGCCTCGGCGTCAATGACTTCAACATTAAAACCGTGAGCTTCTGCGCAAGTTGCTATGTATCCCAATCCCAAAGTCGGAAGCGTGAAATCGTTCAACTTCGGAAATAGCTCATAGTTTTTGAGCGGACTATTTAAAAGCAAAAGATCGAGGTTGTTTGCGGAGTAATTGAATTCACCCCTCATTGGGTAACCTCCGCACTATTGGCCACCACCCAATCTCGGACTTCAGCAGCGAGTTCCCCTGGCGGACGTCGCCCGTCTAGGTGAAACACGATATGCTTACGAGTGGCTAACAATTCTGCTGCTAAACGATAGAGTTCTATTTCTTCTTTAATTGTTAATGAACGTTTGAACCAATCGGACTCCTGCGAGCCACGGGAGTTACGCCGGGCTGCCAGTTCTGCTTCGTCAAGGTCGATTACGAATGTTACCGCATTGCGTAAGAGAAACGAATTGATGTTGTAGAGTTCCTCTCGCGGAACGCCTGCATAGCCTTGATAAACGAAACTCGATAGTACGTAACGGTCCGAGATCACGATCGTCTGCGATTGTGATTCACGCATTTCTGCGCGGGCCGCAGCGGTTGCAAGCGCGAGTGTAAATGGCTTTGCAGAGTTACTTGCGAGTCCGCGAATAATTGGTCCCCAAGAACCTACATTGTTGTTTGATGAAAGCCGATGTGGGACTAACGCCTTGGAAAGTTCAACACCCAAATGTGCGAGCAATGTTGACTTACCAACACCACTAGGACCCTCCAACGCTACAATTAAGCCCCAATGGCCCACATCGAAAGATACTTGCGACTTCATTGGCTCACTTCCTAGCGGCGCTAGTTAAATTAATCAGCTGCGCTTTATATTAGTGAGATTGATTTTGGACAGAACTTTACTACGAGCGCAAAGACGAAACTACAGAAGGCTATCAGCGCATACATATAATAGGCTAAACGAGCAATTCGACCGAAGGATAGCATCCCTCGTATTTTTTGAGTGTCGGCCAAGTGCGCTAATTGAATTGTTGGGCCAACTATAGGAGCTAAAAAGCTCTCAGTTCCTTGAGAAAGATATTGTTCCGCAAGCTTCGTAAGGTGGGAATTTCTCTTGTCGAACTGGAAAAACAGGAATGAAATGCCAACTCCGAACAGCCCGATCCAAGCCGCCGTAAGAAACCATGATGCAGCGAGACAACTTCCATAAGCGTAGGCTAGCCCGCCTAATGATATTAACGCGTAGTTGAAGAACGTCATGCGCTGCTGGGCGGTAATGGAGAACCAACCAAATGCATATTCGTGGGCAAGGCGATGTGCTTCAATGAGCAACTCGGGGCTCAATGTGCCGTTTTGAATGTCGTTCGACTTTGCCGTCATTGACGACTCCTCACGGACGTTTGAAAGCCAATCTGCCAGGAAATAATTTAAATGCCTAGTGTAGATTAGCTAAATTAAGCTTGGATCGTATTTTCAATACTCCCGCCCACTTTTTCGAGAACCGCTCGAAGTGGTGCGCGTTGATGGTGCGCGGCACGTAGATTAGTGTGACCCGCGTGGGCCGCGCGGTTTGCGATGATGGTTAGCTGCAGCTTGGCAAGCCTCTGAAAATGGTTGGACTTGTCGCGCGGTTCGGGAAATTGACGGTTCGTAACCTTTCAAGAGCGTAGCCATTGCCGCCACAAATCGGACGGTGATGCGGCAGGTAGAAACAATGGTTGATTTTCAATCGCTATTTCCTGAAATCCGCTGCAAATCGGCGTTCTCATGCACATGGCGGCCTGGCTCACCTCTTCCCACAAGCTTAACGATGGCGTCGGAAACGAGCGTGGCAGGTATGACGCCGTATCGGGAGAAACGGTGAGGTAGTATTGGCGAGAGCGTGGCCAGGACGTGCTGGGCAACCGTTTCCAAAACCCTCTTCTCGCCACGTTGACCGAGCAGAAAGCCTGGGCGGATTATGTCCACCCGTTCGAAGCCAAGTTGGGTGACCGCCTGTTCAATGGCGCCCTTGGTCTTGAGATAGAAGCCGGGCCCGCCTGCGCTAACCGAACTCACGAGGACAAAATGACGGGCGCCGAGCGCTTTTGCACCTTTAGCAAGGGCCAGAACGTAGTCATGATCGACCCGGAACATGGCGTGTTGCGATCCGGCGGTGCGAATGGTGGTGCCAAGGCAGGAGATGGCGACATCGACACCGTCGGTCGCGACCGGCCTCAGCGTCGCTTCTGGCGCAACACACAACTGTTCGAATTCGATGGGATGGCCAGGGGCAGTCGAACCGTTGCGAACCAGGCTGATGAGATCGATGTCGGGCCGCGCGCCGAGTTGCAGACGGACGTTCCTGCCAATCAGCCCGGTGCTGCCTGCAAGCAGAATGTGTCGGGTCATGTGTGTGTCTCCGTCTTTCAGGAAGGCGCGTAGGACCAGGCCATGACAGGAAGTCGGCGCACCACGGAAGATCATTCAACCTGGCCCGCACCTCAGGCGGCCGGGCTAAAATACCGAGTTCGCCTTTGCATGTATTGCTGTTCTTTTGACCGGGTTTGCTGTTCGCGGACTGCGCGTCGCTCCATTGCCCATCGCCATCTTGCCTGCTTTAGGTCCTGTTGACGAAGTATGGCAGCCAAATCTTTGCAGCGGCCAGAGTAAGGAATGCGGAGAAGGATTTTCGGGTTTTGTCGTATCGGGTCGCAACGCGACGGAACTGCTTGAGGCGGTTGAACATCCGCTCGATGCGGTTCCGGTCCTTGTAAGCCCGGACGTCGCAGGCAGGCGGGTTCTTCCGGTTGGCCTTCGGTGGAATGATCGGCCTGATTCCGTGGATCAGGAGTTCTTCACGCAGGAAGTCACCATCGTACCTTTGTCGGCGAGGAACAACCTCGGCTTACCGACTGGTATCGCCAGCAGGTCCGGAACGGCGTTGTAGTCCGAAGCCTCTCCGCCCGTCAGGACGAAACCAAGAGGGCGTCCCTGACCGTCTGCTCAGGCGTGGATTTTTGTCGTAAAGCCGCCGCGTGATCGACCAAAAGCTTCCTGATAAGCCCCCCTTTAGCGCCCGCAGCCTGCGAATGGCTGCGAACCGTGGTGCTGTCGATCATGTGCTGCCAGTCATCCGTCAGCCCCAGTTCAACGAGGGTCTCAAGCAGAGCGTCCCAAACGCCTTGTTCAGCCCAACGGCGGAAGCGTACATAGACCGAGTTCCTCTTTCCGTAGCGCTCATGCATATCCCGCCAGGGGCAACCGACCCGAAGAACATGCAGCATACCGTTCAGGTATCGTCGATTATCGTGCGAGGGCCGGGACTTCCTACCGCGTTCGGTGGGCAACAGCCCCTCAATGATCCGCCACTCCATATCCGTCAGGTCGCCACGAGCCAAAGCTGCCTCCTAAAAAGCAGTCTTGAATCATCGTTCCGCTGATTTGGGAATCCACTTTGTCAACAGGACCTAGTGACGATCTCTTCTGCATTATGTCTTTTCGCTGCCATTTCAATGTCCTTCTGAGGCTCTCAAGCCATACTTCATGAAGGATCACTTTTCAGGGGGCAGACCAGCGCCCGGTTAACTGCGAAACGACACCGTGGAATTTCCACGCTCCGTTCGGCCTTAGCGCTCCTGCGCGAACAGATATTACTCCGGCTCTTTGTCATGGGCAGCGACGATGTGGACTGGACCTCGTTGACAAAACAAACATCCTCATTCAACATGCGAATATTAATTCGTCTAACGAATTAATTGCTGACCGGCGGAGGAGGCCGTGGGGCAGAGTAAAGCCAGAGCTTGCGGGATTTGAAACTATCAGGGAGGAGAGAATGAACGCGGTAGCACCGTCCGTGGAAGCGCGGAGAGAGCCGAACTATCTGGAGGAACACCCCTTCGACTTGGTGACGTATCCCCTTCCAGGCGACATTACACTGGAAGAGGTGCTGATTCCGATGCGCGATGGCATTCGCCTCGCAGCAAACGTTTTTCGGCGGCCAGGAGCGGCGGCTGCGCCAGTGATCGTCACGTCGACGCCGTATGGCAAAGACAATTATGATCAATGGAACAATTTCAGGGATGCCCCTGTCGGCAATGTTCCGGGCGGCGGATTTTACCTTGGCAGCGTTCGCATTTCCGACCATACGGCGTTCGAAGCACCGGACCCAGGCTACTGGGTGCCGCATGGCTATGTGGTTGTACTCGTCGATCACCCCGGAATGGGACGATCTGAGTCCAATCCTACGCTTGATCCGCCGCTGGAGGAGCGCTGGCATGACATCATCTCGTGGCTCGTCAAGCAGCCATGGTGCAGCGGCAGCATTGGCATGTCCGGGGTCTCGGCATTGTGTGCCACCCAATGGATCGCGGCGAAAGACCCCGCGCCAAGCGCTCTCAAGGCAATCATTCCCTGGGAAGGGATCAACGAATCGGGCCCGGCGGGCGGATATGGCGGCATTCCCGAGATCGCGTTCCCCGGCTGGCTCAAGAGCCAATGGATTGGTCCTAACGTCAATCATGCGGCACACGGACCCGAGCGGCTGTTGTTCGATTGGAAATATGACACGACGAAGATCAGCATTCCGGCCTTGATCTGCGCGAGCTTTTCAGATCAGGAGCTGCATACCTGGGATACATTCGACGCATTCACCCGCATCGCATCCAAGGACAAGTGGCTCTATGGCCATCGTCGGCAGAAGTGGGGTGCGTTCTATGGAAAGAACGAGCTTGAATATCAGCGGGCGTTTCTCGATCGCTTCCTGAAAGGCGATGCCTCCGCATTCCAAAATCAACCTATTGTCCGGCTGGAGATCAACGACAGTCGCTTCGACTATGAGGTTGTCACCGCTGACAACTGGCCGCTCCCTGCCACGTCCTACGACACTTTGTATCTTGATGCGGAGAGAGCCGCTTTAAGCTCTGTTCACGGGGCATCGTCCGTCACGAAACCTATTACAGCGACAAATGCTGGCGATCCGCAAAACTCGCTTTCGTTCGATCTGAAGTTCGAAAGGCCGACGACACTTGTCGGGCACATGGCGCTGAAGCTGTTTATCGAGGCTCAGGACAGCGATGACGCCGACATTTTCGTCGGCATCGAGAAAATCGATGCCAATGGAAACAAGGTCTATTTCTTCAGTGCTTCCGGCGGCAATGCAAACGGCCCGGTCACGCGCGGCTGGCTCCGAGCCTCCAAGCGCAGGCTAAACAGTGCGCGCTCCACTGAATGGCGCCCCGTTCTCGACTTGTCCTCCTCTTCTCCACTGGTGCCAGGGCAAGTGACGGAAGTGAATGTCCCGTTGATGCCATCAGGCACGAAGTTCCAGGTCGGAGAGACGTTGCGTCTCGTTGTCCAGTCCTGGTCCATTCCTGGACAATGGGAAGGCGGGGAGACACGCCAGTGGGACACGCTCAAAAAGGGTAGTTGCCGTGTCCATACGGGACCGGAGTTTCCGTCAAGGTTGCTCGTGCCTGTCATCCCTTGACGATCTGCCGTTAACCCGACCTGCAGGGAACGTTGTGACCTGACTCGAATGTCAGGTGGTAACGCCTGTGGCTGAAACAGCATCAGGCTGTGCGGCTTCGAAAGTTTGCAGGGTCTCCGACCGTCATGCCTTGAGGATCGATGGTCAAGAATTTGAGAAGCTCCCCGCGGTCAGCGGGTGGGAGGAGTTTGAAGACATGCGAAATGACACTTTCGACGTCGCCATTGTGGGCTATGGCCCTGTCGGCAAGGGGTTGGCCCTGATGCTGTCCAGACGGGGATACTCGGTCTCCATCGTTGAACGATGGGACGAACCTTATCCCTTCCCGCGTGCAGTCTGTATGGATCACGAGATACGAAGGGTTATGAATTCCCTTGGTCTTGCCGACGAACTCGCAAAGGTGTCTGCGCCTTCACCGAGATACCAGTGGTTCGGTGCGCAAGGCCAGATGCTGCTCGACATCGATTGGACCGTTGAATCGGTTTCGGGAGGGCCGGAGGCCTATTTCTTCCATCAGCCCTCGCTTGAAGCGATGATGGATCGCGAGCTTCGCCGCATATCGGACGTCCAGATCAATTCCGGCTGGGAGATGATCGACTTCGATCAGGACGGCGCTGGCATCAAGCTTCGCATATGCCAGCGCGTCAATCCCGAGCAGACGAAAACGATTTCAGCAAAGTTTCTCATTGGCGCAGACGGAGCCAACAGCCAGGTTCGCGAACAGAGTGGGATCGAATGGCAGGACCTGGGTTTTCAAGCTGACTGGTTGGTCGTCGACGTGTTGCCGAACGAAGGTGTCGAACTGCGGATTCCCGAGGCAGGTCAGAGTTGCAAACCTTCCCGTCCGACCACCTTTGTTCCAGGCGGAATTGAAAACGGCCGTCGACATCGGCGTTGGGAGTTCATGCGGCTGCCGAGCGAGACAATGGAGGAACTGCAACAGCCGGAAAAGGTCTGGTCATTGTTGTCTCCCTGGATCGGTCCTCACGAGGCGCAGCTCATCAGGCACGCCCTCTATACATTTCGTTCGCGGGTCGCGGCGAACTGGAGGAATGGTCGGGTTCTTCTTGCTGGGGACGCTGCTCATTTGATGCCTCCATTTATGGGACAGGGCATGTGCTCAGGTTTGAGGGATGCCTGGAACCTGACTTGGAGGCTCGATCTCGTCCTGTCGGGCAAAGCCGATGCAGCCATCCTCGACAGTTACAGCGAGGAGCGGAAAGACCATGTGACGGAAGTGATCAACCTCTCTGTTCAACTTGGAAAGATCATCTGCGTCGCCGACGAGGCAGAAGCAGCGGCAAGAGATCAAATATTCCTCTCGGGGCTCGCACCGCCGCCCCCGAAATTCCCGGACCTCAAGACCGGCCTTCTGTACCAGCCACGGGGATATCTGTCGCCCTTTGCTGGACAGCTTGGTGTTCATGGCCAGGTCTCTGCAGAGTCCAGAAGCGGCCCTTATGACGCGGTCGTCGGCGACGGTTTCTCCATTCTGGGCTGGGAACACGATCCGCGTGAAACGTTGCCTCAAGAGATGGTTGATCAATTGGAAGGCCTCGGTGCGAATTTCGTGGCGGTTCATGCGCAGCGTCCTGCCAGCGCCTCTTCGAACACGATTCAGGACATCACCGGGAAGTACGAAGCATTCTTCAGGTCGAACGGCTTGAGCAGCCTTGTCGCGCGCCCCGACTACTACCTTTACGGGGTCGCACGGGATGCGAGCCGTCTACGGGACATTCTCCAGCAGTTGCTGAGAGATCTCGGCATACACAAGGCTTCGGACGTTGCTCCTGGGAGAGAAGCACCAAGCCCGGCGCGTCATCGTGCCATCTGAACCCATTCGGGCAATTCGGGAGGTCTGATTGCCCATAGCTGATATTCGGAGGAGGGAAAATGTTAAACGAGAGCGGGCGTGTCCCAGATACACGGTATGAATGGAAGGCAGTTACGCTGTTGTCCTTGGGATTTGGGCTGGTGGGACTGGATCGCTTTATGGTCATCCCGATGTTTCCGGCCCTGGTGAAGGACCTCGGCCTGAACTATCAGGACCTCGGCCACATCACCGGCGCGTTGGCGATCACCTGGGGTGTTTCAGCGATCCTGATGGGTCGTATCACCGACAAGATTGGGCCCAGGAAGGTTGTTGCCGGGGCTCTGGTGATCTTCTCGTTGCTGGCTGGCTTTCATGGCTTGGCGGCTGGTATCGGCAGTCTCATTCTCATTCGTGCGTTGATGGGCGTATTCGAGGGTGCCTATACTCCGGCCGCCATCGTGGCGACCCTTGAGGCCTCTGCGCCTCAACGGCATGGGCGCAATCTGGGGATACAGCAAGCCGCCTTGCCGCTGTTCGGGTTGGCTGTCGCGCCGATCTTGATTACGCAGCTGCTCCAGATCATCGAATGGCGAACAATCTTCTTTCTGCTCGCCATTCCAGGCCTGATCATCGCCTTCCTTCTTTTCCGCGTTTTGCGCGATCCGGTCGTATCCGAGATCAAGGTCCATACCTCGGTCGAGCCGGTGGGAAGCGGTCGATGGCAGGAAATCTTCAGGTACCGCAATATTCCCCTGAACATCGCGAATATGTTTTGCTGGCTTACCTGCCTGATCGTCACGAGCGCGATGTTCCCCAGCTATCTGATCGACTATATCCACCTCGACATGCTTCAGATGGGGTTCGTACTTTCGGCGATTGGCTTTGGCGCTGCTGCCGGAACGATCGTCATGCCAACGCTCTCCGACCGACTTGGACGCAAACCCGTGATGCTCGTCAGCGTCATCGGAGCCATCGTCTTTCTGATCGGGCTGATCAACGTCGGCGCAGATCCGACACTGCTGTTCGTGATGCTTTTCGGCACATGCTTCTTCAATTTCAGCATGATCTGCCTCACCGTCGGCCCGTTGAGCGCGGAGTCGGTTCCTCCCCAGTTGATGACGACCGCATCCGGTATGGTGGTTGGCATCGGCGAAATCTTCGGCGGTGGTATCGCCCCGATCGTTGCCGGTTACGTGGCCCAGCATTTCGGGATTCAGTACACCCTGTATCTCGCACTCGGCGGGCTTGCGCTTGGCTTCTTCGTCATTTTGGCGCTGAAGGAAACCGCTCCTCGGAAACTGGCTCCTGTCGTGACGCCCGCTGAGGCTCAGGAGGCCCGACAGGGCATGAGCCGAAACTCAATCTAGAGCAAGACCAGCAAAAAGTGCGAAGTGGGTTTGCGTCTGGAGTGATTTGAAAACAAAGGGATAGAGTATTGACGGCGACTTCGGTTTTGCCGGCAGTGCATTCGTGGACGCAATCTTGCCTCAGCCAGACTGAAAAGCCCAGTGTTCGTTGCCGGCGTCATTTTAAACGCTTGACAACAGGTCCAATTGCAACAAGCATAAATACGAATATAAATTCGTCTAACGAATTTATCGGCCTTTTGGAGGGGAGGCACGGAGAGCGGCTAGAGGGGAGCCACTTTTACGAACAGATGCTGCATCGGAATGGGGGAGCCGCATGAGGATGCGGATGGTCTGCCCAAGATGCCGCCTTAGCGGCTTTTCGCGAGCGAAATAGATTCCGACCGGCCGCAACGAAAACGTATCGATCCTAAATAGATCAGAAAATATCGAATATCGACGATGAAAATCGGGAGGTAAAACCATGATAAATTCAAGATGTGCTGCGTATATCGTGACGCTATCAGCGATGCTGGTGAACGATTTTCCAGCGATGGCGACTGAAAACGGGACTACAGCCTATCCGGTGGGCGTTAATACCATAGTGAATGGCCTCGTTCCGGCGCCTGGTGAAACGTGGATCCAAAATTATACGGTATACTACGGCGCTTCAGATTTTTCGGATGGTTCCGGAGACAGCTTGGTGCCGGGATTTGACTCGGATGCGTTCCTAAACGCCACGCGCATTTTTCACACCTGGGACGGCACCTTTGGTCCCTTCACGTTAAGTTCTGCGGTTGTCGTGCCGTTTGTCGACCTCGATATCAGGACGGATTTCAGTCACTCAAGCGAATTTGCCGTGGGTGATATTACACTGCAGCCTTTGTATTTGGGTTGGAGCAACGCCCAGAAAAACTTCTTTGCCTATGGCGGGGTTGATCTCTTCATTCCGACGAAGACAGATGTTTCAAACAACTTTTACAGCTTTGCTCCAAATCTGAATTTGACATGGTTCCCCAGCAGCAAGCTGGAGCTTTCAGCTTCGTTTGGCGCCGAGTTCCATACGAAGAACCATTCGACGGACTATCAATCAGGAACAGTTTTTTTCCTCGATTGGGGCGCAAACTACCGGGCATTCGACTCGCTGCCAAATTTGGGAATCGGGTTGCAAGGTTATGCCATCAAGCAGATTAGCGATGACACGGTCGCTGGTGCGACTGTCGGGGATGGCTTCCGTCAGCAGGGTTTTGCGATCGGGCCTCAGATTAGCTACGCCGTTGGCGGCGGCGGCGTGGCGCTGAAATGGCAACACGAATTCGATACTGAGTACAGGCCAAACGGCGATCGAGTATGGCTTCAGTTCAATATGCCACTTGGTAAATAAGTTTCCTTCGATTCTGGTGAAGTAATCAAGTTTTACACCAGCGGGTGTGAGACTATACAAAATTTAGAAATGGAGAAGGAAATGACCAATCATCTTGTAACCGAGCAAGACATCCGGATCTCGTATAGCCCCTTGCGGGACGATATCGTGTTTGAGCAGGGCGTCAGAGTGAAGATGCGCGATGGCGTGCATCTCAGCGTCAACGTGTTTCGACCGCGCGGCGAAGGCCGGTTCCCCGTTATCATGGCGGTATCGCCATACGGCAAGGACCAGTTTCTGCAAAACGAAGTGTTCCGACAAGTGCCGGGTGTGCATCTGGGGCAGATCAGTATTTCGGATCATACGGCCTTTGAAGCCCCTGATCCCAATTACTGGGTATCTCTCGGCTACGTTGTCGTTCAGGGCGATGTCAGAGGTCAAGGCCAATCCGAGGGCGATACCGGTCCATTCCACCTTCAAGATCGGCTGGATTATTACGACCTGATCGAATGGGCCGCAGTTCAGCCCTGGTCGAGCGGTCGTGTCGGTTTGAATGGCGTTTCTTATCTCTGCATTTCACAGTGGGGGGTGGCGGCAATGCAGCCGCCCCACCTGTCGGCCGTCGTGCTGTGGGAGGGTTGGAACGACTTTTACCGGAGGTTTTACAAGGGTGGCATCCCGGAAACTACCTTTATGTGGTGGCTCTGGGACGCCTGGATCAAAGCAAATCACAATCCTGCATCCGGTTACATCGAGCCGGATTATCTCGTGAATGCTGCCGCCCATCCGCTCCTTGACGAGTATTGGAAGTCGTTTGAGACGAATCTCGCAGACATCAAGGCGCCAGCTCTCGTTTGCGCAAGCTTTTCAGATCAGGGGCTGCATACGCGAGATACGTTTGAAGGGTTCAAAAAAATTGGCTCTTCAGAGAAATGGCTGGTCAATCATCGGCGGCCAAAATGGGACGCCTACTACGCCCCGGAAGGACTGGAGCTTCAACGGCGGTTTCTCGATTACTATCTTAAAGGCGAAGGTACGGGCCTCGCCGACCTGGCACCCGTAACCTTGGAGGTGAACAAGACTCGAACTGACTTCGAGGTGATAACGCGCAAAGCCTGGCCTCCGGAAGATACCGTGGCGACCACGCTTTACCTGGATCTGGAAGCGGCGGAGCTTGTCGCCGAACGTCCGAAGGCTGCCGCCAAGCGATCTTACGACTCGCAGGCTGGCGTCGGACTTCAGTTGGACTACAAGATCGACAAGCGTCTGATGATCGTCGGCGGTGCGAAGGTTCGCCTGTGGGTTTCTCCTGAGGCTACGGACGACCTGGACCTTTTTGTCGCCCTGCAGAAAATCGATGCAGATGGCGACCAGGTCTTCTTCTATGGATTTGGCGGGACGAACCCGAATGATGTCGTCGCCCGAGGCTGGCTGCGGGCGTCACACCGGGAGTTGGATCAGAACGCTTCGACAGAACTGCAGCCTGTGCATAAGCACGAGCGTCAGTTAAAACTGACGCCATCGGAGACGGTGCCAGTCGATATCGAAATCCTGCCGAGCGGAACGATTTTCGAACCGGGAGAGACCCTTCGTCTCATCATTCAGGGTAGGCCGATAGAACCCGATGCAGGTTTGTTGGGCTACAGAAACCTGATCAACAGCGGACAACATCATGTGCATGGCGGCGGGACGTTCGATTCATGTCTTGTCCTCCCTGTCCTGAAGTTATCCTAGTCCTTGGGGATGAAAGCTCGGAGTGCATGATGCGTCCGTCGCAGAAACCTGTGATCGGATTGCTGAGATGTTCTCAAAAGGTTGGGCGGCGTCGCTGAATTTGACGGTCGTTATGCGATCCGAGGCTTGCCGCCTGACTTGCTTTGCAAATCCCTGAATACTGCCTGCAACTTGAGCGGATCGGTCTCGCGTTTGGCAAGCTTGCAGCAAAAAAGATCGGACGATTGGTCCAATGCTCTCGTTGCGTCGGTTTGTCTCCATCCGTCAAATTGCGCGAGAGTGGTCGGGGCTGCCACCTGGAAATGAGTTGCTGTCGTTGGTGTGGTAATCTGGAGGTCCGATCGCCCAGTTTTGTCCCCGCTCTCCCTCAGATTTAAATTCGCTAGGCAAACATAAAGTTCTTAGCGAGGCGTGTTGTGATCTTGTCCTTGTCAATTCCTTATGCGAACCAAAAAGGAGATGAGGAGTCGATTGTCATGATAGATCGCAGTTCGCCGGAATTTGTGGAGGCTCTGGCCCGGGGTATTTCGGTTCTTGAGGCTTTTGACGCGGCTGATCCGGAAATGACACTCGCGGATCTCTCGCGAAAGCTGGACATGCCGATCGCTACCGTTCGCCGCAATGTTCTGACATTAGAGGCTCTCGGCTTCATTCGGCGGCACAACAAACATTTCCTGCTCGCTCCCCGCATTCTCTCCCTTGGCTCGTCTTATCTGAACGCGTTCGGCGTCGAGGAAGCTGTCATGCCGGAACTCCAGCGCTTGACGTCACTGTTTGGCGATGCAGCCAACATGGCGGTGTTGGACGGCATGAATGTGCTCTACGTCGCCCATATTTCCGAAAGCCGCGGCGTGCGCCGGACGGCGAGTCTGGGCGTGACTTACCCCGCCTTCGCCACCTCCATGGGCAGGGTGCTCCTCGCGTCGCTACCGGCGGATGATGTCGATGGCTATTTCCGGGAATTCAGCCCTGTCAAATTGACGGACTATACTGTGACCGAGGAGGCCGGGCTTCGAGATATTCTCGCCGAGGTCCGGGTAAAGGGCTATTCAATCACCGTCGACCAATTGGATTACGGTATTACGGCGATTGCTGTGCCGGTGAAGGATGCCACGGGGCGGACCGTCTGTGCCATCAACAGTTCCGGCTATACACCGCGCCTGACTTCGGACGAGCTTCTGGAGCAGCGATTGCCCGAATTGAGGCTTGCCGCAAACCGGATTTCCCAGCTTTTCAGCCGCATGCCTGCGCTTCTGCACTCGCTGACCCCTGCGATTGGAGCGCTAAAATAGCCGATGCAATCGATATTCAGAGCTGAGCGTTAAGTTTTGCCGAAGCGGGACTTGACATCTCAATGCCTGGCAATTCAATATACGAATATAAATTCGCTGAGCGAATAAATGAAATGGGAGGAAGCAACGCGGATCGCGCCAGTTTTGGTGCGGCGAAGCGCAAGGAGGAGGGCGGGACACCCGGCATCCCCATATGGCGCGCGATCCGCGATGCGGCCTCATCTATCTTGAGGATGCAGCATGAAGATCGGCAAGCAATCGGCCCCCTATCAATCGATATGCACATCGAACCCGGAAACAATCATCGTGCGCGGGCACGATCTGGTGGACGGTCTGATCGGCTCAGTTTCGTTCACGGAATATACATGGCTGCTGGTTGCCGGTTCTCTTCCCGATGCGAAGCAGCGGCGTATCCTTGATGCGACCTTGGTCGCCATCGCCGAGCACGGTCTCGTACCGTCGGTGCAGGCCGCGCGGATGACGCTTGCGGCATCGCCGGAGGCTATGCAGGGCGCGGTCGCTGCGGGGCTTTTGGGTTGCGGATCGGTCATTCTCGGCGCTTCCGAGGCCGCCGGCCGTTTCTTCCATGAGATCGTCGTGGAAAGTGAGGAGAAGTCCGTTTCTCTGACCGACGCTGCGGAATTCGTTGTCCGCGCCTACCGGGCAGAGCGGCGCGCCATTCCCGGTTACGGTCATCCTCTGCACAAGGGGCGCGACCCTCGTGCCGAACGGCTTCTGGCGCTTGCCGAGGAGACTGAGGTTTCCAGCACTTATTGTCAGATTGCCAAGGCCGTCGAGGCTGTTCTTCCCGACGTTGTCGGCAAGGCGCTGATGATGAACGTGTCGAGCGCTATTCCCTGCGTCCTTCTGGATGCTGGCTATCCGCTGCTGGCTCTCAAGGGCGTTCCCCTGCTGGCGCGAACGGCAGGTCTTATCGGGCATCTGCTTGAGGAACAGACCCGCCCGATCGGGTTCATCATGTCGCATGCCGCGGCGGCTGCTATCGAATATGACGGCCTGGCTCCGGACGGCTTCGTCGCCAACGAAAATTGAGGAGGGCCGAATGCTGAAAATCCTGAACGATGTTCGCATTGTCGAGCAAGGTACCTTCATCACCGGTCCCTGCTGCGGCATGATGCTGGCCGATCTCGGCGCCGACGTCATCAAGGTCGAAAGCGCGGGCAATGGCGATCCCTATCGCAGCTTCAAGAGCGGCTATTACAGCGCCCACTTCCAGGCCTATAACCGCAACAAGCGGGCCATCGGTTTGGACCTGAAATGCGATGAAGACCGCGAGGTCTTCTACGACCTGATCCGCAATGCAGACGTCTATATCCAGAACTTCCGGCCGGGCGTGGCGTCGCGCATCGGTGCAGATTACGATACGCTCAAACAGATCAATCCTGGCCTGATCTACTGCTCGATCAGCGGTTTTGGACCAGACGGGCCTTATTCGCACCGTCCGGTCTATGATTCTGTCGCCCAGGCGGTATCGGGCTTTCTCAGTGTCATCATTGACCCGCAGGACCCACGATTCATGGGGCCAGCGCTGGCCGATGCGATCACCGGCCTTTACGCCGCGCTCGGGATTGCCGCAGCACTGGTGGAAAAGGCGCGCACCGGTAAGGGGAGGCTCGTGGAAATCTCCATGCTGGAGGCCATGATGCATTTCGCCGTCGAGCCGTTCATGGGCTATTTTGCCCTTGGTGAGGTTCCCGTTTCCAGCGATCGGCCGCGTTTGGCCCAGGCCTTCATGGTGCCGTGCCGCGACGGCAAGCTCGTTGCTTTCCACCTGTCTTCGCTCGATAAATTTTGGGACGCTTTGGTGGAAGCGGCCGGTTGCAGCCATCTCGCCAGCGACCCGCGGTTCGACATTCGGACCAAGCGCATTGACAATTATGAGGAACTGCGTGGCGAACTCGCAGTCGTTTTTCGTAGTCGCGACCGGGCGGAGTGGCTGGAGCGCTTCGCCGGCTTCGACGTACCCCTCGCACCAGTCAACACCATCCCAGACGTCGTGGAAGACCCGCAGGCCAAGCATCTTGGCATGATCGTGCCGGTGACGGGACGTCGCGAGGGCGCCGAGTTCTCCGTGCGCCCTCCGCATCGCTTCGACGGCGAATGCCAGAATGAGGTCAAGGCGGCGCCACGTATCGACGAGGACGGCGAAACCATCCGCAGCGCGCTTCGCACGAAGCCAGGCGCGTGGCCGCCGGCTCAACAGGACGTGGAGGCCATCGGTCAGCAAAGGCTTGCGTACCCGGCCGAATAGAATTCAATTTCGCATTTCTCCGGCGGAGGGCCGGGCAGGGAGGAGAAAATATGGCAAAACTGGTGGCTACACTGGCGTCGACCCATCATCCGTTTTACCTGAGGGCGACGACAGCGCCGAAGGAAGAACAGATTCCGCAGGCTTCGGAATGGAAGCGCAAGGTCGAGGCTTATCGGGAGACGCTGACGGCGGCGAAGCCGGACATTCTGGTCATGGTCGGTTCCGACCATTTCCATCAGTTCTTTCTCGACAATTATCCAACCTTCCTCATCGGCAAGGCGCCGCGCTACGACGCGACCTTTTATAACGAGGAGCGGGAGTTTGGCATTCCAAAATATGTGTTGGAGGGGCATGAAGATTTCTCCCGCTTCATGCATGAGGGGCTCATGGAGGAGGGATTCGATTTCTCCGTCAGTCACGAACTGAAGATCGATCATTCAATCATCTGCCCGATCATTACCGTGCGGCCCGACGCCGACCTTCCGGTCGTGCCGATTTACACCAACATCTTCGTCCCGCCGCTCGCCTCGGTGAAACGGTTCTGGAACCTCGGCCGTGCCATCCGAAAGGTCATTGAGGCATGGCCCTCGGACAAGCGCGTGGCTGCCATCGGCACGGGCCATCTCTCGCTGGAGCTTGGCGGCCCGCGTCAATTCGGTCCCTCCGGCCCCGATCCGGAATTTGATCGCAAGGCCGTTGAGTGGCTTGCCAATGGCGATATCGAGGCGATCTTCGAGAACGTGACCCTCGAAACCATGGTGCAATCGGGCAATGCCACACAGGGCTTCCTCAATATGATCCTGATGATGGGCGTCGCCGGGCCGGTAAAGGCCGACTATGCCGACACGCTCGATCTCTACCACACGATGGAAGCCTATTTCACATGGTATCCGGACGGCGAGAAGCCGGCATTGGTGACAACGGCCAGGGTTGAGGAGACTGTCTGATGAGCAAATATTGGGTGAACAAGTTTCTTTACCAGATCGACCGCGATCCGGACCTTCTTGAGCGCTATAGGACAAACCCGCGCGCCATGGTGGAAACCTGGGAACAGTCCATTGGGCCGATGCTGACGTCGGTCGAGATCTCGACCGTCAACAGCTTTACGCCTGAAGAGCGCGAGGCCCTGATCAACCATGACTATGTTGCTCTCTTCGAGATGGGTGCGCATTTCTTCCTCAACCTGACTTTGTTCATTGCGGTCTTTGAAGAGGAATACACAGCCCGTTCCGGACCGTTGGCATTTCAGCTCGAATTCGGTCGGAAACTCTCTCACTGGCTCGGTCGAGAATATCCCTCGGTGGCGCTTTAGACATTGGGGGAAACCATGGCTGATATGGAACCGGAAGTTTTCAAGCGTCTCATGGCCGGCGTTCCGGCGCCGGTGACGATTGTAACGGCACTGACTGACGGCAAGGCGCACGGTGCGACCGTATCGTCCTTTGCGTCTCTTTCGCTTGATCCACCGTTGATATCGATCGCATTGATCGAAGGGTCCGGGCTGCTCGGTCAAATCAGGGCATCGGGCCGGTTCGGCGTGAACCTGCTCGGTTATCGGCAGACGGATCTCGCACTGATTTTTGCGAGCAAGTCCGTCGACCGGTTTGCCGGTGTCCCCTGGCATCTTGAAAGGGGGCTGCCCCGCTTCCCGGGTTGCGCGAGCTTCGCGGCCTGCGACGTCCATGAAGAGGTCAAGGGAGGGGACCACGCGCTCCTGTTTGGACGCGTGACGTATGCCCATTCGAGTGATGAACCACCGCTCGTCTACACGGCGCGGCAATTTGGAACCCATTCGAAACTGATCGAGGATCGATCCCACACAATTGGCGACGTCATCGTCGCATGCGCAAGTTGAAGTTAAAGGAGGAGGAAACCATGAATCATATTGCAGCTCAAAGCTATCGTGCGCCGGTGGACACGGTCGCAGCGTTGCTCGACCGTGTCCGGGGCTTGCAGCCACTCATCCGGGAACATGCGGCTCAGGGCGAGCAAGACCGCAGGGTCACTCAGCCGGTGATCGATGCTCTGGAGGAGGCCGGGGCGTTCCGTCTCGCGATGCCGCGGAGGTACGGCGGGTTCGAAGGCAAGATGAGGGATATGCTCGATATGTCGACCATTGTCGGGGAAGCCGATGGCGGCACGGCTTGGGTCGTCACATTGACCAATGTCTGTGCCTGGCTGGTGGGGCTTTATCCACAAAAGGCGCAGGACGACGTGTTCGGTGCGAATCCGCAGGCTCGTGTCAGCGGCGTGCTTGGTCCAACATCGACGGCACGGCGCGTGGAAGGTGGACTGCGCGTCAGCGGCAAATGGTTCTACAATTCCGGATCCTGGCACGCTGACTGGGGTGTGCTTGGAATACCCGTGGTCAACGATGCCGGTGAAACCATTGATCAGGGTCTTGCCCTTATCCCACGTTCGGAGCTGTCCTTTGAGGACACGTGGTTCGTTGCCGGCATGCGGTCTTCAGGCAGCAATTGTCTGGTTGCGGAAGACGTTTTTGTTCCGGATCATCGCATTCTTTCGGTTCCCAGTGCGATTGGGGGAGACTATCCGACAGAACACAAAGGCAATGAAAGTACCTACCGTGGGGCGTTTGTGCCGATTTTGTCGCTGGTCCTCGTCGGTCCGCAACTCGGTCTCGGGCGAGCCGCCCTTGAATACGTGACATCACGGGCGGCAAAGAAGCCGATTTCCTATACATTCCTCACCTCCCAAGCGGAATCCACCGGCTTCCAGCTTCAGCTCTGCGAAGCAGCGATGATGATCGACAGCGCTTGCCTGCACGCCTATCGGGCGGCTGCGGACATCGATGATGCCGCCGCTGCGGGGACCTATCCGGATCTGAAAACGAGAGCGCGTGTACGAGCCGATGTCGGCCTGGTCGCTGAGAAGATCACACGTGCGATCGACATCCTTCTATTCGCGCATGGTGCTGGTTCATTTGCGGATATCAGTCCGCTTCAGCGCATCTGGCGAGATTCGGCTGTCGCCGCTCGCCATGCCGTGGTCGCTCCGCAGGTTGCCTACGAAGTCTACGGCAAAGCACTTCTCGACGTGAAGCAACAGATAACACCGCTCATCTGAGAGGCGCAGCGCCGGAGTTCGTTCGTTACTCTGGCGCTGTTTTGAATTGGGGACAGCCTGGATTGGATATGGAGGGGAGGCATATGAGTGCGGCAGAAAGCGTTGTCCACAGGGAGGCAGCCCGACAAAGGGCTATGCTGGCCGGGGATGTCGATGCCTTGCGTGATCTGCTGGACGAAAGCCTCCATTATGGCCATTCATCGGGCGGCTCGGACTGCCGGGAAAGCTATCTCGCAAAAATCGCTGGGGGCGCAACCGTGTATGAGCGCCTTGTCCTCGAGGTGGAGAAGGTCGTCGATCTGGCGACGGGGGTCGCGATGGCGCTCGGCACGATGAAGGGCAGCGTTCGTCTTCCCGAAAGGACCGTGGAGGTTGACAGCCGCTTTATGACGGTCTGGCGCTTCCGGGATGGTCGCTGGCAGATGGTCGGACACCAGACCGTCAGTGGCCCGCGTTGAATTGCCGTGTGACGGGACTTTTGGCGTAACACTGGTCGGGACTCTGGCCGCCGCATCTCTGCCTTGCTTCTCAGGTGTTTCCAGGGCACCGTAAAGTTAACTTGTCAGCGATCGACCTGTGCGATCTTTCAGCATGACCCAAGTCACTTGTGATCGCCTTTATCGCCGTCATCGGTTTCCAGCCGAAGTAATTGCCCACGCCGTGTGGCTCTATCTTCGTTTTCCTCTCAGTCTGGGCATGGTCGAAGATCTGCTGGCGGCGCGTGGGATCATCGTTTCGCATTAGACCGTGCGTCTCTGGGTGGAGAAATTCGGCAGGCATTTCGCCAATGATATCCGGAGGCGATCCGCCGGTCGGCTTAGCGACAAATGGCACCTCGATGAGGTCCTCATCTCCATTGTTGGCAAGAAACACTGGCTTTGGCGCGCCGTCGATCAGCACGGTTTTGTTCTCGACGTACTGGTGCAGAACCGCCGCAATACCAAGGCCGCCAAACGCCTTATGCGAAAGCTCATGAAAGGACATGCGCATTCGCCGCGTGT
This sequence comes from Rhizobium sp. AG855, assembly GCF_003610655.1. Taxonomy (NCBI): domain Bacteria; kingdom Pseudomonadati; phylum Pseudomonadota; class Alphaproteobacteria; order Hyphomicrobiales; family Rhizobiaceae; genus Rhizobium; species Rhizobium sp. AG855. The sequence continues at coordinate 39,348 of NZ_RAQG01000009.1, read as the reverse complement.
CATGATCACCGACAAACTGCGATCATATGGTGCGGCAAAGCGTGACATCATGCCCGGCGTTGAACACCGGTCGCACAAAGGCTTGAACAACCGAGCGGAGAATTCCCATCAACCGACCCGGCGGCGAGAACGGATCATGAAGCGTTTCAAGACAGCCCGACATCTCCAGCGTTTCGTTTCAATTCATGATCCTGTCGCCAACCTTTTTCACATTCCACGAGATCTCATCAGACCATCATCGCGAACTGAGAACCGAAGCCATGCAGATGTGGAACGAAATCGCCCGCCTGCAAACCGTATAAGCGAAAGCCGCGGGACACCATTTTTGACTGGTGTCGGTCAACTTTACGGTGCCCTTTCCAATATCAAATTTTCTAGAAGCATCGTAATCCTCAACATAGTCGTTGAGGCTTCGCTATCCGTCTGAAATTAATGGTCGATGTCTGAAGATGCTCAGCCTCGCAGCGGCGCGGCTGCAGGTTCGATTCCCATCAAGGCGACGGACATTATCTGAACCCAATCGTTGGACACCAGAGCCGAAAAGCACCCCAAAATGACTAAAGGCGCAGTCTGTGAAGACCACGCCTAGCCAAATTCCGTTTAGACTCTCCAAGTGCCATGGTAAGGCCATGGGCTCGCAACACCATTGTGCCACCACTCAGCGAGTAGCTATGTTATAGGGAAAAGAGACTCGCATTGCAAGGGGGAGCAAGTGTCCAGCATCACCAAGCGGCATGTGCCGACATCACAGCTACTGGGTGAATACCTGACATTCGTCCCCACACCGCAGCAGGTGGATCACTTCAAGGCTGACATGCGCACCCTCAACCCCACGCTGTTACGCGATAGTATTCGCGAAGCGGTTCAGGTCCAAGCCCTACAGCAGATACCGACACCTGAGCAGAGGCTCGTGCTCCACAGGATATATACCCGCAAGGTGAAAGAATTTTCGTCGATCTACCCCTTCGTGTTTGCGGTGGAGAACGCTCTGCGTTCGGTGCTTGCCGACTACCTAGAAGAACGCTTTGGGCGGATGGACTGGTGGACGCTGATCCGCAATGCGCGGCAGAACGGGCAGACCTACACTGCCTTTCCCAACATTCTGGGTACGCCTGTCAATCCAGCTTTCGTGAAAGCTGTCTGGCGAGTTTTCGACAATATGGTCAGCCAGCAGCATATCAACAATGTTACGGGAAACAACAAAACCGACGAGTTCTACTATTGCCTTACCCTGGGTGATATATGGACAATTATGCAGGCGGACTGGCCCCTGATCCGCGACATGTTTGCCCCGGACTCTGTCCTAGGCTTCACCTTCACGAAAACCATGTTTAACGACACGATGCGGGTCATCAAGGAGACACGCAACGAGCTGTTTCACAGTAACCCGATCAAGGATCGCAAAAAGATTGTCGACTCCTGTGAGCGTATCCTGAACGGGCTACAGTTCCACCTCGGCGACTACGACCATGATCTTGGGGTCGCGCAATATGTGCGCGTGCCCGCGACCGTCGCAAGGGCGCAGCGCCATGTTATTCCGGCGCGATGAACCCATCATTCGCCCGCGGGATGATGTTTCGCATGGTTCTGCAGCGCATTGCGAACCATGATGCTCCAGGCATGCTCTCTGAATAGCACTGGATTATCAGTCGTTCGGGGATCCCTTCGAACCCAAAACGTCTGCCGCGCGTAGCTGCTCCGAAAGAGCAAAAGAGGTGCCATACGGAGAGGTATATTCTCTCTCAACATTAGCCAATTACACCGACAAGGGAGGGGTTGCGTCAACGATACGCGGTCCCCCAATTTCGCCGCTGCGCAACGAAATCGGCTCCCCCACGCCCCGTAGGCCGCCTTCGGCGGTCATTGACCCAAACCCTCCCTTATCGGTCCGGCACCTTTGTTTTCATTCAAAGGAGCTGACGATGACCACTTACGACCACATCAACGAACTGCGCGCTGAACTTGCAGCGTCCATCGACCAGGCCGAGCGCCAGCAGATCGTAGCCGAGCTAGCGTCAGCCGAAGCGAAGCTTGCCGAAGAGGATGCTGCTTTCGAAGCGCTGATCAGCGACGAGCCGCCCCATTAGGGCGGCTTATCACTCATGGTCTAGACCTCACCTTGCCAGCGCGACTGGCAGCTCCTTTATATTGGTCGTGTAACGCGGCGATCGGCGGTCAAACTTCGCTTGCCAGTGACGCTTGATTCCGGCCGAGGCAGGGATGAGCGATCCTCGCCCGAACTTGCCGTTGACCGCATCGAGTGCGGTCATAAGCCGTTCTGATTGATTGCGATCACGTGCCTCGAAGAGAGGGCGCGGCTGTGATTGCGCCGGCACCAGATCATTCATGATGATGCCGGCCTTCGCATAGCGATGGCCGTCCCTGAAAATTTTTTGCGCTCCGCTTTGCGCTGCCCGGATCAGGTCGAATGTGTCATTCGATGCTTCGGCAAAATGCACCGTCGTTTGCGCCGAATGCGGATTGTCCTTTTGGTTGAAGCGCGATGTGTGCATGAAGACCGCCATATGCGTCGCCTCAAGGCCATGCCGACGCAGCTTCTCCCCTGCCCTCATCGCATAGGCCGCCACTGCCTCGAGCATTCCGGCAAGATCCGTGACTGGCGCTCCAAAGGATCGGGTTACGGCGCAGCCCTTCCGTTGTGGCGGCACGTCTTCAAGCGGCAGGCATGAAATGCCCTGCAGCTCCAGAACCGTCCTCTCCCCCACCACGCTCAGAAGATTGCGGGCAAGCCGCGCATCAACACGCGCTAGGTCGCCGGCTGTTTCAATACCCAGGCCGAATAGTTTTCGCTCTGATGCCGATCCGACGCCCCAAACCTCCCCAACCTCGACGCGATCGAGCCAGCTTTGCCGAACGAATGCATCTGTCAGGTCGCAGACGCCGCCAAGCTCCGGATTCTTCTTTGCAACGTGGTTTGCGAACTTCGCCAGTGTCTTGCTCGGGCCAATGCCGACACAAGTCGGGATTCCCGTCCATTGCTGAACCGTGGACCGAAGATCGCGGCCGAAAGTAACGCGATCGGCGGGCCTGATGTCGGTCATATCCAGAAAGCTTTCATCGATCGAATAGACCTCAACATCCGGAGACCATTGCCGATAGATCGCATTCAGCCTGGCGCTCATGTCGCCATAAAGGGTGTAGTTGCTGGAATAGACCGCCACGCCGTTGTCGCGACAGAGGTCACGGATCTTGAAATAGGGTTCTCCCATGCCAATGCCGAGCGCCTTGGCCTCCGCCGTCCTTGCAACTGCACAACCGTCATTGTTGGACAGGACAATCACCGGGCGCTTGGCTATCGACGGGTCGAAGACGCGCTCGCAGGAGCAATAGAATGAGTTGCCGTCAATCAGCGCGAAGGAGGTCATCCCTTTCTCCTCGGTCGCAGCCAATGAACGTTGCAGAGCGCGACGCCCCAGATCTCGACTTCCGCAATCTCCGGAAGGTCGAACAGAGGCATGTCCGAATTCTCGAACATCAGCCGCGGGCGACCACCTGTCATGCGCAGCCGCTTCAACGACCGCTCGCCATGTACGGTCGCTACGACAATATCGCCGTCGACCGGGCGCAGGCTGCGGTCGACCAAGATCAAATCCCCGTGGAAGATTCCGGCGTCTCGCATCGAATTGCCGTCGACCTTCCACAAGAACGTCGCCGGCGGGTTCCGGATGAGGAGCTTTGTGAGGTCAATCGATTCTTCGATGTAGTCATCTGCGGGTGACGGAAAGCCGGCGCATAACCCGTGGAGCATGAGAGGCACATAGACTTCTGCCTCGATTTTCAGGCCGGCGAGCATTTCAAACTGGTCCTTTCGTGATACTGAATGAAAGGAACAAACAGGGAACGCATGGGCCGCTAAAAGTCAAGATGGAACATGACGCGAGCCTAATCTGCAGATTTGCACCTAACGCGAGTGTCTGCGTGGTGTTAGCTTTTTGAGGCGTTGTCACAATGGAGAGGAATGAGGATCGCCATGACTGACGAAGTGGAACACCTGTCAAATACGCTGATGTGGACCGTCGGCATGATCACTCAAGCCGGGCCAGATGACCTCAAACGTGTGGCAAAGGCCTATCGAGAAGCGCAGGATCTGGTTTCGCAGATTCCGAAGACCGAGGAAGGCGCACGGCCTCGCATCGTCGCTTGCTTCCATCGGTCGGACGAGTATCGCGCTGCAGACGATATCGCCTGCGTGGGATGGGTCCTAACGGCTATCCAGGAGCGCGTAAACGAAGGCGATCTACGAGACTGGAGAAAATTGCGAACGGTCGTGAAGCAGATGGTAAAGCTGCTGCCGGAGCCGACGCGCTCGCTTCACTGAATATTTGGTGTATCGAGAAGATGTTCAAAGCCCTCCCAGGTCGCCTTGTCGTCCACCCAATGACGCTGAAGCTCTTTCCATCTTCTGTCCGCCGAAACCTGCATCTTCGCGATGGTCTCAAGGAGTTGGCGCGAGAATAGCAGCTCGTCCTGTTGAGCGGTTTTGAATATGATACCGCCCTCTGGGTCATAGGAAACGTGAAGCAGCTGATTGTCCGCATTGAGGACGAACATGGACACTTCTGGTTCGCCATCCTCGTTTTTGGTTACGATCAGCGTATCGACTGGGTAGCCGCCGGTTGCCTTTTGCAGTGCCTGGTCAAAAGCATTGGTCATGGGATCACCTTTCCTGTCACTGTCGAATCTAACGGAACGGTTTTGGCGGGGAAGTCGGTCCCGGCTTCCGCTTCGCGGCGCTATGCTAAGCCTCCTGCGGCTTCCCTTCTTCCGTCAAAACCGTGTCGAGAATTCCCGCTTTCCCGCCCCAGAAGGAGGAGCGGCGCTATGCTGAAAGCTCCGATGTTCTTCATTGTCCTTCTCGGATCTCGGACTGGCGCCGATCGATCCGAGCGGTGCCTTCGCCAGAAGGGGGGAAGGACGCCGCATGAGCGCCAGCTGTTCGCCAAAGGCGGCCGGCGCGCGGCGGAAACCAAACCCAACCGGCTGAGTGTTATGGCGCGGCTTTCGCCGCGCCATTCGTTTACTGCCTTCCGATCGTCCGGGGCTCCATGGCGATCACCAGGTCACGCACCATCTTCAAGGTCGTATCGTCGAGCTTTTTCAGGTGGTCGACCGTTTCCTCCATCAGCTGGTCTCTCAGGGCTTCGCGTGACTCGGCTTTCGAGCGAGAGGGCTGTTCGTTGACGAGAGGACCGAAGAACTCTTCCGGGGTGATATTCAGGACTTCGAAAACGTGGAGTAGGCGTCCTACTGTCATCAAGGAGGAGGCGTTTTCGTAGCGGGCATAGGTATGGGACGCTACAAATGCTGGAGCTGAGCGACTCAGTCAAAAAGGCCCGGAGCGAGGTCATGACCTTGATGCAAGAAATTGAACGTTTCCTGCCGAACGAGCAGAAGAGGTCGTAAGATGGCTAAAGGGACTTCCAGCATATCTGATTTTCCCGTTGCACCGCGACGGTCCCGGGGGAATGTACCCAATCCAATGTCGCAGCCGGCTATAGACAACGAAGCAGAAAACGCGGTCGCCAGCCATCAACCGGACGAGGTCGCTGTCGAAGAAGCTCCCGCTCAGGTACCAGCCGTTCAGGTGCCCCCAAGATCAAGTTTGATTTTGCCCTCACCGGAGACTCGCCGGGAGAGAGCGACGAACAAGTCGTTGGAGCGTGAGGCGTCCAGAATACGACTGCAGGAGCTCAAGCAGAACAAGGCGCGCGAGAGCAAGCACTTCGTCAATTGCCCTCTTGATTACGACACCAAGAAACGCTTGGAGCGCGCAGCCTCTGAAAACGACTTAAAAATGACGGTGATCGTCAAGGCCGCAATCGACCAGTTCCTGAAGGATAATGGTTATTGATCCTCGACCTTCGATTTCTGGCCGGGGTGGCCGTGGGCACCACCCTTGGCTTCTTGATCAACCCTGAAGCAGCGGAGAAGGCAGGGATCGACATTCAGTCCATAAAGAGGACTATGCCTCTTATTGGTTCTTCTCCAGCCGAGCCGGTCAAACAAGCTGATTGGCCAACCAACGAACACGCGAAACGGGAGCTGTTCCGGTTTGCGATGTGGGACTTTGAGACATTTGGGCCGAAGTCTGAGATTTTGATCACAAGGTGCATCAGCATCGACCAGCTTTTATTGGCATGCGAAATGCGCGTGAAGCTGAGCTGGATCTCCGAAGAAAGAACGGTCGAAGGCGTTTTTCAATCCAGCGCCCACAGCTGGAACCTGATCGCTGCGAAAGCCGTGAACAGGAATGCTCCCACTGGATCTTGAGGTGATGGACAACGCGCCCTGAGTTGCGGGTTTTATATCGAGGAGATCAGCATCCTGGCATTCATTCCCCCCACTTTTGTTAGGGCTTTGTAACTGGCGCGCAGGATGACAGTGCCTTAATGGCACGTTATGGTGCGTGATATCTGCCACAGGCGGATTTGGGGACTGAGGGAATACCGACTGTGCGGAATCTATCCGACTATATCAAATCAAGGGAACTGGTTGAGACTACAGATCCAGATTTCCAGAGACCCTTGTACCGCAAGGAGGGATTCGACGGCATAGTCAGCTTCGGCGAGATCGACGCAAAACTTTCCGCATTCCTACTCGACGAACGCGCGAAAACTGGTCTGACCCAGAGTGATTTCGCGACCCTGGCTGGTCTCGCTCGAGTGGTCTACAGCCGCTACGAACTGAACATTTCGCGACTGACCGTCTCTCGAATGATTCACCTTTCCGAGCTCCTTGGGTTCCTGCCGATGCAGATAATTCATGCCGCAGCACCTCATCTCTACGGTAAAAATCCTGAAGAGGCCGATGATCGGGTTGAACTCTTCAGACTCATTCATGACCTCCCGCATGACACCATACGCAGTTTGATCGGTATAGTTGGCCAACTGACGCCTAAGGATGTTCTTGAAGCTCGGCAAAAAGCGGAAGCGGAGGCCGAAGCAAAAGCTGAGGCCGAACGCCAACGACTTACTAGAAAAGCGGCGAGAGTCAGCAGGAAAGGCCGTCCCCCTGGCCGGCCACCAGGTCGAAAATCATCCAAGGTCGATACCCCGACAGACGATTGAAGAACGGAAAGGGCCGTCAAGTGATGGCCATTTAGGAACGCGTCGTCCCTCACCCCGTTTTCCGATCGCTGTTCGCATTTGCACGCATCAGCGACATCAGCATCGGTCCCAGTCCGAACTCCCCTACCCTCGCCCGGCGCGTGAGATCGCGGAGATATCCACCTGCCGAATTGATATGCCCTGCCCTCTCCAAGATTGCAGCCATGGCAACCGCCGCGTTCTCCGGCCCCATCACCTCGCAAGCCTCCTGGTAAGCCGACGGGCTAACACCAAGCATTGATCGTACCACCACCGCGGCGCCCATCAGCTCGCGCCAATGGGAGATCGTGCCGCCGGGCCCGTAGTCCGAAATCTGCGGGCAGGCTTTCAGGACCATCGACAGCGGGAACGCCTTCATCTGTTCCGGCTTTGCAAACGGCTGAGCAACCGCTTTGGGTGCTACTTCCAGCACGACGGCTCCGCCCTGCTCTTTTCCAGAGCTAGGTTCAAGTTCATAGATGGATTCGGGTTTTGAATTCTGTATGTGGCAGCCATTTTGAACAGCATTGCCGTCCATATTTTGAGAATCTAACTGATTTTCCAGAAGGTTGAGGATTTCGGTGCGCAAAAGCTGCATCTCGTCGAGGATTGCCTCCACCTGGCGACGGTCAGGATTGCGGGGAAGTCGGCTGACAATGCCGACATACATGTCTTCGATGGCTTCCCAGTCGCCGTCAGCCCCCTCCTCCATCGCGGCGGAAATTAGCTTGCGTACATCACGCCGGCAGATAGTCAGCGCCTCTTTAGTTCGTCTGAACTGCAGGCGCTCAGCAGCGACTTCCTGTGCCAGTGCTGCAAGTTCCGCAGCGCGAGCCAAAAGTGGAGAAAGATCGAATCCAAAGGCCTGCTCGATATCGCCACCCTTGTCACGGTGAGCGTAGCGCTTGCCGTTCGGACTATCCTTGCGCTGGATGAGCCCGGCTTCGACCAAGGCAGCCAAATGCCGCCGCAAGGTCGTTCCGGTAATGCCGTGCGCTCTGACAGACAGCTGGGCATTGGATGGAAAGACCACCAATCCACTATCGCAGTTGAGCTCGCTCTCTGGATAAAACGTCAGCAATGCGTCCAGCACAGTCAGCGCCCTGTCCTGGAGGCCAAGGCGTTCACGGGCCTCACAGGCGTCGCGAAACACTTTCCATTTTTCGACCGGGCGGTTTGGTTTCGTCTCGGACGTCTGGAGCTGCCTCTTTACAAGAGCAAGCACAGCCGGCCGCCGCCCAAAGGGCGTCGTCACATTTCCCGTCTGCATATTCCTTCACCTTTCTTCAGGCAAAAGAAATCCGCTCACCAAAACGATGCCAAAGACTCTTGACTGGGATTCATGGAAATGCGATTCTCGATCTTGCTAGGAATTGAGAGAGGCTTCCATGACGGAAACGTTTTGGGGGCCTTTTTCTTTTGTCGCGGTCTCTCCTCTTGACCAATTAACGAGTGTCTCGATCACACCTTTTGGTGAGTTGGATCGGAATGATTGTTGTATTCGTTTAGAAGATCAGGCATTCGGTCCGCCAGCCAGCGCGCGAAAGCGCGTTCCTGCTTCGGGATTGAGACCGTAGTTCCAGCCGAATTACTCTTCATGCGGCCAAAAACTCGGTCACCCACGGCGAAGTCAACAATCTCTTCAGTTGGTTCCGCAGTCACTTTGTCGGCTGCAGCACTTGCAGCTCGTATCGCTTGGGCAATACGGCTGGAGCTGTCAGCGCCTCGAAACTCGACCGTGTTGATTATCTTGCGAACACGTGCTGCGCTGCTCGGATCTTTCAGCAACTCGGCAAATGCGGTCCATTTCGGTCGACCAACTCCTTTTGCTCTACCGATCGCAAGAATGATGTCTTCGGGGACCGCCTCCGTCACTCGAAACAGATGCGATATTGCCGCTTCTGAAGTTCCCAAGATTGGGCACATGGCGCGATGGGAAAGGCCAGCACTTTTGAGCTGTACTGCCCACATTGCCTGCTCGATCCAGGTCAGGTTTTCCCGAACACCATTCTCAAGCGATTGCTCTTCAATCAATTGCCGATCGGAAAGCTCTCGAACATACGCTCGAATCTTTATGGTCTCCGGTCGATCCGCTTCTGTCATTATGGCCTTGATCGCCGCCCATCGACGGTACCCGTAGGCAAGCTGATAATGATCCGGTTTCGTCGGATGCGGCCGAACGAGAACCGGAATTTTTTGGCCTTCGCTTGCGATAGAAACCTTAAGCGCCTCGAGCTCTTTGGCCGCATCTTCGTCGTTGCCAAAGCGATCTCTATAGGGGGAGCGGTCGATACGGTCAGGATCGAGTGAAATGACACTATCTTCGGTGAGCTGTGTCAGTGCTCGACCCACATTGGAAATGACAGGTGAAGAGTGCCGCCGCGCCAGCGAGTGCTTGTCAGACGCGTCCGACACCACAGTAGATTCTGTCCGGTTTTCGGCGGCCGCCATTCGCTGAAGGATGCTTTTCTTCATGTGCTACGCCCCCAAACTTTGTGAACGAGGTCGAGGATTTCGGAGTTAACTCGATCAGCGCTCTCAATTGCACGCTTCAACGCTTCACGACCGACCTCGCCCGACTCAAGCTCGTATAGGGTCTTCTTCGCTACCGCTGCACCGGCGATTGCCGTCGATTCGAGCGCCTCCGCAACGAGTACATCATCACCAAACAACCGGCGCATGACTCCAGACATGTACTTCTGGGGCCCGTCATTCGGGTTCACGCGAGTGAGCAGGAAACGGAAAAAGTCATGCTCAAATTTAGCTCCAAACTGCCCCAGAACTTCCGATAGATCGGAGATCATGATCAGGAACTGATTGCACGATGCAACGTCGAGCATCGCCGGATGAACGGTAATGATTAAGGACGTGGCTGCGTAAAGAGCGGCGAGCGTCGAGTATCCAAGGGACGGTGGGGTGTCGATGATCACGATATCGTATCGATCATCGACACGGGCCAGGGCGCTGCTTAACCGCTCGAAAAACAAACCCAAGTCATCTCTGGTTTTCGAGGTCAGATAGGATGGGGTATCAAACTCAAAATCCATTAGCTCCAGATTTCCAGGAACTAGATCGACACCCGGGAAATAGGTTGGCCGGATCACTTCAGCGAGCGGCCGCCTCTCATTGTCATATCGAATGGCTGCATAGGCTGTCTGGTTCTCGCCGAGATCGAACTCGGGCTGAATACCAAATAGCGCAGTCATCGATGCTTGCGGATCAAGATCCAGACACAGGACCCGATAACCCTGAAGCCCTAGAAAATGTGCAAGATGGATAGAAGTGGTTGTCTTGGAACTACCACCTTTAAAATTGGCCGTAGCAATTACCTGAAGCTTTTCCCCTTTGCGACGATGCGGGAGCAGTTCGCCAGCTTCGTCCGGACGAAGTTCGGCCAAGAATGCCCTCAGTTCCTTGACCTGTTCTATCGTGTAGGTTCGCCTATTGTTTTCTGCACGCTCGGGCAAAGGCCCCTTCCCTTCCAGCGTCAACTGGCGAAGAGTACTTTCCGGAACCTTGAGTAACCGCACCAGGTCCAGGGTTGAGAATGTCCGGCCAAATGTTTTCTGCGCAGAGGGTGGATAGACAGCCTCACGCATATCGTTCAGCTCCGCAGAGAGTTTCGAGGTGTAAACCCCGATCTTCGACGCAGTGTCTCTGACGCTCTGAGAAGCTGGCTGCAACATTCAATCCTCTTGACGGTTCTGACCACTTTACGAGATCATTTCCGTCAGAGATGCCAGACTGACTCCGATTCTTCAAGGCGTTTTTCGTTAACAAGAAGTTAACGCATCGAGGTGCCCGACTTTACAGTTGTAAAGTTTTTGGTCGATACGCATCAAGGATGCCCGACTTTACAATTGTAAAGTTTTGGGTCGATGCGCATGAGGCCCGACAGTTATGCCAGGGGCCCTACCCTGTAGAAGAGCTGAACTGTCGCAGATAGTCAGCGACTGCCTGAGCCTTTGCGGCGGCAGTGATTACTGCACGTGAATCCTGCTTGAGCACCTTGAGCCAGTTTTCAACGTAAGTCGCGGTGTTGTCTCGCGGATCATGCTCGATACCAAGATCGGCGCAGACGAACGCGGCTGAGATCTCGGCAACAAGCTCCTCCATGGCGTAGGCCTCACTGCCGAACCGCCCACTCAGGTCACGGCCCAAACGTGCCTTTGCACCACTCCAATGAGAAATTTCATGAAGAACAGTGCTGTAAAGGTGAATCTCGCTGAGGAACCGCCCCCGATCCGGAATCAGAATGTCATCGAGACCAGGGCGATAACAAGCCTGCTTGCCGCCGTAGGTGATCTTCGCGCCAGTGCGATCTATGAAGGATTCGACGTTTTCGAGGACTGGAACGGCATCCATTGGCACATCATCGGCCGGGCTCTTGAAGCGGTCAGGCAGGTTATCGATCTGCTCGACGTTGAAGACAGCGTAGCCCTTGAGATAGGGGACTGCGCGATCGTCCGCCTCCTGATCCTTCGGCGTGAAGGTGCCGTACTTGACGACGAGGGTTCCTTGTTCGCCCTTGCGGACCTGAGCGCCAAGCTCTTGAGCCTGCCGGTAAGTCATCCATGTGTTTTCGTCGTAGCCGGCGAGTTGCCCGGAGAGCCAAAGCATGACCACGTTGATGCCGCGATAGGCTTCGCCGGAGGCACGCAGCGGCGTAGCCGACCAGCGAACATTTCCGCGCCATGGCCGAATCCAAGGCTTGGTGCCGGCCTCGAGCTGCTGGATGATGGTGTCGGTGATCCGCTGGTAGGTGTCCTTTACGCTCTGCATTGCCGTCTCCTGTTCGTTGGTTGACGGCAAAGATCCGAAGATAGCGAAACGAGCCCATGCACCCGTAGGGCCGCAACGGAGTGTAGGACCGCGCAAGCGGTTGAATGGGTGAGGGGCTATCGTAGTTTGTCCGTCAAACCATCCAACGGACAGGAGAGGGCGCTGAGCGTAGGCACCCCGGCCGACGATACGGGCCCTCACTGCAGCGACAGGGCCGCAGATCAGCGCTCTCGGTCGTCTTGGTCGCGGTTTCGCTGGCGATCGGCAAGCTGCTGCGCTTCGATAGCCTTACCCGCTTCGTCGGATGCCTTGATCTGACGCTGGAGACGGCTGATCCGTTCTTGTGCGATCGGCTTGTCAGCCAGCGTGAACGACTGTGTCAGGATGAACTCATGGTTCACCTGGAGCAATCCATCCAGCATGCCGGGACCAGTGAATGGAGGATATTCTTTGATCGAGAGTAGAGCGGCATAGCGGCTATCTTCTTCCACCGCCGCTTGTGCCTGCATAGTCCGCTTTGAAAAGTGAAGCCGTGAAGTGCCGACGTAGTTCCGAATTCCCATGCGCGGAAGCCGCATCTTTCGCGGCACACCGCAGGTCAGGATCGTGTTGAAGAACTCGCAGGGCTCCGAATACGGATCGCCCTTAGCGTCTTCTCCATCGATGTCCTTTTTCGCGGTATCGTCCGATTTCTTGCGATACGTAATGCCAAGCGGCTTTGCGCCGTACTTGTGCAACTCTTTCACGATGTTCCCAACCAGCTCTTCGAGGTCGGTCACGTCTTCACGGGTCGCTTGGGACCTGGCCTCCTTGTTCGAGCGTTCAAAGATCCGCTTCAGCGAGTCGCCGAGGCCAAGCGCCCCTTTCATGCCCGAACGCACGATCGTCAGGTAGATTTCGTTCGTGAACATCCGCTTCTTGCGAAGTTGGTCCATATAGCGGTCGTTCAGGATCTCGCAGAAGGAGGAATCGAACGAACCGCCGATTTCGGTCTCGACCTCACGACGGATTACAGTCGACCAAAGAGAATAGCGGCTCGAACCTAGAGCTCGGATCATGGTGTTCTGCACAACAGAACGCATGTTCAATTCGGCCTGGTCCTCCGTCTGGAAGAACAGTCCGTCAAGCTTGATGACGCTGATCAGGGTTCCATTCTCGAGCCCGATGACCGTGTCAGACACATGCCGCATATAGGGGATGTGAACGGACATAGGCCGCTCGTTGCCGGCGACCTTCCCAAACCCAAGCTCTTCCTTGACGACTTTCAGCATCTACTATGGTCCGTATGAGTTGGTGCCCCAAAAGCGTTTGTTGGGGGTCCTTGGCGTCTTGCGGGACGTGACCTGCAGGACGTCGAGAATCTTGCTGTCCCAGGCACAAAGCGAGAAAAGGACAAGATAGGCGGCTGGCGCGATCAGCAGTGCCGCCAGATGGTTCGTCACCAGCCACCCAATGATTGTCACGCCGATGATCAGGACGACCGCCATGTAGGGGACGCCCCATAGCGTCGGAGAACGGGTCAAGCCGATCACCAACGGCGTCAAAGCTGGCTTCTCGTCCTGAAAATCGCTCATCAGCCGCCGCCTACCGACGAAATCATCTGGTCAACGATGGCAGGGGCGCCGAACACGAGACCGATGCCAATGACGACGGCTCCGGCCGTGAACCACGAGAGCCTGCCGGCAAAGGCAAGGAAGCCGAGGCCAATCACGGCGATGATTGCCATCAGACGTCCGAAGGGTCCGGTGATGAAGTCAACGATCATCTGCACGGCTGTCTGAAGGGGGGCGAATGCACCGCCGCCGCCACCGCTAGCCTGTGCAAGCGCTTGATCAGCGCCTGCAACTTGCAGGGCTGCCACCAAGCCAATGACGGCCACTGCCTTCAATGCCCCGGAATGCCGGGAAACGACGTTGTTCATAGTTCTCTCCTTAAAAATGCATCACGCCGCCGACGAACTTGCCGGTCTTCTCCACAGCGATGACTCCGGCATCGCTGGTGTTCTTTGCCGCCATGTCTCGGACGATCCCGTTCGCCTTCCGTTTGCCGGTTGGCATCGGTAGGCCAAGCTGGAAATTCACGACCTTTGCGACATAGCCGACGGTTTCTTGGAATGGCGGAACGCCGCCATATTCGTAGATGCGACCCTCCCCGCTGTTGTAAGCGGCTGCGACCAGAAGCGGGTTCTGAAACTCATCGAGCAGGAAGCGCAGGTACTTCATCCCGCCCTCGATGTTTTGAGCGGGATCGCAAATGTCCTGAACACCGAAGCGAGCCGCCGTTTCGGGGATAAGCTGCATCGGTCCGCGTGCGCCTTTCGGTGAATTGCGGATCTCATCGAAGCGGCTTTCGGCCCAGGCAATCGCAACCGCGAAGCCCTCATCGACGCTGTATCGGCGCGCAGTGGATACAACCAGCGCTTTAATCTCATCAGGTGACAGGGGCGACGGCCCGCACTCTTCAACGGGAGTCCGTGCCCCTAGATTTTTGGGGGTATCACTAGATGTAGTATCTAGAGTGGGAGTCTGGACAGGCTCAATGCGGCCGCTGGCGCGCTCCGAGACATCAAAATACGCGCTGATAGACGCATCAATTTGATGCCATTTGGCTCCCGCGTCGTTCGACGCCGTTGCGCCCAAATCCTCGGCTCCGCCCTTCGTGACAACACCGTTTGCACCAAGGACGAATTCCTTCTCTGATGTCTCGACACCGCTCCAGCGATCTTCGAAGTTCGTGACAAGAGATTCCTCGTTGATTGTCACAGAACCGTTGTAATCGCTGGGAATACGCCCTGTTGCGGCTAGGTCTTGTGACGCAGCAGTATTGGCCGCGAGCAGCATGGATAATGCTGCGCTAGTCAGGGTTCGCGGGCCTAGATACCCTGCATAGACAGTGTTTTTATCCATCGCACCCGCCCGTCAAACGGTGTTGTGATCGCCACGAAAACCGACTAGAGTCAATACACACATGATACCGAATTGATGCACTCTTACAAGTTTTCTGATCGGTGTTAAACCCTATTTTGCAGGGTCAACAATCGGACTCAGGATGGTTAGGGCTAGAATATGAAACAGGCCATCATTCCCGCGCTTCTAAGTTGCGCATTGGCAACACAAGCGCTTGCCGCTCCTGCGGTGAACAAGGACTACATCAGGTCACTGGCGGCGCCGGGCAAGACGGTTCTTGTCGTCGAGTATTACGACGGGACCGGCAAAGTCGCTGATCGCAAAGGTTACGCCACTGCCAATGGCTTCAAGGCTATCTCGGCGACTGAGTTTCGCGTCGATGAATCGACAACGTTGCATCTATATGGCGTTCAGCCCTGCAACGGCGATTTGGTCAATCGCGCGGAGGACTATTCCGGGACTTGCGAGGAGTTTGGTACGCAGCAGCTGCAAACGATGCTGCAGAGCCCCAAGGTTCTGTTCTGCAGGGCCTTCATCAGCGAGCAGACTGCCCCCGTTCAAGATGTCACTTGCTACGGCTACTATAACTATCCTGGAGCAATGGACACGGTTGATAATCTTGAGGAGCAGCTTCTGTCGTTGGGAGCGGTTCGCCTGACTAAGAAAGCCGATGGTTCATTCGAACGTCCTGATCTCACGGAGGCTCAGGAAATCGGCCAGAAGGGTTCCTACGGCATGTGGGCAGATCCTCGGGTGAAGGCGCAATGAAGCTTGCTGCTGCACTCGTCGCGACTCTACTGCCCTTTGCAGCCAATGCCGCACCTGAAGGGTACTTCGATCTTGCTCCCGGCATTACGCTGGAAACGGGGGACACCTGGATCTCGAACGGAGAACGGTTTCGTCTCTATGGCATCCAGTCCTGCTTGCGTGGCACTGCCTACACGGATGGTCAGGGCAATAGACAAGATTGCGGCGAGGCATCGCTTGCGATGTTGGCTGCCTACATCAAGGACACCAAACCGATCTGTGCCCCCGTGGCGAAGCTTAACGGCATCTCATATGTCGTTTGTTACGCCACGGTTGGCAGTCAAAGGCTCGACCTCGCGCAGATCATGGTGACAAGCGGCTATGCATTCGCCGCCTTGAAGACCGATGGTCTCCCTTATCATGCCCCCTACGCCATAGCCGAGCAGCTTGCTCAGCAAAAAAAGGCCGGCCTTTGGCAATTCTCCGACGTTCAGCATCCTTCCATCCTGCTTAGTCGTGAGGCGAACCAGCGATCGAGGAGCGCCCAGCCATGAGAAACCGCCTTATCCTTGCTATCGCCGCAAGCTCTTTGGCCTTGCCGGCGTTTGCCGCCGATCCGATCTATCAAAACTGGCACGCCCTACGCGGTCAGGCTGCGCCTCCCGTTGCTGCTGCTGTTCGGTTGCCGACGTTCAAAGGCCCGGTAACCGTTCTCGACGGCCGCACGCTATGGTTCGGCACGCTTGGCAATGGCTATAAAGTAAGGTTGGCTGGCATCGACACCTGTGAGCTTCCTCAATGGGCTTTGAACCCAAAGTGGACCAACCGGGACAAGCAACAGGCTCCAACCCCCGTTCCATGCGGTCCCTTCGCCAAGGCCTGGCTGAAAAGGACTGTCGGAAACAGACCCACGAGTTGCGTCGGTCTGGCCTACGCGAACGATGGGATACCCGTCGCACAATGCACGACTAACGGTGTGGATCTCGCCGCCGAAATGCTGCGCGTCGGTTGGGCCCGTCTCGATTCCCCCTACATCAACGCCCAATATTACGCTTATCAGACCAACGCGATGGCCGCCCGGTATGGGATGTGGGGAACCTACGTGTTGGACATGAACGAATGGCGCCGCAAAGCTGTCGACCGGACGCTAGATCGGCATCCGATCGCCGACTTCAATCTATTGGCCGAGCGGAAAAGCGAGATCTCTCCTCCTTTTGCTGATGCGCGAAACAAGCCGAAGAGGACAGACCGATAGTTGCCAGACCTCGCACATATTGCGACCTCTCTCGCAACGGATCCCTTGGCTGGCTTGCTGCTTGCCATCTCCCTCTCGATCGCCCTCATAATCCTGGCGCAGAGACTCTGGTGGATCCACGCGCTACTAGCGGCCTTCCTTCTCATCCTGTCGCTGGCTTTCCACGACATACGCCACTTGTCCTTCGACAGCTACTTGGTCGGGCTTTTCGCCTTCGCCGCGGTTTCTCGGGACATTCCCAATCAGCCACTGCTCTATCGCATCGGCATTTCCTGGTTTGCGTGCTTCGCGCTGATCTCGGCCCTCATCTACGCTGCAGGCGAACGCATCCAACACAGGACTCCGCTCGAAAGACCTTTTTCCGAGCCGGCAATTTCAGCAGCATTGATCAAGAGGGACACCTGATATGAAACCAGTGTTTTTTGCCGCAGCCGGTCTCGCGGCTCTTGCCATCTCTCCAGCATCTGCCAAAGCCGAGGATGCCTCATGGGGTTGCCAGATCCTCTTGTGCGCAGCCTCACAAAGCCCGTCTTGGCATGGCGTCCCCTACTGCGTTCCCCCGATGAAAAGGCTCATATCAGCTATGGCGAAGCCCGGCTTCTCCTGGCCGATCTGCCATGAAGCAAAAGCCGGAAAGCCGGGCTATGAACCTTACGAGGAATGCCCTGCCGGCATGACCGCCGTTTCCTCCCGCACCGATGGGGATCGGTCGTTCTTGGGCGGAGACGACAAGGATCAGTGCACGAAAACCGTCAACCAGTGCAGCAACCGTGCCGCCTTCCGTACCCAATTTGGTGACAGCCAAGAAAACGAGCGCAAAGGTGTCACGATCCGGCAGATCAACCAGAACAACGACAATGATGTCTTCAACCGAGACAATGGCTGCATGGTGCAGATCACTCAGCCCCGCCCTCGCCGCGCGGATCCCTATTATTTCGACATTCCAAACGATAAGGGCGTCAAGCAGCGCGCTTGGTTCAACCTGAACGACTGAGTGGATGACATGAACAGCAACATTCTCATCGTAGCAGCCGCAGGTCTCGGCATTCTCGCCGGTGCTGGAGGTACTTATCTCATCATGCCGGAGCCAGAGCCGGTTGTTCGGGCCCCTACTGATGCGGAGATCGCGGCCCTTATCGCAGCCAATCCCTCCCTAATTCCCGAACCTCCGGCCCCTGTGCTCGAGATACCGACAGAAGAGGAAGCCCTAGCCGCATACCGCAAGGCATATGCCCGCAACCCTCTGAGGACCGGCCGCGGTGATGCCGATGTAACTCTTGCCTTGGGAGAGTGTGACGAGAACGCCAGCGGTCCAGGCGTATCATGCGTTGCGGCCATCAAGAGGAACCCAAACGCAGCTCCTCTCGATCGTGTCATTGGATTTGCCAAGTCTGCATCCGGCGAGTGGGTTGCCACCAACTACTGATTTCAGGGCCAGATGCCTGTTGCTCATCAATGCCCCGGCAGTCAGATGGAGCCTGAAAGAAGAAGCTCCATTTCCTCAGAGTTTAGGCTCCCCTTGGAGGCAATTAGATATCCCGCTACGTAAAGTAGCTTCTGATATCTCTCATCCTGATCTGACGGCGCGTGCCTGATGATTTCCATACGTGCCTTCGCTTCTTGATCCATGTCAGCGCCGCCCTCGCCGTTGATGGCCACCAGGTACACGGCCCGGTGACGTTCGACCTTCACGGACAATGGCTCGTTGGGTTGCAGCTCAAGCTTTTCTGTCATCTTTCCTTCTCCACAAGCGCAAGCGATCACTCCTTGACCTCCCGAAATCGAAGGGAGGGCAGGAGCCCCGCTCCTGCTCCCGAGCTCGTGCGGAACAGCTGGAGAGAGGGGGACAAGCGCTAAACCGGAGGGGGATCACCCACCCGAAGGGCCGAGACGGATTTCATGGAAATGCGGCCGGTGCTGCAGGCCACACAGGCCGAAGCATGGGGAGACCGGTTTAGTGCTTGTGGGGGAGAGAGGGCAGAGCGCCTTTCTCCCCTCTTAGTGCGTTGAATCAATGTAGACGTTCTTGGTAGCAAAGCCGGAAAGTCGCTCGCCATCCGAGTTATAGAGGCTGCCTTTTCTGCGAATGCCGCCTTACGTGAGGGTCATTGTTGCAACTGCGACCATGCCGAGACCTACAATGATCTCCAGTCCACGAGACAGCTTGAGCCTCTGTTCATTGCGGCTGAACAGCCGGTCGAAGACCTTCCTGAAGGAAACAGCCAGCAGCGCGACGCTAGATAGTGTCAGGGCAACGCCGCCCAACATGAGGACTGCAAACAGCAGTCCTGCAGTGGGCACCCCGCGCGCAGTTGCATAGGTCATGACAAAGAGTGTCAGCGGACAAGGGATAAGACCGGCCACGAAGCCAAAGCCCGCGCCCTCGCGCTGCGCATGGTTATGGCTGCTGGCGCGCAGACCCCTCCAGATCATCCAGAGACCGATCAGACCGATGGCGCCACGGCTCAGGTGCTCCAGAACTGGCGACGATCCGGGTCCAGAACCGCCGAACATGTAATCGATCAGCGGCAGTGACAGAAGGACGATCATGACCGACACGGTAATATGCGTGGTCGCCAGGACAACGGCGGTTAGCAGCGCGCTCCACGGCCCTCCCTTTGAGCCGACAACATAGGTCGCCATCAGCATCTTGCTATGGCCCGGCATGAGTGCATGGACAGCGCCCAGCAGGAGTCCCATTGGCAGAAAAGCAAGGAACGCGGCTGAGCCGCCGCCGTTTGCGAAGGTGCTTATGTGCTCGCCGAATGCGAGATAGGTCTCTTTCTGATACTCCATGATCCAGGTCAGCATGGTCAGGCTACCTTAAGCGTCACCCCGGCCAGCACTAGATAACGGCCGACCTTGGCGATGGTAACGAGCGTGAGGAAAGTCAAGAACGGCACCCGCAAGACGCCCGCGATGACTGTGATCGGATCGCCGATGATCGGAACCCAGCTTGCCAGCAGCGACCATTTTCCATAGCGGCGGTACCATCCTTCAGCCTTGTCGAGCTTTTCCGCCGAAATGGGGAACCATCGACGATCGCGGTAGTGCTCGATCCCCCGCCCGAGCATCCAATTCAACACGGAGCCGAGCACATTACCGAAGCTGGCGACACCGATCAGGGTGGCAAGCGGATAGCCACCGGCGACGATCATCAGCGCCAGCACCGCCTCTGACTGTGCCGGCAGAATGGTGGCAGCCAGGAACGCAGCGCTGAACAGGCCGAGATAGGCTGCGAGGTCAGTGCTCACGCGGCCATTCCGGATGCAGGCGATCGATCATGAAGGCGTGGCTGTGTCGATGCCCATGGCGGTGGTGTCCCTCCATCAGATGCGGATCGTTCTCTGCCAGATCATCATGGCTGTGCTCGACCTCCACCTCGTCAGAGGCCCGCCATACCCAGGTCGCAACCATAAAGCCAAGACCAGCCACGAGCGCAAGCACGATCGCAGCGGACGACAGGCCGATCGTCGCGCTGAGCCATCCGGCGAGCGGATAGCTCAGCAACCAGGCGGCATGCGATAAGGCGAAATGGGCGGCGAACAAGGCCGGGCGATCCTCCGCATGGGCAGACCGGCGCAACAATCTGCCTGAAGGTGTCTGCACGATCGAGTAGCCCAGCCCCATCACCAGCCAGATCGCCAGAAGCACAGAGTAATTGCCAACGAAGGTAGTCAGAACCAATCCGGCAATCAGGATCGCCGCTCCGGACAACATCACTGGCCTGTCGGCAATGCGATCCAGAAGCTTGGGCAAGGACAGGGCAGCGAGCATGGAGCCGCATCCGAAGGCGGCAAGCGCCAGGGCCGTATCGGTCTGGGCCAGCCCCAGCTCCGCTTGGACGAAGACGACGGTGTTGACGATGACCATTGCGCCTGCTGCCGAAACTGTCAGGCAAAGGGCAAGCAGACCGCGCAGTCGTGGTGTTGAGAGATAGAGGCGAAGGCCGCGGGTCGTCCGCTCATATATGCTTCTGCGTTCCTTGGCTGGATGGTTCGGCAGGGTCACGGGTACGACCAGTGCCGCAGAAACCAGGAAGCCCAAGACGGTCCCGGCAAACAACGAATGGAAAGAAACGACCGTCAGCAGGGCTGCCGCCAGCATGGGGCTGACAAGGCTCTCCAGATCATAGGCGAGCCTCGAAAGTGACAGGGCGCGGGTATAATCCTTCTCATCCGGCAAAACGTCAGGGATGGTCGCCTGGAATGCTGGGGTGAACGCAGCGGATGCCGACTGAAGCACGAAGATCAGCACATAGACCTGCCAGATCTCGGTAACGAAGGGCAGACACAGCGCCACAGCCGCCCGCACCAGATCGAGGCTGACCAGCATGGCGCGGCGCGGCAGGATTTCCGCGAATGCTCCTGCAATCGGCGCGACCGCGACATAGGCGATCATCTTGATGGCAAGTGCCGTACCAAGCACTGCTCCCGCCCGCTCCCCGGCTAGGTCATAGGCCAGCAATCCGAGCGCCACGGTCGCGAGACCTGTCCCAACCAACGCGATCACCTGCGCCAGGAACAGATGCCGATAGGTTCGGTTGGCTAGAACGTCCAACATGGCGGCTACCTCACAGGTATTTAGTGATCGCCTTGAACTCGTCGATCGACTTGCGTTGCTGGAGATCAAGCGCGCCAACGGTCTCGTCAAGGCAGTGGTCGAGATGATCCTGGATCAACGTCCTCTTGGCATTCTCGACCGCCTTTTCGACGGCATGAAGCTGTTGGGCAATGTCGAGGCATGGCTTGCCTGCCTCAATCATGGCGATCACGCTTTTCAGGTGGCCTTCGGCACGCTTGAGGCGCTTGACGATGTCAGGATGGGAATCGTGTCGATGCTCTGTCATGATGAAACTTCCTATCCCCCTGGAGAGGATGTTTCAATGTGGATTCTTGTTTTCGTAATAAATGGCGTTTATCTCCTTGAGTATGCTGCTTCGAAAGGGACGAAGATTCGGAACTGGGTTCACGGCTGTGCTAGCCAGCATCGCCATGCTTGTGTTCGCCTTCGTGCCAGCGGGAACCCACGCGCTCAGCCTGCATTCCCCTGCCTTTGCCGTTACCGATGACGGGCATTCCCACGATCACGGCGATCATTCGCATGATGACGATCTGGAATTTGCGATCGACGGATCGAGCGCTCCCGATCACCACCATGCCGACCACACCCACGAAAAGGCGGGATTGGTCACCGTCGCAGGTGACGTTCTGCGCAACACCTTCCAGACGAACTATGCCCTCATTGAGGACAAGTTCGATGGCGGCCCCCCCTACGGCATAGACCGACCTCCGCGTTCCGTGAACCACGTCTGATCCACGCCGCGTTCTGCGGCAGGTTCACCTCGTTTACGGATATCATTCATGAATACACCTCTTCCCGGAGGCGTGTGGCACGGGCATTTCACCCGGCACATTGCCACCACACTGGCGCTTGCCGCCCTGTCGCTGCTGTTGCTTGTCAGCACGGCCGCAGCCCATGCCGTCGCCGAAGGCGACAAAGGCTATATCCAGGAGATCACAGGCGTTCACCTGATCCCCTTCGTCTATCTAGGTGCAAAACACATGGTCACCGGTTATGACCATCTGCTGTTCCTCTTCGGCGTGATCTTCTTCCTCTACCGACTGAAGCACATCGCCATCTATGTCAGCCTGTTTGCCGTCGGCCATTCGACAACGATGCTGCTCGGCGTCTATTTCGGCTGGAATGTCAGCGCCTATCTGATCGACGCCATCATCGGGCTTTCGGTCGTCTACAAGGCGCTGGACAATCTCGGAGCCTTTCAGCGATGGCTGGGTTTCCAGCCGAACACCAAGATCGCCACGCTGATCTTCGGCTTTTTCCACGGCCTCGGTCTCGCGACCAAGATCCTGGAATATGAGATTGCGGCCGATGGCCTCATTCCCAATCTGCTCGCCTTCAATATCGGCGTCGAGATCGGCCAGCTTATCGCGCTCGCCATCATCCTGATTGCCATGAGCTACTGGCGCAAGACCTCAGGTTTCTTGCGCCATGCCTACACCGCCAATGTTCTGATGATGACCGCCGGCTGGCTGCTGTTTGGCATGCAGATGACCGGCTATTTCGTTTCCTGACCCAACAAGGATTAAATCAATGTTCAATTCCCAAGCTCCCAATCCCGACGACCTGCCGTCCTCGAAGCAGCTCGTCAAATCGACCGTGCTCTCAGTCGTCGCGGCCGCTGCCCTTCTTGTCACCGTCGTGATGCCGTCCGAATACGGGATCGATCCGACCGGTGTCGGTTCTGTCATGGGCCTCACCGAAATGGGTGAGATCAAAACGCAACTCGCCGAAGAGGCGGAACTCGATCGGCAGAACAGTGTCACCACCCCGACACCCGTGCAGACCACCCCGCAGCAGGGGTCGAGCATCTTCGACCGGATCATCCGCGAGTTTGGCGTTTCGGCGGCCTATGCCCAGGATGCCATGCGGACAGACGAGATGTCGGTGACACTCCAGCCCGGAGAGGCAACCGAGATCAAGCTGACCATGGTGAAGGGCGCAAAGGCCTCATATGAGTGGACGACTGAAGGCGGCGGCGTGAACTACGACATGCATGCCGATGGAAACAGTGGCGAAACCACGAGCTACAAGAAGGGGCGCGCCGAGCCCACGGATTCTGGCGAGATGGAAGCGGCCTTCGACGGGAAACACGGATGGTTCTGGCGCAACCGGACCGGTGGTGCCGTGACGATCACCCTGAAGACCAATGGCGCCTACTCCGACATCAAGCGCGTGATGTAACTGCAAAGGCCGGCGGATCTCTCCGCCGGCCTTTCACGTTCTTGGTGTTCGAAACGACTGTTTTAGCGCATGCCAGCGAGTGTCCACGCCATGCCAAGCATGGCAGAGCCCAGCAGCACCGTCATCACCGACATCTTCAGCCGGAAGACCGCAAAGATCGCCAATAGTGTCAGCGTGAGCGAGGCCCAGTCGAGTGAAGACAGGACAGGCAGTTCGATGGATAGCGGCCCGGCGCGAACGACACTCACCTCAGAGAACAAAACGTGCAGCCCGAACCAGATGGCCAGGTTCAGGATCACGCCCACCACGGCCGCCGTGATCGCCGCCATGCCGCCGGATATGGCGGCATTTCCCCGCAGCCTTTCGATGAACGGCGCGCCGAGGAAGATCCAGAGGAAACAGGGTACGAATGTCACCCAGGTGGCGAGGACGGCGCCAATGGTCGCGGCCTGAAGAGGTCCAAGACCGCCGGCATCGCGGTAGGCCCCCATGAAACCGACGAATTGCAGCACCATGATCAGCGGACCCGGCGTCGTTTCGGCCATGCCGAGCCCGTCGAGCATTTCGCCGGGCCGCAGCCATTGATAGTTTTGCACCGCCTCCTGCGCCACGTAGGCCAGTACCGCATAAGCGCCACCGAAGGTGACTACGGCCATCTTGCTGAAGAAGACACCGATCTGGGTGAAGACGTTGTCCGGGCCGAGGGTGACGTAGAGCAGCGCGACAGGCGCAAGCCACAGAACGAGAAGGATCACGGATATCCGAAGGGACCATTGCAGATTTGGTCTCGCATGCGCTGGCATGCCTTCACCAAGGGCAGAGTCTGCATCCGACAGAATTTTGCCACCCGCGGACTTGTGGCCGCCGGAAGCCGCAAACAGCGGCGAACCGGCTCTTGCTCCAACATAACCGACAAAGCCCGCCACCAGAATGATCAGGGGAAAGGGGACGCGAAAGGCAAAAATGGCGATGAAGGCAGCGGCAGCGATCGCCATCATCGCCGGTCCTTTCAACGCCCTGCTACCGATGCGAATGACGGCCTGGAGAACGATCGCGAGTACCGCGGCCTTCAGCCCGAAGAACAGGCCAGCGACAGCGGTGACATCGCCGTAGAGAACATAGATGTAGCTGAGTGCCAGGATCGACAGGAAGCCGGGCAGGATGAAAAGGATGCCGGCCACAAGACCGCCGGCGGTGCGGTGTAGCAGCCAGCCCAGATAGACGGCGAGCTGCTGTGCCTCGGGTCCCGGAAGCAGCATGCAGTAGTTGAGCGCGTGCAGGAAACGGCCTTCGCCGACCCACTTCTTCTCGTCCACGACGATCCGATGCATCACCGCGATCTGTCCGGCTGGACCACCGAAACTGAGGGCCGCCACCCGCAGCCAGACCTTGAAAGCCTCCGTAAACGAAATGCCATGCTCTGCCGACCCGCGTTGCGGCTCTGTCGATACCACCGTGTCGGACATCTCAGTCACCCTTCTTTCCAGCGGGCCAGTCATGGGTTTCGCCAGTCGCATCACGGCACCAGCGGTAAAACGCGTCGTAGAGCGTCATTCCGGCCTCAAGCTGTTGAAGGTCGTCGTTGAACATGCGCGACAGCCCGAGTGACGCGGCGAGCAGGCCTGCCACCTCGGGGGCGAGATCCGGCCGAGCCGTATCGGCTCCACGCACGATCGTCGCCAGGCGCAGGAGAGGTGGCGTCGAAAGACCGAACTCCTCGATCATCACATCGAACGTGCACAGCTCGTCCCGGTGGCTCCAGAAGACATCGTCGACATCGAAGGGTGTTGCGCCGAAGCGATCGGCCACGGCGACCACTTCGCCTGGCGCGACGAACAGAAAGACCGCACCCGGATCGATGAAACGCCGGATCAGCCATGGACAGGCAATGCGGTCGATCTTCGGTCGCGATCGTGTCACCCAAACGGTTCGCCCTTGCGCGTCGCGTTCGGGCAACTGACTGGTGGGGACCAGAGGGAGGCCTGCAGATACCCATGACTCGATGCCGTTCTCGAGGACTTCGGCGGAGGTGCCCTGCGTGCGCAGATAGGCCGCCACACCATGGCTAAGCTTCTTGCCTTTCTGGCAGATGGTGACAACCGTCTGCCCGGTGAACTGTCCTGCCCATGCAGCGACCTGGTCGTAGGGGCGGCGCAACGAGCCGGGGATCAGCCTCGGATCTGCATGGAAATCGTCTTCGGTGCGCACGTCGACTAGCATTGGGGCACTGGGCGTGCCGATCAGACGGTTCAGTTTATCGGGAGAAATTTCGAGAAATGACGGCATGATGCGTCCTCCGTTAGCCGGGTTGATGGACGCGATTCTCTAGCATGACGCCTCGTGGGGTGATCGCGACCCCATGAGGCATCATTTACAGCAGATGTCTCGGCTGTCAAATCTCAGACATCCATATCCAAATTACCGAGCAATGATTTCCATGCCCACGAGTAGACTCTGGCAAGCAAGGGATCAGCGTTTATCTGGTTACTCGGGCAGCGCGCACCAAACACTTGCCCGAACGACCGGTTTAGGTTCTGATAGTGTGGAGTGAATAGGCGAAACCTTCATCCGCAAATTAGGAACCCGCGCTCTCTCTAAGAGCACGATAGACGCTCGCTCGACCGATTTTGAGCGCCTTTGCGATCTCTGTTGGCCCAACGCCTTCCGCTCGAAGCCGGCGGATTTCACTGACATCGACATGCGGCTTCCTGCCTTTGTAAACGCCTCTGTTTTTCGCCGCGGCGATGCCTTCCATTTGTCGTTCTCTGCGGAGGTTTGTCTCAAACTCAGCGAACACACCGAGCATATCGAGAAAAGCTTTGCCGGCCGCTGAGCTGGTGTCGATCGGCTGTTCCGTCGCCTTCAGCGTCACCCCTTTTTGCTTGAGCAGCCGTACGATGTCCTGCAGATCCCCAACTGACCTCGCCAGCCGATCGACCCGCGTCACGATCAGGCTGTCGCCGTCCCGCATGAATTCCAGAAGCGTGTTAAGCTCCTTCCGATCCTGCTTGGTCGATCCGGATTTCTTTTCCGCCCGGATGACCGTGCACCCGGCCGCCTTCAGAGCCGCCTCTTGAATCGCCAGATCCTGATCGATGGTGCTGACCCGCGCATACCCGTAAATTGCCATGAAACGTCTCATTAGGTTCTAGACGTTCTTTGGGTATCGTCTCATAACTGCAAAATCAACCCAAATGATACACTGATTTGCGTCTCACGGAGGTTGTCTCAGCAGGTATAGCCTACTGGAACCCGATCGCTTACGATCGAATGGGGCTAGGGTGACCACCGCTTGTGATTATCGTTTGGCGGCCATAGCAGGAAAGTCACCGCGTCCCCAGGTAGCATTGCGTCAGCCAGTCATTCGCTGGCTCAGAATTCCCCTTCTCAGTTTTTTGACTTTGCTTGCAATGAAAGGGTCAAACGAACTTCTGTGAGTGGTGACACCATAAGCTGCGAGAAGACGTACTACGGGCTTGGGGTATGGCAAAACCCGAAGGTCACCTTTGAACTCGACACCCCAGTGCTCGGTGAAGGTAAACCTTACCAGCGCCAACTCTGCCGACTTCGGAAACGGCGAAGGGCTCACGAAAGCCTTCATCGTACGTCGGAATTTTTTAAACAGCTCGATCCTGTTCTTGCCTTCGTACGCGACAAACAATTTTAACTCGCCCACCTGTGTTACTCTTGCGGATTGAGGATGGTCCAAACGGTTGTCAGCTACAAGTTTGTCTGATGTATCCATAACTATGGACGGTTCAACGAGTCCATAGCGACCAAAAGTACCGCCAATGACTCGCCTTGGGCTGAAGGTGTCACAAGCTACATTCTCCAATTCGAATTTCGGCGAACTGAAAGGAAGCACCTGCTCCAAAAAAAAACGCGGGGGTATCGCTTGGCGAGGTAATCTAAGAATCGGACCGCTGTCAGTGGGGGTTATTTCCAAATTTACGTCACCTAAAGCAGCAGCATCTTTAACCTCTATATACTGATCGAGCGCGTCTTTAAACGAGCACAGCTCTACAATGGCTTCATCTAAAATATGCACCTTAATGTCCTTCCTTTATTTTTGGGTAGATAAAATTATCCGGTCTTTGTTGGTTGGATTTTGGATGAAGGCTAGGCGTCAGATGGCATATTCAGTAATCGATGGAATCGAAGAGTAGGTTAAGCTCGGCACTTCGGGGAGTGCTGAGACAATTTCCGCAGCTGGCCTGGGCTCCTGGAAAGCAGCATGTTCATTCAGGTGACAGAACAACGTCACCCGCAGACAACCCCGCAACAATTTCCACTCCAGTTGGGAATGTTGCGCCAAGCAAAACCGACTGAAAATCACTCTGACCATCCCGCCGCACCCTGACTTGAGGTCCAGCCTCACTTCTGATTATCGCAGAAGGTGGAACGACAAGTGCGGCCTCGTTTGAATAGGTCTCAATTGTCATTCGGGCCGACATACCGATCCGGATTGCTCTGCGCAGTTCTTTGTCTTCGACCACGAACGACGCTCTGATGTCAAAGGAAGGCGGACGACCGCTGTTACCTGGCCCTGCCGCTTCCGCGCTGACATTGACAACCTGCCCCTCGACCGCATGATCGGGGAAGGCGTCACTGGTGACGTCGACTCTTTGCCCTAGCTTCACCCGATTGACGTCGATTTCGTCAACGGAGCCAGTGACGAGAAATGTACTGGTGTCGGCGATCGAAAATAGCGCCGCTCCTCGAGTGACGCTTGCCCCGGGCTCTGTTGCGAGCGGAGGGTCTCCACTCTCGTTGACTGGCGGCCTTGTCAGTACGCCCGCCACGGCTGTGGCAACCTTTGCACCAGCCATCTGCTGCTTCAGATCACTGAGCCGACTTTGCGCATTCTCAAGCTCCAACATGACGAGTTGGCGATTGTCGTCGTTGCCGCGCATCAGAGTTGCGCTCAGGTCATCCTTTGCCCCGGCGACGGTGTTTCGCTGTGCATTGCGCTGCTGAATCAGCCCTTCGTATTCACTTCGTGACACGATACCCTGGTCCAGAAGGGACTTCAGTTCATTGACTTGCCGATCAAGCATGGACAAGGAAACTTCGGCCGCCTCAAGCGATCGGCGCGCGCGCAGCACGTCCGGGCTGCTCTCCCAATTGGCAAGTGCGTCGGCAGCAATGGCGGCCTTAATATAGGAAGACTGAGCATCGCGGTAGCGACTTGCGATCTCGCTAGTGTCCATGACGACCAGCACATCACCAACATCGACGTGATCTCCGAGCTGAACCCGCTTTTCTCGGATTACTCCATCGAATGGGGCTACGATTGCGATTGCCTTGCCGGCCGCAATAGTCCCGGTGATGTCGAGGTGTTGCGCTACGGACTGTGGCTGGACTAGAATCTCTCGCTCTGTCGCAGCTGCTTCTTCCAGAGCGCTTGCAGGGGGGCCGTTGTCCACCATCCAGAAGAATGCACCGGCAGCTAGCACAAGCGCTGCATTTCCAGCAGCAATTGCTGACCAAAGCATCGCTTGCCGTGGTTCAACTGATCGGACCGGCTTAGAAGCATGGTCGTGATTGGTGTCCGGTGTTGGCGTTTCGGACGTTGGGTCGCTTGTCAGTTTCGTCATGTGTCAATTTTTTAAGTCAATGCGCCAGGTGTCCAGCGTTGTGCCCAGCTGAAGGTCAAGCCGTGTTAGGGCATTGAGATAGCCGATCCTGGCGGCAAGAAGCTGGTTTTCCGCATTTCTTAGATTGTCTTCCAACGATCGAACTTGGAAGGTGGTGGAGCGGCCGGCGTTCAGTTTCACCTTTTCGATGTCGATGGCACGTGCGGCCAGATCACGCGATTTCTCAGCGATCGCAAGTTGCTGCCATAGCAGCCTTACTTCGGCAGCGCTGCTGCGGATCTGCGTTTCGACGCCCGCACGGATTTCTTCCAATTGCAGCTCCGATCCACGATACGTTGTGTCTGCCTGAACGAGCTGCTGTTGCCGCGACAGGTCGTTAATCGGAAAGGTGAAGCGCAGGCCACCGCTTATGTCTGAAATCGGCTGAGTAGAAGTGCCACTCGCAAATTCTCCACCGAGCCGGCCCCTCGCGAATAGTGAGATATCCCAGAGCTGTTCGTTCTTCGCAACGGTGATACCCAGGCGATTTTGCTCAATCACATACAGCTGTCCCTGGTAGTCTTGCCTTTTCGAGAGAGCCAAGGGGATCAGTCGGTCAAGATTCGTGTCGATCCGTTTAAGTGCCAGGCCCTCATTCGCAACAATCTTTGTACCCAGATCCAGGCCAAGCTGGTTCAGCAGCGCAAGCCTCGCCGCTTCGATCTGTTGCCTTGCCTGTAGCACCCTCAGGCGTTGTGTCTCAACATCGGCTTCCGTCTGTAAGGAGTCCATAGCAGCCATTCGGCCCGAGGCGATCAGAGCTCTGTTGATGTTCAGTAATTCCTCGCCGCGCGAAACGGAGTCCTCCGCGAGTGTCAGCTCTTCCTGCGCCAGCAAGAGTTCGCGATGGGCGAAGATGATGCTGCCAATTGTCTCTGCGACCGTTGCCTTCAGTCGGAGTTGATCGATCCTTTCTCCGAGCCGAGCTTGTTGCACTGGCGCCATGTTCACTTCCACCCCTGCGCCACGCAGTAATGGCTGTTCCAAGGAAACTTCGGCTGCGGAGGTCAGTGTGCGACCGCCATCTTCAATTGATGCAGAGTTGCTCCATCCGAAGTCGAAGATCGCGCCAGTCTTCGTCTGTAGCGACACACCAGGGGAGACATCGATCGTGGTACTCGTAACATCTCCAATACGCTGACGTGCGATCTCACCCGACACCGAAAACTGCGGGCTGAACCGGTCTTCGGCAACACGTAGATCGAATTTTTGGGCGACCCGATCGATATAGGCGCTTTTAATGCTTCGGTTGTTGCGAAGCCCGAGAAACACCGCATCGGCAAGCGTCGTCTGTGCGCCTTCAAGCCTGGTACGCTGCGTCAATTGATGTTGTGTGACGGTTTGCGGGATGAAATCCGGGCGAGGGGAGGGGATCGGGATGTTCGTTTCGGCAGCCGCACGATAGGTCGTCGCCGATACACATGCGAGCGCGAAGAGGGGGATCTGAAGTAACCTCATTACTCGCTCCTCAACGCGGCGACAGGGTCGAGGCGCGAGGCAAGAAGCGCCGGGTAGATCCCGAAGAACAGACCAACGACAAGCGCCATACCGGCACCGAGTGAGACGGCGAGTGGTGCGGGTTCGAACTGCCAGTCCGAACCGCTGGCGAATAGCCAGCCAGCGAGGTAGCCGAGTGCAGTTCCTATTGCACTGCCAATCGCGGCCAGGATGAGCGTCTCACAGAGGAACATAAGGCGGATATCCTTGCGCCTTGCGCCGAGTGCCAATCTTAATCCGATTTCCTGTCGGCGCTCCATCACGCTCATCAGCATCACGTTCATGATGCCGACGCCACCGACCACCAGTGACACGGCGCCGATCCCGAGGATCAACGTGGCGTAGATCCTCATCTGATGCTGAATATTGGCAATCAATTGCCGGGCAGTCGCGACATGCATGAACCCATTCGTGACCAAGGGCTCGAAATATTTCGCAACGGCCTCGGCTGTTCGCTCGTCATTTGCACCTGGAGCTAGCCGCCCTGCGACCTGGGAGATCGCCACTTGCGAAGTAGCTCGTCGCGCTGCCGCAAACGGGATAATGACGGAGCGGTTGAGTTCGAGGTTGAGCACAATGTTGGGCGGTGCATCCTCAAGGACACCGATTACGGTCAGGTTCTGGCCGTTGAAAGTGATCCGTTCGCCAACTGCAATGCGCTCCCTGCCGGGCCCCTGAAGGCTGGTGGCAGTTTCTGCGCCGAGAACAGCGAAAGGAGAAAAGCCATCGAGATCCGAGGTGAAGCGCCCATAGTCGAGCCTTGCCTTTGCAAGCGCATAAATGCCGTCTGTCGCAGCCAGTATGCTTGCCTGAATGTCTGATCGTCTCGCTTGTATGTTTCCACCGGTCTGCACAATGGCAGATACGTCGGATATCCCAATGCCCTGCCGAGGTAGGGCAAGCACGTCATCTAGCCCCACCTCCGCGCTGGTGTTCCCCGAGGGTTGCGGTTGCATCAGCACCAGATCAGTTCCGAGGGCCTCGAATTGTCGCAATGCCTCTCGGCTGGCATTGTGACCCACATGCAACATGGCAACGACGGCGGCGGTGCCGATGGCGATCCCTATGAGCGCCAAAATGCCACGGCCTTTGACCAGCCGGATGTCCTCAATCGTTTCACGGATGATCTCCGCCCTTATAACGGACGCGCGCGCCATCATCCGCGAACAACGCTTACTGCAGACGCGGAACCCTCGACGATTTGGCCATCTCGGACTTCGATACGACGCGGGCAGCGTGCGGCGATCTGCGGGTCATGCGTCACTATGATGATGGTCAGGCCGAGTGTGTCGTTCAATCTGAGGAACAGGGACATGATGGCCTCAGCGGAGCGGCTGTCGAGATTGCCCGTCGGCTCATCGGCCAGCAGTAGGGACGGCTTGCCCACCAGCGCGCGGGCTATCGCGACACGCTGACGTTGGCCTCCGGAGAGTTCATCCGGGCGGTGCATCATCCGATCGGTAAGCCCCACTTGCTCCAACGCGGTCGCTGCCATCGCACGACGCTCCCGCTTGTGAATCCCACGGTAAATAAGCGGTAGGCATACATTGTCGAGCGCGGTGTAGCGGGGTAGCAGGTGAAATGACTGAAAGACGAAACCGATAAAGCGGTTGCGTAATTCTGCCACCTGGTCAGCGATCAGAGCGTCGGTGACAAGACCACCGAAGCGGATAGTGCCGGCCGTCGGGCGATCTAGTAACCCGATGAGGTTCATCAGGGTCGTCTTGCCGGAGCCAGATGGGCCCGTAAGCGCGCAGAATTCACTTTGATTTATGTGCAAGTTGACGCGGTCAAGAGCAAGATGGTGGCCCACTTTGCCCTCGCTATATTCCTTTCTGAGGTTCTGGATTGTCAGCACAGTTGAATTCCCACCACACGAACACGTCTTTCGCCTGAAGCGCTGGAAACGTCGAGTGCATTAACTTACGGGTGGCAATTCGTAGTAGATTTAAGTGCGAATAGCGAGCATTTTTTGAGAAGACAACTTTAGAGACATTTAAAATTATGCGACCTACAGCACCCCGCTCGTGTGTTTCTCTATTCTTAGGGCGGGCCGCGCTTTAATTAAAGGTAAAAAATGAGAATCAAAGTCAAATACAGGCCCTTGGTTTTTCTAATAATATTTAAAAACGTTTAGAATGTTTTCGCAAAATTGATTTTTCCATCAATATTATCTTGTCGTTTCTAACTTAAATGTCAAATCACTTTATGAACTGATCGTTATCATTAATTGGTCGTGAATATAGAATTATTTTGTCAATATAAAGTTGTCTTAATTAGGGATAGAGGCGGGTGTTTGAAGCAGTAGAAGCGAATGATAGAAAAGCCGTCCATCCTAAATTTTCGCACGTTACTAAAGCTATCTCGGTTGCAAAGTTTGCGGATTTTTCTGAAATCGTGCATGTTATCCGTAACACATACAGCCTTGCGAATGTTGTTTATCATGCCGCTTTCATCCCGGGCGCACCGGCAGGACATCATCTATTCCATACCTTTGAGCAAGGTGGTCAGCACCATCATGTTTGGAATGATTTCTTTTGGATCTATGCTATCGCAGCTGCACTAAGAAACGCTGTTATGCCTGCCGATTGGGCCGATTACCCCTTGACCGATGAGATCCGAGCAATCTTTGCTGATGCTAAAACCTTTGACGTAGGTCGCCAAGGCGTATCGATGCCGCTCAGGCACCCTAGCGGTTCTTATGGGGTCCTCACATTAACTTCTAATGCATCAGCTCGAGAGTGGGCGACTGAGCAGGGCCGCGCCTTGCCGGAAATGTTGTTCATCGGAGACATGCTTCATAAGCGATACGTCGAGATTGTTTCGTTGGAAGAAAAGCCTGACTTTTCTACGCCACTAAATTCCCGGGAGCGAGAGGCGTTGGCTTTGCTGGCTTCTGGCCATGAAGTCAAGCAGATTGCCGCCCTGTTTAAATGTTCACAAACGACGGTTCGCAACGAGTTGCGGTCCGCAAGTCTGAAGCTCCACTGAATAGCCCCGAGTTTCGTAGACACCCTCGGGTTAGATTTTCTGCTGTTTCTCGAACTCGACGGGGGACAGCATTCCGTTTCTGACATGCTTGCGTTTCGGGTTGTAGAACATTTCGATGTAATCGAACACGTCCTGGCGGGCTTCGTCGCGTGATCGATAGACCATGCGGCGTATGCGTTCGCGCTTCAGAAGGTTGAAGAAGCTTTCGACGACCGCGTTGTCGTGGCAGTTGCCACGCCGGCTCATTGAGTGGACCAGATTGTGGTGCTTCAGGAACGAAGCCCAGTCCATGCTGGTGAACTGCGAGCCCTGATCCGAATGGATCAGAACCTGATCCTTGGGCTTGCGTCGCCAGACCGCCATGAGCAAGGCCTGCAGCACGACGTCCGTGGTTTGCCGGCTCTGCATTGCCCAGCCGATCACCCGGCGGGAATAGAGATCGATGACGACCGCGAGATAGGCGAAGCCCTCGCAGGTCCGGATATAGGTGATATCAGTGACCCAGGCTTTGTCCGCAGCCTCGACGTCGAATTGCCGATCGAGCGTATTGTCGACCACGACGGAGGGGCGACCGCCATATTTGCCGGGACGGCGTTTGTAACCGATCTCAGCCTTGATACCGGCAAGCCTTGTCAGACGCGCGACGCGGTTCGGGCAACACATCTCTCCCTGGTCGAGCAGATCGTCATGAAGCTTGCGATAGCCATAGACCTTGCCGCTCTCCCGCCAAGCCTGAAAAAGGAGATCAGTCTGTCGTTTGTCTTCGCTGGCCCGCTTGCTCAACGGGTTCTTCAGCCAAGCGTAGAACCCGCTCGGGTGAACATGGAGAAGCCGACACATCGTCCGCACAGAGAAGCTCAGGCGATGCAGGGCTATGAACGCGTACTTCACTTTGCATCCCTGGCGAAGTACGCGGCCGCTTTTTTTAGGATGTCGCGCTCCTCGGTGACGCGGGCCAGTTCTTTCTTTAGCCGTCTGATCTCCTCGGCCTCGTCGCTAGCCTTGGCGTACAATGTGCCGAACTTCTTCTTCCACTCGTAGAGTGAATGCTGGCTGACACCGAGCCGCTGCGAAACCTCCGCTACCGGGTAGCCCCGCTCAGTGATCTGACGCACCGCGTCGCGCTTGAAATCTTCCGTGAAATTGCCTTTGCCCATGTAGGCCTCCTGCCTCAAATTTAGGGGAGAAGGCGTCTACTAATCTAGGGGCTATTCACCACTGCAAGAATTTTTATCAGGCTGTATCAAAGGCAATCACTTTAGGATTAATCACCTCTGGCGACATCAATCTGCATTTTCGGCTTAAAACCCGGTGAAGTGACGTCACATTGGTTAACTGAAGCCCGTGCTGCGCATCGCGTCAGGCAGTTTGACGGAAGGTGCGATTTTCGCAGTTGTTTCCGAAAATAAACACTTCTTAATCTGTTATCGAAGGACGAATCATCCGGTCTCCAATTTCCAGAGGCTTGATTTTCCTTGGCAACAGTTATCTTAAGGATGTTATCATGCAGATCTCAGACCGATACACGATGCGCATCCCTGCCCAGCAGTCTGCCGCGAAAGACACCACTGCGTCGCCGGCGTTGATGCAAGACCAGAGCCCTAAATCCAGAACCGCGCTCATTGGCCCCGTGGCAAGTTCTTCTCACCAAAGCCTCGGCGCCACGCTCTCCGCCAGTGCCTTGAACACGGCGGGTGGCTCGCTGAGCCGCACCCCGACTACGGCAGGTATGGCAAGCCCGGCTCTAGCTGCCGCTCTGTCGAGCGGTGTTGTTAATCCCGCTGATTGGCTGTCGCCTTCAGATATCAGTCTGTATGAGCAGACGATCGGTGGCACCATTAAGGATGGCGTCATCTACGATAAGGACGGCAACATCAACTCCGACCAGGGGAACGCCGATCTCGTCAATGCTCTCTTCGACATGCGCAATTTCGGGACGTTCGCGATGGGGCAACCGAAGCTGATAGCGGGTGACATTACCTCTGACGATCTCAAAGCATTCATCGACTACCACCGCGGCAATAGCGCGGTGAATACGCAGATTCTCGACAAAGCGCTCGAAGTCCTGACTGCCCGCGTCTGAGCCTCAAGATCTACTGCACCGGCTGGATCCTGGATTCGGGATCATAGAAGCCAGTACTGCTAAATGTGGGATCGCAGGCGAGCAAGGACTTACTCTCTTCAACGAGGTCCGGGCCATCGCGAAAAGTAGCCCGGACTTCTAGCGTTGGCTTATTGTCGCAATCAGATGCCGACAGCCGAAGTTTATATACGCTCTTCTGGCCTGGCAGCACATACCAACCACTCCGCTCTGCTCTGAAGACGGCATCGCGGTTCCCAACAATGCCGACTGCGGTGAGCGCCTCCAAATAAGCATGATCGCTTCCGTCGTTTGCAACTTCGATCGCGAGCGTGCCGGGGCCATCCGATGTGATCACGATAGAACGAGACACGCGCTTCTTTAGCGACGGGACGAAGATCGGTAAGCTGTGATTGTAGGTCACGCTAACCATGTTCTCTTTGATCTGAGTGGTCTCAAGTAAGAGACGATAAGACTTCTCAGTGGTAGTACGCTTAACGTGTCGCGGTTTAATGGTGAGGGCAGCACCTGAATGAGGTAACAGCCTTATTTCATTGGCATCGAGACTGAAATCGTCAGTTTCCGAATAATAGCTCATACCATCATTATCGAGATCCCAGCGCTTAATTCTGGCTGTCCAGACAAGCGGCTCTGCTCCATTATTGAACAACTGCAATGTAGCGGGCTTTGCCGCTTCATCGAATACGAAGCGCGTCGGCGAATAAAGGGGATGATCCGCGAGAGCAGGAGTTGCACATAATCCGCCAAATAGCAAAATTTTGCCCCACAATGAAATCATCAAGTGCTGTCCTTCATTCTCGATGCTGTGACATTCGGCAACCCAATTGCCGAATGTCACAATCCTAGGGATTAATTGTCGTAATTGACGGTCAGCCGGATTTGACCGTTCGGAGACAAGCCACCGACAAAAGTTTTAGTCTGGGGACTAACTGCCCGGAAGGTGAAATTCCATGAGGACGTCGCAGGTTTACCGGCCCAATAAGTCTCGCCGGATTCAGAAGTACTGGTTGTCTGGCCGCAAAGACCCGCGACGCAGATCGTAGCCCGAAGAGTGTAGGGTGTCGGGTTGTTCGGATTGTAGCTCGGGGTACGGTAGCCCCAAGAAAAACTAACGTTTGTGATCTTGGCGGTGGCAGGCGTACCTGACAATGCTGCGATCGGCGCCGCGTTGAAGTCCCAGTTAGACTGAGAGATCGACGGCTGGTTGCCGGTAGTGCTAAAAGAATTGGCGAATGCTGTGGTCGAAAAAGCGGCCCCGAGGACGAGCGCGGCTGCGGCCAGATTTCCAAATTTTTTCATTTAAAACTCCCTTCAGGATTAGCGTTGCGGTTGTATCATCCCGTTCCAAGAAGGCAGTTCAACTGCGAATTTCGCAGAAAAATTCGCGAATAGATGGGCGAAATTCGTGGTATCAAATCACTCCGATTTTGTCGGGGGTCATGTATTTTGAGCCATTTTGACATTACAGGGTTGCTCTTCAATACATGAGTCACGCAGCCTTGCCTGTTTTTCGTATGTCACTTTTGCAGGGTCGGTTCAGGTTGGGTGCACTTCGGGCTAGGTCCACTTCTGATCGCTCTGATGTTGAGAAATTGTCAGGTAGTATATCAGTTGAGAAGGCGGGTGGCTTTGCCACTGCGGCGCTGTATGTGGTTGTAATATTCTGAGGCTTGCTGGACGGACCTATGCCGGGACTGCTCCATAGCTTCTGGGAGCGGAATGCCACGATTTGCTGCCTCTGTAAGGTAGCCTGAGCGGAGCCCGTGAGCGGAATACTCCGCCGGATCGAGCCCTGCAAGTTCAACCCGATGCTTGACGATGTCGCTGATCGCCTTCGAGTCCAGCGGCCGACGTGACACATTTCCCCACCGATCGATGGCCCGGAACACACTGCCTTCGTCGATCTTGGCTGCGTTGAGCCAGGTATTCAGGCTCTCGACCGGTCGGCCGGTGAGATAAACCACTTCGTCGTTTTCTGCGCCACTGGTCTTGGTGCGGCCCAGATGGATGGAGAGAGAGGGCAGGGAACGGCCGCTCTCGACCTCGATAGCCTCCTCCGGCTGCAACTGTTCTTTTCGGAGGCCTGCGATCTCGCTGCGACGCCGCCCCCCAGAAGCAAACGCTACCATAAGAATGGCCCGATCTCTCAAGTCACGCAGACTGCCGGTGGCACAGGTCGCGAGGAGCTTGGCGAGTATGTCTCCGGTGACGGCCTTCGCGCTCTTTCGCCTCCTCGGTCGCGGCGTTGCTCGGATAGCAAGTCTGATGGCAGACCGGAGGGCAGGCGAGCCGAAAAAACCATGAAGCCCGCGCCATTTCGTCAGCGTCGACCAGGTCGCAAGACGCCGGCGCACGGTATCAGGCGCATGAGGGCCGATCGATCGCAGCAAACCCTGGATCCGCAGCTTGCCCTCGACTTCTGCCGGCATTCCGTGTTCCGGATCCGTCAGACGCTTCTCCGCGTCCCAAAGGTGGTGAGCAACAAATTTCAGCAGCATCGCTTCAGGGGCAGGCCAGGGGAGGGAGCGGCCGGTCGCTGCCAAAGACCAGGCCTGTAGGTAGGCAAGATCGGAGGTAAGCGCGCGCAGCGTGTTTGTGCCCATGCCCTCGTTGACGAGATGACGGAGTGTCTCGACATCCTGATCCGTAAGCAGCTCGGCGAGTTCGTCACGCCGCTCCATCGGCAAGACGGACGCGATGGTATCGAGTTCTTCCACGCGGCGCGCGAGTGTGTCGCTGCTGGAAGGGGCGTTTGGAGCTTTCCTCGTCATCTTGTGCTTCCAGATTTTATGGAGTGTTTGCAAAGGTTCCGTAAAACCCGTATATTCCGGAACAAAGGAGATCTGCCATGACGTCGATTGTGACAGCAGCTGCGGTTTCGAAGAACTTTGGCGCCTACCAGGATGCGGCCGTGCGAGAGCCGGTCATCATCACCAAAAACGGCCGGCCGCGCACAGTGCTCATGGCCTATGAAGACTACCTCCGGCTGGCCAAGCGCGATCGGAGGGTCGATCTCACGGCTGCGATTAGTGACGACGAGCTTGCCGCGATCGAGGCTTCGACGATTGAGACTGGCCTTGATCATCTCAATGCCGAACTGCTGATGGACAAGAATGCTGCCGATTGAACCCAAGGTCGGCTGGGTTTTCCGCTATTCCTATCTTTGGCATTGGCAGCATCTGGACGGACGGGAAGAGGGCGACAAGGACCGCCCGGCGCTCGTGCTGGCGATTGTTGCGACGCTTGAGGATGGAACACCTGCAGTACGTGTCTTGCCGATCACGCATTCCCCGCCGTCCGATCCCCGAGATGCGATCGAAATCCCGCCTGCCACTAAGCGCCGCCTGGGTCTCGATGACGAGCGATCCTGGATCGTGCTGACCGAAAGCAATCGTTTCGTCTGGCCGGGGCCTGATGTTCGCCCTGTTGACAGCGAGAGCGGATATCATGGGCCACTGCCTCCGGCACTCTTCGAAGAGGTAAAGCGCCGGTTTGTCGATCTTGCGAGAAGCCAGCGTCACAAGGCGACCATCCGCAGCGACTGAGCTGCTCTTCATTCTGT
>NZ_RAQG01000008.1:42519-98740 GCF_003610655.1 Rhizobium sp. AG855 | reverse complement strand
AGCCAGATCAACGAGGCGATCCAGCAGCTCGACAAGGTCACCCAGCAGAATGCCGGCGCCTCGGAAGAGATGTCCGCCACCTCGGAAGAACTCGCCGCTCAGGCCGAGGAACTGCAGGCCTCCATCGCCTTCTTCAAGGTGGACGGAGCATCGAGCAAGGCTGTGATGCAGCAGGCAAAACAGCTCCAGTCGGTCGCCCGGAAGATGGCAGCGGACGTGCCGGCCAAGCGCCCGGTAGTCGCAAGCCGTCCCCAGGCCAGGCCGAATGGTTTTGCCCTCGACATGAGCATGGGCGGCCCCGACGGTGATGACGAAGATTTCCGTCAGACGGCCTGATCCGAAACCTTAGAAGAAACCACGTCATCGGCCCGCTTCCATCGGACATGCGGGCCGGTGCCCCTCGCCGATCCCGATCGCTGTTCTCCATGTCCCAAGGATCTGATGCGGTGCCGAAATCAAGGAGTGTGCCCTATGGCCATTGCAGCAACTGAATCGCAATATGTGACCTTCAGCCTCGAAAACGAATGCTTTGCCGTTCCTGTCGAGGTCGTCCGGGAAATTCTCGACCACGAGGATCCCTTCCGCATACCTCACGGCCCAAGTTATCTCCTGGGCCTGCGCGATGTTCGCGGTCACGGCGTGCCCGTCATCGACCTGCGTCTGCGGTTGGGAATGTCACGGACCGAGAAGACACCGCACACGCGAATCCTCGTGATAGACGTGCCGATTGATGGCCGGTCTCTGTCGCTCGGCCTTGTCGCCGACCGCGTCTTTGAGGTCACCTCCTTCCGCCATGACGCGATCGAGGCAGCCCCTGATATCGGCATCCGCTGGCCCTCCGATTACATCGCAGGCGTCGTCCGCCGCACCGAAGGTTTCGTCGTCATCGTCAATTTGGCCAAGCTCTTCTCAGGCACGGACGTACGGTCCCTCGGCTCTGTCGCCGCCAGCAGTCTGGAACACGCATGAACGCTTTAGCCTCGAAGACATATGCGACAGCGGGTCAGGAAGGGCGGATGATGGCATCAGCCCTTGGCGACGGCCTGAGCCCGCGCAATTTCGACCTCTTGGCGCGCTACATCTATGACTACAGCGGCATCAAGATGCCGATCACGAAGAAGACGATGCTGGAGGGACGACTGCGTCGTCGCCTGCGCTTCGTCGGCGTCGACGGACTGAACCAGTATTGCGATTACCTCTTCCAGCATGGCGGGATCGAGAGCGAGGCCATTCACCTCATCGATGTCGTGACCACCAACAAGACCGACTTTTTCCGCGAGCCGACGCATTTCGACCACCTGAGCCGCAAGGCTCTTCCCGACCTCTTGGCGCAGGGGCATCGACGGCTGAGGGTCTGGAGTTCGGCCTGCTCGATCGGAGCCGAACCGTATACGCTTGCCATGGTGATCGAAGATTTCGTCCAGGCAAACGGCGGCCCCGACTATGCAATCCTTGCCACGGATCTGTCCACGGATGTGCTGCGCGTGGCAAAGCGCGGCATCTTCTCGACGGCAATGATCGAACCGGTCGATCGGGAAAGACGCAAGCGCTATGTCATGGAGCCCCGCGACCCCGGCCGCGGCGAAGTCCGGATACATCCCAAGCTGCGTGCCAAGGTCGGCTTTGCCCGGCTGAACCTGATGGATGCGTCCTACGGCGTAGGCGACCCCATGCAGATCATCTTCTGCCGAAACGTCCTGATCTACTTCGACAAGAAGACCCAGGAGAAGGTGCTGACCCGGCTCTGCGACCGTCTCGTGCCAGGCGGTTATCTCTATGTCGGCCATTCCGAAACCATCACCGGCTTCGCCCTGCCTGTCCGGCAAGTGGCCAATACGGTTTTTCAGAAGGTGTGAATTTGGCGATGGGCAAAAAGATACGCGTACTCATCGTCGACGACTCGGCCAGCGTTCGACAGGCGCTCACCCAGGTTCTGGAAGCCGATGGTGACATCGAAGTCATGGGTGTAGCGTCCGACCCCTTTGTTGCAGCACGACGCATCCAGGAGGAAGTGCCTGATGTAGTGACGCTGGACGTGGAAATGCCGAAGATGGACGGCATCACCTTCTTGCGCAAGCTGATGGCACAGCATCCGATCCCCGTCGTCATGTGCTCGTCGCTGACCGAAGCGGGATCGCAGACCTTGATGCAGGCGCTGGAGGCCGGCGCCGTCGACGTGATCTTGAAGCCCAAGATCGGCGCAGCCGACCATCTGGCAGAGGCCGGAGCCACCATTCGCCAGACGGTCAAAGGTGCAGCCCTCGCCCGCGTCAAGTCAGACCGCCGCCGCGTGGCATTTGCCGGTGCGACGGAAGCCAAACTGACCGCCGATGCGGTCCTGCCGCCACCGACCGGTCGGGCCATGGCAAAGACCACCGAAATGGTGGTTTGTGTTGGCGCGTCGACAGGAGGAACGGAGGCGCTGCGCGAACTGCTGGTCGCCCTCCCCGCCAATGCGCCTGGAATCGTGATCGTCCAGCACATGCCGGAAAAATTCACCAGCGCCTTCGCCTCTCGGCTCAATACGCTGTGCCAGGTCGAGGTGAAGGAGGCGGCCCATGGAGATCCGGTTCTGCGCGGTCACGTTCTGATCGCGCCGGGCGGCCATCACCTTCTGCTCGAGCGTCAGGGCGCGCGCTATCAGGTGGCGATCAAGGAGGGGCCACTGGTCTCTCGCCATCGTCCCTCGGTCGATGTCCTCTTTCGCTCCGCCGCGCGCGCGGCCGGGTCCAATGCGATGGGCGTGATCATGACGGGTATGGGAGACGACGGCGCGCGCGGCATGGACGAAATGCACAAGGCCGGCGCCTATACGGTGGCGCAGGACGAGGCGACATCGATCGTGTTCGGCATGCCCAAGGAGGCGATTGCCCGGGGCGGCGTGGACCGCATCGTACCGCTGGAGCAGATCGCCCGCGAGATACTGGCAGCCGACCGCAGGCACCTGGGATGAAAACCATCACCGTGCGGCACTTGAAGACGACAGCAATGAACACGAGAAACGAGGACTTGAGATGAATACCAAAAGAGCGCGTCAGTCCGAACGTTACTCGTCGCCAACAGACATCACCGGGCCAGAGATTGTCATCGGCAGGAGATTGAACGAGGCCCTTGCACAAATCGAGCAGCGTTTTCTCGACGGTGGCACCGTGCTGGTCGCCGTGCTCGAAGTCTTCAGCGGCCTGTTGACCTCGCTTGGCAGCATCTCCGATGCCTTGCGCGAGGACGAGGCCGCCGAAGCCACGGCGGAACTGGAGCACACCGCAGCCCTGATTGCGGCGCTGCCTGCCCAGCAGCAGGATCTGCGCCTTCGTTTTGAACGGATCGGTGACTATAGTCAGGCTCTCACCAGTGAAGTCCTGGCGATGGAAGACACATTGCGCTACCTGCGCACCTTCGCTGTCACGGCAAAGATCACCGGGGCGGGCATCGCCGATTTTGCAGGCTTCGCGGAGGAGATCGTCGAGCGCATCCAGTTCGCCAGCCACGAAGTGAAATCGTTCGGCGAGCGCATCGTCGCACTGCAGGATCTGATCACCCATGCCCGGACCGGAAGTGACGGTCTTGCCCAACACGACCAGTCTATCCCCGCAATCGTCGGCGATCTCGGCCGAAATGCCAATGCAATCCAGACCCAGCGCAGCTCGCTCGCTGATCTCGCGTCCCAGGTGACGAGCCTGGCGATGAAGGTCCAGGGTCGGCTGGCCAGCACTCTGTCGTCGTTGCAGATCGGCGACGTGACACGCCAGCGCCTGGAGCATTGTCAGGCAGCCTTCGATATCGCGCAAACCCATCTGGCCCGCTCGGAAGGACATGAGTTAGCACCCGCAGAACGCGAACGGGTTGTCCTCCTCATCATCCGCCTGGTCCGTGACCAGCTCATCGCCATGTCGGAGGATTTCCGCGCCGAATGCGCCACGATCGTGAGCAATATCGGTGCCTTCTCCCAGGATGTGACCGCGCTGATGGATCTGCAGCACTCGATGCTGCCGGCCGCTGACAACGCCTCTTCACGCTCTGCCATGGGCCTTGTCCGCGAAAGCCTGGAGACAGCCCGTGCCGTCGTCGGAGGCATCCAGCAGTCCGCCGGAGAAGCCCAGCGATTGAGTGCCGCCGTCAGCAGCATGGTCAAGGATCTCGTCGAAAGCGTCGA
Source organism: Rhizobium sp. AG855 (assembly GCF_003610655.1). Lineage (NCBI taxonomy): Bacteria > Pseudomonadati > Pseudomonadota > Alphaproteobacteria > Hyphomicrobiales > Rhizobiaceae > Rhizobium > Rhizobium sp. AG855. The sequence continues at coordinate 94,587 of NZ_RAQG01000008.1, read as the reverse complement.
AACCATCCAGATCGTTCGAACCGACATCCAGTATATGGCTCTGAACACCAACCTGCGCTGCAGCAAGCTCGGCGAAGAGAGCCGCGCCATCAACGTGGTGACCAATGAACTGCGCACCTTCTCCGGCCGCCTGGATGATGTCACCGACCGCGCACTGGACCATCTGCGTCTGCTGGACGATCAGGCAACCGGCCTCAGCCAGACGGAAACCAGCCAGGACGGCGAAGGGGAACCCGACCTTGTGGCCCGCATCGAGGTGGCCCTCGCCCATGTCACGCTGGCAGGCAACACTCTGGACGACAAGCTGAATGACCTGCAGCAGCAGGGGCAGGAAATCTCCATCCGGGTGGCCAAGGCAACAGCCGGGCTGGACTTCCATCACGACCTGACGGCGATCCTCAACGACTGCTGCACCTTGGCGGCCGACGCCATCGACATGGAGCCGACCTGTGACGGCCTCGAAACATTCATTTCGGGCATCGCCGGTGAAATCTATGCGACCTATACGATGAAGTCGGAACGCGACGTGCATTCCGCCATATTCGGCGCGGCAGCGGACAAGGGTGAAATGGTCGAGGCTGCCCCGGCGCAGGCGCTTACGGACGACGAACTTTTCGACGACGCCCTGTTCTGAGCTCCTTGTAAAGGGAGCGGGCGGTGGCGAAGGTCAGGCGACCATTCTGACGGTTTGCGGTTCAGAAACCGCGGCCGCACCGATGGTGCAAAAGCGCATCAGACGCTCCATCACCTCGCGTCCCAGCATCTGGGCGTTTTCCTGGGCTCGGTCGAGATTGCTCACATGGCGGGGATCCATCGTGTAGAGCGTCTCGCCGCAGGAAAAGACGTCGCGGAAGGCCGCCCGCTCGACGATCGGCGTTGCCAGCAGATGCACCCGTTTCTCCGCCATCAGAGCCTTGACGCCCTGCAGGGCACGGGTGGTGATGATCGGGTTGATGCGCGTCAGCACGACCGAGTGCGGAACGCGGATGCCCGTCTTGTCCTGCAGATAGTAGAGCAGGTCGATGACATTGGCTGCTCCTTGCGCGTCCATCGCCGATCCCTGGGCCGGGATCAGCACGTAGTTCGAATATCCGAGCGCCTGGGCAATCAAGGGACTGCGATGGCCCGGCAGGTCAACGACCACAAGGTCGACGACATGCTGGTAACGCTTGATCTCGCGCTCGAGGCTGGCGGCGGAGACATAAGGGACCACCTGCAGCCGCTCCGGGCAATTCGGACCCAGTTGCTGGTGCCACCGCGAAATCCAGTGCTGCGGATCAGCATCGAGCACCGCGATCCGCAACCCCATTCGCGCCAGTTCGGTCGCGATGAGAAGCACTGCCGTCGTCTTGCCGGCACCGCCCTTCGTGTTGGCGAAAGTCACAACAGGCATATGAGCGTCCGTTCCCAGGCTGGCATGGCCGAAGCCTGCATCAATCTATCCGAATGAAATCCAGCATGACGCAATCATGCTTAACCATCGGTAAACCGGGAGCGAAATACGCGGAATGCGTGCGCGTTTCGTGGCAGGATCGGATCGACCTACGGTGCCTTCGAAACGGCCCCCGCGCCACTGTCCACCGGGATCGGCTTCGTCGCGATGTCAGAAACGGCAAATCGACGCGCGAGCCACGCACAGACCATAAGCTGAATCTGGTGGAAGAGCATGAGCGGCAGGACGATCGCGCCGACCGACTGCCCAGCGAATATGACGCCGGCCATCGGCACACCACTGGCGAGGCTTTTCTTGGAGCCGCAAAAAACGGCCGCGATGCGATCTTCCCGGCTGAAGCCGAAAAGCTTGGAACCGAAGAAGGTGATCGTCAGCACCACAGCGAGAAGAAGAACGTCGAGGCCAATCACCAGAGACAGATCCGCCGCCGAAAACTCGGACCAGATCCCCTCAATCACCGCATTGGAGAATGCAAGATAGACGACCATCAGGATCGACCCCCGATCAACAGGCGCGAGCAGCGATTTGCGTGCCCGGATCCAGTTGCCAATGAAGGGCTGCAGCACCTGGCCGAGCACGAAGGGCAGGAAAAGTTGCAGCAGGATTTTCCAGATCATGTCGAGCGACACGCCGACATGACCGCCCGCCGAGAAGAGAACGGCAACGAGCGCCGGCGTCAGAAACATGCCGAGGATGTTGGAGGCGGACGCCGCACAGATCGCAGCAGGCACATTACCTCCGGCGATCGATGTGAAGGCGATCGACGACTGCACTGTTGAGGGCAGAACGCAGAGATAAAGCAGCCCGAGATAGAGGGCCGGAGGGATCAGCCAGGGCGAGAGAAGACCCAGCAACAGGCCGAGCAGCGGAAAGACGACGAAGGTGACCGCCAGGATGAAGCTCTGCAGGCGCCAATGCAGGAAACCGGCCACCACCACATCGGTCGACAGACGCGCACCGTGCAGGAAAAACAGCAAGGCAACGGCCAGATTGGTTGCAATCCCGAACCATTCTGCAGGCTCGCCTGAAATCGGGAACACCGAGGCCAGTGCCACCATGGCGACGAGCAGCAGCGTGAAAGTATCGGGAATGAAGCGTTTCATTTGAGCGTTCCGGCATGGCTGGACAGTCCGCAGAGATTAGTTATTGTGAATTCCGATGCAAGAGATAACAGTCATCGGATATCGTGATATGCTTGATCTCGTTCACTTGCGCAGCTTTGTATCGATCTCGCAGCTCGGCAGCTTCACCGCCGCCAGTCAGAAGCTGGGCTTGGGGCAGTCCACCGTCAGTCAACACCTGCAACGGTTGGAAGCCGCCATCGGACGCCGACTTCTGGATCGTGACACCCACGGCGTCCAGCTCACTGCCGATGGGGAAGCCCTGCTTCCTCATGCCCGGCAGTTGCTCTCGCTCGAACGACAGACATCATCCCTGTTTGAAGCCGCTCGGCCGAGTGGCCGGTTGCGGCTCGGCATCTCGGAAGATCTTGTCTCGGGACAGCTGCCGGTCCTCCTTCAGGATTTCATCGCGGACTATCCGGCCGTGGAACTGCATCTGACCGTCGCCCTGTCGAAGGATCTGGCAGACATGCAGGACAAAGGGGAACTGGATCTGGTCTTTGCCAAGAGGAGGCTGGGAGACCGACGTGGCGAGGTCATTTTGCGGGAGCCGCTAGTCTGGCTGGCCGCGGATCCCGACGCCATTCTTGCCAATCCCGTGCTGCCCCTCATCGTGTTTCCACCCCCGAGTCTGACGCGGACCTTGTTGATGGAGGCGCTTGAACGCACTGGTCATCCATGGCGCATTGTCTGCTCCTGCCAGAGCCTGAGCGGCCTGACAGCTGCAGCGCGGGCCGGCATGGGAGTTCTGGTGCAACCGCGCAACCTCGCACCACCGGGGCTGCGCGAGTTACCGCCATCGGCCCTGCCGACGATCGAGGATGTGGAATTCATTCTCGTGGCGGCCCCAAGTGCGGATCGCAACACGATCGCAGCCTTCACCCGTCTCGTGCGCGACCGCGTGACAAACGGTCTGACGCCCTCCCGCTGATGCCGAGGTCGGCGCCCCGAGACGGGACCGCCCCCTTCATGCGCTTGGGAAACGAAGATTGGACGACTCGGACGGAGCCGGTCAGAGATCCGCAGGCACCTCTTTCAGCGCGATGTCCAGCGCTTCCAGGCATCGTTCCCCGTCAGCCAGGCTGAAGACCAGAGGAGGCCGGATCTTGATGATATTGCCGAACGGACCTGTCGACGACACCAGAACGCCGAGAGCCTTCATCCGCTCGCGCACCCAGCGCGCGGCAAGTTTCGCTGGCGCTCTTGTCTCGCGATCAGTCACCAGTTCGACACCGAGGAAGAGGCCCCGTCCCTGAATATGCCCGATGATCTCGTGGCGCTCCATCAGGGCTCGCAGGCCACTCATCAGGAACGAACCGCTTCGGGCGGCATTCCCCTGCAGGTCTTCGCCGACAAGAACGTCAAGGCAGGCATTTCCGACCACCGCTGAAACCGTGTTGCCACCAAAGGTGTTGAAGTAGCCCGTATGTTTCTGCAGGCGCTCGGCGATATCACGCCGCGTTGCAAGCGCTGCAATCGGATGTCCATTGCCCATCGGCTTCCCCATCGTGACGATGTCGGGCTCCACGCCAAAGGCCTGGAAGCCCCACATATGCGTCCCAGATCGGCCAAAGCCCATCTGGACCTCGTCCGCGATCGTCAGAGCCCCGGCACGCTTCGCCGCCTGATAGGCAAGCGGCAGATAGTCTTGCGGCGGCACGAGCGCACCGTTGGCGTCGAAGATGGAATCAATCAGGAGCCCAGCCATGCCAAAGCCCTGCTCGGACAGTCGCGACGCGGCTTCATCGACATGGGCGGCGTATTTCTGGCCCGCATCCCGTACGTCTTCGCGGTAAAGTCCGCGATACAGATTGGGCGGCGGCAGGGTTTCCACCCAGCTTGGCTTGTCCTCGATGTTATAGTCGATCAACGACAGCGGCGTCACGACCGTGGTGTTGCCGTGATAGCTGTTCTCGGTGATGACGATCCCTTCGCGCCCCGTCGATGCGCGCGCCAGACGAACGGCAAGATCGTTGGCCTCGGATCCTGTGCACACGAAGAACCAGGTATCGAGATGGTCGGGCAACGTCGCCCCAAGCCGTTCTCCGAGCCGCACGATCTCCGAATGCAGATAGCGCGAATTGGTGTTGAGCGTGCTGGCCTGCCGGGCGAGCGCCTCGACGACATAGGGATGGCAGTGACCGACATTCGCGACATTGTTGTAACAGTCGAGATACTCCTTGCCCGTCGCATCATAGACCTTGCAACCCAGCCCGCGCACAAGCTCCACCGGCTCGTTGTAAAACGTATAGGTCTTGCCCATCACCGCCTCGCGACGCTTGAGGAGCGCAGGCGTCGGCTGGGCACCGGCGACGACATCAACCTTCACGGACGGTACGACCGACGGCATCATGCCCGCTGAGAATTCGGCATCGGACATGGTTTCGAAGCGATGGATGGCCTCGATGTAGAGAGACTGCAACTCGCCAAGCTTGGACTCCGGCGGTTCGTCGAGGCCGGACTGGTGCGAGACGAGTGACACCTGAAGCAGGAGCCGGGCGAGAACCAGAGACCTCAAGATTTCGAGATCGGCCGTCTCCAGCGGCATATAGCGCTGATATCCACGCACGAGGCAGCGCGCCGCATGGACGGGATCATTCGACCAGTGAACGAGGGACGCAACGGTGACGGCGAGATCCTGAACCACCGGGCCGAAGATCATGTCGCCGAAATCGATGATCCCGTCGATACGGAATTCCGGGTCGAGCGTCACGAGAACATTGGATTCATGGAAGTCGTGATAGATCACCTGCGCCCGAAGCTTCGGCAGGCGCTCGGAAAGCACCGTCGAAAGATGAGGCAGAAAGCGTTCCGCAAACGGCCGGAGCGAGGCGGGTAAGGCCCGGCGCAACGGTTCGGAGAAAAGCAAGCCGTTTGCCAGATCCCAGGGCATGTTGCCGGGCGCGCCGGCACTGCGGAAGCCCTGAAGGGCGCGGGCGAGACGTCCACTGACCTCTCCCAGCAACATGAGTTCCCCAGCATCGAGAACCGTCCCGGATGCACTCAGTTGGTCTAGCAGGGTCTTGCCCGCAACAAAGGAAAGAACCCGCATCGTGTGTGCACGTCCGAGTTCATCGGATACCGTGGAGAACGCCTGACCATCGAGCGTCCGACGCAAGCGCGGGACCGGCACGTGAGGATCCACACGGCGGATGTGTTCGAGCGCTTCCGTCTGGAAGACGAGACTGTCTTGCGGCTCGTTCAGCGACGCCACTTTGACAACGAACTCCGCACCGGCATCTGTGATGAGGCGAAAGTTCTGTTCCCGCTCGCCGCCCAACCGGCGCCATGTCCCGACCAAACCATAAACGGCAGCAACCCGTTCTTCGATAACCTGGACAGGCAGATTGGGCGCCAGGATACTTCCGAGCATCGCTTCGGTGGCTTCACGTGTCGGAATGATGAGCGTCATCAGTCGAACCCTTCGCTGTCTAGTAAACTCGATGCCGCAGCCGAAGCCACCGCCGATCTCCCGGAAGCAGTCCGAGAGGTTCTCGTCGCTTGATCCAGGCCATAAGGCGTTGTCTCACGCCCCCCAAAGCCTACACATTAGGAATGCTCCGAGTTCACTTCGGCGAATTTCAAAGTTTCAGCACTCCACCCCTTCTGGATCGGGGTTGATCGAACGGAAAGCACTTCGGATGGCAGCGCGCGCAAGCTCGAAGATCGAGGTCAAGAGGCCGTGGGAACGGGGAGCAACCGCGCCGGACCATCCTTCACGGTGCGGCTGATGATGTCGATGAATGTCTTCAAGATCGGCCTGCTCTTCCAGTCGTCGAGCGTCGCAAGCTGAAATTTGGCCTTGTAGGAAAAGAGGTTGGGCCGGATCAGGCGCATGCGACCCGCCTTCACGAAGGAGGCGGCATAGTGATCGGGAAGATATCCGAGATAGGCACCCGACAGGATGAGATAGGCCTCCGCCTCCATATTGGAGACGGTGGCGTGCGGATTGGCGATGGCGAAGATCTTGATGTCGCGCGCTGCCCAATAGCTGCGCCCGATGATGCGGTAGGTGCGAACCTCGTCGATACCGATCTGATCATCAGGGGTGGAGAACAGAGGATGCCCGGCACCGCAGTAGAAGTTCTGGGTTTCTTCGTAAAGATCGAAGTAAGTGAGCCCCAACGCCATCCGGGGAAAACTGCCGACTGCGAGATCGAGCTTGCGCGCGACGACATCCCTGAGCAATTCACCCGGCGAACGGGTCTCCACGACCAGTTGCAGCGAGGGGGCCGCCTCAGACAAGGCGGAGATGGTCGACGCGATCGGCGAAGCCGGATCCGTGATCGTATTGTCGACAAGCCCGAGGGACAGGCTCCCGCTGAGATTGGAGCGCAACCCGGCAACCTTTCGCCGGAACTGGTCCAGCGAACCGAACAGCCTCTGGCATTCTTCGAACACCAGACGCCCGACCTCGGTCAGCTGAAATCCGCCGCGTCCACGTTTGCAGAGCGTGACGCCCAGACGCTGCTCGAGCGCCGAGACTTTCTCCGAGATCGTCGACAGGGAAAGGTTCAATTCAGCCTGTGCCGCTGAGAGACCGCCCGCCTCCACGACCTTGATGAATATCCGGATGAGACGGATGTCCATGTTGTCGACGGAGATCAGATTGCGCGTGGCGCTCTCGGTCTTCTGCATCTTGGCTGCTTCCCGTAAAAGTCGGCCCGTCTCGGTTCCACACAGTGGAACTATTTGACCAACAACGATATTCCCCGGGTCAATATTAGGCAAGCGATCCCTCGACAATCGCCGCGGGATCGCTTGACCACAGCAGATCGGCAACGCGGTCAGATCCGCGCGACAAGGTCAGGCTTCGTAGGTAATCCGGCCGCCGCAAATCGTATGCCGCGGTGTCACGCCGACGATTGCCTCCGGGTCCAGAGCCTCGAGATCCGCGTTCCAGATCACGATGTCTGCGACATAGCCCGACTTCAGCTGACCTTTCCAGCTTTCCGCAAATTCGGCATAGGCGCCTCGCACCGTATAGGCATCGAGAGCCTCCATCAGGGTCTGACGGTTGTCGGGAAGGTCGTCGCGCCACGGCTTGCGTGTCATGGCGGAATGGATCGACAGCATCGGAGACACGGGCGATACCGGCCAGTCTGTCGAAAAGATCATGTCGATGCCGGCATCACGGATCGCTCGCCATGCGTAGGAGCGAACCCAGTTGTCCACGCCGATGCGCGACAAGGTCGGCTCAAGTGGCAAGCCGCACTGACCGGGCGGCACGGTCGGCTGCATCGAAGCAATGACCTTCAGATCCGCCATCCGGGTCAGATCGCCCCAGCGCACCACTTCGATATGTTCGATGCGGTGGCGGCTGTCGCGAGGGCCACTCGCGGCACGTGCCGCCCCATAGCCATCCAGGACGCTCGATACCGCGCCGTCACCGATCGCATGCACGGCGATCTGCAGACCACGTTTGTCCGCCTCGATGCAGATCCGGTCGAAGGTCGCCTGGTCGATGCGCGCTTCGCCCTTCCAGCCCGGCCGGTCGGCATAGTCGTCGTACATCAGCGCCGTGTGGGAATCGAGCACGCCATCCATGAACACTTTCACAGTGCCGGAATTCAGCCACTCCCCCTGGAACTCGGCATGCCACGCAGCCGCCTTGTCCATCTGCTCGACGATATCGCCGCTGACGTAATGCAGCGGCACCCGGCCACGGCAGATCAGGTCGCCTTCAGCCTGGATCTCAGAGAGCAGTTCCAGCTGGTAGCGATTGCCGTCCATATTCTGGAAGCTGGTGATGCCATTGGCCGCCAGATGCTGGAGACCACGCTTCAGGAGGGCGCGATCATAGGCGCGGTCCGCCGCCGTCACATTTGCCGGTTCATCGCCCGTGCTCAGACCCAGGAGGTCGCGGCCAGCATTGGCGCCAAGTGCGATGACATCATCAAACGCATAGTGCTCGCGCAATTCACCTTGGGCCAGCCCATCCTCGCCGATGACGATCTCATTGCCAGGTGGCAGCTTGCGGCCCTCGAGGAGGCCAGCCTTGGTGAGCGCGATGGTGTTGGCCCAGACCGTGTGGTGGTCCGGCGACATCAGAGCAAGGGGACGGTCCGCCAGGATCGAATCGAGCACGTGCCTGTCGATGGGGCGCCCCTCACCGAGGATCGTATAGTCACAGGTATTGGCCATCAGCAACGGCTCGGACGGTCGCGATTCGGCATAACCAAGGATGGCGGCCTTCATCGCCTCATATCCCTTGACCTCGAACAGAGACAGCTGGTCGAGTTCGGCAGATGCACCGAAGAGATGGATGTGACTCTCGTTGATGCCGGGCGTGACGCTGGCACCCGCCGCATCGATCACACGCGTCTCACCGGTCCTGTAGCCGGAGATCTCGCTGTTGCTGCCGACGGCGAGGATCCGCCCGCCGGCGATTGCCAGCGCTTCCGCCTGCGGCTGTGCCGGATCCATCGAGATGATCCGGCCGTTGATGATGATCAGGTCCGCTGACACTGCCATGGGTATTCCCTCTTCCAAGGCGTCCCGTCTCCGACGCCCTATTTCTTGTTATTCGACGGTGAAATAGTATTTCCGGCAGGTGTCAGTCACCTCGAAGCGACCGCTGAAGCCCTTGCGCATGACGTAGCTGTCGCCGGCACCGAATGTGGCAGGTGCGCCACCGTCGGGCGTGATAACAACCCGCCCTGCGAGGATGTGGGCCATCTCGTTGAAGGGGTAGTTGTCCATCCGCTCGGCATAAGGCGTCGCCTCCCAGATACCGCAGGTCTGCGACCCCTCGAAGAAGATCACCGTACCCTGTTCTGTAGGGGCTGCGGTCAGCAGGCTCTCGGCGGGCACGACGCTACAGGCTGCAAGGCCGTCCGGTCCGTCCGAGGTCAGGGCGATGAGTTTGGACATGGGTGTTTCCTTTCTGCGAGGAGTCAGCTTGCGCGTGTCACATGTTTGACAGCGCGATAGGAGGAGAGCCCCCAGGGCCCCAACTCGCGACCGATCCCACTCGCCTTGAAACCACCCCAGGCGGTGTTGGGGAAAATGATCTGCGCGGAGTTGACCCAGACGTGACCTGCATCAAGCCGGCTTGCCACGGCATTTGCAGCCTCCGGATCGGTGCCGACCACGGTCGCCGCCAATCCGAATTCCGTGTCGTTGGCGATGGCGATGGCTTCGTCGACGCTGGCAAAACTTCTAAGCGCCAAAACCGGTCCAAAAATCTCGTCACGCCAGACCGGGTGATCGGATGGCACGTCGCGGTAGATCGTCGGCTCGATGAAGAAACCGTCGCGACCCTCCACGACACGACCGCCCGCGAGGCACTCGAGGCCCGACGCCCGCGCCGCCTCCAGCGTGTCCCTGACCTTGGCATATTGTGGGAAGGTGGTGAGAGGACCCATCTCGGCATCCGGCGTCTCGTGACCGCCGACCTTCAGCCCCGCAGCCTTCTCGACGAGAGCCTCGGTGAAGCGCGCAGCGATCTTCTCCGAAACTAGCAGGCGGGAGGTGGCGGAGCACATCTGGCCGCAATTGAAGAAGATGCCGGCAGCGGCAATTTCGACAGCCTGCGCGATGTCCGCATCTTCCAGGATGACGATCGGCGATTTGCCGCCGAGTTCCAGGGAGACGGGCACGACACGCTGTGCCGCGGCAGCCATAACCCGTGAGCCAGTGGCATTGGACCCTGTAAACGAAATCTTGCGGAAGCGGCGGTCGGCGCAGAGCGCCGTTCCGATCGCCCCGGCGCCTGGGAGAATATTGAGCACACCTGCCGGCAGGCCGGCTTCGATGGCGATATCGCCATAGACAAGTTCGGTCAGTGTCGTGAATTCCGACGGCTTGAGGACCGCCGTGCAGCCTGCTGCAAGCGCTGGAGCAAGCTTCCATGCCGTAGTCACCATCGGGAAATTCCACGGGACGATCAGCGCGACGGGACCGAGCGGCTCGAAATAGGTGGCGCCCTCCAAGCCGTCCATCGGCAGTTCGACCGATTGCCCCTGCTGGCCATCCAGACCTTCGGCGAGATCGCCATAATAGTCGAAGGTCGCGACCGCATCATCGACATCGATCTCGGCTTCGAAGCGGGGCTTGCCACTGTTGAGCATCTGCAGCGCCACAAGGTCGGCCTTCCGCGTCCGGAGCCCCTCGGCGATTGCCCTCAGATATGTTGCCCGCGCTTTTCCGCTCGTGCGGCGCCAGCTATCGAAGGCCCGCGTAGCGGCAGCGGCCGCAGCGTCAACCTGCGCGACAGAGGCCGGCCGAAACGCGGCAAAGGCCTTGCCTGTCGACGGGTCGATGACCTCGATCGCAGCACTCTCGCCTGCGTCGACCCAACGTCCTCCAATGAAGACGGTCTGGGCGCGGTCCAGCAGAGCGGCAGGAACCTCCATGTATGGCGGGCGGATGAATGTCGTCATAGCGGGAACCCCATTTTGTGGACCATGTTTATCCAGAGTTTGCGCCAGCCACCCTTCTGGTCGACCTCGTCAAGCGCGTACATCGTCGTCTTCGCCCCGATCCATCGGAATGGTTCCGGCGGAATCCAGTTCGGCAGCGTGCGGGCGAAGTCGAGCTCGAGATCGGGGTTGGTTTTCCCATCCAGAATGTCGAGGCCGATCGAGGCGCCGAAGCGCGTCGTGGTGACGCCGAAGCCGGAATAGCCCCCGGCATAGAGCCCCTTCCCGCCGTAATAACGTTGAAAATGCACCGCCAGACGCATCGTCAGGTCAATGGGTCCGGACCAGGCATGGGTGAACTTCACATCGGCGAGTTGCGGGAACGTGTTGAAGAAATAGCCAGCCAGGCGCTCGTAGGTTTCGATCTTGCGATCGCCCGCAGGGTCCGTATTGTTGTTGAAGTAATACCCAACACGCCCGCCGAAGATGATCCGGTTGTCGCGCGTGAGCCGCATATAGTTCAGCTGCGTGCGCGTATCGTAGATGCCCTGGCGGTTCTTCCAACCGAGCCGGGAAAGCTGCTCCGCAGTCAGAGGTTCTGTCGCCAGAACACGATCGCGAACCGACACGATGCGGGTTTTGATCTTCTTGTGACCCGCATTCCAGGCATTGGTGGCAAACAGGACGCGAGGCGCCTTGATGCGGCCGCCATGGGTCACGATCGTCAGCGTCCCGCCATCATCCTCCACACCGGTCATCGGCGTATGCTCGTAGATACGGACACCGAGGCTGAGCGCTACGCGCTTGAGGCCCCAGGCGAGTTTCGCCGGATGCACCGTGCCGCTGCGTTCCTTCGACCACATCGCGCCATCGAACAACGGCGAGGCCACTTCCGCCTGAACCTCGTCACGGTTGAGCAGGACGACATTGTGTCCGTAGCGCTGTGCAAGCTGGAATTCCTCTTGCAGTTCGTCCAGACCACCCGCTCCAACGGCAACCGTCATTTCGCCGGACCATTCGACATCGGCGTCGATGCCATGGTCATCAAGCGTCTTCGACCATCCATCGAGATTCACCTTCCCGAGCCGTTCCAGCGCCGCCAGATCCTGGGGAAAGATCCGGTTGGCATTGGACAGTCCGTGCATGACGGACGTCGACACGATCCCACCCGGCCGACCGGAAGCGCCATGACCGACCTTGCCGGCTTCGATGATGGCAACATCCCGCCCCGGATTGGCCTGCTTGGCCAGGATCGCGGCCCAAAGACCGGTAAAGCCTCCGCCAACAATGACGAGATCGGCATCAGCACGGCCAACCAGATGTTGTTCACTGGCAGGAGCCAGCGGATTGTCGAGCCAAAACGGATAGAGCGTGGCCTCTGCCAGCGCGCTGCGCACAGTAGTCATTTGGAATGGGCCCCGAGCAATTTGGGAAGGTCGCTGAAACGAGCGACGAGCGAGAAGATGACGACGGTGACGAAGACGAAGAAGACCGAAGCGGACGCCATGACGGGCGTGTAGCCGTAGCGCAGCGAATTGAAGATCTTCATCGGAAGGGTTTCGATAACGGCACCCACCGTCATATAGGCCACGAGATACTCGTTGAGCGACACGACGAAAGCGAAGGCAAAACCCGAGATCAGGTACGGCCGCACAAGCGGCAGCACGATGGTCGTGAGGATCGTGCGATTGTCCGCGCCCATCGTCGCAGCCGCTTCAGGCAGGCTCGCTTCCAGCGAACTGAAACCGAGCGTTAGCGACACGAGTGGAAGCGACACGAGGAAAATCCCGTGACTGATCACCACCGTCCAGCTTTGTCCGTAAAAGCCGGATTGCGTCCAGAAAGACAGGAAACCCATCGCGGTGATCACGGGCGGAAGGAGGAAGGGCATCAGGCCGACCGCGATGATCACCTTCACGATGCCCATGCGGTAGCGCCAGTTGAACCAGGCCAGGGGAAAGGCGATCATGACGGCGAAGGCTGCGGACAACAGCGCGATCAGGCTGCTGTTGAACAGGGCGGCCGACCAGTCTGGTGTTCTGAAGAGATCGAGATACCAACCCAGGTTGAAGCCCTGCGGTGGAAAGGTCAGCGACTTCTTCGCGTTGACCGAGACACCGAGGACGACGATGAACGGTGCGGCCATGACGATGGCGAGCACCGAGAAGAACACGCGGCGCAGCAGAACCTGACTCATTGTGCACGCTCCTTGCGACCGAAGAGGACAACGGCACCGACAATCAGCAATGTCACGATGACCAGGAAGACCGAGAGAGCTGCCGCAAAGGGAATGTTCGACTGCACCAGCGCCTGATCGCTGATCGCCACGGAAAGCGTCCAGTGCTGCGGTCGCCCAAGGATCTGTGGCATCAGATACGTGCCGAGCGTGAACACCATGATCATCAGGAAGGTCGTGATGATGGTGTTGCGCTGCATGGGCAGGACGACGGCGAAAAAGGTCCGCAGCGGCGACGTTCCCAGTGTGCGGGCCGCTTCTTCGATATGCGGATCGACGCGTGACAGGATCGGATAAAGGACGAGGACCGCATAGGGAAAGGCGGTATAGACAACCCCGGCGACGAGAGCGGCCAGTCCCGGTGCATAGGATGCGGGCGTCTCAAGCAGCCCCAGATATACCAGCAGATTGCTGATACCCGCAGTGCGCGACAGGATGGTCGACCAGGCAAAGCCGATGATCGACTCCGACAATGAGAGGATCGAAAGCAGGAAGATCAGCCAGCAGACCTGTGTGGATCGTGGCGCATTGACCAGAAGATAGGAGAAGGGAAAGGCGATCAGGATCGAGATGACCGCAACGCCCAGAGCAAGTCCGAAGGACGCCCCGAGAAGACGCGCAAAAAACGGGCTGAACAGACGCTCATAATTCGCGACGGTCACCACGTTCTCGACGAGGCCACCACCCGCGTTCTTGTAAAACGAGATAAGCAGCATCGATCCGAAAGGTACCACAAAGAAGAGCACCAGAAGCGCCGCCGGGACCAGAAGCGGAAGATATCCCGAAACGGATGAGGGTTTCGCGACGTTCATGCTCCCCCCAGGACGACACAGGCGGAACTGGGAACGTGCACATGGACTTCCTGCCCGAGAGACAGCCGAGCATCCTGCCGTGAGGGAAGCGAGACGATCAGGTCCTTGGCAAGACCATCAACGGCAACACTGACCTCGATGGACGAACCCAGATGGCGCGTAAACGCGATCCGGCCGACCACGCTGCTGTCGCAGGGCACCTCGCGAAGCTCCAGATCCTCGGGGCGCACGGAGAATGTGATCTTTCCCGAAGCCGGCGCTTGCGGCATGGCAACGACCCCACCTGGGACGCTCACACGTCCCGGTGTTGCAACACGCCCCTCGATGAGGTTTGCCACTCCGATGAAGTCGGCCACGAAAGCATTTGCAGGATTGCGGTAGATCTCCAGGGGAGGAGCCACCTGCTGGATGACGCCACCCGACATGACGACGACGACATCGGCCGTCGTCATGGCTTCCTTCTGGTCATGCGTAACCAGGAAAGTCGTGATGCCCAGTTCCTGTTGCAGGCGCTTCAACTCAACCTGCATCGCTTCGCGCAGTTTGGCGTCGAGCGCAGACATCGGTTCATCAAGCAGGAACAGCTTCGGCTTCAGGGCAAGCGCTCGCGCAATGGCGATGCGCTGGCGCTGACCACCGGACAACTGCGTGATGGCGCGGTCGGCAACGCCCGGCAGATGCACGAGCTTCAGGAGCCGCTCCACCTCGGCCTTCTGCACCTCTTTCGAAACACCGCGGATGCGTAGCGGATAGGCAATATTCTCGCCCACCGTCAGATGGGGAAACAGGGCCAGCGATTGAAACACCATTCCGAAGTCCCGCAAATGGGCAGGCACTTCGGTGATGTTTCGATCATCGAGGATGACATGCCCTGCGGTGGCGTCTTCCAGACCCGCTATAATCCGCAGCAGCGTGGACTTGCCACAGCCGGATGGGCCCAGCAGACAAACGAACTGGCCGTTGTCGACCTTGAGCGAAATGTCGCTGAGCGCATGGACCGGGCCATAGGCCTTGTTGAGATTTTGGATCGCCAATCCGGACATGTCTTTGCCTCCAGGCATTGGAGGCGGGCGTTCGGCCCGCCTCGCGATCATTGGAAAACGAGCGGGCGGATCAGCCCTGCTGCATCTCGCTCCAGACCTGGTTGATGAAGTCCGTCTTCAACGCCTGCATTTCGTAATGCGGCGTGATCGGATCGATCGTCGAGGAGACTGCGTTGAACTCCTCATCGGTCAGATCCATCAGCGACCGGTCGACGATCGGCGCGCTTCCGAGGGTGCGGGCGAGCTTGGCCTGGGTCGACGGCTGAGACATGTAATCGATATAGACGTGCGCCAGATCCAACGATGAAGCCGCAGCCTTCGTCACGGCCCAGGAGCCATAGTCGTAGATGCCGCCTTCGACCGGCATGGTCGAACGAACGGGGAAGCCATCCTTGATCGCAATGCTCGTCACGTCGTGGAAATATTGCCCCATCGGGATCTCGCCCGACTTCAGTGCCTGCTCGAACTGCGCTTCGTCGCGGTACCAGAGACGAACGTTTGGCTTCAGCTCCGCGACCTTTGCAGCAGCTTCGCGGATCCCGTCATCCGTATCGAGATGGTTGATGCCACCGAAATAGCATTTTGCAGCAACTTCGAGCAGATAGGAGTTTCCGACATTCGCGAGCAGCCCGAGGCTGTCCTTGTATTTCGGGTCCCAGATGTCCTTCCAGGATGTCGGCGCCTCCTTGTAGACGTCGGTGTTCGAGACGAGGGTGATGTACCAGCTGGTCGCCCCGACACTCACGACTTCGCCGGCGCTGTTGGTATGCACCAGGCTCGGCTTGACGTTCTTGAGGTTCGGCAACTTCTTCGGATCGAGCGGCGCCCAGAGACCGGAATTCGTCCCGCGGATGACAGGAACGCCAGCCATCATCGAGACATCGACGGGCGCAGAACCGGCCTTGCCAGCCTGCTCCAGCTGCACCAGCCATACTTCGCCGGTCGGCTCCGCAACGCTTTCGATTTCAATGCCGGTTTCAGCGGTAAAGTCCGGAAAGATCGATGCATCGAAGGTGTCTTTAAAGTAACCACCATAGAGGCCGACGCGAAGCTTCTTCTCCTGCGCCCTCGCAATATAGGGAAAACCACCCGTCGCAGCCAGGGCGCCGAGGGTTGAAAGCCCCGCCAGAACATGGCGGCGCGGCATGGACATGTTGATGACCTTATCGCTCATGGAGATCCCCTTTGAATTTTTGTATCCATTCCAAGCAGGGTCGGCGATTGATCATTGGAAGTACATCAGATTCACGCGCCCATCATTTCGGAAAAATCAGAAGTAAGGCCCGCGCGGGGACCTCTATTGTCGTTGCAGATTCCAAGGAGACCAAGTCATGACGGACCAGCAACATCTGAAGGCCCTGCGCGAGAAATACGGTAATGCTGCCGGCGGTGACATTTTCGATCCGCATTTCCGAAAGGTGGCCGAAGCCCAGTTCACGGGCGGCGACAAACGCAAATGGCCTTTCGCCGGGATTCCGACCCTTCTCGATGCGCCTGCGATGCCGGACGCAGCCGCGCTGGACGATTTCGGCGGGCTTGATATCGCACTCGTCGGCGTGCCCATGGATTTGGGTGTCACCAACCGGAACGGCAGCCGCTTCGGACCACGTGCGATCCGCAGCGTTGAACGGATCGGCCCCTACGATCACGTTCTGCGCGTCTCTCCGCAGACCAAGGCAAAGGTTGCCGATATCGGCGACGTGCCGATGCAGAGCCGTTACGATCTGGCTCGATGCCATGCGGATATCGAGGCTTTCTACCATCGCCTCATCGGTGCCGGTGTTCGCCCGTTGAGCGTGGGCGGCGATCACTCGATCACCTCATCCATCCTGAAGGCGGTTGGTGCGAAGGAACCGGTCGGTCTCATCCACATCGACGCCCATTGCGACACTGCCGGCCCTTACGAAGGGACGAAGTTCCAACACGGCGGCCCCTTCAGACTGGCGGTGCTCGACGGCGTTCTCGACCCGAAGCGCACCATCCAGATCGGCATCCGCGGCCCGGCCGAATATCTCTGGGAGTTTTCCTATGAAAGCGGCATGACCGTCGTGCATGCCGAAGAGGTGAGCGAAAACAGCCTCCCGCGCATCATCGAAAAGGCGCGCCAGATCGTCGGAGACGGCCCGACCTACATCTCCTTCGATATCGACAGTGTTGATCCGGGTTTTGCGCCGGGAACCGGAACACCCGAAGTGGGCGGCCTGCAGCCGCGCGAGGTGCTGCAGATCCTGCGCGGTCTGTCCGGCCTGAACATCATCGGTGGCGATGTCGTGGAAGTCGCACCGCAATACGATCCGACCAGCAACACGGCGCAGATCGCAGCCCAGGTGCTGCATACGATCCTGTGCCTGATGGTGGATCAGGAGACGGACGCCGGAAAGGCATAAACGCCAGACCGGAAAGCCCGTCGTGCCGGTGTGCAATTCTGTCGACACCGGGGACTTGGACGACTGGCTGAATTCATTGGACGGAAGAGGGAGTTAGCTCCCCCGAAGAAGCGGAAGGAGAGATCGTCTCCTTCCGCTTTTTTTGTCTGACCTCAGGCGGCCTTGCTGATCTGGCCACGTCCGACGACGAAGCGCGAGATCATTTGGCTGAGGGTGTTTGCCTCGCCGTTCAGCACGGCCGAAGCCGCAGTCGTTTCTTCGACCATGGCCGCATTCTGCTGCGTTGCCTGGTCCATGTGGTTCACGGCGGTGTTGATCTCCCGCAGGCCGGACGCCTGTTCGCCGGTGGCGCGCGAAATCTGTTGCATCAGCGAGTCGATCGCCTGCACCTGTTCCGCGATCCGATCGAGGGACTCGCCGGTTTCCGCGACGAGCGTAACGCCCTGGCCGACCTGATCGTTCGAGGCGGAGATGAGCGCCTTGATTTCCCGTGCGGCCTGGGCCGAGCGCTGGGCAAGTTCCCGGACTTCCTGAGCCACGACCGCAAAGCCCTTGCCAGCCTCACCCGCACGGGCTGCCTCGACCCCCGCATTGAGCGCCAGAAGGTTGGTCTGGAAGGCGATCTCGTCGATCACGCCGATGATCTGGCTGACCTTGCGCGAGCTGTCCTCGATACCCTCCATCGCGGAGATGGCCTTCTGGACGACCTCCCCGGAGCGTTCTGCCTCGGTGCAGGCCGTCTTGACCTTGCTGGCGGCCAGTTGGGCATTGCCGGCACTTTCGTTGAGCTTGTCGGCGATCTCGCCGAGCGCTGCCGTCGTTTCTTCGAGGCTGGCGGCCTGCTGTTCGGTGCGCTTGGACAGGTGGTCGGAACTGCGGCTGATCTCGCGGGTTCCGGCATTGAGCGTATCGACAGTCACATTGAGGCGCAGGACCGTGTTTTCGAGGCTATCGACCGCAGAATTGTAGTGATCGCGCAGTTCTGCATAGGAGCCCGGGAATTCTTCCGAGATCCGGTGAGAAAGATTGCCGTCCGCGAGCTGCTGAAGTCCCTTTCCGAGCGCCATCACAACCTTGCGCTGGGTTTCCGTGACCGCATGGCGCTCCGCCTCGGTCTGGCTGCGCTGTTCTTCCGCAGCAAGGCGCTGCCGCTCGGCCACGGCCTCGATGCTGCGGCCTTCGGCCAGCTGATTGCGGAAGCTATCGAGCGACGTTGCAAGAGCGCCCACTTCGTCCTTGCGGTCCTGCCCTCCCACCGGCTGTTCGTAATCGCCACGGGAAAGGCGTGAGACCTCTTTCAGCAGGGCGCCAATGGGTTTCTGGATGAACATGCGCACGGCGGCCAGAAGAGAGATGATCACGGCGGCCATGATGACCAGACCACCGGCAATCAGGATCAGCGTCTGCTGGTTGACGATGGCGGATACCACGGCAACAGGAACGTCCTCGACGATCATCCAGCGTGTATTCAAGCCTGGCAGATCGAAAGGCATGACGACGCGGAACACCGGTTCCTGGTCCACCCCGATCACATTCTTGAGGATGACGGTCTCACCCTTCAACGCCGCAGCCTTCACGGCCGCATCACCTTCGAATTCATAGGGCTTCATGATTTCGCCCTTGTCGGGGGCGGTAAGCCAGAGCCCCTGGCCGGTCTGGAGATAGACACGTCCGACACCGAAGGGACGCTGATCTTTCAGGGCGGCGGAAAGTGTGTCGAGGCCAACGTCGACACCGAGTACACCACGGAGCTTTTCAGCGCTGATGACCGGATAAACGATGCTCATCATCAGCATGCCGCCGGCTTCATCCTCGACATAGGGCTCCGTCGCAACACCCGCACGGGTCGACGAGGGCAAGGAGAAATAACCTTCTTCACGATTGATGACTTCCGGAACGAGCAGCTCGAGGCCATTCGCGCCACGTGTCCAGTATGGCGTGAATTCGCCACTGCCGTTGACGCCAGTTGCCGTGGCCGGTGCAGCCTTCTTGCCATCGAAGCCATTCACGTCTTCCAGCATCCAGGAGCCGAAGACCAGATCGAATTTCTCGATCAGCGCAGGCAGCATTTCGGTCACGCCGGCCCTGTCGACCTCGGTCCGTTCAACGACGGAAGCCATCGCCTTGACGGAACCCGCCAGATTGTTCAGCTGCGATGCAACCCCGGCAGCCGTTGCCTTGGCATCCGTGCGGGCTTGGTCGAGCGTCATCGAAACAGTGCGTTCGCGAACCTGATAAATGACGGCTACGAAGGTCACTGCCAGACACAGCAAGATGGCGGTTGCGCTAACGCTGAGCAGCTTGAATGCGAGAGTCCTGGTCATGATCGGTCCTTGATCCCTATCCGCAACGACCTTTCCCAGAAGAAATGGCCGATGATTTCCCCGCAAATCTGACAGCAGGTCCATAAAATATTGCTAATTTTTACAGTGCGGAGGTAAACGACCGTCGAATAAGATGAAAATCTGCCCGTCCCGCACCGGTCATGTCGATGCGCTCAACGCAAGCGGGCAAGGCAGCATGATACCCAACCATCGAGCTTGGCCGCGCCGCCCTTTGGTTCACACCGCCTTTGGATCGAAGTGCCGGAAGCTTGGTCCAATTGGCGTCGGGACCATTCGGGTTTTCACCGCCCGGAAGCGAAGGGCAAAGCCTCCCATTCCTTCCGCAAGATCGCATATTGCATGGTATTTTCGTAGATCGGCAGACCATCATCGCCGTTTCTGAAGGACACGAACTCCACGAACAGCCCTTCCCGGCGCATATGCATTCTTTCGCACAGCCGCTGCGATGGGAGATTGTCGTCCTCAACATAGGCGTACAGCCGGCGCGCGCCCTTGACTTGAAACAGATAGGCGAAGAGGGCGTGCACGGCTTCCGAGGCAAGACCTGAGCCGCCAAAGTCTGGATTGAAATTCCACCCCACGGAATAGGTGTCCTCCTCCGCGATGGCGAAGAGGTCGCCTACGAGCCGGTCCGTCTCATTGAGGCAGACGGCGACATATTCGTCGCTCGTGCTTCGCTTTTCAGCCTCCGCCTTCGCTTCGTCCATGTTTTCAAGCTTCAGCGACAGAAAACAACTGACTTTCGGATCCCGCAGATAGTCAAAGAGATCGCCTGCATCGTCGGACCGGAAATTTCTCAAAACCAGGCGGGACGTCTTGAGAATTTCCATCAGGTACACTCCTCTATGCCGCGACACGAATGCGAAATCGGCGGCACCATGGTTCGATGATGCGCGCCTGCAGAAGCTGCCAAAATGGTGACAGCCCGCGGCTCGGATGGATAGGCCTTGGCGCCGGCTGCCACCAATCACAACGGCTTTACTGGCTGGCCTTGGTTCCTCCATCGGAAGGCGCCGCCCCGATCTTGGCAAGGTAGCGCTTGTGACCCACGATCCCCTTCTTGAGGAAGATCGGCAGAAGGCGTGGCAGGATCCACGGAATGCATCCGAAGATCCGCGACAACACCCCGTCTCCGTACGGCAGGTAATATTCGAGACGTCCCTCGCGAACCGCCCGGATGGCGAGATCGGCCACCTGTTCTGCGGACAGCGGATCGGAGACGAAGTTCAGGGGAGAACCTCCGCTTTGGGCCTCCATGCGCAGCATCGGGGTATCAACGCCGGAGGGGAAGATGCTCGACACGCGAATGCCCCGGCTGCGCACTTCGAGCGACAGCGAACTGGAGAAACCGCGCAACCCGAACTTGCCTGCGGTGTAGACCGTGCTGTCGGCCAGCGGCAGGATTCCCGCCATGGATACGATGTTGACCACGGAGCCACCGGCCGGAACGGCTGGCAGGAAATGGTGCAGCACCCGGAGCGGCCCGAGCAGATTGATCTGAACCTGAAGGTCGATATCCTGCTCCTGAAGACTGAGGAACGGGCCAGGCTTGATGAGGCCGGCATTGTTGACGATGACGTCGACCCGCCGCGTCATGGCTTGGACAGTCGCTGCGGCAGCGGCCACAGACGCGGAATCGGTCAGGTCGCAGACGATGCCGGTGGTCGCGCCGCCGAGCTTTTGCCGTGCCGCATCAAGCCCGTCTGCATTGATGTCGAGCATCAGCACATGGAAGCCCGCATCGAGCAGACGCCGGGTCAGCGGCTGGCCAATTCCGCCGGCAGCACCCGTCACGAGAGCGAACTTGCCTTTGCCGTTGAGGATCTTGCGCGTGCTCATTGACCAGCCTCCAGCGTGCTGTGTTGTTTGTCTGCGGATTGGACAGTGAACGTCTTCTGCGATCCACGTTGTCGGTGAACTCCGTCCTCGGGGCGCCTCAGATCCGCGTAGGACCCGTCATCGAGATCCGGCCAGCCGAGCTTGCGACGGAATTCGGCCATCAGGCGCTTATAGGTGTCGGTGTGGACGTAGTTGGCGTGACGCGGCGAGTCGATGTAGACCTTGCCGCCGCGCAGATCCGGAAAGTGCGTCCGGCGTTGCTCATCGAGCCAGGCCCGAGCCACATTGGTCTCTGTCGCATGCACGTCGGCGATAATCAGTTGCGCCATTTCGTCGAAGCGGCGGTAGGCGGCATCGGCAAATTCGGTGAAACCCAGGACATACAGACCCCGCTCCGACCGGTGGATGACATTCATGTAGAGCTGCGGTCGACCATCCTTCCATTCGAACATCGCCGGATCGAAGAATGGCATCTTGTACTCGTATCCCGTCGCCAGCATGATCAGGTCGACCTCTTCTTCCGAGCCGTCCTTGAAGATGACCGAGTTTCCGCGCAGCTCCTTGATATCGGGCTTGGCGATCAAATCCCCATGTCCGAGATAATGCAGGATCTGCGTGTTCATGATCGGATGGCTGGACAGCGCATCGTGATCGGGTTTCGGCAGCCCGAGACGTGTAAGATCGCCATTCAGGGTATCGAGCATCTTGCCGACATCTGTCGACACCGCCACGCCCTTTGGTGGCAGAACCTGCCCACTCATCAGGACGTCGGTCGGAATGCCGAACAGATGTTTTGGAACGAAGCGATAGCCTCGGCGCACGCTGAAGAAGGCCTTGTCTGCGAACTTCGCCGCATCGCAGGCGATATCGACGCCGGAATTGCCGGCGCCCACGACAAGCACGCGCTTGCCCGTGAACTCCTCGGGCTTCATGTACGAAACCGAATGGCGGATCTCGCCTTTGAAGCTATCGGCGCCCGGTATCCTCGGAATGGAAGCATGCCAGGTAACCCCTGGGCAGGCCACCACCCCCGCATAGGTGCGGATCTCACCGGTGGAAAGCATGACCTTCCACTTCCCATCCACGGGCACAGCGGAAACGACCTCCACGTTGAAGGTGATGTAGTCGTAGAGACCGAAGGCGCGGGCGAAGGACCGGATATAGTCCAGGATCTGCTTATAGGAGGGGTAGTCCGGAAAATGATCCGGCATCGGAAACCCGTAGAAATAGGAGGTCCATTTCGAAGAAATGAAATGCGCGCTTTCATAGATCGGCGTTCCCGGATTCTGGGGATCCCAGAGCCCGCCAACATCCGAGTGGCGCTCGAAGCAGTCGAAGGGCACGCCCTCCTTGATGAAGGCCCGTGCCATGACCAATCCCGACGGTCCGGCACCGATGATGCAGTAGTGGTTTTCGTAATTGGTCTCGACGGCAAGACGCTCGGAAACCGGTCGATACTGGGCGCCGGCGATCTGGGCATAGACATTCGGACGGTTGATCTTCAGCCACCGCGCATAGACGAGGGCAAAGAGAGAGAGCGGCAGGAAGACCCAGGGCAGACCATTGATCAGCGGATTGTCGCTGCCGGTCAGCTTTTGATAGCTGTTGACGACGAGCACAAGGCACACCGTCAGTCCCAGCGCGCCGATTGTCGGCAACACGCGTGTCGTGACACGGTTTCCACGTTTCGCCTTGACGAAGAAACCAACCACCGCCAGCGAGCATGCAATCTGCATCGCCAGGATGCCGATCGTACCCAGACCGATCATCGAGGACGCAATCCCGAGATAGGGTGATACGCCGTACATTCCGAGCCCGAAGACGACGATCAACTGCAGAGACGTCATGAAGACGCTGGCGACATGCGGCGAGTGAAAGTTCGGGTGAAAATTCGCAAGCGCGCTTGGAAGAAGGTGGTCGCTGGCCAGCGCAAAAAGATAGCGGCTGGCGGCGTTGTGGACCGCGAGAAAGCTTGCCAGCATGCTGGCAACGAGCAGCAGCCCCATGACGGCCGTCAGCACCTCGCCGCCATAGCGATTGGACAAGGCAAAGAGCAGATTGCCGGATTCGCGAGCCGCCAGAGGCTGAACCTCGTTTGTCCCGATCGAACCGATGATGATCCAGACGGAGACCATGTAGAAGGCGACCACCACCGCGAGCGAGATATAGGTGGCGACCGGAATGGAACGCCGCGGGTTCTTGGTCTCCTCGCCATAGAGAGCTGCGGCTTCAAAACCGAGGAAGGATACGATTACGAAGGGGATGATTGCACCGATCGACGGATTAAACACCTGGCTTGCCGACCAGACGTCGAGCGGCAGGGCCGAAAGGCCGAGCTTCGATAGAACCAGAACATCGAAGACCAGCAGAACCGAGAACTCGGCAATCATGAAATAGGTGAGAACCCGCGCCGACAGATCTAGGGAGCGGTAACCGAGGAAAGCAACGGTGAGAATGCCGAAGGCGGCACATCCCATCCATGGCAGTTCGTAACCGAGTTCCTTGGTCAAAAGCGAGGTGAAATAGCCGAAGGCGGCGGCCATGCCGAGCGAATAGGCGCAGTAAGCCAGCGCTGCGGCATAAGCCGCAATGACGCCGGCCGGCCGGCCGAGCCCCTGCCCCACTTGAGTATAGAAGGCGCCTTTGCTGACGATCTCGCGGCTGAGCGCCGTGTAGCCGAAGGCAAAACACAGAAGCGTCAGCCCCACAAGAACGAAACCTGCAGGCATGGAGAGACCCGCACCCGTTTCAAAGGCCAGCGGCGTATTCCCGATCATCGCGGCAAGCGGAGCGGCAGCCGCGATGACGAGCACGATGACGCCTGCCGTTGTCAGCGCGCGTTTCTTCGATTGGCCAGCCGGATAGGTGGCCGAGTTTCGGCGATTTAAATCCATCTATGAGTTCCCCTGCTGCAGTCGATTATCGTGACGACCGTCATTTCAAACTCGAGCATTGATCGAGTTTGCAAAGCTGTCAATATCGAGCGATGCTCGAATTTCAAAAAAACAGGATTCGACCGAGTGGATGACGTGAACCAGCAACAGGAGATAGCGAGCGAAGACCGCCTGAACATGCGGAGTGCGGGGCTGCAAAACCGCAGCCGTGAACGTGTGGAGCAGATCCTGGCGGCAGCAGAAGCCCTCGTTGTCGAAACGGGTATCGAAGGATTGAAGATGCGCGAACTCGCCCGACGCGCCGGGCTTCCGATCGCATCGCTCTACCACTACTTTCCGTCGAGCAGCAGCATCGTGCGCGCGATGGCCATCCGCCACCTGGATGACGTGCGGGCTGTGCTGGGCAGAGAACTCGAAAAGGTCGTCGATCCCTCGATGCCGATCGACCGGCGCGCTTACACAGCCGACAGCCTGGTGCGCACCGTGCTCGACCACCTGCTGCGCACGCCGGCATCGGCAACGATCTGGGACAGTCTGAGATCAAGCCCGGAGCTGCGCCAGCTGGACATGGAAGATACCGCCACGAACGCCCGGGCGCTGGAGCCCTATCTGCGCTGGGTCGCCCCCGACCTACGCGAAGAGCGGATCCCCATGCTGATGATGGTCATCCTCGAAGCCCTGCAGGCAAACGTCATCGTCATCATGCATTCCCCCACGGACATGCATGCAAGGCTGATCGACGCTCTTGCCGATATGCTGACCGCAACGCTGAAAGGCCTGCAGACCATGGAGGCATAAGCGGCAGAGACATCAGGCCTGGCTCAGGCCCATCGGATGCACTGAAGGAAACAGGGCGAGCAGGGCCTTATTCCTGGACCGACACCTCGTTGTCATCGTCGGCGCGCTGTGACTTGCGCCTTCGCCCCCTTGTCGGAGCAGGTGTCCGGTCCATGTCCATCAGGAGGTTCATCGCCCGTTCAGCATAACTCAAGGCCGCGACAAGGGCGTCTTCGGCCGACTGCAGATCCTTGGCTCGGAGTGCAAGAAGAACTGCAAGGAGATGGGCATGGATCTTGCCGACAAAGATCGGCGCTTCGAAAATGGCGTTGGAGGGTGGAGCGACATTGACCCAGACATATTCGATCATCTCGATGAGCGCGCTCGAACCTCCAATCCGGTAGAGCTCCATCAGGATCGCATTGAAGCGCTGGGCGTAACCGGTCGTGTGCCCTTCATCGATTGCGCGCTGGATGTCCTCGGCCTCGGAGATCAACTTGTCCAGCTGCGGCGCGGTGATGCTCTTGAAAGCCTTTTCCAGCGCAAGCGTCTCAAGCCGAACAGTGATTTCGAAGAATTCGGAGAAGCGTCGCTGCGAGATGATCGGAACGCGTGCAGACCGGTTCTCTTCGACGGTCAACGCACCTTCATCCCCCAATCGCTTGAGAGCCAGACGCACCGGCATGGGGCTCACGCCGAACTCCGCCGCCAGATTTCTGATCTTCAGCGTGTAGCCCGCAGGCCAACGACATTCCATAAGATCCTTGCGGATGGAGTTGTACACCCGATCCGCGATCGTCTCTTTCCCCACCAGAGGCTGACTTTGCTTCATCCCGTCCCGTTCCGAATTTTCACGGCGTGACAGCGAAAGCACAATCTTCACGCCGCTTCAATGGAAAGCGAATGGATTGGCCTCGTCGGGCACAAGCTTCGCGCGGAATCGGCGACAGGAAAGTCGTTGCGGAGGGGTTGCCGGCCCCCTCCGCAGTTGCGCAGCACGAATTACGCGTCGCGATGTACCAGACAATGTGAACAGGCCCCTGGAGATGAGGAAACCTGCGGTGCAAGACTCAAGATCAGTTGATCCAGCCCGCCCAGACGGACTCGTTCTTCGCCACCCAATCGGACGCGACAGCATCGGCAGCCTGGCCATCGACTTCTTGAAGCTTGATGGCCGCCGCCACCTCGTCGGTGTTGAGCGACAGCTTCTTCATGATTTCGGTCGCGTAGGGTTCCTTCGTCTCAAAGCCTTTGTTCACCAGCTTGAAGACAGAGCCCTCGGGCGGCGCACAATCGCGGGTGGCGTCCGGATTTGAACCCCAGGCTGGATCATCGTAACACGCCTGCTCGAAGGCCGGCAGTTCGATGAACGAGCCCGTATCGCTCCCGTAAAGCCAGTGAGGAACAAAGCCGTAGCCGATCACCGGCACCTTCTTCTGGATGTCGCCCTGCATGGTCGCGATCATCGTGCCGAGCGAACCCGGCGGCGTGACATGGATATCGAGCTTGAGCGCCTGGGCCGTTTCGACCGGTCCGATGATATCTGCGGGTACCCCGAGAAAATTGATCTTGCCTGCGGTCTCGGGTGTGGAAAGAGCCTTGACGCAATCAGGCTTGGTCAAGGCTTCCCAGTTCGGCAAGCCCGGGCAGAGGTCAGCCACATAGCTGGGATACCAAAGCCCTTCCTTGACGCGCACGCCCACCTCACCGAGCTTTTCGACCTCGCCGGAGGCCAGCGCCTTGTCGATCTGTTCCTTCACGGAGCTCCACGCGGCCGGTGACGCATCGATGTCGCCGAACTCAAGCGCCGTGAAGTGCGCGCTGTAGTCCGTCTTCACATATTCCACTTGGTAACCGGCCTTGGACAACACCTGCCCAAGAACATTGGTTATGAAGTCAGCATCCGGAATGTTAAAGACCGCGAGCCGGACAGGATCATCCGATTGCGGCTTGCCGGCAGCGAAGGCCGAAGCCGGAACCACCGTGAGGGCTGTCAGGCCCACCAGTGTCAAAAGTCTCTTGGCACTCATGCGAATTCCCCTTTTTAGTTTATGAGATGCAGTTGATCCGAGCGCGCCTGCCTTCTCGAAAATCGAGGAAGGCCGGCCTACTCGAAACCGGGCGGCGGCGTGTAGCCGCCGAAGATCGCGTCACAAAGGGCGGAGAACGCCAACGTCGTTCGGTCCCCGTAGGACGGTCCGATGAACTGAACACCGGCAGGCATGGTGCCCACCTTGAAGGGAAGAGGCCGCACCGTGACCGGCAGATGCGCCAGCGTCGCGAGACCCGGCCAGAGCAGGTTTTCGAGATAAGGGACGTCCCGGTCGCCGACGCGGAGAACCCGTGCCATGCTCGGGATCGGACCATCGCCATCCTGGTTCTGATGGGGAAACGCTGTCGTCATTGCCACGGGGCAAATGAGAATGTCGAAGCTTTCGAACCAGCTGTTCCACTTGGCGATATGGTGCGCCTGCCGCTCACGCAGCGCGAAATATTCCGACGTGCTGGATCGAACGCCACGGGCGGCACGCCCGGCAACGCTGTCGGCCGGATAGGTCGCAGCTGCCGTGTCATAATCCGAAAGATCGGCGCCACCCAGTTCGCCGCCAATCACCGCAAACAGCAGGGAGATGTAGAGATCTTCGTCCCCCGGCAGCGGGTTCGGGGCCTCGGCAAGCTCGACGACGTTGACGCCCTCCTGCGCAAGCGCGCGACCGAAGGCTGAAATGGCCTGATGATAGTCTGGGTCGACCGGGAAGCTCCCGCACCAGATGGCCACCCGGAAATCGCGAAGCGAAGTGGCGCGAGCCTGCGGAAGGTTCAACGTCCAGGCTTCGCCAGGTGCCGCGCCGGCCAAAACATCCATCGCGGCGAGGAGGTCGGCGGAGCTTCGGGCCAGCGGACCGCAAACCGACAGTGGCGACTGAACGAGCGCGCCGGGATTGGGCGGGATCTGGCCCCGCTGCGACACGACCCCGTAGCTCGGCTTATGGCCCCAGACGCCACAGAAATGCGAGGGAACGCGAATGGAGCCGCCAATGTCGCTGCCCAGCTCCAGCCCTGTGAACCCCGCAGCCAACGAGGCGGCCGAGCCACCTGAAGATCCCCCTGGCGTGCGACCGAGGTCCCAGGGATTGTTCGTGACACCGTAGATCGGATTGTAGCTCTGGTGGTCGGCCGCAGCGAGCGGGACATTGGTTTTGCCCCACATAACCGCACCGGCAGCGCGCAGCCGCGCGACCGCATCGGCATCCCGAGCCGATCGATAGTCCTTCAGCTCCGGGATGCCCGCCGTGCAGCCGAAGCCGCCCACTTCGAACGTATCCTTGATGGTCATCGGAAGCCCGGCAAACGGACCGGCAATGGCTCCGTTGTCCACGGCCTTTGCCGTCACTTGCGCAAGCTCGAGCTGTTCCTCGACTACGGCATTGACCTTAGGCCCAAGCGCCTCGAACCGCCCGGCCATGTGCGCCAGCAATTCTACGGCACCAATGCGGCGGCTGCGCAGCTCAGCCATTGTTTCGGTGGCAGTCCACCAATGCGGGGGAGTCGTTTTGGGCATCATTCCCTCGGCCGTTCGAAAACTGAAATCCGTCAAGACGCCCCATGTCGGCCGGCAAATGCAGCAATTGCCACATCCAGGATGCTTGCCTCACGTCCGAGCTGTCGAAAAACATTTCATATGCAACACACACAATTGTCAATCACAAATATATCAAAAAAGACGCCGCAAAACGGAAGGATGAACGCGAAGGCATAGTTCAAATTCGCCGAAATTGAGGAATTATGGTGCGGCTTCCGTCAATTGAAGACACAAGGAACCAGAGTTTTGTAATTCAAATGAGATACTATGATAACAGCTGCGCCACGAGCAGGCACGTCTGTGGCACCGAACAACCACGGAGGCGGATCGAAAAACCCGCGCACGCTACGACAGACGGGAACGGATACCTGCACGGGTGATGTCGTTCATGCCCGTTCTGCGGAGCGATCCGGTCCACCCGGATGCGCCGCTCCTGGCGAACCCTCTGAGCCACCGCCAGGAACAATGTTGGAGATGCGATGGCCCGGATGCCCGCGCCATAACCTCGCTTTGCGGATCGCGACCTTAGTAGCCCAGGGCACAACCATCCATGCGACTGTCAGACCCGCCGATCAAAACGCCTTGGTCCCAGTCGATCATGATCATCTGCCCACCGCCGTGAGGCTCCGGCGCCTCCACGATCGTGTGCCCCATCTGTCGCAACTGCTCGACAGTGTCTTTGGGAATGCCGCGCTCGACCACTGTCTCCCCCATTGTGTGGAAGATGCGCGCCTGGTCGATCGCCGCCTGCGGATCGAGACCGAAATCGGCAACCCCGGTTAGCACATGCGTGTGGCCAAACGGCTGATAGTCGCCACCCATGACGCCATAGACGAGCCAGGGCCGCCCGTTTTTCAGGGCCATACCCGGCATGATGGTGTGCAAGGGGCGCTTGCCGGGACCAACGGCATTCGGATGGCTGGGATCGAGCGAAAAGCCCATGCCCCGGTTTTGCAGCGTGATCCCGAAGGTCGGAGCAACCCTGGTTGAGCCAAATCCCCAATAGACCGAATTGATGAAGCTCACGCAGTTTCGATCCTTGTCGACGACGGTGAGATAAACCGTATCCGATTTGCGCATCAGTGGCGGGGGCAGATGCGTCGCAAAACGATCGGGGCTGATCTCGGCACGCAGCCGCGCCGCATAGTCCTTCGACAGAATCGCGTCGAAGGGATACGCGGCATGCCGCGTGTCGCAGACGAAGGCGTCACGGTCCCGGTAAGCCAGCCGCCCCGCCTCGACTTCGAGATGCAGCCGCTCGGCACTCATCGGCTCCATCGCGGAAAGATCGAAACCTTCCAGGATATTCAGCATCAACAGTGCCGTGATACCTTGGTTGTTCGGAGGAATCTGGCAAACCTCCATGTCCCGATAGGTCGTGCGCACGGGCGTGACATACTCGCCTTCCGCCGTCTCGAAATCCTCCAGAGTGTGGTAGCCACCGAGGCCTCTCAGGTAATTCACGATCTCCTTGGCCACCGGGCCCTTGTAGAACCCGTCACGCCCATTTTTCGCAATCAGGCTCAGCGCATCGGCGAGACCCGGATTGCGGAAAACCTCGCCGGCCCGCAGTGGACGATCATTCGGCAAAAAGATGCGGGCGGCATTGGGATCGCGCCGAAGCCGGGGCGCATCCTCGATCCAGTCATGGGCAACCCGCGGATGAACGGGGAACCCGTTGCGGGCGAAATCAATGGCAGGCTGAAGGAGTTCGCCGATCTCCTTGCAGCCGTGATCGGCCACGAGCCGGGTCCAGGCATTGATGGCACCGGGGATGGTCACGGCATGCGGGCTGCAATCCTCGATCTGTGTCGCCCCTTCGGGAGCAAGTCCCGTCGTCGGCAGGCCGCGCGGTGTGCGACCGGAACCGTTGTAGCCGATTACGTCGCCCGTCCCGTTCTTGGCCATGAGGACGAAGCAGTCCCCACCGATCCCGGTCTGCTGCGGCTCCACCACGGCAAGCACCGCAGCAGCGGCAACGGCCGCGTCGATCGCAGCCCCGCCACTGCGCAGGACCTCGATGGCAACGCGCGTGGCATGCGGGTTGTGTGTGGCAGCCATGCCGTTCATCGCCATGGCGGGAGATCGGCCGGGAAGTTGTAAATCTCTCATGATGATATCCTTATTGCCCTTGAGGCCGACCGCATTCCGGTTCGGCGCCCAAGCGCGTCTGTCGTTTCATGATGGGCCAGCCGTCCCGGCCGCAGCGCCCAGGATCAAGCCCCGGACACTGCAGACCAAGAACGACCGCAGCGCCCTCAATGGTCTCTTTTGCCGATGACGCGCGACAGGAAGGCCGCCGTCCGCTCATGCTTTGGCGCGGTGAAGAACGTCTCCGGCGGCGCGTCTTCGATGATGCGTCCTTCGTGCATCATGATCACACGGTTTGCGACTTCCCTCGCAAACCCCATCTCATGGCTGACGACAATCATCGTCATGCCTTCCCGGGCCAGTTCCTTCATCACATCGAGAACTTCGCCGATCATCTCCGGATCGAGTGCGCTCGTCGGCTCGTCGAACAGCATGACCGACGGACGCATTGCGAGCGCCCGCGCAATGGCAACACGTTGCTGCTGGCCGCCGGACAACTGCGCGGGATAGGCATTTGCCTTGTCGGCAAGACCCACGCGGGCGAGCAGGGTACGCGCTGTCTCGATCGCTTCGGTGCGCGGCACCTTGCGAACATGAACCGGCGCTTCGATGATATTCTCCAGCGCCGTCAGGTGCGGAAACAGGTGAAAGAGCTGAAAAACCATGCCGATTTCACAGCGTTGACGCGCGATGTTGCTCTCGGCGTCCTCCACCAACCGGCCATTGCGTTCGCGATATCCGATCAGATGGCCATTCACCTCGATGCGGCCGCCCTGAATCTTCTCCAGATGGTTTATGCAGCGAATGAACGTGGTTTTGCCCGACCCGGACGAGCCCACGATCACGATGACCTCGCCCTTGTAGACATCGAGATCGATGCCTTTCAGCACCTGAAGGTCCCCGAAGCGTTTCTCGACACAACTGACCCGCACGATAGGCGCCTGTTTATTGGTAACCTGATCCGTCATCGGGTTTCCCTCCCCTCGCCAAGTCCGAACATCTTGCGGAAGATGGATGGTGACTGCTGGGCCACAACCCGCGCCGCTGGATCACCGAACCTGCGCTCGATGCGTTGCTGGACGAAACCCCAAAGCGTGGTCAGGGTCAGGAAGTAGCAGGCGACGACCAGATACAGCTCGAACACCCGGAAGGTGACCGAAGTGACCATCTGTGTCGCAAGAAGAAGTTCAGGCACCCCTATGACGCTGAGGAGGGTGGTGTTCTTCAGCATGGCATTGAACTCGTTTCCGAGCGGGGGAATGACAACCCGCGCCGCCTGAGGCAGGATGATGCGACGCATGTAGAGCGGATAGGTCATCCCGAGCGACTTCGATGCTTCGGTCTGACCGACCCCCACCGATCCGATACCGGCACGGATGATCTCAGCCATATAGGCCGCTTCATTGAGGGTCAGGGCAAGAATGCCTGCCTGGATGTTTCCAGGCAGGATGAACAGGCCGAGATCGATATCTTCGAAGCGAAACAGGTTTGCGGCAGCAAGGCCCGTATAGATGAAGACGATCTGGACCAGCAAAGGCGTGCCGCGGAATGCCCACACGAAAACTCGTGCGGGCACGCGCAGCGCGCTGAACTTGGAAATCTGCGCCAGTGCGATGAACAAGCCCAGCGCCGTGCCGAAAGCCTGAGCAATGACGCTGACGCTCAAGGTCAACCAGAGACCGTGCAGATAAACCGAACTCGGCCTCAGGAGATATTCCCAGAAGATGCTCAGGTCGAAATTCATGGCAACGTCCTATTCGATCACGTCGCCACCCAGCTCCCATTTCTCGAGCAGTTTGACGTAGCTGCCGTCCTCCTTCATCGAGGAGAACGCCTTCTGGATCGGGTCGAGAGTGTCGGCCTCACCCTTGCGGAACGCCATGCCGGTTTTGATCTTGTTGAAGGGCTCGCCCGCCACATCAAAGACCTGTCCGGCCGTATGGAAGAAGAAGGCGGCCGTCTCCAGTGTCGTGCCGTAGACGTCGACCTGTCCGATCTGCAGTGCCTGCCGGGCATCCGCATCCTTCGGGAAAACGACGACGTTGATTTCAGGCTTGCCGGCATCCTTGAACTGCTTGTTCTGTTCATCGAGCAGGCTCTGGATCGTGGTGCCGTTCCCGACGGCCACCTTCAGACCCGAAAGATCAGCCAGTCCCTTGACGTTCTTGGGATTGCCCTTGGAAACCAGCAGCGACTGGCTGGAATACATGTAGTTGATGAAATCGACGACTTCCCGGCGCTCCGGCTTGTCGAAGAGCTGCGACAGGATAGCGTCGCACTGTTTCGCCATAAGGGCGGGAATGATGGCGCTGAAGGCAACTTCCTTCCAGGAGGCTTCAAGCCCCATCCGCTTGGCGAGTTCACTACCCAGTTCGATTTCGAAGCCCGTCAGCTTTTGCTGGTCATCGTAGAAGCCGAGCGGCGGATTGCCGAATTCTGCGCAGAAGGTCAGCTTGCCACTGGTTGTCAGATTGGCTGGCGGCGCGATGGTGGCGGCATTCGCAACACCTGCCATCAAGACAAGCATGGACGTACCGAGCGCCGTGACGAAGGATCTTTTCATTGATATTCCCCTTTTTGTTACGCGCAGTATCAGACCGTCAAGCTGTCGGCTGACCTGCACTTGCTTGGATATTTGTTATGCATCGACACCACTTATTCTTGCGGCGTTCGTTCTTTGCACGCGGAATCCCCCCGACTTTTCCCTATCGGGCCGCGCCATCACTGAGAAAGACTTCCCTCCATTTTTGAAAGAAAAGGCTGCAGACGCCCCACGGCAGCACGAACAATGCCAAGCGGACGCGGTGCGCAGATGATCTGGAGGAGGAGAGCCCGGGACGGATGACCAGCCAGTCGGATCGCTGGCGGGCAGCCACCCCGTTCGGCACCAAAGTCTGGAAAGCGAGCCAATTCCGGCATGACAACCTCCAACGAGACCTGGATGATAGTCTTGAGGGGCATCTGATTACTTAGGTTTCTGCCGTAGTTTCCGGGGGCGATTTCCAGACTGAACAAAACGGCGTTCGCGCGCGCGGAAGCGATCCGACTGAAGTGATCGACTTCAGATCCAGCCAGTGACCCATCGGGCAAGATTGATTGTTCAGGACGCTTGTCTGCTCTGGACGAGCACCGGGCGAGGCCAACAGCTATACTAACTCAGCCCTCACCCTCGGAGCGAAGATCATAGTAATGGTTTGCCATATTCAGGTATTTCCATATTGTCTGGACCGCCCCATCAACGCGGGCGATCCAGGCTCGTTGTGGCGAAGAGCCTCACGAATGCGCCTTCGAGCGCTCCTGTCGGACCTGACCTCCGTCAACCGAAGCGGAAGCTGGAGAGGCCAAACGGACGTTCGATCGCCGGGCGACCATTTTCCAGAGGTTCTTCCATTGCATCGACGGCGATCGGCGTGCCGGGAGCCTCAAGCCGGAAAGGCCCGCGCCGTCCAGCGGCCTCGGAAAGTCTGAGAACATAATTCTCGCCCTCGTCAGACGGTTTCAGCGCGTGGAACCGGGCCTGCTGGCCGGCAAAGGTCACGGGGCGGATTTCGTATGGACCATCGCTGCTCGCAGGCACGAAGCGCAGTGGGTCTGCCACCAGATCCGCCTGCGCCTGCACGGTTTCGCTCCACCACCGGCCATCATGGGGCATGATGGCATAGGTGAAGCGGTGATGCCCCTCGTCGGCGAGCATGTCGGGATAGGTTGGTCCGCGCACGAGGCTCAGCGTCAACACATTGTTGCGTGCCGAGAACCCATACTTGTCGGCGGAAAGCAGCGCCGCCCCCCAATCCGTTTCGGACATTGAAACAAATCGATGGGCACTTCCCTCGAACTGCGCCCGTTGCCAACTCGTGTTGGCGTGGGTCGGTCTGCGAGTGACACCGACAGCCTGATCATACACGGCTTCGTCGGCATGAACTGTCACCGGGAATGCAGTCCGCAAATAGGTGCGCCGGTCGTGCCAGTCGAGATCCGTGACGATCTCGAGCCGCGGCGCGTTGGACCAGAGACGCAGGCGCTGGACGATACGGCTGGCCGAATGACTCCGGGTGATCTTGATCTCGGCCAGATGAGGACCATCAGCGCTGATGGTCATGCCATCCAGCGACAACCATTCTTCTTCCCCGAGTTCAAAACCCGGCTCGATGTCCCAGGCATCGAAGTTGCGCGGCAGGTCGTTCCGGTAGAGCAGAAGCCGATTGCCCGGCCCCGCCATGAGTTCACGTCCGGACGCCTTGTCGAAAAGGCTTTCGATGCGCCCATGTGCGTCGAGCCGGACGGTGACGAAGTCATTTTCCAGTCGGAAACAATCGCCCTCGACACTGGCTTTGGCCGTGCGCGCGGAAGGCTTCGAGACGAAACCAAGGGAAAGCGGCGACAGCGACTGGTCTATCGCGGCAACGAACCCGTCCTCCGTTGCCTGGGGTGCCAGCGATGCCGGAAGCGTATCGGCGCTTGCGATCTGGAATCCCGACTTTGAAGACCCGGAGAGATTGGCGACAAGCAGGCCTTCATCCGCTCCAGAGCGTCGCGCCGCCATCGCCGAAAGGCGATCCGTCACCACCGCTGCGGCACGGGCGACAACCGCCTCCAGTTCCGGTTCAGTCTGCTCATAGACCTCCCGGATGGACGAACCGGGCAGGATGTCATGGAACTGGTTCCGCAACATCATTTGCCAGTCCGCCGACAGATCCGGCATGGCCGCATCTCCCCCGTCGAGCCGGTCGATCACGCTTGCGGCCTCTGCAGCAACCAGACCATATTCGGCAAGACGGTTGAGCTGCTTCGTGCGCCCCTGGGTCGTCAAAGTCGCACGATGATATTCAAGGTACAATTCGCCGGCCCAGACCGGCACGGCCAGCGACTTCGCCTGCTCGGCAAGCATTTCGATATAAGGCTCGATGGCCGCGTGCTCGATGTGTGGGATGGCCGGCATCGAATTGATGATCGGGATGCTCTCGATCTGGTCGGGATCAGGGCCGCCGCCGCCATCCCCCCATCCATAGGAGGCGATCACCGCATCCGTCATGTCCTTGGCGGAATGTTTGTCCCAGACCTCCTGAAGGGCTGCAGGCGTCATCAGCATGTTGTAGCCGTCATTGTCATAGGCATCGAACGTGTGGACCAGAACACGCGAACCGTCATTGCCCTGCCAATGGAACAGGCTGTCATCCAGCTTGTTGGTCTCGTTCCAGGAGACCTTGATGGTCACCATCTTGTCGACACCGGCATGGAGCATGATCTGCGGCATGGCCGCCGTGAAGCCGAAGGTGTCGGGCAACCACGCTACCTTGCTTTCGATCGAAAACCTGTCGCGAAAATACCGCCGCCCGTGGATGAACTGCCGCAGGAAAGCCTCGGCGGAAGGCATGTTGGTGTCACACTCCACCCACATGCCGCCGATCACCTCCCACCGCCCTTCGGCGATCCGGGCGCGGACCTGCTCGAAGAGCGCAGGGTCCTCTTCCTCGATATGACGATAATATAGCGCCGAGGATTGAAGGAAGCGGAAATCCGGGTGCTTCTCCATCAGCGAATTGACGCTGGCGAAGGTGCGATTGATCTTGCGCACGGTCTCCGGTTGAGGCCAAAGCCAGGCATAGTCGATATGGGCATGACCGGTGGCAAGCACCTTGCCCTGCTTGGGATAGGCGCGACGCAGATCCGCCAGCAAAGCATCGAGCTTGACGGTTGCGGCGACCACCGTCGCCAGAGCCGCCTCACCGACGGGGGCCGGCTGATCCGTCGGCTCAAAGCTCCTTTCCCAGATGTCGAGCGTCCAGTTACGGCTGGCGAGACGCGGACCGACCTCTGATGTGGCGGTCGGCAGCCGCAAGCCCGCAAGCGCAATCTCCCCCGCTTCGAAAAGGGCGCGCGCCAGTGCCTTGTCGCGTACGGTATCGGCTGTATTGCGCAACACCTCGATCCGGCGCCGCAATGCCCTCACCTCTGGATGGAAGAAATGCACCGCCGCCTCCCGGAGCACCGGCAGACGGTTTGGCACACCGAACAGACCGCGCGCGACAGACTGCGCTTCAATCGTAAAGGCCACACCCCGGGGGGCGTCGAAACGCTTGTGGCGCTCGTTCCCGGCAAAGCTGTCGATCACCCGCCCCTCACCATCCAGCAGGCGGATGAGCGTTTCACCCCCGAAATCGAGGCGCAGCTCCACACCCGGCCCCTCGGGCAAGGTAACCGGCCCATCGAGAAGGAAACGATGCACACCAAACCGATCCGCCCAACCATCGCCGGTCGCAACCACAGCCTCGCCACCCGCGGGGGAGACTTCTCTTATAGGCCCCAGCGGCTGAAAGGCGCGAGTTTCGAAGGCCCCCAATTCGTCGGCCCAGACCTCCATGTGGCGGGAAAGCTGCTCAAGGTTGCGCTGGCGATCGCGATAGGATTTCATCAAGATGTCTCCGTGGGCCGGCATAGCGCCGGATTATTTAATCCCTTTCGATGATTAAACACGTCGCTCGCCGTGGTGCAAGCTCTCCCACGCGGCCGACCATGCCATCCTTGTGCTTCCCACCGCAGAAGATGAAAGCAGGATATTTCGAAAAGTCTGTTTTTATTCATACGTTTAATGCCAGAGAAAGCAAGCTTTCAGAACTGCGTGTAGCGTGAAATCCGACCTCCTGCCCTGCGATATCGCCGCATCTTCTCAAAGCCGGCACCCCACCACATCACCCTTTTGCGGCATCCGCCACGAACAGATGGCCTGCTTGACAGCTCCAATATAATTCACAATAAGTATTTAAAAGGGAACGGGGGAAAAGGCGGTAACGTCACATTCCCTGGAGTGTGGGAACGAGGCCATGCTGCAAGAAAAACTGCAGATGGCCGGTACAAAAGGAGGATTTTCATGACTTTACCGACCAGCATGGACAGACGCGACTTCCTGAAATTTTCCGCAGCGGGCGTCGCCATCGCTGCCGCCGGCGGCTTCAAGGTGACCGTCGCAGAGGCTGCCGAGGGTGTCCTCGATATCTTCTTCAACTCGGACACCAATATCATTGACTTCTGGACGAACGTCATCAAGCCCGGCTTCGAGGCCGCCAACAGCGGCGTAACGCTGAACCTGGTGCCAGGCGGCGGCGGCTCCGGCGTCAACGCTCTGGCCGATCGCGCCATGGCCGCGTTCCAGGCCAAGAAGGATCCTCAGGTCGACCTGCTTGAGGCAACCTCCCCCTTCTATCCGGCCGGATCCATCGAAGCCGGTCTTTGGGTAAACTTCGAAACCGCTGGCCTGTCCAATTATGCCAAGGTCAATCCGGTCACCATGCAGTCGCCCTTCCTGCTGCCCTATCGCGGTTCGCAGGTCGTGCTGATGTACAATGCAGACCTGGTGAAGGACGTGCCCACCTCCTTCCCGGCGCTTATCGAGTGGATCAAGGCCAATCCCGGCAAATTCGCCTATGCTCGCCCCGACCTCGGCGATTCCGGTGCCTGCTTCGTGGAACGCGCCCTGCAGGAAGTCACCGGCAAGAAGCCGGAACTCTTCCTCCCGGAAAACTACACGGATGAATACGCCAACCCGATGTTCGAGAAGCTCTGGCCGCTCCTCCAGGAGATCAAGCCGGCCTTGT
Source organism: Rhizobium sp. AG855 (assembly GCF_003610655.1). Taxonomy (NCBI): domain Bacteria; kingdom Pseudomonadati; phylum Pseudomonadota; class Alphaproteobacteria; order Hyphomicrobiales; family Rhizobiaceae; genus Rhizobium; species Rhizobium sp. AG855. Next base: position 56,051 of record NZ_RAQG01000008.1, on the reverse strand, counting down.
TCAACGGTGGCGAATACACATCCGGGAACACCGCTTCCATCCAGCTTCTCGCTTCCGGCGCGATTTCGATGACGGTTGCGTGGTCGGACATGGCGTTGCAGGCGATGAGCCAGGGCGTGGTTCCGGAAACGACCGCCGTTGCGCAATTGCAGGATCTGGCCTTCACCGGCGGCTTCTCCGGCGTCGTCGTGCCGAGCGTCGCCCTGAACAAGGACGCCGCGATCAAGCTCTGCGATTACATCATTTCGGCCGAAGTCCAGGAAAAGGTCGTGACGGATCTTGGCGGCTTCCCCTCCATCGGCTGGGAAAACTTGTCCAAGGAACTCCAGGAGAAGTTCTCGAAGGTGGCTCCAAAGTCCATCCCGGTCTTCCCCGGCACCTGGGAGCCAAAGCTTTTCGAAGGCTGGTATCGCAACGTCGCCTCCGACATTGCGCGATAAGGACTGGTCATGGCCGGGACGAACAAGACGGACAAGATCGACTGGCTGGGTTACGGCTTCATCGCCATTCCCGTGATGGCGATCGTCATCTTTCTGTTCTATCCGGCCGCCCTTGCCATTTTCGGGACGCTCTTTCACCAGCGCCCCGAAGGTGGGGTGGGACTGGACTTCTCGAGTTATGTCTTTTTCTTCACCGACCCCTACAGCCTTGCCAACCTGTTTCGCACGCTGTGGACGACGATTGCGGCTCTGGTCTTGATCATCGCCGTCAACCTGCCGATCGCCCTTTACATGCGCTTCACCAAGGGCTGGCTCGCCGCTTTGATCCAGGGCCTCGCACTCTTTCCGATGTTCGTGCCCGGCATCATTATCTGCTATGCGCTCATCCGCTATCTCGGGCCGAATGGATGGCTGCAGAGCCTGCTCGCCTCGATCGGCTTCACCCACTATGCCTCCCCGATCACGACCCCCTGGGGGCCGGTGATCGGGCTCATCTGGGACGGCATGCCGATGACGCTGTTGATCCTGATCTCCGGACTGTCAACGATTTCGGATGCTTCGATTGAGGCGGCCAAGGATGTCGGCGCGAGCAGGCTGCGGCTCTTCCGCTCGATTATCCTGCCTCAGATCAGCCATTCGATCCTGATCGTCTCGGCCCTCAATTTCCTGGGCTTCTTCGGCCAGGTCCTGATGCCTTTCATGCTCGGACCGACCAACCCGGAAATGATGGGTCCGTTCATGCTGCGCACCTTCGTTTCGGTCCGAGATCCCCTGCAGGCGGCGACCCAGGCGACGATCACTTTCCTGATCTGCTCGCTCGCCGGTCTGGTCTACATCCGCTCGCTGGCCGCGCGCAAAGAGGAGCGCTGACATGTTCACGAACCGGCGCAATGACGTCTTTGGACCGTTGATTCTGATCTTTCTCGTCTTCTTTATCGTGCTGCCGGTCGCAACCGTCTTCCTCTGGGCATTCGCCGAGCAATGGTTCTACCCCTCGGTGCTTCCGACACGATGGGGATTGCGGTTCTGGGAGCAGCTTGTGTCCCGTCCGGAGGTCTGGCAGGCCTTTGTCACCTCGATCCAGCTGTCGACGACGGTGACAGTGCTGTCTGCGGTGATCTGCCTGCCCGCTGCCTACGCCTTCGCGCGCATGGACTTCCCCGGCAAGTCGGCCTTCATGATGTCCTTCCTGATGGCCAATGCCTTTCCGCGTTTCGCGCTGATCGTGTCGATCGCCGTCTTATTCCTGACCCTCGACCTGGTCGGCACCTTCCAGGGCGTCGTCATCATCCAGTTTCTCAACACATTGCTGCTGATGATCTGGCTGCCGAGCGCCGCCTTCCGCGCCATACCGCGCGAAACGGAGGAAGCCGCGCGGGATGTCGGTGCTTCGCCCTTGCGTGTCTTCTGGCACATCACGCTTCCCCAGGCGTTTCCGACGATCGCAGCCGCCCTTCTGATGACCTTTGTCTGGACCTTCTACGAAACAGAAGGCGCCTGGCTGGTTGGCGCGCCGCGCATCCGCACCATGCCGCTGCTGATGATGTCGATGATCAACAACCAGCTCGTCGTGCAATACGGCGCAGTGCTCTCTGTGATGTTATGGGTTCCCTCGCTGGTCGCCATCCTTCTGGCCCGGCGCGTGATCGGCGGCGACGCCTTTGCCAAGGGCCTCGGTGGCTGATGTTCATTCTTTCCTCTCAAGGCTCATGATCCATGTCCACGCTTGATCTCATCGACGTCACGAAGACCTACAGCATCGTGACTGCCATCGAGCCGCTGTCGCTCAAGATCGGTGATGGCGAACTGGTCTGCCTGCTCGGTCCGTCCGGCTCCGGCAAGTCAACCTTGCTGAGGATCATCGGTGGCTTCGAGACGCCGACCGCGGGCAAGGTCTTGATCGATGGCGTCGATGTCGCCTTCGACCCGCCAGAGAAGCGGCCAACCGCCATGGTGTTCCAGAGCCACGCCCTTTGGCAGCATATGAGCGTTTTCGAGAACATTGCCTTCGGCCTCAAGCTGCGCGGTTTCAGCAAGGCGGATATCCGCCGCAAGGTAGAGGCCGGGCTCTCGCTTGTCGGCCTTCAGGACTATGCCAACCGTCGGCCGAGCCAGCTGTCTGGCGGCCAGCGCCAACGCGTGGCCATTGCCCGTTGCGTCGTTCTGGAGCCGAAGATCCTGTTGATGGACGAACCCTTCGCAAGCCTCGACCAACATCTCCGCGACCGGTTGCGCGAGGAAGTACGCCAGATCCAGAAGACCCTCGGCATCACCACCGTCTTTGTCACCCACGGCCAGGATGAAGCGCTGTCCGTCGCCGACCGCATCGTGGTGATGAGCATGGGGCGCATCGAACAGGTCGGCACGCCGGGCGAGATCTACGCCACGCCGGCGACCCCCTTCGTCGCTGGTTTTATCGGTGACATGAACATGGTGCCGGTGACCGTTTCGAACGGTTTCGTTGACATCGGCGGCATTTCACTGCCGGCCCCTTTGCCGGAGGGACCTGCGACATTGGCCGTACGACCGGAAGATATCGTTCTGGGCAAAGCCGATACGGCGGCGGCGGCAAACATTATCCGCATCGTCAACTATGGCTCGTTCATCAAGGTGACCGCGTCCTTGAACGGCCTTCAATGGAAGGTACAAGCCCCGAAGACGGCGTCGATTGCGGAGGGCGCCACCCTGTCGCTGTCCGTTGTCCGCTACCAGATTTTCCGCGATGATCGGGTCGTATTCCGGTCTGACGACACCTGACCCGGCACATCTGCGCAGGTTCCCCAGACGTCACAGTCAGGCCGACATGAAGGCCAACCTGCGCGCGGTCGCAATCCGCAGGCGCGCAGAAGTCCGTCTCGTCACACGCCCCCGCTGGAAATCTCGAACGGCCGCACGTCTGCGAGATTTTGCCGAATATAGAGATGGCGGAAATTGTGGCTGGTGTTGACGAAGATCGGCAGCATGGCAGCCCCCGTGACGGCGGCATCTTCGCTGAGCCTTGCCGTCACAAGGCGCGGATGGACACGATCATGCCGGGCCGCCGGAGTCGGGCGAAGCGGATAGGCACGGTCAACCAACCGCTCGATCAGCGGCTGCGGCAAAGCACCACCGACAGCGATGAAGGCCGGATCATACATGACTTCAATGATCGCGACGACATCACGCATCAGCCGCGCGGCCGAGGCGAGCCAGTCCATCAATCTGTGGTCCCTGATGGCAAGCAGATTGAGTATTTGCTCCGGCTCCGGATTGAGGCCAAGCCCGCAGGCGAGGCCAAGCCCGCCGATGGAAATCAACCCGCCCTGCGCCGTCGTTTCATCCGGCGTTTCCGGCCAGGTCTGCGATCCACCGAGGCCGGCAAAAGGAAGCAGACCGATCTCACCGGCAGCGCCCCCCACGCCCTTGTAGGGGTAACCGTCAATGATCAGGCCGGCGCCGGAGCCGTGGCCTATGTAGTAGTATACGAAGGTTGCTTCCTGCGTGTCCGGCCTGTGAATGCGTTCACCAATGGCTGCGGCCGTCGCATCATTTTCCACGAGCACCGGAAATCCCGTCAGCCGCTGAAGTTCGTCCGCAAAGGGAAAGTCCCGCCACGCCTGCCAGTGCCGCATGGAGAAATCGAACTCGTCCCCAGCCGATCCGAAGGTCGGCAACACCAACCCGACACCCCAGACATGCTGCGCGGGCAGGCCATGTTCGGCGAGCAGGTTCGGCAATACCGTCGCAAGCTCACGAACGGCAGCAGCCGGATCGCTCGTATCGACACGCGCGATGCGCCGGGCCCGCTCCTTACGGGTCAGGTCGAACACCAGGATGTTACAAAAATTCTGGTCGAGATGGACGCCGATCGAGAAACCGGCTTCCGCATTCGGCTCCAGGTAGATCTGCGGCTGGCCGCGCATGCCGGATGACCGCCCGGCTTCCACGATCAGGCCCTGCTCGAGCAGTTCGCGGGTGATCGACGAAATGGTCTGCGGCTTCAACCCGATGATCGAGGCGATCTCGACCCGGCTGATCGGGCCGCGTTGAAAAATCGTCTCGAAGACGAGGCGCCGGTTGTGAATGCGGGCATCCTCGATACGGCTGCCTGCAATACGTGCCTCGCCTTCGTCCGAACTCGGACCGGAGCTTGCCCCGGTCTGATTCAAATTCGCCATATCAACCGCTTCCCGCCGATCAAAGCCCCAGAGCCTTCAAGGCTTCCCGATTGCGCTTGGCGATCGGCAAAGGCTTATCCGGCGGGCAAGGATACATGTCCTGCTCATACACCACATAGCCCGCATAGTCGCGTGATCTGAGAAAATCCACAACCGTGCGGAAATCAACCATTCCCTTGTCCAGCTCACACATCACGCCAGACTGGAAACCGGTGATGAAATCGATGTTCTCCCGGTGGATCTTCTCCAGAAGAACCGGATCGACATTCTTGAAATGGTAATAGGGAATCCGATCGGCATAGCGCTTCATGAACGACACAGCATCGGCACCCGTATATGCGTGATGGCCAAAATCGAAGCAGAGACCGACCAGTTCCGCAGGGGTCTCATCCAGCAGGCGAACCACCTCGGCTTCGGTTTCAACGCCAGAACCGACATGAGGATGGAAGACGAACGAGAGGCCGTGCTCTTCCGTGACATAACGAGCCGCCTCGGTGACGTTGGCAATCATGGTCCGCCAGTTCTCCGCCGACAGCGCCCTGTCCTTGCCCGGCGGGGGCAGGTCGCTGTCATCCATCAGCACCACCCATTCCGCACCGACAGCCTTCAACAGGCCGCAGGTCTGCTCCAGTCTCGGGCGCAAACTCTGCATGGCATCGGTCGGCGCCAGAAGGTGAACCAAGGCCGAACCGCAGATGCTGAGACCCCGCGCCGACAGGGCATCGGTCAAACGTGCAGGGTCTGTCGGCAGATAGCCCCACGGGCCTGTTTCGGTGGCGGTGAAGCCGGAATCCCGAACCTCGTCCAGGTACCGCTCCCACGGCGTCTGTCGTGGATCATCCGCATACCACACACCCCACGCATCCGGTGCCGTTGCCAGTTTCATCATCATCTCCGAGATTTTAATTACCGACTGTTACCATATTCGATCCGTCGGAGGGTTTAAAGAGCGAAAACGCTTCTTCGACTACATAGCCCTGATTTTGATGAATTTTCTTGCAATTCCTACGAAAGACACCCAGCAAGAAGATCAAAAGAAAATTCTAAAACATGAAAAACGGGGCCATAGATCCGAAATTTATCTTGATAAAATCCTTCTTACGTATTTATTTGAGGCTCACGAGGTGAAAGCGGTCTGACCCGCTTCCCAACCGTCTTCAGGAATAGGAAATTTCGATCATGATCAGGTTAGGCCTGCTTGGGCTCGGCGAAGTCGCGCAGCTCATCCATCTTCCCATTTTGCAGCGGCTCGGCGACCTCTATACGCTGGCGGGCGCCTATGATCCCTCTCCTTCCGTCAGCAAGGCGATCAGTGCCCGCTGGGGCATCGAGACAGTGTATGAAACGGCGGAGGCCATGTTCGCCGCCTCCGACATTGACGCGGTGATGGTGCTGAGCCCGGATCAGTTTCACGGGCGGGACGCACGCGCAGCGCTGACAGCCGGCAAGCATGTCCTGATTGAAAAACCCTGCTGCCTGGAGCTCGGCGACCTTCAATCGCTCAGCGAAACCGCCGAAGCATCCGGGAAGGTGGCGATGGTCGGCTATATGCGTCGCTTCGCCCCAGCCTTCCTCGAGGCGAAAGCAAACCTGCCAGCGCTGGACGAAATCACCTATGTGCGTGTCCGCGACGTCATCTGCGAGGGTCCCTGGTATTTCCGCCAGACCGACGGCGTCGTGACGCCTGAGAACGACCTGCCCCAGGAGATGCTGGCGGCGGGAGGGGCACTGCGCAAGCAGATGCTGGACAGTGTCCTCGGCAGCGCTACTCCGGCGGAACTGCGAACGGCCTATACCGTGCTGACAGGCCTGTCCTCCCACTCGCTCTCAGCCATGCGTGATCTGTTCGGTCCGCCGAAAGCCGTGCGTGCGGTCAGCATCAAGCAGGGGGGAACGCAGATTACGGCCCTTCTCGACTATGGCCATTTCACCGCTCTTTATGAATGCATGATCGGCGATGTCGTGCGCTTCGAGGCAGGCTTCGAAATCAACACACGCTGGAAGCGCATCGCCTTCGAATACCCGACCCCGTATATCCGCAACCTGCCCATGACGCTCGACATCCAGACATCGACGGAAAACGGAAACAGCTTGACGCGGCTCGGACCATTCCATCAGGATCCCTTCGACGTGGAATTGCGCGCCTTTCACGCTGCCGTTACAGCAGGCGGCGAAAACCGCACGCCACCGGCGGAATCGGCGCCCGATCTCGCCCTCTTCAAGGCCATCATCGAGGCGGCACGAAACTGAGTTATCCGATGCAGACGCCTCCCCCGAAGCCCCTCGTTGTGATCGGCAATCTCAACATCGACATCATCATCGGCCCGGCAACCTGGCCCGAAGTCGGCACGGAGGTCTTTGTCGATCAGGACGAGGTGCGTGTCGGCGGATCCGCCGGCAACACGGCGCTTGCATTGCAGGCGCTAGGGCATCCGCACACATTCATCGGCTCGGTCGGGTCGGATACCTTCGGCACGATACTGGAACAGGCCTTTGCGCCGGAGACCTGCCGACTGATCAAATGCCCCGCCCGGACCACTCTGACCGTCGGCATCACCCATCCGGACAGCGAGCGTACCTTCTTCACGACACGCGGACATCTGCCGCATCTTTCCGCCGACGACGTCATTGTCCAATTGGACACGGTCGATATCGACGGAGGCACAGTGCTCCTCTCCGGTGCCTTTCAGACCGAGCGTCTGATGGCCGACTATGATCTCGTGATCCGGGCAGCAAACGCCCGTGGCGCGACAATTGCCGTCGACCCAGGCTGGCCGACCGGCGGCTTCAGCACCCAGACCCGCTCGTTTCTCCAAAATCTCGCCTCGAAGAGCCGCTGCGTCCTCCTCAATGAGACCGAGGCCATGCATCTAAGCGGCGCCGACACCCCGGAAACGGCCGCCCGCGCGATCCATGCCCTGCAGCCGCCCGGCGCCGAGACCGTGGTGAAGTGCGGCAGCCGCGGAGCACTGGTCCTCGACGTTGGCGGCGGCCTTCGCTGGGTCAACGCTCCGAAGGTCGATGTCATCGACACCATCGGTGCGGGTGACGTCTTCAATGCCGGCTATCTCTCCGGCCGCAGCCTCGGCCACTCCCCCGCTGTAAGCCTTGGCCGCGCCGTCGCACTCGCCTCACGAGCCATCTCGACGCAACCACGGCGATATGAACTGAACGAGAACCAGCAAGAACCGGAACCGGGACAGGGCTGACGCGTCAATCGAAGACGCAGCCGTCCGAACGTGCCTGCGACATCGGCTGCGGCACGCCTTCGACACCCCGCATATGTGCCCTAAAAGAGGTGTTGCGACGAACACTGAGCCGCCCTAGCCTTTTGCCCAGGAGAGGCTGAGGATAATTCGGATGCGGTGCGACGTTCAGAACCTCGCGGTTCATCCCGGTCTGGGCGATCGGCCAATCCGGTTCCGCGACGCCTGTCTGTATTGGCTGACACGCAAGATGAATCTGCCAATGACCGAACCCGTTGGAAGGCCCCCGGCCTCATGGAAAGGCATCTCTTTGGGACCGTCGCGATCCAGCGCCTGGATCTTCGCAATCCTCGGACCACCAATCGGTGGCATTGCCACGTTGTGGCTGGCCGGCGCGGCGCCCTGGACCTTGCCCTTGCTGCTCGCCACGCTTGCGCCCGCCTATGTCCTCGGTCTCGGTCCCGCCTTGCTGGTGGCATCACTGGACACTTGGCTCATGCGGCAAGGAGTGAAACCGGCGGGTCGTTTGCTGGCCGCCGCGTTCGGTGGTGCCGCTTGCGCGCTTGCCCTGTTGGCGCCCCTTTATGCTGCCGGTCTCGTGCGAGGCCTATATCCGCTTTCTCTCTGCCTGATTGCCGCAGGTTCCTCCCTGCTCTGTCTGATTGTCGTTCTGCTTGTCCGTCGTCCATCACACTGAGTGTCTTGCGCCCAGTGCCTGTAGTCCATCTGCGAGATACGTCATGAAATTGGCTGGAATGATTGCAGTTGTATGTCTTCTTGTCGGCAGTGGCGCCGCGCAGGCCGCAATGGAATGCGAACCCCGCATGCCACCCTATCGCCCTGGACCCGTGGAGGATCGACTGGGCGAACGCCCCTGCCCTGCAGCACTGCTTGCAACCTTTTTCGCGCGACAGTCACCGCCACAGGAATACGGGTTCGAGATCGTCGGTTATCATCGATATCGCAATCCAGACGACGGATCGCCCGAAGCAGTCGTCGAGTTCCGCCTGCTGCCCCCCGGCGGACACGGCTTCGGGCCGGATCTGCGGGTCTGCGAGCGACCGAACGCTGCCGCCGACATGCAGATCCAGTTCACCTATGACAGGGACACGCAGCGCTGGTTCGACCTCGACAGCCGCGGCGCGACCATTCCGTCGGAGATCTGCGAAACCCGAAATTATTGGACCTCACAGGATATCGCCGATTTTGCCGATCCGCCGCAATTCGGTCGCTTGTCCGCCGCCGAACGCGGCAATGTCCACGATGTCGGAAAGGGGGCCGAACGTCGGGCTATCCTTGATGCGGTACGCGAAGCCAATGCCGATCTCAATGATCGCATTCCGATCGTCTTCGTGGTCGAATTGCTGCGGTCGGATGGCGAACACGCGTTCTTTCGCGGCCAGGTCCGCATGCGTGATGGAGGCGGTCCGGTTTCTGCCGCCGATTGGGGCGAATGCGAGCAGGATCCCCGCGACGGCGTCGTCGAGGCCCTCCTGGAACGACGGCACGGCAGATGGCGGGCGCTGAAGTCGAACCGTTGCGCCGATGACGTACTTCTGAACGACGACGAGATGCAACGGTATCGCCTGCTCCTTATGGAAGAGTGACCGCCTCCGCCTCGCCTTTGACGCCGTTGCAAGTGTATCTGCATTGTCTATACTTTCCGGATGGTCTTTGGCGGCGCCTCGGCGGCCCGTCATGGTCGGACATCCGGAGATGTGTGCATGGTTCTGCCATTCCGCGCCAAGACCGCCATGGACGCCAAAGAGGCGGGACTGGGCTTCCATGAACTGTGCGACGCCTATGGCCGCATGATAGGCCATGACTACTCGGACCTGACCATCGAAGATGCCAACCGGGTGCGAAGCTTTTCCAATATTTCCCTGCCGGAGGCATGTGCCACCCTCTTCGATCAGGGACTGTCCCGCTTTTCCATGTCCGACAACCGCAACGGCCTCGATCTCGTCATGATATCGATGCCGGCCCCCGGCTCCGAATTGATCTATGAACAGCGGGGCATCTGCATCACCGCACGCGGCGGGGATGCGATTTTGCATTCAACCGCAGAACGCCTGATCTCCCATTCGACACAGGTTGGGGAAGTCCTGGCGGTGGCCTTGCCGCGCCGCAAACTCATGGGGCTGGTGGGACCCGGCGCGCTGGGACATATCCGCAAACTGACCATGGACGATCCCGCCTGCCGACTGTTTCGCTGCTATGCCCAGTCGCTGCTGACACTTGAGAATGATCCGGATTTTCGACTTGCAGACCGAATTGGCGACCAGTTGGCAGAACTCGCAGCACTCGCGATCGGGGCGAGTCGCCCGGGCCATGAGCAAATCCGCGAAGGAACGGCCCTCCAGGACGCGCGGTTCCACCAGGCGCAACAGTTCATCAAACGGAATTTGACGGAACCTGGACTGAACGAGACCCATGTTGCGCGGGCGCTGTGCATTTCGCCGAGCGCCGTGCGTCAATTGTTCGGCCGACGTGGCTCGTCGATCGGGCGCTTCATTCGCGAGGCGCGTCTGGCGCGCGCCTATGCCATGCTCTCTGATCCGACCGCGATGCCGCGTCGAGTGGTGGATGTCGCGGCCGATTGTGGATTTGAAAGCATGTCCGCTTTCTATTCCGCGTTTCGCACCGTCTATGGCTGCAGCCCGACGGAAGCGCTGCGTAAAAATTGATTTTGGCGTTTCAAATATCAAAAACCGGATGTGCATCTGTCAAAATTCGGACGCGCAAGTGACAGCACTCGCGCACCATCGCGCCTGGCTCACGGAAGAGGAAACGACCTTGGGACTGGAACGCACAGATCACGCTTTGCAGGTCAATATACGCGCCCGCATGGGAAAGCCGCAGGATGCGGCAGCCATTGCTTCATTGCTCGCATCGACGGATCCCATCTTCGGGGCGCTGGCAGCTTCCAATGCAGCGACTTTCGCGCGGTTGATTGATGCAGAAGCGATCCGAACCGGCTGTATCGAGCTCCAACAACCGGATGGCGGCTGGCTGCTAGGCGCGACTGGCCTATCCGCCTTTATCGATGAGGCAACCACGCGTTCTTGGCTCGCTGAACCTCGGGCAAACTTTCCCGCACTTCTTCTTCAACGCGCATTGACGGGATCAACCGCGTTTCTGACACCGTCCGAGATTGGCCGAGCGAATTCTGGCGATGGCCTCAATCTGTTCATTCTCGGCTTCTCCTACTCGCTTTCACCGCAGTCACCCTTGCTCCCGCCGCTTCTGACGCGGGCTATCGGCCATTTCGTTTCCTGCCACCAGGGGTACAAATTGCTGCGTTTGATGCGGGAGGATCCGGCACCGATTGCTGAAATGTTCCTGCGCTCGGGAATGCGCGCCCTTGCCCACTTCGATCCGGAGCCAGGCCAGGATGTGGGGCGTGTGGCGATGGTCATGGAGCGCTCGGAGACGATGCCGCTCTTTCCGAATTCCCCGGCCACCATGCTGTTTCAATTCGTCCCGCCGCAGATCGGGTTCTCCCCTTCCGAGCGCCGCATCCTGCACCTTGCCCTGGAGGGGTTGTCGGATGGCGATCTTGCATCGGAGTTGTCGATTTCGCCTCATACCCTGAAGCGCAGTTGGAGAGTGATCTTTGATCGCGCCCTGTCTGCTGCCCCCCTGATATTCGGCTCCTTGGCGGAACCGCGTGATAGCCAGGGTGTTCGAGGGCAGGAGAAACGCCGGCACCTGCTTCAATACCTCCGAGATAATCCGCAGGAATTGCGTCCCTACGACCTGCCACGAAAGACCAGATCGAGATAAACATCCGAAGTCCTCGACAAATAGTCTTTTTTGATCGCCAAGTTTTCGCTGGAAACCTCAGGCGTTCACCCGTCGACCATCCGAGCACGTCCACCGCCTGCTCCAGCCATCAGTCCACCCGAACCACTAGAGCAAATCCAGCAAAAGTGCGAAGCGGTTTTGCGTCCGGAATTGCGTGGAAACAAAGACATAGGGCATTGAAGGCGACTCCGTTTTCGCCGGAAATGCTCTAGGACCCGATTGCAGAGGAAATCTGCAATCGGGTCAGTGGGCGACCTGTCGAAGGCAAGCCGACTGTATTCCCAAGACGCAAGGCCTAAGGCTTCACGGCCGAACCAAGACCGGAGAGACCGAGAAGCAGATTGTTGTAGCCCTGCGTCGCACCCAGCCCGAGGCCGGGATTCGTCTTTCCGCTTGATGGAGCCGGTTGCGGCAAGCCCGCCGGCGGCACGGAATTGGCCGCTGGAGACAGGACATCGCCCGCGCCGGCACCGGCACCGCCGAAACCGCCGGCTGTTCCGGGAACAGTGTTGGCAAGCGCCGGATTGGGGCGGCCATCCGGCAACTTTTGCTGCAGGCCTGTCTGGCCGAGTGGGTCGACCATGGAGGACCCAACTTCTCCGCCACCGCTGGCCGGAAGCGGAAGTGTTGGCTGCAGTGCGGGGTTCGGGCGGCCGTCGGGCTGCGTGGTCTGCACACCGGTCTGGCCGAGTGGATCAACGGTGGACGCACCACCCGACCCGCCGGTCGCGGGAAGTGGCAGCGTCGGTTGAACCGCAGGGTTCGGTTTGCCATCAGGCTGTGTGGTTTGCACACCGGTTTTTCCAAACGGATCGACACCGCTGCTGCCAGAACTCGAAGGCGCAGGGCTCGGCGGCGGGGCGCTCGACAGATCGCCCTTTCTTCCGCCCTTCGACCAGGCTTCAAGGCGATTTTGCTCGGCATTGCCCAGGTTGTTCAAAGCCTGCTCATACGCCGCCTGGTTCTCGGGCGTTGGGTTCGCTTCATAGCGGCTACCAGCCTCGGCCGCGCGCCTGTTCGCCTCGGCTGCCCTGGCCGTCCATTCGTCGATGTCCTTCTGCCCGTACTGATAGCCGTCCGGCTTGGGCGGCAAGCCGCGCGGAATATCCGGGCCGACGTCAGGACCCGCACCGGATGCAGAATTGCCGGTTGCGGGCATCGGTGCCGTCGGCTGGACCGCAGGGTTCGGTTTGCCATCGGGCTGCGTGCTTTGCACACCGGTTTTTCCAAACGGATCGACACCGCTGCTGCCAGAACTCGAAGGCGCAGGGCTAGGCGGCGGGGCGCTCGACAGATCGCCTTTTCTTCCGCCCTTCGACCAGGCTTCGAGGCGATTTTGCTCGGCATTGCCCAGGTTGTTCAAGGCCTGCTCATACGCCGCCTGGTTCTCGGGCGTTGGGTTCGCTTCATAGCGGCTACCAGCCTCCGCCGCACGCCTGTTCGCCTCGGCGGCCCTGGCCGTCCATTCGTCGATGTCCTTCTGCCCATACTGATAGCCGTCCGGCTTGGGCGGCAAGCCGCGCGGAATATCCGGGCCGACGTCAGGACCCGCACCGGATGCAGAATTGCCGGTTGCGGGCATCGGTGCCGTCGGCTGGACCGCAGGGTTCGGTTTGCCATCGGGCTGCGTGCTTTGCACACCGGTTTTTCCAAACGGATCGACACCGCTGCTGCCAGAACTCGAAGGCGCAGGGCTAGGCGGCGGGGCGCTCGACAGATCGCCTTTTCTTCCGCCCTTCGACCAGGCTTCGAGGCGATTTTGCTCGGCATTGCCCAGGTTGTTCAAGGCCTGCTCATACGCCGCCTGGTTCTCGGGCGTTGGGTTCGCTTCATAGCGGCTACCAGCCTCCGCCGCACGCCTGTTCGCCTCGGCGGCCCTGGCCGTCCATTCGTCGATGTCCTTCTGCCCATACTGATAGCCA
>NZ_RAQG01000008.1:0-42422 GCF_003610655.1 Rhizobium sp. AG855 | reverse complement strand
TCGCTTCATAGCGGCTACCAGCCTCCGCCGCACGCCTGTTCGCCTCGGCGGCCCTGGCCGTCCATTCGTCGATGTCCTTCTGCCCATACTGATAGCCATCCGGCTTGGGTGGCAAGCCGCGCGGAATATCCGGGCCGACGTCAGGACCCGCACCGGATGCCGGCTCGCCGGGTGCCTTTGCCTCCTGCCCCTTTCCGTCGTTTGCAGCCGGGTTGATGCCGGTTTGTGCCTTGGGGCTGATCCCATTGGAGGGCGTTGGCATTTGCGGCGGATAGCCATCGCTGCCGGAGCGTGACCAAGCATTCAGTCGCTCCTGCATGGCGGCATCATAGTTGCGCATTGCATCTTCATATGCCTGTCTGTTTTCGGGCGACGGGTTTGCGTCCATTCGAGCCTTCGCGTCATAGGCCCGCTTCTGCGCGTCGACAGCCCTTTCATGTGCAGCTTGAGCCTCGGCTTCGGAGACGCGTCCGCTGCCCGGCGCAGGCTCTTCGGGAGGACCAGAACCTGGAGGCGGCCCACCGGGCGGTTCTTTCCCACCGTTGCCCGGCGGAGGACCACCCTGAGGGCCCGCTGGAGGTCCACCTGCACCACCAGCAGGAGGCGGCGGACCAACACCGCCGAGGCCTTGGCCGCCACCTTTGCGTGCCTCCCAATAGGGATCGGTGCCGTACCGGCTGCGCAAGCCGCCTTCGATGGCCCTATTGAGACTGGAGGCACCATTCATCAGGAAGGTCGTGGAAATGCCGGTCAACTGCGCCAGCATGGCTTGGGAGACACAGGTCTTCGCATATTTCTTGGCCCCCTCCTTCACCTCGTTCCAGTTCTTCGGTAGGTTCGGATTGCCCGTCTCGAAGGCATTCATGCCGGCATCGATGGCGGCTGTCGAAGCCATGCAGGCGATTTGCGACAAAAGCGTCTTGATCACCAGCACGAAGGCATATTCCACCAGCGATGTGCCCCATCCCTTGGGACCATAACCCAGTGTTTCGCCGGTGCGCGGATCGATCTTCCACCACACCTCCCTGCCCTTTTCGGCCTTGGGCGGCACGAGCACCAAGGCACCGGAAGAGAGATCGGCCTCAAGGCGTGCTGCAAAATCCGGATCAAGGCTCGCAAGCTGCGGATCGGCCTTGTCGCGGATCAGCGTCCACCCGTATTGGTCCTGTTCGAAGGCAATCGCCGCATTGATCACATCCGGACCGCCACCGCCCAAAGCCAGCGCCTCGGTCAGCGTGTCGTGGACACCCTGAACCAGTCGCGCCTTGAAGGGCTCGACGCCGGAGAGAGCATCGACGGCGACGCCGCTCGAGACGATATCGAGCGCAGCCTGTGTCGTGAAATCGCCTGTGTTGCGATCGCGGGCCAACTCATTGTGCAGGGCAACGATCATCGGCTTGTCGAGATAGACTGCATCACCCACCGGGCTTTGCGAAAAACGGGCACCGACGAAACCGTCGAGCACCACCGGCACCGGCTTCATCTTGCCCAGCAGTTCCACGATGTTTCCGGGGATTTCGCCGAAGGGATCCTTGGCGATTTCGTCGAGGATCGGCTTGTTTTCCACGATTTGCTCGGCCTGACGGGCGAGAATCTGCTCGGCAGGCGGCGCGGCGGGCAGGATCATCGCCTGCACCTGGCCCAGCATCGCCATCGAGCGATCGAAGCGATCCTTGTCGTCGAGCTTCAGCCCCGAATAATCTCCCCTGGCGCGAAAAGCCGGACCGGCAATGTCGAACAGGGTGCGGCGGATTTCTTCCGGCGGAAGGCCGGGTCGTTCGATGGTGAAATCCAGCCATTCGGCCGTCAGTTCGCCCGCGTCGCCAACAGTCGTTGCCTCACCGGGAACAACCTGCCCGGCCTCTCCCGGCATGGACAAGGCATCCACCACCTTGCTGATGTCGCCAGCAACAGGCACGCCGATCACGGCAAAAGGATTGATCGGTGTTGGCTCAAGGTTGATCTCGCCACTGTCCTTGATCGAGCCTTGATTGAACTCCTCCTCGCCGATGGCAAGCGTCGGCAGCCATTCCTTCTGGGTTGCCAAAGCGGCCCGCAGCTTGGTCTGCAGGTCGCTCGGCGTGGTCGACGGCCATGTGGACGGCCATTGGGTCGGATAGTGATCAAGGCGGACCACCTTGCCGATCATGTCTGCGGCCCGCACCTTCTGCTCAAGCACGGTGCCGGTCAGAGCCTTGCCACCCTTGGCCTGTTCGATAACCAGCCGAATGGTAACGTGATGCCACAGATCGTCCGGCAGATCCTCCGGTGCAAGGGTTTCGTTCACCTTTGTCAACGCCTTGCCGAAGGTTGCGGTCGGTTCCAGCGGATCAGCGGCCTGCCAGCCATTGTCATTCACTTCGACCCACCAGTGATCGGCAAGGGACTGGCGCAGCAGGCTCTCATCGACGGCCTTTTCTCGCTCGGACGGCAGAGTGCCAAGGGCTGCGGCAACCGCCGAAACCTGGCCTGAGACCAATTCGTTTAATCGGGTGCCGACATTGCCTGCCTTGTCAGCACTGACCTGAAGTGCCGCCTCGATCACATCGGGTTGCAGATCGTAGGTGGTGGCAAGCTCGGTGGGGCTTTCGGCTGGAACCGGGCCTGCTGGCAAAGACGCAGCGACGGCCCCGCCGGCAGGTTCGCGCCAGGCGGCAAGCAGACCATCCAAAGTCGCATCATCCAGTATGCCATGGGCAAGTCGCACCTCGAAACCGGCCAATTCATAGAGCCGCGCCAGCAACAGCGATTGGTCGAGGCTATTGCCGCGTTGGTCCATCAGCACCCCGACCGGCCCCCTCAAGGCGCCCGGATACGGCACCCAGCGCGTCCGGCTGCGCAGAAAGCTGTAGAGGAGCGGCGCATCGATACCAATCGTATCCACCACGTCCTGCGGGTCCCACCGATCCCGCGGCACGTCTGCGAGACCATCTTCCAGCGCCTGAAGGCTGCGCTGCATGGCAATCGCATTGCGTGCCGCAATTTCCATCTTCGCCCCGGTGTCGAGGTCCTGTGCCGCCAGAGGCTGGAGGGCAAGCAGGAGGGCAAGTCCGGTGGCCAGGGTCTTGCGACCCGCCCGCACCATCGACATCAAGTCTCGCATCCCGTGTCTCCTCATGTCGCTTTGTCCATCATGGCCGTGCCAATTCCACACGCGATGTCTTGCCTTCCCGGACCGTGATCTGTTCGAAGGCACGGTCGCCAGCCCCACCGACAACAACCCGATACGTTCCGGCAGGCACCGGGACCGCAGGACCGCCAACCGTTCCGGACGCCACCTCCCTGCCATTGGCGTCCAGAACCCTGAAGGGCTCGATCACGGCTTGCTCCATGGCCGCAGCAAGGCCTTTGGCATCGGCTGCATCGAGGAACGTGCCGCCACCCTTTTCTGCCCAGTCCCGGAAGGTCTTCTTCAGGTCCTCGTTGTCGATCGCGAAGCCCACGATATTGACCCGCACATCCACGCCAGATGCCCTGAGGGCTGCAATCGCCTGTTCCGGATCGCCTCCGCAGGTCTCTTCGCCATCGGTCACCAGAACGACGAGCTTCGGCCCCGTATTGGTCGCGAGATCGCCCGCGACGGCAGAAAGGGACGCCGCGATCGGTGTCTTCGACAGATTGATGGAACGGATCATGCCGATATTGGCGGCCATGAGGGCGGGATCGAGCGGTGAGAGCGGCGATCTCAGATTGGTCTCGCAGGAATCGGGTGCCGTATCCCCGAAGACGCGAAGCGCGGTCGGCGTGCCCGGCGGAATGATCCTGGAGGTCAGTTGCGTCAGGATGGATTGCGCAATTTCGATCTTCTGCTTGCCGTCCAGCCGCTGCAACATGCTGCCGGATGCATCGAGGATCAGTTCGAGCGCGGCCTGCCGAGGTCGCTTGTCGTCGACGGAGGGTGGGGCGGGCGCAGGTGAACCGGCCGCAAGCTGCGGCGCCGCCGCCACTTCGATGGCACCGGGGAGAGGCGGCGGTGCCTCCGATTTCGCGATGGACAGCGTGTAGTAGGCAGGGCGGCGGAGATAGGCGGACACCCGCTCGTAGACCACGTCCATTTCCGGCTGCGTGCGCGCCGAAGCATAGACGCCGCCATTGGCCGCAACCAGATCCTGCAACAGCTGCTTTTCGCGCAAGGGGTGATCGAAGGCGCCAATATGGGCGGCAAAGATCCGGGTTCTCGTCTCGCCCAGCCGCTTCCACAATTGTGGCTGGAGATCGTAGCCTGAACTCGCCGCATCCGTGATGACGAGGATGGCTTTCGCCCCGGGCCTGTCTGCCATTCCATCCATCGCATTGAGCAGCGTCCTTTCGAGCCCGCTGGTGGTGCCGCCAGGTGGCGAGCGTGACAAGGCGGCCGCGACCTCGAAGCCACGCTCGCTCCATTTGTCCATCAGGAAAGGCAGCTCGAAGGGCATGATGTTGACGGCCTCGCGCCCCGGCCGGATTCCCTCCGAGAAATTGTTGAGCCCGGCGAGAATGATGGGCAGGAAACCGGCAATGCTGCCGCTAGCATCATAGGCGATCGCAACGGAGCGCGGCGGTTCAAAGACCTTGAGCCGATAGCGGCCACCGGCCGTGACCGGGGCCTCGACCTGTTGCCGGCGAGGACCGCTCGAGATCGTCCGAAGCGCTACGCTCTTTCCGTCGGGATCCGTCATCTCGACCACAGCGGCCAGCAGCGGCTCGCCCGTGAGATCAATCATCACACGCTCCACGCCTTCAGGCGCGGCAAAGACGAACCAATCCGTATCGGTATCGACCTGAACGGCATCGGAGATCGTCTCTGTGAAAGCGAGATCACGCGGCGCGACTTCGCTATCCCCGTCGGTCAGGTTTGCGACCGCAGGCCTCTCCTGCGCAGGGCGCCTGAAAAAATCGGCCTGCGAGACAGGCTGGTCCATGCCCCATTCACCATTGATCGGCAGCGCATCCGCCGCAATCGGCACCTCGGCGATCGAAAGACGCGCAGGAAGTTTCAACGTCCCACTGACACTCGCCGCCTGCCTCGCCGAAAATTTGAGAAACCGCACAGGCGTCGCAGGCGAGAACGCAAGCTTTCGCGTCGTGGCTCCGTGTTCGGCTGGAAGCACGCCAATCACGGTGAATGGGCCGAGCGCACTTTCGGTGCTTGCGCTGATTTCCATCTCTCCAAGGCGCTCGGCTTCCGCTGTCGCCGGGTCATCGGTCCATTCGATGCCGCCCAGGACAGCCTGCCGGTCATCGGCAAAGCCAATGACGAATTCTGGCGTTTCACCTGCCGAAACCGCGATGGTTTGCGATGGTGCCCCGTCTGTCAGCATGGTCGAGCCGTCGTCATAATCAGCACCGATCTGGCTGGAGGACCAGACGAGATGTCCGCCATGGCTACGCTTGCCGACATCGATCGAGACGCCCCCTGGCACGCCAGGGTTGGCCACCACCTTGAACTCGCCGAGCCCGACGCGACCCATGCCTGCGTGGCTCGACAACAGCCTCAGCCGCGCGACCTTGGCGACGATGGGCTGTGGCAAGGGAAAGGCCTGTTCGACATTGACCGGTTGCAATCGGCCCTTCAGCGCCGGCTCGAACCGGATGCCGTCCGGTGAGAGCTCCAGTTCGAAATCGGCAAGCAGTTCATCCGGCGCCTGCGCCGAGGGAAAATAGGGGTGCAGCAGGATGCCGTTCACCGGTTGCGGCTCTCGCCCACCCAGGGCAACAGTGACCTCGCGCTGGCCGGTGCCAAGGTCGCTCACATAGCCGTCTGACGACATCAGCCCGTCAAACAGCGTGGCTGCTGCGGAACTGCTGGCGGGATCGCCGGCATCCGGCACAATGCTGCCACCGAAGGCTGGCAATGCAAGATCCAGCCCGCCCAGCATGGGTGGAGGAACCTGCGATAGATCGGCGGCCGTGGCGGGGTCGACATCGTCGGAGATCGCAACCATGGCCGAGGCGGTCGCCTGCCCGCCACCATCGTCCCTGGCCCTGACGGTCAGCATGGCTGCCGCTGCTTTCCATGCATCGGCCCGTGCAAGGAGAGAAACCGGCAGTTCGACAGCCTCGCCCGGCGCGATGGGCGTGGTCTCATTGGGCAGGTCAAGCGTCAGCTGATGGACCGAGGCCTGTGCATCGAGGCGCACGGCAAGCGCCTCGCCTCCCCGGTTTTCGATCCGCAAGGTTCCGGCCACCCTCTGGCCGCGTGGCCAATAGGCGGCAAGCGTCTGCCGCGTTAGCTGAAGCTTCATGTCAACCGGCAGAATGGGGGGCTGGGCCGCACCGCCTGCAGGCGGCAGAAAGGGATCGAGCAGATCGAGCTTCACCTGATATCCCGAGGCATCGGTTGCCAGGGCGTTCAGCGAGATCTGGTACGTGCCCGGCTCCCAGACGGCATCGATGACCGAAGGGGAACCGTCGGCAAGCCCTGACGGTTGGTCCGGCTTGGCCAAGCCACGCGCCACATTCCAGGCGATCTGCCGGCCTTCAGCAGGCGTGATCGTCAGCGCGGCATGAACCGGTGTGGAGATCGAAAACCGGTAGCGATCGGTGTCGCTCAGATCGGCAATCTCGCCTGACCGGAGAATGCCGAATTCGAGCCGTTCCGCCCCGGTCTCGCTGTCATTCGGCTCGCGTTCCATTCCCGGCTCGGGCTTGCCACCGCTTTCAACCGTAAGCTTGTAGCGAGCATCCGTCCCCGAAACGACAATCTGATTGGCTTCAGGGGAAAGAAGCATCCGATCCAGCAGGATCGGCGTCCCATCTGCAGCACCTTGCCGGATTGCCCGCTGGTGGCCTTGCGCATCCTCGACAGCGATGCTGACGGGAGAACCCGCGCTGTCGCCGCTGCCAGCAGCGACAAGCACAATCTTCCACAGCTGTGGCTCGCCTTCGGGCCGGAGCAGGAAACGGTCCGTATCTGCCCCGGTCAACAGCCCCTCGATTTCGGTCTTTTGCGCATCCGGTGCCGCACCGTCAGCACCGGCGGACAGAATGTCGGTCAATCCGGGTGTTGTGGCCGTATCGTTCGGTTCCACTTCTTGGCCGGGAACCCGCCTGCCCGCCTGGCGCAACAGGAGACGGTAGACGTCACCAACCGGTGCACTACCGGACACAAGAGCAGCATAATCCCCAGGGGGCAGCACGAGATTGCCGAGCGACAGAGTGGAGCCCGACTTGCATTGCAGCGGCGCGCCATCGGACGAACTGAGGCAGAGCTGCCGAGGCTCTCCTCGGGGGGACTCCAATTGAAGCTCGAGCCGGCGTTCGGCCAATTGCGGCGTCACCGTGAACCGGTAGGAGTCGACATCTGCCATACGGCTGGTACGGCCGGAAACTGCTTTTCCAAGGGGCAGAAGAAAACCGTCCGCAGGAGTTTCATTGGGCTCGTCTTCGCTGAGTGGCCGACGCGGCCCTTCGGGGATGCGGGTCACGCGAAAATCAAAGGGGGAGGCTCCAACGGCATTGACGTCAATCGATACAGGTCCCGCCGAAAAGCCGAGATCATCGAAGGAAAGCGGCGCGGTCACTTCGCCATAGGCCGAGGTTTGCCGCTTGCCGTCCTGGGAAATGGCGACGGAGGCGATGGAACCGAGCGGAATATCCAAGTCAAACCGAAATTGCCGGCGGGCATCCGCCGCACTGAAAGGCCAGTCCAGATGCACGGGTTTTCCTGGTTCTGCGCGACCCGATTGCTGATCCATGCCCGTCGCCGGGGTCTCGGTCGCCGTCAGCGACCATGTCGTATCAGGCCCAGCATGGGAGAGGCCGATGAGATAGGTTCCGGCCGGCAGGAAGACCCGCTGTGCCTCGGCCGCGCCAGTTTGAGGCTCGGCCACAAGCGTCACCAAGGCCGGGCCGAGCGCCCCTTCGCCGGAGGGGAGATAGGCGTGAATCTCCGCGCGGACCTGAGTTCCGTACCCGCCGGCCAACTTGACCGTCCAGATCTTGCCCGCATCTGCGCCCTCGATAGACCAGTTGACGAAATCCTGATCATCCCCGTCAAACTGACCGTTGACGCAAAATGGCCCCCGGAGCTCAGCACCGGGGTCGGTCTGCCCATCCTCGGCATCGGCCTCAATGCAGGCGGCAGTCTGGCCGGCGGCAACCAACTCCTGCGCAGACGCTGCCAGCCGGTTGCCCGATGCCAAGAGGATGGCCAGCAGCAGCACCCTGAAGATCGGGCCGAGGGGCGATTTCCTCATGGAAATTGAACCGCCGCAGGATACGACGCTCCTCCTCCACCGGGTGCCGCTTCGCGTCGGTCACATGCGGCTGCGGCGTCCGCAAAGCCGAGATCATGCTCCATGAAACCAAAGAACCCCGGCAAATCCGCCACAGCCAAGATACGCGACATCCGGGCTTTGCAGCGGCGCGGGCTCACGGGACCGGTGCCGTGACATTGTCGAAGGAGAGGGTGACATCGGTCTTGGCTTGCTCCGAGGTCATGCGCAGCGGCAGTCCGTCGGCCGTGCCGATCCACACGCGTTGCGGACCGAGATCGAGCCCACCTTCCATCGGTGGCGGGGTATAGGCATAAATCACTGCATCTTTACCAGCGACCTTGTCATCACCTATGCGGGCACAACCCTTGAGACTGGCAGCATCGGGGATGACCTTTTTCTGCGTTGCTGCGCGTCCGCCTGCGCCTAGGTCGACCGCGGTCCAGCCGGATTCCCGCTTGGTGTAGAGCCGATCACCCACCACGATGAACTCGGCCAACGGCTTGCCATTAAGCACCACGGTCTGCTTGTATGCCGGCACCTTTCCCAGCGCATTATAGGCATCAGCGACCGGCTGACAGTCGTTAGCTGCTGCCGTGACAGGAACAAGAAGAGTTGAGCAAATGGCAAGGCCGAGAACGCAACGCCACATTCCAATTCCTCCGGTCCGTCGGTCCATTGGCTGAAACGCTATGGCAGGGCAGATTTCCCCACAACACCTCTTTTAGATACCGAAATCGCAAGCCACCAACTGGCCGCAGGCGCCTGACCGCGGAGCATCGCCGATCAGGCTGTGAAGACCATGTCGGCTTCCGGCAAGATCGCGAGATCATGCCAGCGCAACTGAGACGCAAGCCAGCAGCGGCTAGGTGAGGAGCTGTGAGAGATGTTCGTGAACGGCCAGCCATTGACCGTCCGGTTGACGGGCAAAGACAATGGTTTCACGCTCGTGGTTGACCACATCCTGGCCGCCAATCACGAGATCGGTTTCCACGGCATGGGTAAATATTGCGACATCCCCGACGAGCTGCAGAGCGCGGTTCGTCGAGCGGCAAGCCTTGACGCGAAACCCGTCCCGGCTTTCCCAGAGCGCCCATTCCGCTTCATAGGCGGCGCGGGTGGAAAGAATGCGGTCGAGATTGTGAAAGATGAAGGTTGCCGACGGCGCAAAGGCGTCGAAATAGGCCTTGGTATCATGGCGACCGAAGGCGGCGAGGAGCGCGTCTGCTGCGGAAAGCACCTCTATCGTATGATCTGTCATGTCTTCAGGAATTCGAAGCGGGACCAACACGCTTGACGCTGCTGATCAATTCGGCAATCGGGCGATTCTGCTCCGCGACGCGGGTCTTCAACTGTTCGAGTGGCATGCTCTCATGCTTGCAGAACTCGATGAACATCATGTTGAGATTGTTGAAGAAAACCTCCCCCAGTGCCCGCGTGTCGACGCCTGCGATGACAACGCCGCGCCGCTGGAGCGTCCCGATCAGCTGGACAACCTGGGCGCATAGGCATGTGTCAAGTTCGGTGTAGCGCTTCGACAGAGGAGTCTCGGGCTGCTGGATTGCGGACGCCATCGCCGTGCGCCACATCTCTTTGCTGAGATAGACAAGCGAGTGATCAAAATACTGGTCGATCAGCGCGCCGAGCGCCTCATTCACACTCGGCGGCGGGTTGGCGACAATGCGCTCACCGGCCTCGATCACTTCGGTCACTTCCATCGAAACCGTGGCGACGAGGATATCGCCCTTGTTCTGATAGTAGTTGTAAAGCGTGCCGACCGAGACCTCCGCCATCTCCGCGATGTCCTCGATGCGAGCACTGTCATAGCCCTGTTCGCGGAACAGGGTGGTGGCCGCTTCCAGGATGCGGCGGTTCCTGTCGGCCTTCTGGCGGGCGCGCAATCCGGTCATGTTACCTCCGTTGAATCTCCTCAAATTTGAGATTGACTTAAAAAATGAATTCACTCAATCTTTTTCTCAAGGCGCCGAAACGAGTGCCACTATTCAACACGGGGGCTCGATGGGGTCTTCGACAAGAGGGTGAACATATGGAAAAGACCGTACTTGGCGGGCTCTCCCGCCGCTTGCTTCTTGCGACAGTTGCCATGTCTGCTTTGTCAGGCGGAGCCTTCGCCCAGGAGGAACTCAACGCGCTCGTTTGGTGTGACCACACGGACCCCGCGCTGATCGAGCCCTTCGAAAAAGCCAACAACGTCAAGGTCAATCTGAAGGAATATGAAGGCACAGGCGCCGGTCTGTCGATCGTGGAACAGTCGCGTCCCGGCGATTGGGACGTCTTCGTCATCGACGGTGTCGACGTTCCGCGTGCCATAGAGATGGACCTCCTCGCCGAAATCCCGGCTGACAAGCTGCCGACTGCCGACATCTTCCCGGAGGTCCGCATGGAGGCCAACAACACCAAGGACGGCAAGATCTACGCCGTCACGGAAAAGTTCGGCTACAACACGATTTCCTACGACAAGACAAAGGTCGACCCGAAGGACATGGAAGACCTCTCGATCTTCTGGTCCGACAAGTACAAGGGCCGCATCGCCCTTTACGACTACTACCTGCCGATGATCGGCCTGACGGGTCTTGCCATCGGCAAGAAAACAGCGGACCTGACCGAGGACGACCTGCCGGCGATCCGGGAAAAGCTGTTCGAGATGAAGAAGGTTGCTCGCCAGGTGAGTGACGTCGTCGCCTCGCAGACGGCGCTGGTCAGCGGCGAAGTCGACATCATTCTCGGTGGCGGCGAGTGGGTCACTGCGGGTCTCACCGCCGAAAAACCGAACCTCGACTGGACCGTCCCGCAGCAGGGTGCCCTGCGCTGGGCCCAGTCGATTGGCGTTTTCAAGAATTCGACCAAGCAGGATCTCGCCACCAAGTTCGTCCAGTACATCCTGAGCCCTGAAGGGCAGGCAAAGCTCGCCACCTCCTCATGCTACTGGGGCATGCCGGCAAACTCGAAGGCCGGCGCGCAACTCTCAGCCGAGCAGAAGGCGGCTCTGCGATGGGACAAGCAGCCGGAATACCTGAAAAAGACACAGCTCTATCCGGTTGCGGATGCAGATCTGGACGCAGCGATGCAAGACATCTGGACGGAAATGCTGCAGCAGTAAACCGTCAGTGCGGCGCGGCGGCAAAAGGCCGGCCGCGCTGCATCTTCCTGGACGATGATGTGTAGGCGCCAGCCGCCATCTTTGCATTGTCGACGGAGGGTCTGCTCTCTCCTCCCGGCACAACGGGATTTGCTGATTGAAGTGAAGCATTGAACCGACATGACCCGCGTCGCCGCCATGATGACAGCCGGTCCCCCGTCCATCCGGACAGCCGATATCCAAGAACGGAGTGTCTCGTCCATGACCGCCACTGCCCTGGACCGTCGAGAACGCCGCAAGGCCTGGGGATTTGCGCTGCCGGCGGTCCTGTGGACCATCGCCTTTTTCCTCGTCCCATTTCTCTATATGGCGGCGATCAGCCTGTGGACCCGTGAGCGGCGCGAGATCGTCGCCAGCTGGACACTCGACAACTATGTGGCCTTCTTCGGCAAGCCGCATCTCCTGAAAGCACTGTTCAACTCCCTCGAAGTGACCGCCATCGTCACCGTCATTTCGATCCTCCTCGCCTATCCGCTGGCCTGGATCATCGCCGAGCGCGTGCCGCGCCGCTGGCAGCGCTTTGCCTTGATCATGGCGATCCTGCCGTTCTGGACCTCCTATGTGGTGCGCTCCTATTCCTGGCTTCTCGTGCTCTCCAAGGGGGGCGTCGTCAACCAGACGCTGATGTGGACAGGGCTGATCGCCGAGCCACTGGAGCTTTCGGCCAACCGGACCGGCACAGTGATCGGCTTCGTGCACTTCTTCGTCATGCTTCTGACGCTGACCATATACGCCAATCTGGTCCAGCTCTCACCAAACTACCGCCGCGCGGCAGCCGACCTCGGGGCGAGCGGCTTCCAGACCTTTTGGCACGTCATCCTGCCATTGACGCTACCCGGCATCATGGTCGGCGCCTTCCTGACCTTCGTTCTCTGCATCGGCGATTACATCACCCCGCAGATCCTCGGCGGCAACAACGAACTCGTGCTGCCGCAGGTCATCATGCTGCAGCTCGGTCGCCGCGCCGATTTCCCGATGGCAGCGGCTCTGTCGCTGGTGCTGATGGTGGTGGTGACGATCGCCTATCTCGCCTGCGCCCGATGGCTGAAGATGGAGAGGACGTAACCATGCGGCACCTCAACACGGCCCTTGCGATCCTCTATGCCAGCGGACTTTATGTCTTCATCTTTCTGCCGGTGGCCGTTCTCGTGCTCTTCTCCTTCCAGGACGGCACACTGCCCGTGCCTCCTCTGCATGGCCTGACGTTGCGCTGGTATGGCGAAATCTTTGCCGATGAAAAGCTGATGGCAGCGCTGTTCAACTCGCTGATCGTCGCAATCATCTCGTCGGCGATCTCCTGTCTGCTCGGGTTTCTCGCAGCCTATGCCTTTGCCCGTTACACCCTTCCCGCATCCGGCCTGCAGCGCGCCTTGATCGTCGCCCCGATGACGGTCAGCACGCTGATCATCGGGCTTGGACTGCTGTCGCTCCTGTCCAGGCTCAATGTTTCGCTGTCGCTGTGGACCGTCGGCATCGGTCATGTCGTGATCAACCTGCCGCTTTGCTTCGCGATCATCTACGCCTCCATGGGCGGCCATCAGGTCAATATCGAACGTGCCGCACGCGATCTCGGCGCGAAGGACTGGCAGGTCATGGCGCTCGTCACGGCTCCGATGCTGATGCCGTCCATTCTTGCCGCCTTCTTCCTGTCGGTCACCTTCAGCTGGGACGAATTCATCATCGCCTTCCTCCTGTCGCGCTTCGATGTGACGCTGCCGGTCGAGATCTGGAGCATGCTGCGTTCCGGCCTCGACCCCAAGACCAATGCCATCGGCAGCGTCGTCTTCCTCATCTCGGTGGCGTTCCTCATCATCATGGAACTCGCCGTCTTCAGAAAATCCGGGAAATCCCAATGACCGCAGACGTCTCGATCCGCAACGCCACGAAAGTCTTCGGTGCCTTCCGCGCGCTCGACGATGTCTCGCTCGAGATCGCAGCCGGCGAATTCATCGTCCTGCTCGGCCCCTCCGGCTGCGGCAAGACGACCCTGCTCTCGATCCTCGGCGGCTTCATCGAGCCGAGCGCCGGCACCATCGCGATCGGCGGCCGGGACATGACCCATGTTGAACCTGCGAAGCGCCCGACGACGACCATGTTTCAGGACTATGCGCTGTTTCCGCACATGAAGCTCATCGACAATGTCGGCTTCGGCCTGCGCATGCGCG
Source organism: Rhizobium sp. AG855 (assembly GCF_003610655.1). Taxonomy (NCBI): domain Bacteria; kingdom Pseudomonadati; phylum Pseudomonadota; class Alphaproteobacteria; order Hyphomicrobiales; family Rhizobiaceae; genus Rhizobium; species Rhizobium sp. AG855. The sequence goes on along the minus strand of NZ_RAQG01000008.1, from coordinate 28,902 downwards.
GCATGGGAAAGACCGAGCGCAACGACAAGGCGCTCGCCATGCTCGATCTGGTCGGGCTGAAGGCTTCTGCAACGAAGAAGCCGCACGAACTCTCCGGCGGCCAGCGCCAGCGCGTGGCGCTGGCCCGGGCGCTCGCGGTCGATCCTGATGTGCTGCTGCTCGATGAGCCACTCGGCGCGCTGGATCTGAAGCTTCGCCGCCAGATGCAGGACGAGTTGAAGGCCATCCAGAAACGTGTCGGCACCACCTTCATCCATGTCACGCATGACCAGGAAGAGGCGATGGCGATCGCCGACCGGATCGTGGTGATGAACCACGGCCGCATCGAGGATGTCGGCGCGCCCTCGGACGTCTACATGCGGCCACGATCGCTGTTCGCCGCAGGCTTCATGGGCGAGGCCAATTTTCTCCCTGGCCGGGTCACCGCCATTGCGAGTGAGCATGCGCAGGTGGAAACTGCCCTCGGCAGCACCGCCATTCCGATCACCGCCTTCACCGCCGGCAGCCCTGAGGTGAACAGCAAAGTCACCCTGTGCATCCGCCCCGAACACTTCCGCTCGACCGGAGAAGAAGGCACAGCCGTTTCGCTGGGCCGCGCCCGGATCACCGACAGCGCCTTCTTCGGCGCGCATCACCGGTGCCACCTGAAACCAGAGAGCGGACCAGACATCGTCATCACCGCCCATCTGCCGCAGACCGCACATCCAAAGCCTGGCGATATGCTCGACCTCGCCGTGAAGGCAGACACCATCATAGCCCTGACCGAGGCCTAGGAGGCTGATCATGAAGCCGCGCATGCGCCCCGAGGACTGGTACAGCATCCGCCGCCTTGACGACGACGTCACTTATATCTGCGAACCGCATATCCAGGAGTTCTACCGCTGCAACATCTGGCATGTGCGCGGCCGCGATCGCGACATGCTTGTTGACAGCGGCATGGGCGTCGTCTCGCTTCGCGAATGGGTGCCCCTTGTGACGGAACGCGAGCTGATCGCGGTGGCAAGTCACACGCATTTCGATCACATCGGCTGCCACCACGAATTCGAATGCCGCGCGGTCCATTCGGCAGAGGCGGATCTTCTCGCCGATCCCACACGCGAAAACACGCTGGCCGACCCCTATGTCACCGACGACATCTTCGACGCTTTACCGCCCGAGCCCTATTGTTCGAAATGTTATGCAGTCAGGCGGGCCCCCGCGACACGCATTCTCGAAGACGGCGATGTGATCGACCTCGGCGACCGGCAGTTCGAAGTCATCCACACACCCGGCCACTCGCCGGGCGGCATTGCGCTCTACGAAAAGGCGACAGAGATCCTGTTTTCCGGCGACATCCTCTACGACGGCCCCCTGATCGAAGACACCTACCATTCGAACGCCGCCGACTATCTCGCCTCAATGGAGCGCCTGCTGACCTTTCCGGTACGTGTGGTTCACGGCGGCCATTTTCCCAGCTTCAGCGGCGAACGATACCGGGACCTGATCACCGGTTGGCTGGATGCCAAACACAGGTAAAGCTGATCCAATTGAGCTGCCCTACGGCCGTTGCCTGGCGACGATGCCGATACGGCAACTTCACCTGTATGGCAGTTTTAAAGCCACGCGTTGAGGTCCGGCAGCTCAGTAACCGATCCACCACACTGATGACGGCCGCCCACATGGCTCCGCACCGCAATCCGTCTCAACGGAATAGAATACAGCACCCCAAAACCGCTGGAGCGAACTCAAAACTGTACAAAGCTTTGGGGCAAAGTCCATGCGAGTTTGCCGGAGACCGTTTGGTTTAAGTTTTGCGGCCATGGCCGGTTCGTCCAGCATGGCGTAACGCAGGTCATTTGCTTTGGCTGGCATTATCAGATGGCTCCAGTCGCCGTCGGTGGTTGAACCTATCAAACCACTCGCAAGTAGTTCCTGCACGAGAGGTGCCTGTCTTTGCCGTCAGGCAGGCCTCGTCCATGCAAAGACTGCGATTCCTCCACAAAATCTGGACAGAAGGGGTTCACCTGATGGCCATGACGCAAGCGGGCTTCTCCGCAAGCGTCGGTGAACATCCTACGCCGCGCCAGATTTCCGGAGCCAGAATATGTACGTCTACTGCGACTTCGACGGGACGATCTCGTTGAATGATGTCACGGATCAGGTCCTTGAGCGGTTCGCCGCGAAGGAATGGATACGTCTCGAGCAGGATTGGGAGGCAGGGCTCATCACCTCCGCCGAATGCATGCGCTCCCAAATCGGGCTGCTGGATGTTTCGATATCTGACCTCAACGCGTTCTTGGACAGCCTCGAAATCGATCCCGATTTCGCCGCCTTCGCTGCCTTCTGCGCGTCCGAAGACTTGAAGCTGACCATTGTTAGCGATGGCGTGGACTGGTTCATCCGCCGCGTTTTGTCCGCCCATGGTCTTGGTCATCTGCACGTTCAGGCAAATCGCCTGACCGTCGTGGCCAATGGGGACGCGCTTCAATACCGTCTCGACACGCCGTTTGCGCGACCGGAATGCGCGGCAGGGTCAGGCGTTTGCAAATGTGCACTGATCCATCCTACCGCGCACCACTTCTACGTCGGTGACGGTCGTAGCGATTTCTGCGTGTCGCAGATCGCAGACCGGGTTTTCGCCAAGAAGAAGCTTGCGGCCTACTGCACCGAGAACGCGATCCCCTTCACCCCCTATACCACCTTCCGTGAGGTGCAGACCGCCATCGAAGTTCTTCTCCAGCCCCGGCCCGCAAGGATTCCGCGGCTCCTGGCCAAGACTGCATAATCAAAAGGAAATCACTCAACATGCATCCTCAACTGAAAATCGCCGACGCCGCAGGCGCGCTGTCGGAGGACGAACTGCGCCGTCTGGAGATCGCCTATTGCTCGCATGGCGATACGGTTCACTACACGGACGCGCCAAAATTCTTCAGCGGCTGCGAAGGCTCGTTCATGTACGACGCCAGCGAAACCCCGTTCCTCGACCTGCAGATGTGGTATTCCGCCGTCAACTTCGGTTACCGCAACGAGCGTCTGAACGCGGCGGCCCATCGCCAGCTGGATAGCCTGCCGCAGGTCGCTTCGCAGTATCTGCACCGCGAAAAAGTGGAGCTGGCGGCCCTCATTGCACAGGATGCCGAGCAGAAGTTCGGCCACAAGGGTCGGGTGCACTTCAATGTCGGCGGCTCGCAGGCCATAGAAGACTCGCTGAAGCTGGTGCGCAACTATACCAATGGCAAAAGCCTGATGTTTGCCTTCGAAGGCGGCTATCACGGCCGCACACTCGGTGCCAGCTCGATCACATCAAGCTATCGCTATCGCCGTCGCTACGGCCATTTCGGCGATCGCGCGCAGTTCATCGAGTTTCCCTACCACTTCCGTGGCCCCAAGGGCATGTCGAAGGAGGAGTATGGCGAATATTGCGTGCAGAAGTTCGCGCGCCTGTTCGAGAGCGAATACAACGGCGTCTGGGATCCGAAGGCCGGCAAGTCCGAATATGCCGCTTTCTATGTCGAACCCATTCAGGGCACTGGCGGCTATGTCATTCCGCCGATGAACTTCTTCACGGGGATCAAGAAAGTGCTTGATGATCACGGCATCTTGCTGGTGGTCGATGAAATCCAGATGGGCGTCTACCGGACCGGCAAGCTGTGGTCGATCGAACACTTCGGCGTTTCGCCGGATGTGCTGGTGTTCGGCAAGGCGATCACCAATGGCCTCAATCCGCTCTCCGGCGTCTGGGCTCGTGAGGAGATGATCAACCCGACGATCTTCCCGCCCGGCTCCACCCATTCGACATTCGCCAGCAACCCGATGGGAACGGCTGTTGCCCTGGAAACGCTGACCATGGTCGGTGAAACCGACTTCGGCGCCAGCGTGATGGCAAAGGGCGCGCTCTTCCTCGATGGTCTGAAGACATTGCAGAAGCGTCACGCGATCGTGGGCGAAGTGGATGGCCTGGGCCTCGCGCTGCGGATGGAAATCTGCAAGTCGGACGGCTTTACCCCTGACAAGGCCACGCTCGACTGGATGTCGGACGAAGGCATGAAGGGCGACCTTCTGGTCAAGGGCAAGAAATACGGCCTCGTGCTCGATGTTGGCGGCTACCACAAGAACGTCATCACGCTCGCACCCAACCTTATGATTTCGAACGAGGAAATCGCACTCGCCATCGAGCTTCTCGATCAGCTCCTGACCCGCGCGGAACGGAGATAGATCGTTGAATCTTCTCCTGCTCCATCTGGACGATGCCTTGGAACTTCAGCCCGACTTCAGGTCGGCCGCGGAGAAGTCCGGTGCTCGTGAAATGAGCGAGAAGGTTCTCGGGCAAACCATTCGCCTGTGGAGCAGGAGGGGACCTCTGGACTCCCTGAAGCGTAGACTCGCATGCCATGCCCCCACCCCCCCTTGGCATCCGCGCCTGTGCTTCATGGGGTCCGGAGACTTTCACCACGTCAGTGCGCTTCTGATCCAGGAGGCCGCAGATGCAATCGCCAAGCCCCTCACGGTCGTGCATATCGATAACCATCCGGACTGGGTTCATTTCCGAGATGGCATTCATTGCGGCTCCTGGGTTGGCAGCGCGCTGACGCATTGGAACGTCCACAAGGTCATTACGCTTGGGGTCTGCAGCGATGACCTTCGTTCGCCTGAACGCAAGGGCGCCAATCTGGGGCTGCTATCGAGCGGGCGCCTTGAGGTCTTTCCCTATGAACATGCACCAAGCGCGGTGCGTCAGCACTACGGAGAAGGTGCCAGCTACCGGCAGCGGGGCAAGCATCTGAATTGGGTGCAGATGCGGGATTTTTCCGAGGAGATGTTCATCGAACGTCTGCTGTCGCGCATCGCAACCAACGCCGTTTACATTACCATCGACAAGGATGTCCTTTGTGCCGAGGATGCCGCGACCAATTGGGATCAGGGCCGTTTGCAGCTCGCCACAGTGCTGCGCCTCATCCGCGAAGTTGGAAGACGCCATCAGGTCGCGGGCGCCGATGTTATCGGGGACTACTCGCGACCGCGTTATCGGGGATCACTTGCGACACAGGCCCTGAAGCGGGGGGAAATCCTGATCGATCAGCCCTGGGTCGGCCCCGATCCCAAGCGCGCGTCTGCAATCAATGCCAGCACCAATCTCTCTCTCATGCATGTCCTGATGGAGGTCATGGGATGAGTGGTGCATTGAACGGCCCCTTGCTGGCGCTTGTCGTGTTCTGTGTTCTTGCAGAAGCCGCACGCGAGGTTTGCTTCAAACTGGCTTCCGGCACCGGTGGCATGCGCATGTTCGTGCACCCTGCGGCATTTGCGGGCTTTGTCTTCTGGGGCACGGAACTTGTTGCCTGGACATATGTGCTGACGCACCTGCCTTTGTCCCTTGCCTTCCCGTTGATGGCATCGAGCTACATGGTGATCGCGATCGCCGGAGCTCTGATCTTCAAGGAAACACTGACTTTTCGACATCGGGTGGGGGTCGCTTTGATCACTGCCGGCGTTCTTTGCATCGGGCTTATGGGAAAATGATACAGTCTCCAGTGGTCGAAGCCATCCCGGTTGGGGTGCGATCTGAGTTCCGGCGGCGTCCTGAAGCGGTTGCCTCCTTGCGAGGGACCGCATTCGATGACCGTCTCTCCTTCTTCGAGGAGGGAACGAACGGCAAGGCCGTGCTGCTCGTTCACGGAATGAGCGGGGCGCCGGGTGAAATGCGGCTGATTGCCAGGCAGTTCCGCCGATTCGGCTATGCCGTCTTTGCGCCCCTGCTGGCCGGCCACGGTTCAAGCCCCGATGCGTTACGCCGTTCCCGCTGGACCGATTGGCTGGAGACTGTGGAGCGGTCAGCAGATTGGCTTGGCCAGCGCATGGATGGCGTCTTTGCCGCTGGCATATGTGTTGGCGGAAAACTTTCCCTGCTGGCGGCCGAAAGCGCCGGCTCTCCCATTCGCGCGGCAGCCATCTATTCGCCCTGCTTCCAGTATGACGGCTGGAATGTGCCGCAGCACTATACCTGGCTTTCTCCCCATATCCGCTGGCTGTCGCATATCCCCTTCATCGACAGACTGAATTTCAGCGAGACGCCGTCTCTCGGCATCAAGGACGACCGGATGCGAAGGCTGATTGCCGCCATGGAGACCGATGGCGTGCTCAGCCACTTTCCCGGACGCGGCGTCATCGAAATGGACCGCCTGGGCCGGCACCTGAAGAAGAGGTTGCCGCATATCACAACGCCGACTCTGGTGGTGCATTCCACACAGGACGATCTCAGCGGCCCGAACCACGCCCGCTACATCGTCGAGCACCTCGGCGGGCCCAAGATGCTGCACTGGCTGAATGACAGCTATCATATGATCCATGTGGACCGGCAACATCGCGAGGTGGCCGCGCTTTCCACACAGTTCTTCGAGACCCATCATGCTGATGCAACCTGATATCGAGATCGTCCCGGCTTTCATGCCGTTGCCCCAGAATTTTCAAGTCCGGATCGTGCCGACGATCTCTGACATCGCGCGGCAGGATTGGAATGCCTGCTTCCCAGGCGAGGTCGAAAGCTATGACTACCTGCTGGCCGTGGAGAGGGCGCAACTTGTTGGTTTCGACTGGCGCTATGTCACGGTCTGTCATCGCGGGCGCGTTCTGGCCGCGGCACCTGCCTTCCTATGTGACTACGGGCTGGAAACCACCTTGGAGCGGGGCCGCCTCACACAGTTCGTGGAACGGATCCGCGCTGTGTTTCCTCGTTTTCTCAAGTTGCGCCTTGCCTGCATCGGATCCCCATGCACCGAGACCGGCCAGATCGGTATCCGACCTGATGTACCCGAGGATTGGCGAAAGGCCCTTTTGGTGGAGCTGCTGAGAAGTTTTCAGGCGGAGGCTGAAAGAGAGGGCTACAGCCTCTTCGCGCTGAAGGACATTCCGCAGCCCATGGCGGCGCCGCTTTCCAAGGCATTGGAGATGGAACAGTTCGTTTCCATGGAGGGCATGGCGACTGCCTGGCTCGACATCGACTTCAAAACTGTCGATGCCTATCTGGAGCGCATGTCTGCCGGGACCCGCAAGGATATGCGGCGCAAGTTGCGAAGCGCCTCGACAGTGCAGATCGAACGGGTGACCGAACTCGGGGATCTCCTGCCGCGCTTCATGGAAATCTATGCAAGCACACGCGAACGCAGCGAATGGCAGTTCGAAGAACTGACGGCCGCCTATTTCGAGGGAATACTCTCCCGTCTGCCGGGCAATTCCTTCTGCACGGTCTACAGTGTGGATGGAGAGGTTCTCGCCTTCAACCTTGTCCTTCGGGACGGGCTGCGGCTGATCGACAAGTTTTTCTGCATGGATGCGGATGCTGGGCGGGCCTACAATCTCTACTATCTCAGCTGGTTCGAGAATGTTCGCTATTGCCTGGAGCATGGCTATCGTCGCTATCAAAGCGGCCAAGCCTATTATGAAAACAAGATAAGGCTGGGCAGCAGTCTCACGCAAAATTCGATGTTCTTTCGGCATCGCAATCCGGTCATCCAGGCCTGCCTCATGAAGATGGCTGCCTTTTTCGCGATACCCCAGGCCGGAAAGCAGGACCCATGAACCGTCTCAGCGCCTTCTGGCTCGCTGTGCCTGTCCTCAACACAGCGCAGCAACTCCTGTTGAAACAGAGCGCTTTGGCGATCTCCCAGACCGGTGAGACCGGCTGGCTGGCGCAGTTGTTTGTCTCACCATGGTTCGCAGGCGCAATCCTCGCCGAAATCGTCTGTTTCTTCATCTGGATGCGTGTTCTGTCGGAGCTGGACCTTGCCAAGGCGTTTCCGCTCTCGGCCATCAGCTATGTCTTTATCCTCGCATCTGCCTGGCTCTTTTTTGGAGAGCCCGTCACAATCGTGGAGATTGGCGGCAGCATGCTGATCATGCTCGGCGTTTGGTGTCTCTCATCGCCAAGTCATTCCGCCTGACGAGCGCCATCTGGGCCGTGTCCGGGCATCTCCCGGACACGGATATTCACGCAGAAGGCCAATTAGATTACTTGTAGACCCTGACGATAACCCGCTGGCCGATCCTGAATGGCGCATTCTGGTCGATGGTCACGATGGAGGTTGCGGTGCGCACATCGTTGCGTTCGCCGCTGACTTGATTGCTGGACTGCATGAGGACGGGAGATATCCGGTCAAGGGAACCAGGAACGGCCTGCGTCATCCGGTCTTCGGCAACAACCTCCACAGGCACGCCTGCTTGGACGTCGCCCAGAAACTGCTCAGGCAGTTCGGCCCGAACAATCTTCATCCCATCGGGAAGCAGAGTGAACAGTTCCGACATGGCCTGGGCCGAGACCACTTCGCCGACCCGGGCAAACTGGCGGATGATCAGGCCATCGGCCGGTGCCCGCACGGTGCGCAGTTCGACCTCGTGCTGGGCCATTTCCTTGCGGCTGCGGGCGACACCGGCTGCAGACTCAGCCATCTTGAGCTCGATCGCAAGGCTGTCGCGGCTGGCAAGAATGTCATCGAGAGCCTGATCGGAGACGGCCTCACCCGCGGCGGCGCGCTGCATTCGCTGCACCTGTTTTTCCAGGCTCTTCATCTTGACCTGCAAGAGCTTGAAATGTGCTTCGGCCTGGAGCGCTTCCTCCTCGGAAATCCTTGCTGCCAACTGCTCCTGCTGGCTATCAAGTTCCGCCAGGATGTCTCCGGTCCGAACCCGTTTCATTTCGGATACCTTTACCGAGCGTACCATCCCGTCGCGTGGGGCGGTAATTTTCAGCAATCCGCCTTCCACGTCGACCACGCCACGCGCGGCGGCCAGAATCGGCGGGCGCCCCACATCGGCCTTCGGCACATCTTCTCCGGCACTCGGAGCTTCGGAGGTTAGCCACAAGGCTAGGGGCGTGAGAATACCGGCGGCCAGGAGAGGCGCCAAATATCGATTTTTGCGCGGTAATTTCATGGTGTCATTATCCTGTAAGGGCAGTGGAGCTGCGGGGGCGCATATCCCGAAGCAGGCGACCGTCCTCCATCTGGAGAACCCGGTCTGCTGACTTCAGGAGACGCAAATCATGGGAAACACAGAGCACGGCAGTGCCGGTTTCCCGGGCGGTTTCGCGAAGAATGGCGACGATGTTCTGTCCATTTTCAGTGTCGAGCGCACTCGTCGGCTCGTCTGCGAACAGGATGGCCGGACGCTTGACGACAGCGCGCGCAATCGCAACGCGCTGCTTTTCGCCGCCGGACATCTCGGAGGGTCGCAAATGCTGACGGCGAGAGAGGCCTACGTGTTCCAGAGCGAACCTTGCCCTTTCGCGCGCTTCCTCCTCGGGCACACCCATATAGTCCAGCGGCACCTGGACCTGCTCCAGGGCGCTCAGTCCCGGAAACAGGTTGAAGCCCTGAAAGATGAAGCCGCAATGCTTCAGGCGGAACAAATCCCGCTGGTCGTCGGTCAGTTCGGCAAGGTTGATTTTTCCGGCATAAACAGCGCCGTGATCTGGCGGTGTCATGCCGCTCAGAATGGCAAGCAAGGTGCTCTTGCCGCAGCCGGACGGGCCGATCATCAAGGTGAATTCACCTCTGAGAATGTCCACCGACACGTCGATGAGGGCTCGGGTGCGGATGTTCTGTATGGTGAAGGATTTGCCGACGCCCTCGGCACGGATGGCGGGTCGTTGCATGGCATCACCTCAGGAGCGTGGCGGGGTCTGCCTGACGCAGACGGTGAACCGCGAGCAGACACGCGACAAGCGCCACAAGGAGCACCACCAGCGAGGCGCCAGCAATCACGCTCCCCCGCAATTCGAAGGGCACACGATAGAAGGCGGCGGCACCGGCCAGCAGCAGGCTGATAACAAGGCTGAGGCTCAGGCCGGATATGCCAACCCAGCCCGCCTGCTCGATCACGATTCTGCGCAGACTGTGGAAGGGAACGCCAAGGGCGCGAAGCGTTGCATATTGCGGAATGGTTCCGGCGACGGCTGCCATCAGCGTCTGGCTGGTGATCACCGCACCGATCAACATGGAAATCAGCGTGGCGAAGACGAATGCGATGCCGGCCCCAGAATCCAGCAGCATGTACATGGTGGAAATGCTGGCCAGTTCGTCGGCGGGCCACACCTCATAACGCGGTATGCCGGAGCGGTTGCCAAGGTCTTGTAGAATATCTGCGGCATCGGTGCCCGGCCGGAGGTCATAGAGAAAATAGGTGGCGGATCCAGCGGCAGGCAAGGCTGAATCCAGTGCCCGTGCTGTCTCCAGTGACGTCACGAGATTGACGCCGCCGAGACCACGCAGACCGTCGATGAAGCCGATGACGCGCACCGCTTTTCCGTTCACTTCGACCACATCGTTCAGCCGGGCGGAGAGTTTGGAACTGTCCGCCCGGTCGATCGCGGCCGTGCCCGGTTCCGTCAGTCTGTTGCGCATTTCCGGCGGCAATACCTTTGCAAGGGCGGTTCCATCCGCAGCGGTATCGACACCCACGATCGTCACGCTGACGCCGCCACCATGGCCGCCGCGCCAGTCGCCCGAACCCAGCAGGAACGGTTCGACATGCGAGATGTTGGCTTCCGCATAGAGATCCGTGACGGCATCCGCCTTGACGGTTCGGCCAAGGTCAACGCTTTGCGTGCCGGGAAAACCCACCCAGTAGGCTGCGTTGGATTGTGTGACATAGAGCGCATTCGCACTCACGATCCCGAGCAACAATGCGCCTTGTGCCGTCATCAATACACCGGAAAAGGCAATCGCGATCGAAGCCGGCAGGAAGCGGCGCCATTCGTGCAGCAGGGTTTTGCGTGCAATGGAGATGGCCACGGTTAACCCCCGGTCCTGGCGGCAGGAGGAGCAACTGGAGATGCCGTGCCTGCCATAACCTTGACCACGGCGATCTGCGCCAGCGCTTCGTCCTCGATCGCCTGGGACAGTTGGTTCTCGGCCTCCAGAACAGACAGGCTTTCGCTCACTGAGCCTGATGCATCGGCCAAGCCCTCGCGCTGCAGAAGGCCTGCCGCCTTGCTGGCACGTCGGGCGGACGAAACAATGCCCTCCTGCCGGGCGACATTCTGTCTTGCAATCTGCAAGGCGCGAATGGCGGTGGATGCTTCTTCATAGGCAACAAGCACGCTCTGGCGATAGGCAGCCGTTGCCTCCTCCAGCATCGCCTTTCGGGCCACGATGAGATCGTGCCGCTTTCCCTGGTCGAGAATAGGCAGTTGCAGCGAAGGCCCCCCCATCAATCCGAAGAGATTGCCGTTAACGGGAGTACCAATGCCGATCATGCCCGAAAGATGCAGCTTTGGATAAAGATCGGCCTGCGCCAGCCCCAGTTCCGCGCCGGCCTGCAACACCGTCATCTCGGCGCGCCGTACATCCGGGCGTCGGCGAAGAAGGTCTGCCGGCTGGCTGCTGGTCTGGAAGATGGATGCCCGCGGTTGCGGATGCGCGGATGCCAATGAGGCATCGTATGTGGCGCTGCCCTGCAAGGTGGCAATCTGCTGCAGTGTATCGGCAATGGCCGTTTCCAGCCTTGTGCCTTCCAGCTTTGCAGCATCGAGGCGCCCTGCTGCGGCATCTGCTTGAAGCCGGGTATCAAGGCCATTTTGAGCCCGATTGGTCGCCAGCCTCTGGCTGCGGGACAGAAGCGTGATTGTGCCCCTCGCTATGTCTGCCCGCTTCTGGAGGGCGCGAAGCTTCACATAGGTGGATGCTGTCTCGGTCGTCACGGCAAGCCGGGCGGCGTTCAGGTCTTCGGCCGCCATCGAGGCGCTCAGATCCGCAGCCTTTTGCTTCAGTTTGTCCTCGCTGAAGAGAGCCACTTCCCAACCCAGTTCCAGATTGAACTGGAGCGGGCGTCGGGTCAGATCTTTGTCATTGGACTTGCCCGTTGCTCCCTGGGCAAGCCCGGTCACGCCGAGGCTGGGCGAGTAACTGGCAATTTCCGAATGGGCGAGGGCTCGTGCAGCCACCAGGCGCTGTCGCGCCTGTGCGACCGTGAGATTGCGCTCTGCCGTCCGGGAGAGAAGGCCATCCAGCACCGGATCATGGAAGGGATGCCACCAGTTTTCACCCGTCGCTGCAACGCTCGGCGCAGGAGCATTGGCGAGCCTGTAGGTTGCCGGCAGTTGGGGTGCTGCAGCCGTCGGCTCAAGATCTGCCACGCTGCAGGCGGAGAGGATAAATGGGATACTCAGAACACAAAGGCGTCGGCGCAATGTGTGGACGGGACGCAGCAACATGCTCTCACTCTCTAGACAAGGCATCGACGGGATCGAGGCGGGATGCGCCCCGTGCCGGAAGAAACCCAAACAAAAGGCCAATCAGGAAAGCCGAAGCGCAGGCACCAAGAATGGCATGGACCGATATCACCATCGGCATTTCACCCTCTGCCCCGCCCAATAGTGCGGCCAGCGCAAGGGCGAGGCCCACACCGACCAGCGAGCCGGCGACGCAGATCACGATGGCCTCAATCAGGAACTGCAGCATGATATCCAGCCGGCGGGCGCCAACGGCCATGCGAAGGCCGATTTCCTTGGTGCGCTCGGTCACCGAAACCAACATGATGTTCATGACCCCGACCCCACCGACGACGAGCGAGATGACGGCCACGGACGAGATGAGGACAGCCAGCGTCTGGGACGCGCTTTCCATGGTGCGGCGCATCTGGTCGCTGTTGAAGACAAAGAAATCCTTGGTTCCGTGTCGCCGCTCCAGCAGCGAAACGATGGCCCGTTCGGCAACGGCGGTGTCGCGCCCCTCCGCAACACGAACGCTCAAGGCAGCAAGGCTGGTGGAGGCTGCAAGCAATCGTCCCGCCGCGCTGGTGTGCGGAATGTAGACCTGCAGGCTCTTGTCTGCGGCCGCACTGCGTGGCCGTGCGACAATGCCGGTGACGGTGACCGGCATGCGGTCCAGCATGACGATCTTGCCAGTGGGCGCATCTCCGCGCGGAAAGAGGGCCGATGCGGTGCGATCGTCGAGGATGGCGTATTGTCCCCGACGCTCCATGCTGTCTTGCGGAAAGTTCTGGCCGGAGAGAAACCTGATGCCGTTGATGGCGAAATACTCCGCGCCCACCCCATTGATCGTGGCGTTGAGGGAGGTCTGGTCCGAGCGCGCCCGCGCAGTAGTCGTCACCAGCGGTGTCACGCCGGCCACATAGGGCTGGGCCGACAGGACAGACGCATCGGACAGAACCAGCGAGGTAATGCTTCCAGCCTTTTCATCGGTCCAGCCACGGCCGGGGAAAATCGTCAGCGTGCTGGCGCCAAGTTCGCTGATCTGTGCAAGAACCCGGCGGCGTGATCCTTCGCCCATGCCGACAACGGAGACCACGGCCGCAATGCCGATCACAATGCCGAACATGGTCAGGAATGTGCGGGTTCGCTGGGCCGCCATGGAACGCAGCGCCATCGGAAATGCATCCGAAAACCTGGCGACAAATCCGCTGAACCAGGATGGCGTTTCGCTTGTGGCGATATCGGGAAGAGGCGTCTCGCGCACCGTTTCGCGCACGCGCCTGTCAGCCAGCACCCGCCCGTCACGGATCTCGATAATGCGGTCGGCCTTTTCGGCAACCTGCATGTCATGCGTGACGATGATGACCGTGTGACCTTCCGTGTGAAGCCCCCGCAGGACCTCCAGAACGGTTTCACCGCTGGCGCTGTCCAGCGCGCCGGTGGGCTCGTCAGCCAGAATGATGCGCCCGCCATTCATCAAGGCACGTGCAATGGATACCCGCTGCTGCTGGCCACCGGACAGCTGGCCGGGGCGGTGGCCAACCCTTTCGCTGAGACCGAGTCGCTGCAACAGTTGCCCGGCCCGGGCTGCGCGTGTCGCTGCGTCGGTGCCGGCATAGACGGCAGGCATTGCAACGTTATCCGCTGCCGTCATCGAGGGCAGCAGGTGATAACGCTGAAAGATGAATCCGAAATTCTCACGGCGCATGGAGGCAAGTTCATTGGCCGAAAGGCCGGACACGCTTCGCCCGCCGATCCGGTAATCACCGCTGCTCGGCTGATCGAGACATCCGAGAATGTTCATCAGTGTCGATTTGCCGGAGCCGCTGGTGCCAACGATGGCGACGAGTTCCCCCGCCTCAATGATCAGGTCTATGCCGGCCAGGGCCGTCACGGTCTCGTCACCGGTTCTATAGGAACGGGTGACGCCGGAGAGTTCCAGAAGCGCACTCACATCGACACCAGATCGGCCGAAGAGGATAGTTCTCCATCGGCAGGCAGGACGACATGCTCACCGGCGGAGATGCCTTCGAGCACCTGGGCATGGATGCGGTCTGTCAGACCGATCCGCACGCGACGTTCGGAGATTACGCCTTGTGACGAGCGCACCTTGACCCGGTAGCGGCCGTCCGCTTCGCGGTTGGTCAAGGCTGCCCAGGGCATCAACGGAACATTCGTGGCCTTGCCGGAAGAAATGGTCACAGCAGCCGTCATGGAGGGGCGCAGACGTCCGTCGGTATTCGGGGTCGTAAAGAGCCCGTTGTAATAAACAGCCTGTGATGCCGGCTGGCCTGTGATACCCGGCTGTGAACTGCTGTCTGTCGCCAGCGTGGATGGCGCGGGCTCGATCTGCTCAAGCTTTGCGGGGATTGGCTTGTCGGGGCTGCCCATGATGGTAAAGCGCAGATCCTGTCCCTGATGCACCCGGCCAATATCAGCTTCCGAGATCTGCACCTTGACGCGCATGACATCGAGCTGCGCCAGAACCACGATCGTGGGTACGGCTTGAACGGCATTCAGGGTCTGGCCGGGTTTTGCGACAACGGCCACGACCACGCCATCCATCGGTGCCTGAACCCTTGTATAGCCAAGATTGGACTCGGCGTTTTCCACCTCGACGGTGGCTTGGACAATTTGCGCCTCAAGCGCCTCGACCTCGGCTTCCAGCGCCTTGAAGGCGGCGTCGGCCGTCTCGAGATTGGCGGTGGACGTGACGCTTCGATTGATCAGAATGCGCTGACGTTGATAGGCCTGCCGTGCCTGCTGCAACTGCACCAATCGTCCCGCCCTCTGGGCGCGCACATTGGCGAGTGCCGCCCGTGCGCTGCGCAAGGCATTGGATTGAGCGGTGCTATCGATCTCGGCGATGATATCGCCCTGCCGAACGGATTGACCCAGTTGAACGTGCAGGATCTTCAGCTGGCCCGAAACCTGCGAACCGACATTGACCATGCGCGCCGGCTCCAGCACGCCATTGGCAAGGACTGTCTCCTCAATCGTTCCGAGAGCTACCGGCTGCGTGAACTCCGGCTCAAGGTCGGAGCCCGCCATCAGGCGGTCCAGCGACAGGGCGCCACCGCCCAGGGCGAGGAGCGAAACACTCACAATCACCGCACTTCGCTTCATGGAAAACGACATCATTTCAGGTCACCGCTGTTGTTCGCTCGGTCTGCTTCAGTTTCCGGACCATGCCTGGACCGAGATCGCCAAGCGGCTGTTGGTCGGCAACTCGACAATCGAACGGACGAAGGTCATGGCTGAGATCAGAATGAGGACGGAGAGTATCAATGAGCATCTATCGGACATGTCAGGGCCTTTCGTGAGGCCATGTTTCCTGCGGCAATTCAGGTTTCGCGCAGCTTATGTGCAGATTTGATGGAGCAGAGCCGCCAGCAGTTGACGTTTGTTGCCGGAGACTGCTTCTTGGGATCAAGAACTGCCCATCACTTGGAAGCGCCTATGGACAATGCACTTATTCTCATCATCGAGGACGAACCGGAGATTGCGGAGATCCTCGAGACCTATTTCGTGCGCGAAGGCTTCCGAACCATCAGCGCTGGCAACGGCGCGATTGGTCTTTCCCACCACATCCGCCTCAAACCGGATCTGATCGTTCTCGATGTGAAACTACCGGGGCAGGACGGCTATGAGGTCCTGGCAGCCGTTCGACGTCGGGGAGAGACGCCGGTGATCATGGTGACCGCCTTGGCGGAAGACCTCGACAAGCTGCAGGCTCTGCGGCTCGGTGCGGATGACTACGTCGTCAAGCCTTTCAACCCCTTGGAGGTGGTTGCCCGGGCCAAAGCTGTTCTGCGCCGCGCAAACGGCAAGAGCAATCGGCAGATATTGCGTGTCGGGCCGCTCGCGGTGGATGCGGAGGCTTACACTGCTCTGGTGGACGGGCCGTCCGGTCTTGTCGCCCTGGAGCTCACTCGAACCGAATTTCGCCTTCTTGCCCATATGGCAGCGTTTCCCAACAGGGTGTTCGAACGCTCGGAGCTCGTCGATGCCTGCCTGCCGGAAGGAGAGGCTCTGGACCGAACGGTTGACAGCCATGTCAGCAATCTGCGCCGCAAGCTGACCGCCGCTGGTGCGGATCGTCTTTTGAGCGGGGTCCGCGGCGTCGGCTACAAGTTGAGCGATCTGAATGGCTAGCAATCTCAACACCCATATCATCCGTGCCATGACCGGCATCACGCTCGTCGCGTTCGCGGTGATGTACTTCGGGCTGATGGCCTATTATTTCGTCATCTACGACTGGCTGTTCCCCGAAGCCGCCTACGACGAAAAATGGCAGTTGAGCGACACGATGGTGCTCGCCACGATCCTGTCGACGGGGCTTCTATCTGCCGTCTTGGTTGCGTGGAGACTGGCCCAAAAAATCGTGGAACCGTTGAAGTCCGTGGCGACTGCAGCGCGAGCGATTACGGAAGGCGATTTTTCCGCGCGGGCCGAGATTGCCGCGACGCCTTTCGGGGAAGCGAAGAGCTTGATGGAGGACTTCAACTCCATGGCCGAGCGCTTGCAGAAGGCGGAAGCCGAGATCAAATACTCGAACTCTTCGATCGCTCACGAATTGCGCACACCGCTCACCATCCTGCGCGGGCGCCTGCAAGGGTTGCTGGATGGAGCCTTTCAGCCGAGTCCCGAGCTTTACGGGCGGCTTATCGCCCATGTGGATGATCTCTCGGCCATCGTGGAGGAGCTTCGCACTTTGGCCTTGGCCAATGTCGGGAAGCTGGAGCTTGCGCTTTCACGTGTCGATTTGTCGATTGAAGCCATGTCGGTGCTCGTTTCGATCGGAAGCGATCTCGAACAAGCTGGAATATTTGTCGAGCACAGATTGGATCCTTCTCCGGCCCTGGTCGATCCCACCCGGATCCGCCAGGCCATTCTGGCCCTGCTCGACAATTGCCGTCGCTATGCTCCCAACAGCGATGTGCTGGTTGAAACGGGTGTCAAGGATGGATTTGCCTATGTGCGATGCCGCGACAACGGTCCGGGCATTGATGCGGCGCATAGGGAGCGCGCCTTTGAGCGCTTTTGGCGGGCAGATGAGTCCCGCGCGCGCGCAAGCGGCGGATCCGGTCTGGGGCTGCCGATCGTGCGAGGGATTGCCAGAGCCCATGGGGGCGAGGCGCTGATTGTGGATCAGGACAAGCCTGGCCTGACCATCGAACTGCAATTACCGCTTGATGAATAGATGGCGGCTTGCTTAAGCTACCAAAGCGCGTCGACAAGGGCTTGCTGGATATTCCCGTCCTTTCGCTAAGCCGATACATCATCGGCAATAAACAGGCCTGCCGCCGGTGGAAAAGGGGTGCAGATGCCGAAGCAGTCGGTCGCGCGAGAGGCGACAGACCGACAAAAATCCATGCTGTTGTCGATGGTTTCGACCGTCCAGTCGCGTTTCGAATAACGCCTGGGCAACGCGGTGATGCACCCGTTGTCATCCCGCTCCTTGAGAGCGACCCGCTCGCCTACCGAAGACGGAATATCATCGAGCGGACGTTCCTGCGTCTCAAGGACTGGAGGTGTGTCGCGACGCGATACGACAAGCTCAGGATAAATTTCGCGGCAACGTGCTACATCGCAGCTATCGTAATATGATGGATTAATTGAGTCTGGAGCTTAACCCTTCGAGTCCCAAAGAAATGCGCGATCGGTTTCGGTGACAAGGAGCCTCTGCTCTTTGTCGGCGGTCGCTGACCCGATCACAACCAGCGAACGCTCTCGCGGTTTCAGAGATGCCCATGAAGCATTCGGGGTGTCGGTCGATGAACGTCATTTGCTCGCCTGCGGCTATGCGCCTGACAAGGCAGCCGGAGCTTTGCGAAACCTGGAGGCGTGGGGCAAAGATCTGCCACACGGGCTCTTCGTCGACTCGACCATTTATCTGGAAGGTGTGATGCGCTGGATGACCGAGACGGGGCACTACGGCGAGAGACGGCAGGTGACGGCTGCTTCAACTGTGAACCTTTCGTCGCCCTTCTCGGCCACGACATTGAGATGGTACGGCAGGATGAGCCAGCCATGCTGAAGGATCGACAACGGATTGGCCAAGCACGCTCATCGAAATTCCGCCAATCTTCATCGGCTGGGACTGCTTGCCACTGTCGGTAATCAAGGCTGCGTGCCAGTGCGCAACTCTTTAACAGATGCGACCCTATGACCGGTCCAAAAATGGGGGTGAAGACAACATTTCCTGCTGTCTCGCAACCGCCAATATCCACTTGTGGAAACGTTGCCCGTTGGGCTTTTCCAAGGCGGTCCGGTCCCAGGCGAGAAAGTAGCTTTCAGACAGTTTGAGCCGAATATCGAAAGGAACGACGAGTGTACCAGCCGCGATTTCTTCTTGGACCATCGAAAGCTGTGCCAACACAAAGCCTCTCCCGTTGACGGCAGCATCAATGGCGCTGCTCGAAAGCGTGAAGGAGAGACCGGAAAATGGCTGACTGTGATTGGCATTGACCAGCTTTGCCCAGTCACGCCATTGCGGCGAGGCCTTGTAGTCAGATTCCCACTCCACGTTGAGAAGCGGAAAGGTCAAAACGTCCTCGGGAGATTGCGGTGTGCGGGCGGCGAGCAGCGCCGGTGAACAGGTAGGAACAACCCAATCCGTAAACAGGTGAGCCACGTGCTCGTGCACGTATGACCGGCGACCGTATGTGATGCGAAAATCGACCTCTTCTGCCCCTAGACGCGGCTCCTGATCCTGCCCGAAAATGCGCAATTGCGCGGTGGGACAGAGCTCCTGCCAGTCGAAAATCTTGCGACTTATCCACCGGCTGGCGACGGATGACAGCGCGCTTACCACGATACCGCCTTCGTTGCTTGCGCGCTTCAGGACGTTTGTCGCGAGCGCAAGCTGCTGAAAACCCTTGGAAACTTCGCGATAATAGAGCCGCCCCCAGGAGGACAGCTCGACGCGGCGGCCTCGGCGCTCCAGGAGAGTCAATCCCAGGGCGTGTTCCAGATTGCGCACAAGCTGGCTGATAGCACCTGGCGAAACGCCCAGATCTTCAGCGGCAGCGGTGATCGAACCGCAGCGACCGATCGCGTCGAAAGCCTGCAACGCACGAAGTGACAGGTTCTTCAAAGCGGCTCCTTTAGAATTCTCCCCAATTTAGATTTTCTAAAATAGAAAGCAGTCGCTTGCAACTTGTTGGCACCAGCAAAACGGCAAACACTCGGCCTGACAAAACGCAAGGAGAGCGAAATGTTTCTCAAGAACACTTGGTATGTTGCCGCCTGGGATCATGAGGTCGGGAGGGAGCTGAAGCCCGTGACTATCCTGGGTGAGAACATCGTTCTTTACCGCAAACAGGACGGCCAGGCCGCCGCACTCGAAGATGCCTGTCCCCATAGAAAGCTGCCGCTTTCCATGGGCCGCATCAAGGGCGACGATGTGGAATGCGGCTATCATGGCTTGACATTTGACTGTTCGGGCGCCTGCACCCGCGTGCCCGGTGCTGAGCGTATTCCGCATGTCGCCAAGGTTCGTTCCTATCCGGTCCACGAGCGCTACGGTCTTTTGTGGATCTGGATGGGCGGTGCGGAAAAAGCCAATCCGGACGAGATTTTCGAAGTCGAGCATTTCGGCGATCCAGCCTGGGGCATCAATCGTGGCGAGTCCATGATGCTGAACTGCAACTATCTTTACATGACGGACAATCTGCTCGACCCGTCGCACGTCGCATGGGTTCATCAGTCATCCTTCGCCAGCGCGGCTTGCGAGGAAACGCCGCTTGAAACGACCGTCAAGGAGGATGGTGTGACCGTCTGGCGCTGGATGATCGATTCCGAGCCCGCACCATTCTATGCGCCCTTCCTGCAATTCGAAGGCAATACCGACCGTAAGCAGCATTACGAAGTGCGCTATCCAAGCAATGCGATCATCAAGGCGATCTTTGCCCCGGCCTTTACCGGCGGCGAAGGCAAGCCCCTGCCCGACAACACCTTCCTGATGGACAGCTACAACTTCATGACGCCGGTCGATGAGAACAGGACGAAGTATTATTGGTTCCAGATGCGCAACTTCGCGCCTGACGACCCGGCGGTGTCCGCAAGCTTCGCCAAATCCGTGCGCGGCGCTTTCGAGGAAGACAGGATTGTTCTCGAAGCTGTTCAACACGGCATGGCCAACAAGCAGACGCCCAATCTGGATCTCAAGATCGATGTCGGCCCCTTGCGTTTCCGCCGCAAGCTGGCGCAGCTCATCGCCGAAGAAGCGGCAAGCCAGACGGTCAATCAGGCTGCGGAATAGGATTGCGCGGAATGCAACAGCCCGCATCCTCACGCTTCCAACCGTTCGAAGTGATCGCCAAGACCCGCGAAAGCGAAACGATTACCTCCTTCACGCTGGCGCCCCGCAACAAGGACCATTGGCGACCCTTTGAAGCAGGGCAGTTCCTCACCATCCGCATTCCGGATGGCGCGGATGGCCATGTGCTCCGAAACTATACGGTCTCGTCATCGCCCAGAGAAAGCGGGATTTATCGCATCAGCGTGAAACGTGAGGCCGCGCCGTCCGCTCAGCTGCCGCAGGGCTTTGGTTCCTGCTGGCTGCATGATGAAGTCGAACCCGGCACGGTGCTGGACATCGACACGCCGCGCGGCGCTTTCAAACTCGATACGGAAAGCACACGGCCAGTCGTGCTCCTGTCCGGCGGCGTTGGCCTGACACCCACCGTCTCCATGCTTCATGTGCTTGCGCATGAAACCGATCGGCCCGTCTGGTTCATTCATGCCTGTGACAGCATGGCAGTCCATGCCCTGCGCAATGAGGTTGAAGAACTCGCAGCGGCCCGCAGCGGCATCACGGTGCATTTCTGCCATCGTTTTGCCGGGGACGACGACATGCAGGCGGGTCGCTGCCATTCGACCGGCTTTCTCGGCCGCGAGGTGCTGCAAAAGTTGCTGCCGCTCGATGACTACGAGTTTTACATGTGTGGTCCGCCACCCTTCATGAAGGCGCTCTTCGGCATTCTGACCGGCCTTGGCGTGCGCAAGGAGCGGATTGCCTATGAATTCTTCGGTCCGGCCAGCCTGCTGTCCGAGCCGGAGCTGCAAACTGCCAAGCCGACTGCGCCGAATGCAGGCGATGGGACCGGCGCAACCGCGACTGTCAGCAATGATGGCATGCGGATCGTGTTGCAAAAGTCCGGACGGGAACTGGCCTGGACAGAATCTTGCAGCTCGCTTCTCGACTGTCTCGAAGCCAATGGCATCGAGCCCGAATTTTCCTGCCGCGCCGGGATTTGCGGCTCCTGTGAACAGGGCTTTGTCTCCGGAGAGGTCGACTACTTCGAAGAGCCGCTCGATGAGGTGCCGCCAGGACGGGTGCTGCTGTGCTGCAGCAAGCCGAAATCCTCAGTCGTTCTCGACCTTTGACCCGAGCCACCGGCATAGCCGAGCACACACTTTAGGGATACCGAAATGGATATGCCGCGAAAAGATATCACGCTCAATCCGCATGTAGCGGCTCTGCCGCCCTACAATGCCGGAATGAACATTGCTGCCGCACGCAAGCTTAGCGGTCGTGACGATATCGCAGCGCTTGCCAGCAATGAAAACCCGGATGGCTGTTCTCCCAAGGTGATGGCAGCGCTGGCAGACCTGAATCCGTCGCGTTACTCCGATCCAGCCTGCACGACCTTGCGCGGCGCTCTGAGCGCGAAGGTTGGCGTTGCAAGTGATCGGATCGTCATCGGCAACGGCTCGGAGGACATGATCGCAGCCATATGTCGCGCGGTACTCTGTCGTGGCGCACCGGTCGCCACGGTCTCACCCGGCTTCGGTCTGCACGAGATCGAAGCGTTGGCAAATGGCGCGACAGTCGACAAGGTGCCGATGCGCGCGGATCTCGACTTCGATGTGCCGGCAATTGTCGCTGCTCTTTCAAAGGCGCCGGCAATCTTTTTCCTCTCCTCACCGTCGAATCCGGTTGGCCCTGCCCTCAGCACAGCCAGCCTCGAACAAATCCTCGCGGCAGTTTCTCACCAAACACTTCTCGTTCTGGACGAAGCCTATTTCGAATATGCCGACGACGAGACCCCAGACGGTCTGGAGCTCCTTTCCGGTTCGGGATTGAATTATGTGGTGCTGCGCACCTTTTCGAAGGCCTACGGACTTGCAGGACTTCGGGTTGGCTATGCGGTTTTCTCCGATGACCGTCTTGCCCGCGCCGTCAGCTCTTCGAAGACGCCCTTCAACGTCAACAGCGCGGCACAGATCGCTGCCGTTGCCGCACTCGATGACGATGCGTGGATGAAGTCATCCGTCGCATCGATGACGGGCGAACGCGCCCGGGTAGCAGAAGCACTGGTATCGATGGGATTGCGGGCTGCAAAATCGCAAACGAATTTTCTCTTCATCGATGTCGGCCTCGATAGCCAAAAGGCATTCGATCACCTGCTATCGCGCGGCATCATCGTCAAGCCATGGAAGGAGAAGGGTTATGAGACCTTCATCCGCATGACGATCGGAACACCGGCGGAAAACGACCGCTTCATTGCCGCGCTGCACATGCTTATCGCCAGATAAGAACGCCAGCGCGGCAACAAAAAAACAAAAAGCGGGCAACGACCCGCAGGAACGAACTGCGCGCGAAAGCGCATCACGATCAGAAGAACCGGGAGCTTTGTCGCATGGCATCTTCACCGCAGTCTGGCCTTTTCGCCGGGGACTTTTCGGCCTTGCGCGCGCGTTTTATCGCGGCCGCCCGCACCTCTGGCGCCAGTCTGTCAGAATATCCGCATCCTCTGCGCGGTCCGTCCGGTGAGCCGCTCGCAACCGATGTTGCCTATCTTGGACGGAGAGATGCAGCAAAGCTGATGGTGCTGATTTCCGGCACCCATGGGGTCGAGGGCCCCTTCGGTTCCGCTTGCCAGACCGCGTGGTTCTCACAGAACTCCCCCTGGCACCTGCCGGACGACACGGCGGTTCTCGCCATCCATCTGATCAATCCCTGGGGCACTGC
Source organism: Rhizobium sp. AG855 (assembly GCF_003610655.1). NCBI lineage: Bacteria > Pseudomonadati > Pseudomonadota > Alphaproteobacteria > Hyphomicrobiales > Rhizobiaceae > Rhizobium > Rhizobium sp. AG855. The sequence continues at coordinate 5,737 of NZ_RAQG01000008.1, read as the reverse complement.
CTGGTCGCGCCGGGTAAACGAAGACAATGTCGATCTCAACCGCAATTTCATCGACTGGAACAATATGCCGCCGAAGAATGAGCGCTATTGTGACCTGCACCCGCTTCTGCTCTGTCCCTCTTGGGATGGCCCCGAGCGCGATCAGATGGACGCAGCCTACGAAGCGGCCAAAGCGAAAGCCGGCGGCTATCAGGGCCTTGCACCCATCATAGAGGCCGGCCAATACGAGTATCCTGATGGCCTGTTCTATGGCGGCGACAGCCCAGTCTGGTCGAACCGGACTCTCCTCGAAATCCTGTCGACATTTGCCCGTCACCTCAAGGACGTTATCGTATTCGATCTCCACACGGGTGCCGGCCCCTACGCCTATCCCGCGCTTCTTTCCGTTGCCGAAAGCGAGCATTCCGGTCTGGACTGGGGGCGGGAGATGTTCGGCCCCGCCCTTTCGGTGGTGATGACGGGAAGACATGCCGCAACAGGCAGCGGCATTGCTGCGACGGCGACCGGCTATGTCTCGGCCGCTATTCGTCAGGCCATGCCAGCGGCGCGTGTTCTGCCACTCGTCATCGAATGCGGAACGCTGGAAGGCGAAACCGTATCGAACGCGGTCAAGGCGGATAACTGGCTGCATCTCTATGGAAATTTGGATACGCCGCTTGGCGAGAGCATCAAAAATCAGATCCGCACGGCCTTCATTCCCGACGATGCCGACTGGCGCAAAACCTGCCTTTCCACATCGCTGCGCCACTTCGACCGTGCCTTCACACAATTGAAGACGCTCGGTGGGGCTGGTGTCGAGAAAGTCGTTCCAGCTGCCGCATCGGTCACGGTGCTCGCCAAACCGCATCACGACAAGCCGAAAACGGCCGAAAAGCCCGCTGTCGAAGTTCATGGCATTCACAAGCGCTTCGGGCCCTTGAGCGTGCTGAACGGCGTCGATGTCTTGGCAAAACGGGGTGAAGTGGTGTCAATGATCGGCTCGTCGGGTTCAGGCAAAAGCACCTTTCTGCGCTGCATCAATCTGCTGGAGCAGCCGGATCAGGGCCAGATCGTCATCGATGGCGAAGAAATCCAGATGAAGCGCGCCGCCAATGGGCGCGCAACCCCTGCCGATCGCCGACAAGTCGAGCGGATGCGCTCCCGCGTCGGAATGGTGTTCCAGAACTTCAATCTCTGGCCGCACATGACCGTGCTGGAGAACATCATCGAAGCGCCGGTACAGGTGCTGAAGGAGCACAAGGCCGAGGCCATCGACCATGCGCATGCGCTACTGAGGAAAGTCGGCCTTTCGGACAAGCATGCGCATTATCCGGGTCAACTCTCCGGCGGGCAGCAGCAGCGCGCCGCCATCGCCCGCACGCTTGCCATGCGCCCGAAGCTCATTCTTCTCGATGAGCCGACATCGGCGCTCGACCCGGAACTCGTCGGCGAGGTTCTGCGGGTCATCCGGCAACTGGCCGAAGAAGGCAACACGATGATCCTCGTGACTCACGAAATGCAGTTCGCGCGTGAGGTCTCACACAAGATTCTCTTCCTCCATCAAGGAAAAGTGGAGGAAGAGGGTGCTCCGGTAGACATGTTCAATGCACCGAGATCCGAACGGCTTCGCCAGTTCCTGTCTCGCACCCGATGACGCGTCCGCTGAAGAAACACGATCGATGACAATATCCACAAAAGGGGAATATCGACATGAATTTCAAAGCTCTGTCACTCGCTCTGCTCCTTGCTGGCGCAAGCACGGTTCAGGCCGCAGAGGGCCAGCTCTCCATCGGCACCGAAGGTGCCTATCCGCCATGGAGCATGGCCGATGCAGCCGGCAACGTCACGGGCTTCGATGCCGATGTCGGCAATCTGCTCTGTGAAAAGCTTGCGATGAAATGCAAATTCGTCGTTCAAGCCTTTGACGGCCTAATTCCGGCGCTAAAAGCCAATCGTTTCGACGTCATCATCTCCGGCATGTCGATCACGCAGGATCGCAAGAAGGAAATCGCTTTCTCGGTCGGTTATGCCGAACTCGCCAACATGTTCGTGGTGCCGAAAAGCTCAGATCTGGCCGGCATCAAGGATATCGATGCGCTGCTGAAGGGCCTCGAAGGCAAGTCCATCGGCGTGCAGACCGGTACGACGCATGCCCACTTCGTCGAGAAGCGCATTCCGTCCGCCAATCTGAAGACCTATGACACGCTGGAAAACATGCAGATCGACCTCACGAGCGGTCGTATCGACGCGGCCTTCGCCGATGCATCTGCCTTGCAGGACTTCCTTTCCAAGCCGGACGGCAAGGATTTCCAGTTCGTGGATGTGAAGGTTCAGAGCAAGTTCGACTCCACCCTCGGTGAGGGTATCGGCGTCGGCATTTCCAAGGACAATCCCGAACTGAAAGCCAAGATCGACGAGGCGCTCTGCACACTCGTCGCCGATGGCTCGATCGGTAAAGCCAGCCAGAAATGGTTCAAGATGGACATTTCGCGTCCCTGCAACTGATAACGCCGCCCCGCACGTGCAGACGTGCGGGGCGTCCCTACCCGATGAACTGCCGCGACGGATCCGGATGGTAGAGACACCAGTGGATCCAAGTCATGAATGAAGCAATTGCCGAGGCGCAGCACATGGAAAACAGTCTGATACTTGTCTGGGAGGGTGGATGGATCGGCGCGATCCTGCGCGGCACCGCGATCACCATCGCCGTCGGTCTCACCAGTATCGTCCTTGGCGCGATCATCGGCATGCTTTTCGGCCTCGTCAAATGGGCCAGGATCTTTCCGCTGACCATCGCAGTAACCGCCTACACGTCCCTGATCCGCGGCGTACCCGAACTGCTGATCATCTATCTTCTGTTCTTTTCCTCGGTGGAATTCGTCACCAAGGTCGCCACAGCCTTCGGCTACGCCGCTCTCGCCGATAATGGCTACGCTTTCATCATTGCCGTCATTGCCGTCGGTGCAATCTCCGGGGCCTATTCCACCGAAGTCATCCGCGGCGCGTTGGCCTCCATCCCGACCGGCCATATCGAAGCCGCACGCGCGCTGGGTCTTTCTCGCTATAGGATTTTTCGCCGGATCATCTTCCCGCAAATGCTGCGCATTGCGCTCCCCGGCATGAACAATGTCTGGCAAGCGACGATCAAGGACACGGCGCTCGTCTCCGTCGTCGGCTTGCAGGAACTGATGCGCACGGCAAGCGTGGGGGCCGGAAGCACCCGCAATCCGCTGATCTTCTTCCTGATCGCCGCCATCGTCTACTTCATCATCACGATCATAAGTCAGGCCGGCTTCGATCGCGTCGAGCGTCTTGTCAGGCTAAGATCAAGGAGCTGATGCCATGGATATGGATTTTCTGTCGACGTCGATCCCCGTTCTTCTGCAAGGGCTGTCCAAAACTTTGATCCTGACCATTTTGTCCGTCGCAATCGGCTTTCATCTTGGGCTCGCGCTCGCCGTGATGCGGATGTCCGAGCAGCGTTTTCTTGCAAACATCGCCAAATATTACAGCATGGTCTTCAGAGGTACGCCGCTCCTCGTGCAACTCTTCCTGTTCTACTACGGGCTGGCGCAAATCCCGTTCATCAAGGGGAACGCCGTGACATGGTGGCTCGTCAGCGACGGAACACGCTGTGCCGTCATGGCGATTGCGTTGAACACCGCCGCCTATACGTCAGAAATCCTGCGCGGCGGCCTGCTGTCGATCCCATCTGGACTCAAGGAAGCGGCGAAAGCATCCGGCATGTCACGCTTCACCTGTTTTCGCCGGATCGAGTTTCCGTTGGCCATCCGCCAGGCGCTGCCTGCCTATGGCAATGAGTTGATCCTCGTCGTCAAGGGCACGAGCCTTGCGTCCACGATCACGGTTCTGGAGATCACCGGCTATGCCAAACGCCTGATGAGCCAGACTTTCGCAATCTTCGAGGTCTTCACGCTGGCAGGTATCATCTACCTCATAATCAATCTGGTACTGGTGATGATGATCCGGCTGCTTGAAGGCCACCTGATGCGCCACGAGCCACGTTGACCCGCCCGTCTCGAACGAGCACACCGCTTCTCACCCAAGGAAAATACATGTCCTGCCTGACCTCCGGCTTCAAGGCCGAGATCGCGACGATTGTCGGACGCGATTATGTGAAAGAAAATGATGCCGTATCGGCAATCGACTACGGCATTTTGCCTGAAAACCTCGGCGCCGGCATCGTCGTCCTGCCGGGCAGCACAGAGGAACTGGCCGCCGTCGTCCGGTGTTGCCATGCAAACAGTGTCCCCATCGTGACGCATGGCGGGCGAACCGGTCTTGTTGGCGGCGGCATTTCGCGACCCGGCGAAATCATCATTTCCACCGCCCGTCTCAACCGCATCACGTTTCTATCGCCCGTCGAAAATGTCGCCATTGTCGAGGCCGGGGTCACGCTTCAGGCGCTTCAGGAGGCAGCGGGCGAGTATGGGCTCGAACCAGGTATCGATCTGCCATCCCGGGGCTCGGCAACGATCGGCGGCATGACATCCACCAATGCCGGCGGAATTGCCGCATTCCGATACGGCGTCATGCGCCATCGTATCCTCGGACTTGAAGCGGTTCTCGCGGATGGGTCAATCTATTCCGATCTGACGCGCGTGGTGAAAAACACTGCGGGCTATGACCTCTCACACCTGTTCATCGGCAGTGAAGGGACACTCGGCATCATCACCAGGATTGCCATCAAGCTCGAACCCCGGCCCTCTTTCACCGCCACCGCGCTGTTCGGCCTGCCCTCGACCCAAGCAGCCCTGAGCGCCATGCAGCGCGGCCTGAAGGCGCGGCATGGGCATCTGCGCGCGGCTGAAGCGATCTGGCCGCATTATTTCTACCTGACATCGGCTCATCACAACTGGTCAGCCGCCGACTATCGGGCAGACCACCCCATCAATCTTTTGCTCTGCATTGGCGGAAACGACGACGCAGACGTTCAGAGCGAGATTGAAAACATTTACGAGGACGTCGCCACGGACTACCCCGATATCTCCGCCGTCATCGCCTCATCAAAGGCGCAGGAGAAGGCCATTTGGGCTCTGCGAGAAGACACGGACCTGATCTACCGCAAATATCCTGGCGCACCGTCATATGACGTGTCGGTACCGCTTTCCGAATTGGAAAACTATCTCGACCAGTGCATGGCTAAGCTGAAGACGCTCGACCCGGACCTGAGCCCTTACGTCTTCGGGCATCTTGGGGACGGCAATCTGCATATGGTGTTAAATGCTGCTCATGATGCAATGGACGGCGACAAAGTCAGGGCGATTGAAGAGATATTCTATACCGGCCTGCATGCCCTAGGCGGCACCTTTTCCGCCGAACATGGCATTGGCAGCAAGAGGGCGCAAACTTTGATTGCACAAATTCATCATGGCAAGTGGATGTTGATGAGGCAGTTGAAATGGAGCCTTGATCCGACGAAAACGCTGAACCCAGGCAAAGTATTGACTGATTAGCTGACCACAAAAGCCGCTACTGGCTGCCCGGATCATTCGCCAGATGGATTGAGATCATGACCTGTGCCCCGTTCTCCCTCCAATTTTCATGGATCAGAGCAGGTCACTCAGCCAGACTTTGGTTTCTGGCGGCCCAGAAACGCCAAAAGCCCCTTGATGGGGCTTTGATGGCATCGCAGGGGTCGTTGGTTGCGGGGGCAGGATTTGAACCTGCGGCCTTCAGGTTATGAGCCTGACGAGCTACCGGGCTGCTCCACCCCGCGTTACCAGGTATTTGCATT
>NZ_RAQG01000007.1:0-131588 GCF_003610655.1 Rhizobium sp. AG855 | reverse complement strand
ACAGACGAGATACAAACCCCGTCAAAAAACCATCCCGCCAAGCCTGAACCCGGCAACCAATCAGCATCGCAGCCAATTTTTAAAGAGGTTTTCTCGCTGAACCAGAGTGCCGCTCGCCTCGTTGGCGCCGCCCTCTCGTTCGGTGAAGCGGCTTATACGGCCACTCCCTTTTGCCGTCAACAGCCAATTGTCAAAAAACTGTCGTTTTTTTCAAGCTATTGATTTTAAATACGAAAATGTGGCGCTTTAAGATGCAGCCTGCACAAACCCGCAGCACCGCTGCTGAACCTTCCCTTTTAGCCCTTTTGAAAGAACCAATTGCCTCCTCAACGGCCTCGACTTCTCGAGCAAGGGGGCCGTGAGCGACGCCGCTGCCCTCTTCTGCCATCAGGACACCACACATCGTCCTGCCACTTCATCCCTTGGTGATAAGGATCAGCAGTACGAACATGGCGGGAACAGCGCAGAGAGCCGGCAGAATGATCGCGGGATATCCAAACGTCACGATGGCCAAGAGCCAAAGCAGCAGCAGATTGACGATGAAGAGCACCTTCGTCGTCGCCGAACCCGCGACAGCCTCCTTCAACATCCAGCCGAAAACCGGCACGTGGTACACCATCCTTGCAATCATTGCGCACACTCCATTCATGAACCTGCCATGCCATCCGCTGTAACGGCAGGGGCCCCGGACCTTCAATGCGTCAAATTGACATTCGGCAATACCGCGTCGCTTTGCCGTGCGCGCAGGTCGCAACAGGCTGGACATGGAGAAGCAGACCAACATACAGTCTCACGCGTGATGGTTCTGCCCCGACAATCCGGAGGGGTGGACGAAGAGGGAATACGGTGAGGATTACCCATCAGGGGCCGAAACCGTGGCTGCCCCCGCAACTGTGAACGGTGAGCGACGTCCGAAGCGCCATTGGCCCGAAAGTGGGCTGATAAGGCGGACTGAAGCCCTGACCCGTGAGCCAGGAGACCTGCCATCGCTTGGCGCCGCATCTGCGGCAATCACTATTCCCGCGCGGTGGGCGCGGACGAAAGGACTTTGGATATGCATATCGAACCCGGCGTCGTCGACGGCGCAAAACTCGCTCTCAGCTACGCAACGGCCGCCCTCTCCTTCGGACTGGTCGGCAAGATGGCCTCGGACAACCTGCGGAAGGATACGAGCGTCGTGAGCCTCGCGGGCCGCAGCCTCGTGACGACCGCTCTCGTCTTCTCCTTCTTCGAGATCCTGCCGCATCATCCTGTCGGCGTATCCGAGGTGCACCTCATCCTCGGCTCGACACTCTTCCTGATCTTCGGCGCTGGCGCCGCCTCGATCGGCCTGGCACTCGGCCTGCTGATCCAGGGCGTATTTTTCGCGCCCTTCGACCTGCCGCAATACGGCATGAATGTCACGACACTGATCGTGCCGCTCTTTGCCCTGTCGAAGCTCGCCGAACGCCTCATTCCGGCGAAGACGGCCTATGTCGATGTCGGCTACAAGCAGGCCTTTCTGCTCTCGACCACCTATCAGGGCGGAATTGTCGCGTGGGTCGCCTTCTGGGCGCTCTACGGCCATGGCTTCGAAGCCGGCAATCTCGCCAGCATCACAACCTTCGGCGCAGCCTATATGACGGTCGTCATTGTCGAACCGCTGGTCGATCTTGCCGTGCTTGCCGCTGCCAAGTCGTGGCGGAAGGCGACCGACAACGGGCTTTTCACGGCGCGACTGCACCATCCCCTGGCCTGATCGCGGCCGACCATCCCGTCTTGACAGCAAAGCGCATGGCCCGGCCATGCGCTTTTTCTTTGAAACCGGTCAGGGATTGCGCTACCGCGAAAGCCGTGAAGGCCAAGCGGCCTCTCTCAACCTCTTCATTGATAGAAAGACCGAGGACAGTTTTCGATGCGCATCCTCTCCGAAGCCCATTACCCGGAACTGCCGAACTATTATCGCGGCAAAGTCAGAGAGAACTATGACCTGCCGGATGGCACGCGCATCATCATCTCCACGGACCGGCTGAGCGCCTTCGACCGGATCCTCACATGCATTCCTTATAAGGGGCAGGTCCTGACCCAGACGGCCCGTTTCTGGTTCGAACAGACGAAGGATATCTGCCCCAACCACGTCGTCGCCTATCCTGACCCGAATGTGGTGGTCGGCAAGCGGCTTGATATCCTGCCCGTCGAGATCGTCGTGCGGGGATACCTCGCCGGCACGACGGGCACATCGATCCTCACTCTCTATAAGAAGGGTGAGCGAAACATGTATGGCATCACCCTGCCCGATGGTCTGCGCGACAACGAGAAACTGCCGGAAGCGATCATCACGCCGACCAGCAAGGAATTCGACGGCGGCCATGACGAGCCCCTCACCCCTGAAGAGATCATCTCGAAAAAGCTACTGACGAACGAGCAGTGGCAAACCCTGTCGCGGTACGCCCTCGCCCTCTTTGCCCGGGGCCAGCAAATTGCCGCCGAACGCGGCCTGATCCTCGTTGACACCAAATATGAGTTCGGCACCGACGAGAACGGCACCATCATTCTCGCCGACGAAATCCATACGCCCGACAGCAGCCGCTACTGGATCGCCGACAGCTACCGGGAAAGCTTCGAGAAGGGAGAACGTCCGAAGAGTTTCGACAAGGATTTCGTGCGCTCCTGGGTCGTTGAACGCTGCGATCCCTACAGGGACGAAATTCCCGAAATTCCCACCGCACTGGTCGAACAGACATCACGTGTCTATATTAATGCCTATGAAGCGATCACCGGCGAGACCTTCGTGCCGGACGACAGCGGTGTTACACCATGGGCACGCGTCCGCAGCAATCTCGCCCCCTATTTCCCGGAGAAGCAGGTATAGGCATGAACGAAATCCCCCGCGCATCTCGGCTGGAGTGCAACTCCACCGTCCCAGACAGCCGCACGGGCAGACGCCCGCGTCGCTCGGCTGAGGAGACGCGGGCGGAAATCCTGAACACGGCGGAGGCCCTGTTCCGCTCGCATGGCTATGCGAACGTGGCCATTGCCGACATCGCCAGTGAACTCGGCATGTCACCGGCCAATGTCTTCAAACACTTTCGGACAAAGACCAGTCTCGTCGACGCCATTGCCACGCGTGCCATTGAACAGACGCTTCAGGTCCTCAAAGGGCTCGATCCCAAGAAGCCGGCGCCTGAGCGCTTGCTGGCGCTGGCCGAACACGTCATGCAGTCGCACCTGACGGAAATCAACGACTCGCCTTACCTCTTCGAAATGATCCTGATCACGGTCAGCGAAGAGCTGGATTGCGGCGAACGCTTTCAGGCCATGATGATCGATACGATCAGCCAGATCATCCAATCCGGCATCGATGAAGGCATCTATGCGGTCTCCGATGTGCCCCGCCTGGCCCGGGCCTCGTTCGACGCCATGATATGTGTGATCCACCCTGTCATGATCGCCCATGAGAAGGCTGATATATTGGCAACACGGTGCCGAGAAGTTGTTGGTCTCATTGATGCTGCACTGCGGTCACCGCTTGCAAAGTGACGAAGTTTAACATACGTCACTTCACGTGGCGAACCGGGATCTCGCAAGGATCACGGGGGTCGAAGATTTGGGTTTCCAAATCATCGGTGTACGACCAGCCCTCGATTTACAGAACCCCGCCCGACTTGCTTTAGTGAGACCTCCCCCATGATGCGACGCCTTAGACTTGCCTCAGCCTTCGCCCTCTGCATCGGCGCGCTCGCCGCCTGCAGCGATTCCAATTCGGCAAAGGCGCCCGGCGGTGAAGGCGGCGAACGTCCTCCGACGGAAGTCCGGGTCGTCGTCATGAAAAAGGCAGCGCATTCTCTGACGACAACGCTTCCGGGCCGCGCATCCGCCTTCCAGACGGCACAGATCAGGCCGCGAGTGAGTGGCGTCATCAAGGAAATCTCCTTCCGCGAAGGAAGTGAGGTGAAGGCCGGCGATCTGCTCTACAAGATCGAAGACGACACCTATCTCGCAGCATTCGCGCAAGCCCAGGCAAGCCTGCGCAAGGCCGAGGCGAGCGTTCCGACGGCCAAATCCAACCTTGCCCGACAGGAGCGCCTGGTCGGCAGTGGCGCGACCGAGATTGCGCTTGAAAACGCACGCGTGACCCTGCTTCAGGCCGAGGCGGATGTCGCTCAGGCCAAGGCGGCACTCCAGTCTGCCGAAATCGAGCTGAAACTCACCGAGATCCGGGCCCCCTTCGAAGGCGTTACGACCGCATCGAGCTACTCCGTCGGCAATGTCGTGACCGCCAACCAATCCGATTCCCTGATGACGCTGCGTCAGCTTGATCCCATCTACATCGAACTGACGGAATCGAGCGTCAACCTGTTGCGTCTGCGCGAGGCGATCAAAGCCGGCCGGGTCAACCGCGAGAACAACGAAACGGCCGACATACGAATGACCCTGGACGACGGTCTCGAATACCCGGTCGTCGGAAAGCTCGACATGTCCGACATGGCCGTGAGCCAGACGACCGGCACCTACTCCATCCGCGCCGTGTTCGACAATCCCGACGACCTGATCCTGCCCGGCATGTATGTGCGTGCGACCGTCAATGTCGGCACCGAAGAAGGTTATCTGATCCCCCAACTCGCAGCCACCCGCGACCCCAACGGCCATCTGACCGCAAAATTCGTGACTGCGGACGGCAAGGTGGAGACGCGCGTCTTCGACCATAGCCAGGTGTCTGGCAACAACTGGCTGGTTGCCTCCGGCATCAATGATGGCGACAAGCTGATTGTCGATGGCTTCCAGTGGATCGGTGAAGGCGCGCCCGTCAAGCCGGTCGAAGCGACAGTCAATGAAAAGGGTCTGGTTGAAATCACCGCGGCGCCGGATGCCGCCCCTGCCGCACAACCTTAAGCGTGCGATAGCAAGGCAACAGAGGCGTTAGGAACCAACCATGGCCAAATTCTTCATCCGTCGCCCGATCTTTGCTTGGGTGATCGCGATCATCATCATGCTCGGCGGTGCGCTCGCAATATCGACGCTTTCCATCGCGCAGTATCCGGAAATTGCACCGACCACCGTTCAGATCTCAGCGACCTACAATGGCGCAAGCGCCGAGACGGTCGAGAAGTCCGTCACGTCGATCATCGAGGACGGCATGACCGGGCTGGACGATCTGACCTACATGACCTCGTCCTCCAGCACCGGGTCTTCCAGTGTCTCGCTGACCTTCGGCAATTCGATCGATCCTGAAATCGCGCAGGTCCAGGTCCAGAACAAGCTGCAACTGGTGCAGTCGCAGCTCCCGGACGTGGTGCAGAGCACTGGTCTGTCAGTGACGCGCTCCACCTCGAGCATCCTGCTTGTCGGCGCGCTGGTCTCGACCGACAGCACGCGCAGCAATGTGGAGCTTGGCGATATCTTCTCCTCGCAGATCGAGGACCAGATCAAGCGTCTCGAAGGCGTGGGCAGCATCGAGGTCTTCGGCACCGGTTACGCCATGCGCGTCTGGCTCGATCCCTACAAGCTGAACAAGTTTCAGCTGACCCCGACCGACGTGACCGCCGCAATCCAGGCGCAGAACACGCAGGTTTCCGTCGGCGCAATCGGCAGCCTGCCGGCCGCCAAGGGCCAGCAGTTGAACGTTACCGTCACGGCCCAGAGCCAGTTGCAGTCGGTCTCGGATTTCGAGTCCATCATCCTGCGCACGGAAACCGATGGCGCCACCGTCCGCTTGAGCGACGTCGCCCGAATTGAAGTCGGTCAGGAAAGCTACTCGACCAACACACGCGCCAACCGCAAGCCGGCGACGGGTTTCGCGGTCAACCTGGCGACCGGAGCCAACGCTCTGGACACGGCAAGCCGCGTGAAAACCGAACTCGACGCCATTGCGCCGTCCCTGCCGCAGAACGTCGAGATAACCTATCCCTATGACACAACCCCCTTCGTCAAACTGTCGATCGAAAAGGTCGTCCACACGCTGATCGAGGCAATCGTTCTCGTCTTCTTCGTTCTGCTGATTTTCCTGCAGAACCTGCGTGCCACGTTCATTCCGATGATTGCAGTCCCGGTGGTTCTGCTCGGAACCTTCGGGATCCTGGCGTTGACAGGTTACTCCATCAATACGCTGACGATGTTTGCCATGGTTCTGGCCATCGGTCTGCTCGTCGATGATGCCATCGTCGTCGTCGAGAATGTCGAGCGCATCATGAGCGAGGAAGGCCTGTCTCCGTTGGAGGCGACCGAGAAGTCGATGGGTGAAATCACCGGCGCCATCGTCGGCATCGCCCTGGTCTTGACCGCCGTCTTCATCCCGATGGCCTTCTTTGGTGGCTCGACCGGTATCATCTACCGCCAGTTCTCCGTGACCATCGTCTCGGCCATGCTGCTGTCGGCTGTCGTCGCGATCGTGCTGACGCCCGCTCTCTGCGCGACCATGCTGAAGCCGATCGACCACCACAAGCAGAAGCGCGGTCTGGCCGGTTGGTTCAACCGAAACTTCGATCGCGCGACTGGCGGCTATGTCTCGTCGATCGCCTACCTTCTGAAGCGTCCCTTGCGCGTTTTGCTCATGTTCGCTGTGGTCATCGGTGGCATGAGCTGGTTCTTCCTTCGCCTGCCTTCGTCCTTCCTGCCGCAGGAAGACCAGGGCGTGCTGATGACGATTGTCCAGCTTCCCAATGGCGCAAGCGTCACGCGAACCGAAGCGATCATTGAAAAGATCGAGGATTATTACCTTGAGAAGGAAAAGGACGCGATCCAGGATGTCTTCGCGGTATCCGGCTTCTCCTTCGTCGGCGCCGGTCAGAACTACGCGCTGGTGTTTGCCAAGCTGAAGGACTTCTCCGAACGCACCGAACCGCAGCTTGCGGCATCGGCGGTCGTCCAGCGGGCCATGGGCTACTTCTTCACTCTGACCGATGCCCAGGTTTTCCCGCTCCAGCCGCCAGCCATTCCGGGTCTCGGCACCTCCAGCGGCTTCTCGATGTATCTTGTCGATAGCGGCAAGCGTGGCACCGAAGCACTGACAGCGGCATCGCAGGCCTTGATTCAGGCCGGCAGCAGCAATCCGAATGTCAGCTCGCTACGCTCCAACAATCCGCCGGCCGAAACGCAGCTGAAGTTCCTGCTCGACCAGGAAAAGATGGGCGCCATGGGCCTCGATATCGCGACGGTCAACAGCATGTTGTCGACCATCTTCGCGGGCCGTGACGTGAACGACTTCACGCTCAACGGCGAATTGAAGCCGGTCTACGTCCAGGGTGATGCGCCGTATCGCATGAGCGAAGACGCCATCAAGGACTGGCATGCGCGCAACAGCAGCGGCGAAATGGTTCCGTTCTCGTCTTTCATCAAGACACAATGGATCAGTGGCGCTCCGACGCTCAGCCGCTTCAACGGTGTCGGCGCAATCTCGCTGGACGGTGCGGCAGGCGCTAATGTGAGTTCCGGCACCGCGATGGACACCATGGAGCAGCTGACTGCGGCTATGGAGGGTGGATACACCGTCGCATGGCAGGGCATCTCCTATCAGGAACGGCTCTCCGGCTCGCAGGCCCCCCTGCTCTACGCGCTCTCGGTCCTGATCGTCTTCCTTTGCCTCGCCGCCCTTTACGAAAGCTGGTCGATTCCCTTCTCCGTCATCATGGCCGTCCCCGTGGGCGTCCTTGGTGCCGTCGCAGCCGCTTCGTTCTTCGGCCAGTCCAACGACGTCTATTTCAAGGTCGGGCTTTTGACGACGATTGGTCTGGCAGCCAAGAATGCGATTCTCATCGTGGAGTTCGCGAAGGACCGCCAGGCGGCTGGAGTGAGTGTCATTGATGCAACACTCGAAGCTGCAAAGCTTCGTCTGCGACCAATCATCATGACGTCACTGGCCTTCATTCTGGGTGTCGTTCCGCTGGCAATTGCCACCGGAGCGGGCTCCGCTGCACAGAATTCCATCGGTATCGGCGTTCTGGGAGGCATGTTCACGGCAACGGCGCTCGGGATCTTCTTCGTACCGTCATTTTTCGTGATCATCCGCAAACTTTTCGGCGGTGCAAAACCACAAGATCCGCTGTCATCGTGAAGATTGACAAACTATGTTAACCAACTATTGCGTAGGCTGCCGGGTTGGCCTGCGTGAGTAATGCGGTCCTCGGCGAGGGTGTTATAACCCCTCAACGACGACCGGGGACGAACACAGGAAAACGTGATGCCATCCATTCGCGCAGCCGCTCCACTTGTAATGCTCCTTCTCTCTGGTTGTGTCGTTGGACCTAATCATGAGACGCCCCAGACGGCACTTCCGGTCAAATTTTCCGAAGGCAGCGCCAGAGCTGCAGGCGACGTTTCGCTGGCGTCCTGGTGGACCGCCTTCAACGACCCGCGGTTGAATAAACTCGTCGAAAAGGGCCTCGCCCAGAACCTCGACGTCCTGCAGGCCATCGAACGCATCACCGCCGCCGAGGCAAATTTTGAAGCTGCAGGTGCTGCCGCGATCCCGCAGCTTACGGTTTCCGGACAGCACCAGGTGTCCGGCAGCAGCGGTACGGGTGATTTCAACGGCACCGGCTCCGGTGGCCAGGACAGCCCGACGCGCAACACGACGACTGGCTCTGCGAATGTGTCATGGCTGCTGGATCTCTTTGGCCAGTATCGCCGCGCCAAGGAAGGTGCAAAGGCATCGCTCGATGGCGCCTATGCCCGTGCCGACGTCGCGAAGCTGACATTCCTCTCGAGCGTTGTCACCGCCTATGTCGACGCTCGCTACTATCAGGAGCGCATCGCGATCGCCCGCAAGAACCTGGCCTCGCGCAAGGAAACGCTCGAACTGACCCGCCTTCAGCTGGAAGCCGGGGCAGCATCGCGTCTCGACGTCGTCCAGTCCGAGGGCCTGGTCAATTCGACGGTCGCTGAAATCCCGTCGCTCGAAATCGGGTTCCGCCAGTCGGTGCACCGCATTTCGCTGCTGCTCGGCCTGCCGGCGACTACCCTTCTCGCGGACCTCCAGAAGGGCGCAGCTCAGCCTTATGCAAGGCGCGGCGTCAACGCCGGCGTCCCGGCTGACCTCATCCGTAACCGTCCAGACATTCGCGCTGCCGAACGCAGCCTGGCCGCCGCCACCGCGGAGGTCGGCGTTGCCGAAGCAGCACTCTATCCGTCCATTACCCTGAGCGGATCGATTTCGCCGAGCTACATCGTGACGTCAGCTGCCAATGGCGGAGTGACCTCGTGGGGCTTTGGCCCCAGCCTGAACCTGCCAATCTTCGACGGCGGCCAGCGTCGTGCCAATGTCAAGGCGCGCGAATCCGCAGCCCGCGAGGCTTACCTCGCCTGGAAACAGACGGTACTCAGCGCTGTCGCCGAGGTTGAAAACGCTCTCGTGGCGGTCAACCGCACGCGCCAGACTGTGTCGGCGTTGACGGCGACCGTTCGCTCTTATGAAGAAGCCTTGTCGCTCGCAACCGCAAGCTATCGCGACGGCGCATCCTCGCTGCTCGACGTGCTCGACGCCCAGCGCAACGTGGCCAGCGCCCAGGCGAACCTGGCCCAGGCTGTGCAGCAGCTTGCAAGCAACTATGTGGCCCTGAACGTCGCGATCGGCGGGGGTTACGCTTGGGACAGCAAGACCGTCGTCGCAAGCAAGTAAGCCGCGCAACGATTACGGAAACCCGGCACCGGAAACGGTCGCCGGGTTTTTTTGTGCCTTGAGATCAGAAGGTGGCTGGCGTGTTGATCCAGATGAGAACCGTCTCACCACTGGAAATGTTGCGCCAGGAATGTGGCCTGCGGCTCTCGAAATAGAAGCTGTCGCCGGCATGCAGTTCGAAGAACTGGTCACCGTCGAGGATAATCTCGAGGCTCCCGGTCAGCATGTGGATGAACTCCTCCCCCTCATGCTGATAGGCGCCCTCGCTGGAGGCCCCGGGCGCCAACTGGAAGCGATTGCACTCCATCTGGTTGCGGCCCTCGGCCAGAACCTGCACGGCCACGCCGGAGGAGGTCGTCGGCCATGACGCCCATCTGCCGTCACGGATAAGGCTCTCCCCGCCCCGACCCTCCTCCTGTCCGCTGAGCGAGGCAAGCGTGGTACCGAGATGCCGGGCCACTTCATGCAAGGCGGTGAAGGAAAGACCTTGCGAGGTCCGCTCGAAGGTTGAAAGCTGAGAGACCGAAACGCCGGTCGCCTGCGCGACTGTCTCGAGAGTCTTGCCCGCCTCACGTCTCAGGCGGCGCATCCTGGTACCCGGCCGGATGTCGCCGCCATCGTCGTCGCTTTCGGTGCCATCCTCATCGACATCAATCGCGCGCTCGCGAAGGGTTTCGCGGATCGCTGCGGGATTAAGGCCCTTTTCGCTCCGGAGCCAGGCTATGTGCTTCAATCGGTCGACCAGGATGCGGTCGTACAGCCGCTGCCCTGTCGGTGTCCGAATGGGCTGGATCAGGTCCTGGCTTTCCCAAAGGCGCAGTGTCGAGGGTGACACCCCCGCCATCCTGGCCGCCTCTGCAATCTTGAACCGGATGTCTTCCACGCTGCCCTCGATCAAATGTCGCAGTCACGGGTGATAATGATGACAAAGCATATTGCAAGTCTACAGAAAAAATGTAGGAAATATCGCACCGCGCGATCGCAGTCGGATGCGACGCCGCTGGCAACCCTTCGCACAGGACGAAAACGATGAAGAACGCCGAAATCTCAGCTCGCAAGAATGACGCCATCTCCCGCGGCGTCGGCATGACCACGCAGATCTATGCCGACAAGGCTGAGAATTCCGAGATCTGGGACGTCGAAGGCCGACGTTACATCGACTTTGCCGGCGGCATCGCCGTTCTCAATACCGGGCATCGGCACCCGAAGGTCGTTGAAGCGGTCAAGAAGCAGCTCGACCGCTTTACCCATACCTGCCATCAGGTTGTGCCCTACGAGAACTACGTCGCGCTCGCCGAACGCCTGAACAAGATCGTACCGGGCAATTTCGAGAAGAAGACGATCTTTGCAACGACCGGCGCCGAAGCCGTCGAGAACGCCATCAAGATCGCGCGTTGCGCCACCGGCCGCTCCGCCGTCATCGCGTTTACCGGCGGCTTCCATGGCCGCACCTTCATGGGCATGGCGCTGACCGGCAAGGTTGTCCCCTACAAGGTCGGGTTCGGCCCGATGATGAACGACGTGTTCCACGTTCCCTTCCCGCTTGAGATGCACGGCATCGACGTCGAGACCACGCTCGACGTTCTCGACAAGCTCTTCAAGGCCGACGTCGACCCGAAGCGGGTCGCCGCAATCATTCTCGAGCCGGTCCAGGGCGAAGGCGGCTTCTATGATGTTCCGCGTCCGCTGATGAAGGCTCTGCGCGAACTCTGCGACGAACACGGTATCCTTCTGGTCGCCGACGAGGTCCAGACTGGCTTTGCGCGCACCGGCAAGCTGTTTGCCATGGAGCACTACGACGTCGTTCCGGACCTGACGACGATGGCCAAGAGCCTTGCTGGCGGCTTCCCGCTCTCGGCCGTCACCGGCCGCGCCGAACTGATGGATGCCCCCGGCCCCGGTGGCCTCGGTGGTACCTATGCAGGCAACCCGCTGGCGATTGCCGCAGCCCATGCCGTGCTCGACGTCATCGAAGAGGAACAGCTCTGCGAGCGCGCCAACCAGCTCGGCAACCGCCTGAAGCAGCGCCTCGAAAGCCTTCGCGCCGACATTCCCCACATCATGGATATCCGTGGCCTCGGCTTCATGAATGCCGTCGAGTTCAAGGTTCCGGGAACCGACAAGCCCAACGCGGATTTCACCAATGCGGTCCGCGTCAAGGCGTTGGAAAAGGGCCTGATCCTTTTGACGTGCGGCGTCTACAGCAACGTCATCCGCTTCCTCGCCCCGATCACCATCCAGGACGAGGTGTTCAACGAGGCGCTCGACCTGATCGAAGCGTCGATCCGCGAAGTCGCAGCAGGAGCTTAAGGCATGACCCTTTCCAAAATTCTGACCGACAAGCTCAAGGACCCATCGCTTGCAACCGACAAGTCGCTGGTCGGCAACGAGTGGCTCGCCACCAGCCAGTCCGGCAAGACCTTTGAGGTTACGAACCCGGCGACCGGCGACGTCATCGCCGTTCTGCCAGACGTGAACAAGGCGGAAGTCACCAAGGCAATCGACGCGGCGCACGCCGCACAGAAGGCCTGGGCGAAAAAGACCGGCAAGGAGCGCGCAGCCGTGCTCCGCAAGCTGAACGACCTGATGGTCGCCAATGCCGATGACCTCGCCACGATCCTCACCATGGAAATGGGCAAACCCTGGCCGGAAGCCCGTGGCGAAATCCTCTATGGCGCATCCTATGTCGAATGGTTCGCCGAGGAAGCCAAGCGCGTCTATGGCGACACGATCCCCGGCCACCAGGCCGACAAGCGGATCATGGTCATCAAGCAGCCCATCGGCGTCGTCGGCGCGATCACGCCGTGGAACTTCCCGAACGCCATGCTCGCCCGCAAGGTCGCCCCGGCACTTGCCGTCGGCTGCGCGATGGTCTCGAAGCCTGCTGCCCAGACACCGCTCTCGGCGCTCGCCCTTGCGATCCTCGCGGAACGCGCAGGCCTGCCGGCCGGACTGTTTTCGGTACTCACATCAACCAATGCCGCCATGGTCGGTGAGGAAATGTGCGCCAACGACAAGGTCCGCAAACTGACCTTTACCGGCTCGACCAATGTCGGTCGCATCCTGATGCGCCAGGGTGCCGACCAGATCATGAAGCTCGGCCTCGAACT
The DNA here is from genome assembly GCF_003610655.1 of Rhizobium sp. AG855. Lineage (NCBI taxonomy): Bacteria > Pseudomonadati > Pseudomonadota > Alphaproteobacteria > Hyphomicrobiales > Rhizobiaceae > Rhizobium > Rhizobium sp. AG855. The sequence continues at coordinate 118,886 of NZ_RAQG01000007.1, read as the reverse complement.
CGGCGGCAACGCGCCGTTCATCGTCTTCGACGATGCGGATCTCGATGCCGCCGTCGAAGGCGCGATGATCTCGAAATACCGCAATGCCGGACAGACATGCGTCTGCGCCAACCGTCTCTACGTCCAGTCGGGTGTCTACGACGCATTTGCCAAGAAGCTCGCCGAGAAGGTCTCCCAGCTGAAGGTTGGCGACGGTTTTGCCGAAGGCGTGACGACGGGCCCGCTGATCGATTCCAAGGCCATCGAGAAGGTCAAGGAACATGTGGCCGACGCCGTATCGAAGGGCGCTAAGGTCGCACTCGGAGGCAATAGTGCCGAGGCCGGCGACCTGTTCTTCCAGCCGACCATCCTGACAGGCGTCACCACCGCCATGAAGGTAGCGACCGAAGAAACCTTCGGCCCCGTCGCCCCGCTCTTCAAGTTCGAGACGGAAGAGGAAGTTGTGGAACTCGCCAACGCCACGGAGTTCGGCCTCGCCTCCTACTTCTATTCGAAGGACATCGCGAAGATCTTCCGGGTTGCGGAAGCCCTCGAATACGGCATGGTCGGCGTCAACACCGGCCTGATTTCGACGGAAGTCGCACCCTTTGGCGGCATCAAGCAGTCCGGCCTCGGCCGCGAAGGGTCGAAATACGGCATCGATGACTACACCGAGATCAAGTATATCTGCCTCGGCGGCATCGCCTGACATCAGCTTGATCCCCGGCCTCGCCGGGGATCATGTCCCGCCAATCGACCCTGACGCAAACAGCCCCTCCGCGACCTGCCGGCCGAGTTCTGCCAGGGACTGGAAGTGCCTCCCCCTGGCGCTTGATTTCCGCCAGAAGAACGCAATGTCACGCGTGCCCTGCCAATCCGCGATGGTCAGCAGACGGATGTTTTCATCCTTGGCAAACTCCGAGCGCACATAAAGCTCCGGAAACAGCGACAGCCCCATTTCGATCGAAACCATCTGCCGGATCGCATCGAGGCTCGATCCCTCATAATCTTCGGCCAGGATCGCACCCGACATTTCCGCGAGCTTTCTGACGTCGTCCAGCAGTCTGTGTCCTGGACCGAGCGTCAGCAACCGCATGCCCTCGAGCGCTGCCATCGGGACAGACCTGTGATCGGCAAGTGGGTGTTTGTGCGGAACCCCCAGATAGATCCGTTCTCGGCAGATTACCTCGGCCACCAGATCCGGCTCGTGAAACGGCACCGGGCCAACGCCACAATCCGTCTCGCCCTGCAACACGGCCTTTTCCAGCTGCCGTGGACGGTCTTCGCGAATATAGAGTTTGAGGTCCGGATGTTGGCGATGCAGACGCGGCAGCAGATAAGGCAGGAAATAGGGCCCGAAGGACGGCGCAACCCCGAGCCGGATGGCGCCGCCGAGATTGCCCTTGGAACTGATCGCCAAGGCCCGGATTTCGTCCAGTCCGCTGAGGATGACCTTGGCAGCCCTGATGATTTCCGCCCCCACAGGGGTTGGCGTCACCTGGCCCGGCATCCGGTCGATCAATGCCACGCCAAGCTGCTTTTCCAGCAGCGCCACCTGCACGGACAGCGTCGGCTGGGAAACATGACATCGCCGGGCAGCCTCGCCGAAATGCCCCGCCTCTCCGAGCGCGATCAGATATTCCAGCTGGCGGTGGCTCGGTCGAAACGGCATCGCAACCTCATAGGGAACCTCTATGAGAATGATATAATCAATGAATTGGAACAATCAACGAAGCGTTTCCATATTCGGCTCATCGGAAAGGAGACGACTCATGAAGCAACTTTTGAAAGCCCTCAAAGCCCGCCATTCGATCGTAGCCGCCAAGATCGACGAGGAGCAGCGCCGCCCCCGGCCGGATGGCATCAGAGTTCGTGCGTTGAAGAAGATCAAGCTGCACCTGAAGGAGCAGATCACGCTGCTGGAGCGGGGGGATTCATCCCAGGCCGCAAGCCGCAGCCGCCGCGCCGTCTCTTCCTTCGGAAATCCGCTCGCCGCCGGATATTGACATCAACGTGTCGACGAAGGGCCCGCCATGATCGCTGGCCCTGAGTGTTCCATGCAAAAGGCCCGGCGTCGGAAACGCCGGGCCTCATCTGTATGACGAACGAAGAAGCTTAGTTCTTGGCGCGCTCGACGTAGGAATTGTCTTCGGTCGCGATCACGACACGGATGCCGGCATCGATATGCGGCGGCACCATGGTGCGGATGCCGTTCGACAGCATTGCCGGCTTGTAGGACGACGACGCCGTCTGGCCCTTGACGACCGGCTCGGTCTCGGTGATTTCGAGCGTCACGTGACGCGGCAGCTGGATGGCAAGCGCCACGCCTTCATGCATCGAGAGAATGCAGACCATGCCCTCCTGCAGATAGGCCTTCTGTTCGCCCATGGTTTCCGCATCGACCACGACCTGGTCGTAGCTTTCCGGGTTCATGAAGTGGAAGCCTTCACCGTCTTCATAGAGGAACTGGTGGTTGACGTCCTCGACGAAGGCGCGCTCGACCTGTTCGGTCGTCCGCCAGCGCTCCGAAACCTTCACGCCATCGACGATGCGACGCATGTTGACCTGCGTGACCGGGGTCCCCTTGCCGGGGTGGAAGTTTTCAGCGGTGAGAACGACATAGAGCTTGCCGTCGACATCGATAACATTGCCCTTGCGGACGGAAGAGGCGATAACCTTGACCATTGGAATTCCTTGTATCTGCGTGAGACCCGTCGTAAAGGACGGCCGTCCCTGCTGACGTCTTCGAATTTCTCGGGCGGGACTAACCCAAATCCGGCAAAATAGCCAGCCCGTGTTGAGAGAAGGATCGAGAATCCGGAATGTCCGATCGAAGCCGTTCATCCCCTGCGTGGTGGACCCCTTCGGCCCATGCCGATCGGCGCCCCTTCCTGATCGGACGCAACCGGATCCAGGCCGCTTTCCGCCACCATTTCGCGACCCAGGATTTCGTCGAAGTCGATACGGCGACGCTACAGGTGTCGCCGGGCAACGAAGCCCATCTGCATGCCTTTGCCACTGAGGCTCTTGGGCATGACGGCTCTGCAGCCCCGCTCTATCTCCACACATCACCGGAATTCGCCTGCAAGAAGCTCCTCTCGGCCGGCGAAACCCGCATCACCTGCTTCGCCCATGTCTACCGCAATCGCGAACGTGGATCACTGCACCACCCCGAATTCACCATGCTGGAATGGTACCGCGTCGGGCAGTCCTACGAGACTCTGATGCAGGACTGCGCGGAGCTTCTGGCGCTGGCCGCCCAGACTGCCGGCACCGGCCGCTTTGCCTACAACGGCAAGACAGCAGATCCGTTTGCGACGCCGGAACGCATCTCGGTCGCCGATGCTTTCACCCGCTATGCGGATATCGATCTGCTGGCCACGATTGCCTCCGACGGGACAACCGATCGCGACGCACTCGCGACCCAGATGCGGGCCAAGGCCCTGCGCGTCGCAGACGACGACACCTGGGCCGACCTCTTCAGCCGCATCATCGTCGACAAGGTGGAGCCCAATCTCGGACTCGGCCGCGCCACCATCCTCGACAGATACCCGGTCGCCGAGGCAGCGCTTGCGCGCCCCTGCGCCGACGATCCGCGTGTCGCGGAACGCTTCGAGCTCTATGCCTGCGGTGTCGAACTCGCCAACGCCTTCGGCGAACTCACCGATCCCGCTGAGCAACGGCGCCGCTTCGAGGCCGAGATGGTCGAAAAGCAGCGCGTCTACGGCGAAACCTATCCGCTGGACGAAGACTTCCTTGAAGCGCTCGCCATCATGCCGCAAGCCTCCGGCATCGCCCTCGGCTTTGATCGTCTGGTGATGCTGGCAACCGGTGCCCTCAGGATCGACCAAGTCATCTGGGCGCCGGTGACGGAGACGCACCTTGGCTGATGCCACCCTGCGCACGGTCGAGGATCTGGTCTCGGCGGGTCTGGTCAAGCCCGGCCCGGCCAAGGCGCTTGATGCCGTCACGGAACGTTACGCCATCGCTCTCACGCCGACTGTCGCGCGGCTGATCGACACGAGCGACCCATTGGACCCGATCGCCGCACAATACCTGCCAACAGCGGCTGAACTCATCGAGCACCCCGACGAACGGCCCGATCCGATCGGTGATCATCCGCATTCGCCGGTCGACGGGATCGTGCACCGCTACCCCGATCGCGTCCTGCTGAAGCTTCTCCATGTCTGTCCGGTTTACTGCCGCTTCTGTTTTCGGCGTGAAATGGTGGGGCCTGACGGTGACGGGACACTGTCGTCTCAACAACTCGATACCGCACTTGACTACATCCGCAGCCATGACGGCATCTGGGAAGTCATCCTGACAGGCGGCGACCCGCTGATCCTGTCACCCCGGCGCCTGCGCGACGTGATGCAGGCGCTCGCGACCATCGACCACGTCAAGATCGTTCGCATTCACAGCCGCGTGCCCGCCGTCGATCCGGCGCGGATCACGCCAGAACTCGTCGAGGCCCTGAAATCGGGTGGCAAGACAGTTTTCGTAGCGCTGCATGCGAACCATCCCCGCGAACTGACACCTGAGGTTCGGGCAGCCTGCACCCGGCTGGTTGATGCCGGCATATCGATGGTCAGCCAAAGCGTGCTGCTGAAGGGCATCAACGACCATGCGGATACACTAGCAGCGCTGATGCGCGCCTTTGTCGAGATGCGGGTGAAGCCCTATTACCTGCATCATCCCGACATGGCGCCCGGGACCGGTCACTTCCGTCTGACGATCGCCGAAGGCCAGGCCATCATGCGCGAACTGCGCAACCGGATCTCCGGCCTTTGCATACCGCAATACATCCTCGACCTGCCGGACGGCCATGGCAAAGTTGAGGCGGGCGCAAGCGCACTGCGCCAAGTTGAACCAAATCGATACATCATCGTCGATCGTCACGGAGATGAACGCTCCTACCAAGAGTAAATAAACTTGGTAAATCGGCTTTCATTTCAATAAAGGTGCGATTTAGACATGCAATGATTGCCATTCACTCGGGTTTTATGGAATTCATTAGCGAAAACTTCGTCTTTCCTCTGTAAGAAATCGCTCAATAAAAATGTGAGCCATGACTTGGGAAGGAAGAGACGATGAACGACACCATTCGCGCACTCCTGTCGAAACTGGGCGGCCTTCCGGTGGCTGTCGAGACGCTCGCCGACAATGCCGATCTCTATGCAGCAGGCCTCTCTTCCTTCGCATCGGTGCAGCTGATGCTCGGTCTCGAAGAGGCATTCGACATGGAATTCCCCGATCACCTCCTGAACCGCAAATCCTTCGCCAGCATCGCGGCGATCGAAGCGACGGTCGACACCATCCTCAAGGATAGAAAGGTCGCCTGATGGACCTCTCGAGCAAGTCGGCGGACCAGAGCTTGAAAGCCCGCGCCGTCAGGGTCTCCGCCATCGCGGCCGTCTATGCCGACGACGTCGACCGCCAGGGCCGCTTCCCCCTCGAAGCCGTCGAGGCGATGAAAGCCGAGAACCTGCTCGGCATCCAGATTCCGGCGGACTGTGGCGGCGAAGGCCGGTCGACTTCCGAGATCGCGGAACTCTGCACGATCATTGCCCAGGCCTGTGCCGCAAGCGCCATGATCTTCGCCATGCACCAGATCAAGGTGTCGAGCCTCGTTTCCCACGGCACCGAGGCCGAGTGGCATCGCGGCTTCATGCGCAAGATCTGCGACGAGCAGCTGCTGCTCGGCTCGGCGACCACGGAAGGCGGCATCGGCGGCAACCTGCGCAACTCGATCTGCGCCATCGAGGTCGAGGGTGATCGCTGCCGCCTGGAGAAGGACGCCACCGTCATCTCCTACGGCAAACATGCCGACGCCATTCTCATCACCTCCCGCGCCCACAAGGATGCTCCGCCGACCGACCAGGTGATGACGGTGTTTCTCAAAGACCAGTACACGCTGGAACAGACGCATGTCTGGGACACCATGGGCATGCGCGGCACCTGCTCGGACGGTTTCCTCTTCAAGGGTGAAGCCCCCGCCATACAGATCCTGCCGAAGCCTTTCGCCGAGATTGCAGCTCAGTCGATGCTGGCAAGTTCGCACCTTCTCTGGAGCGCTCTTTGGTACGGTATCGCCGTCGACGCCTTCACCAAGGCCCAGACCTTCATCCGCGCCGCGGCCCGCAAGGCGCCAGGGACACAGCCTCCCGGCCTCGTGCAGCTGGCAGATATGTCGAGCGAGCTCCAGGTGATCCGGTCCAATATTCAGTCCGGGCTGGTATCTTACGAACAGGCGTTGAAGGACCCGGATCGCCTGTCCTCGATGGGCTTTGCCGTTGCCATGAACAACGTCAAGATCGCCTCCTCGGAGATGATCCTGCCGGTCATCAACCAGGCGCTCAGGATCTGCGGCATCATGGGCTACAAGAACGGCACGCCGTTCAGCCTCGGCCGTCATCTGCGCGATGCCCATTCTGCAGAACTGATGATTTCGAATGACCGCATTCTCGGCAACACGTCGACGATGCTGCTCGTGCATAAACAAGAAACCGGATTGCTGGGGTAACGGACATGGATATGCAGGTAAGCTTTCTCGACCGCCTCTTCGAGAGCGGCCTTCTGATCGAGACGGGTGTTGACGGCCTTTACGGCCGCAGCGGCCAGTTCGAAGACGTCATCGCCGCCTTCGAGCGATTGATCGACCGCGTCGGCGGCGCAGACGGCGCGGAAGCCATCCGCTTCCCGCCCGGCATGAACCGCGCCTATTTCGAAGCGAGCGGCTACATGAAGAGCTTCCCGCAGCTTGCCGGCACCGTGCATTCCTTCTGCGGCAACGATCACGACCATATGAGCCTCCTGCAATGCATGGAAGAGGGCAAGGACTGGACGAAGGAGCAGAGGGCAACCGACATCGCGCTCACGCCTGCTGCCTGCTACCCGCTTTATCCGACGGTTGCCAAGCGCGGCCCGATCTCCATGGATGGCGGCCTCTTCGACCTTCAGTCCTATTGCTTCCGCCACGAGCCGTCGAAGGATCCGGCACGCCAGCAGCTCTTCCGCATGCGCGAATATGTCTGCATGGGCACCGAAGCCCATGTCACGACTTTCCGCCAGACCTGGATGGATCGCGGCGTCGAGATGATGAAGTCGATCGGGCTTGACGTCGAGATCGACGTTGCCAACGACCCCTTCTTCGGCCGCGCCGGGCGCCTGATGGCCAACAACCAGCGCGACCAGAACCTGAAGTTCGAGCTGTTGATCCCCGTCACCTCGCAAGCCAACAAGACGGCCTGCATGAGCTTCAACTACCACCAGGATGCCTTTGGCCAGAAATGGGGCCTGGTCCTTGCCGATGGTTCGACCGCTTTCACGGCCTGCGTGGGTTTTGGACTGGAACGGATCGCACTGGCGCTCTTCGCTCAGCACGGTCTGGATGTCGCGCAGTGGCCCGAACACGTTCGCACAACGCTCTGGGGCTGAGAGCATTATGACGGCAGTCTTTCCCGGGCTTGATCCGGCAACCTACCAGCCCCATGCGCTTCATTCGAGCGAGCGCATGTGGCCGGAGACGAACTGCTATGTCGATCTGTGGATCGAGGTTCTGGCGGCGCAGGGCCTGAGCCCGGAAGCCATGCTGGGTTTTACGCTCACGCAGGATTTTGAGGGCGACCAGTTCACCTTCTTCAAGGTGCCGCTGGAGGACCTCGAAAGCCTCTATGATATTCGCGTCACGGAACTCGCGATCTTCGACCGCGTGGAAACGCATGTGGAAGAACAGATCCGTCGCTGCCGCCTTTGCCTGGTCGAGATGGACAGTTATTTCATGCCGGATACGCAAGGCGTCGGCTACCGCCAGGAGCACGGCAAGACCACAGTCGGCATCAACCGCCTCGACGTTGCCGGCCGCAGCATGGACTACTTCCACAATGGCGGCTTCTTCCGCGTCGAGGGAGAGGATTTCGACGGCGTCTTCCAGCTAAACCAGCCGGACGGCAGCCTGCCATTCCTGCCCTATACGGAATTTGCCAAATTTCCCGAGCGGCAGACGACGCCGGCTCATCAGCGCGAAATCGCAGCAGCGCTTTTGAGACGGCACTTCGCCCGCCGACCGCTGGCAAATCCGATCGCTGACTTTGCCAAGGTCTTCCCGACCCAGGTGGAAGCGATCGCCGAGCGCCCCTTCGGCTACTTCCACAAATATGCCTTCAACACGCTGCGCCAATTCGGCGCCAATTTTGAATTGCTCGCGAGCCACCTGACCTGGCTCGACGCTGAGGCGCATGAGCACGCAATTGCTGAGGCTCTGAAAATCAGCGAGAACGCCAAGACGGTACAGTTCCAGCTTGCCCGCGCAATCGCGCGCAAGAAATTCGACCCACTCGCCGCAGCGCTCGATCCCGCGGTTGCGGCCTGGGACCGGCTGATGGATGATCTCGGCAGCCGGCTGATTTGAAGGACAAGACATGACGGGCACGATCTATCTGGGAGCGGATGTCCGTCCGTTGGAAGCAGGCTGGACGCTACTCGTAACCGAAGCCGGTCGCCATGCCGACCCGTCGCAAGTCCATCGCCCCGCAGCACGCATTCCGGCGACCGTCCCCGGCACCGTGGCCGGGGCCTTGACCGATGCCGGCCTGTTTGATCCTCAAAACCCGCATCCGCTGCACGACAAGGACGCCTGGTATTTTCGCTCGCTGGACGGCGAAGCACCCGGTCCGGCCATCCTGCGCTTCGAAGGTTTGGCGACCATCGCCGAGATCTATGTGAATGGGGTCCTCAAAGCCTCCAGCGACAGCATGTTCGAAAGCCTCGACGTCCCCGTCGACCTGACCGGACGCGATGAACTGGCCATCTGCTTTCGCGCGCTCCAGCCGCATCTCGACAAGCGCGGCCCCCGCGCCCGCTGGCGCCCCCAGATGTTCGACCACCAGGGCCTCCGGCTCCTCCGCACGACGCCATTCGGCCACATGCCCGGCTGGTGTCCGGAAAGTCACCCCGTCGGCCCCTATCGTCCCATCCTTCTGATCCGTCCGGGACAGGACACGATCCAAGGTCTTACCATACAGGCGGACCTCGACGACTTCGGCACCGGCAAGCTGACCATTCGCCTGAAACTGGAGGGAAGTCCCGCCGCCTCGATCCTGTGCTGTGGACGAAGCGCGGAGCTGACGGCCGGCCCGGGCGGACTGCTCGAAGCCCGTATCGATCTGCCCGGCATCGCCCCCTGGTGGCCCCGCACTCATGGCAACCCGACCCTGCACGACCTCACGCTCTCGATCGACGGGCGCCTCCATTCGCTCGGCCTTGTCGGCTTCCGCCGCATCGAGGTGGACCATGACGACGACGGAAAGGGTTTTGGCCTGCGGGTCAACGGCGTTCCCGTTTTCTGCCGCGGTGCCGTCTGGACCAATGCGGATATTTTGCGCCTCTCAGGATCGGCCGAGACCTATGCGCCCTGGCTGATGAAAGCCGCCGAAGCCAATATGAACATGATCCGCATCGGCGGAACCATGACCTATGAAAACCGGGACTTCTTCGCCCTCTGCGACCAGCTCGGCCTTCTGGTCTGGCAGGATCTGATGCTGGCGAATTTCGACTATCCCTTTGCCGACGAGGCCTTCGCCGCAAAGGTTGAGCAGGAAGTTCGGAGCCTTCTGGGCACCCTGCAGGGCCATCCCTCCCTCGCCGTGATCTGCGGCGGCAGCGAAGTCTTCCAGCAGGGCGCCATGCTGGGCCTTCCAGCAGCCGCCTGGAATGGCGCCTTCTTCAACGAGACCCTTGCACACGTAGCACACGAAGCTCGTCCGGACTGCGCCTATGTCGCCAATTCACCCTCCGGCGGCGCCATGCCCTTCTCGCCGAACGAAGGCGTTACCCATTATTATGGTGTCGGCGCCTATCAGCGGCCGCTCGAGGATGCGCGCCGGGCCAATGTCCGCTTCGCCGCCGAATCTCTGGCCTTCGCCCATATCCCGCAACAGCGCACCCTCGACCATCACCTGCCGGTCAGCCCCGTGCATGATCCGCGATGGAAGGCCCGCGTGCCCAGAGATCGCGGCGCCTCCTGGGATTTCGAAGATATCCGCGACCACTATCTCGAAGTCCTCTACGGTTTCGATCCGGCACGCCTGCGCCGCGAGGACCGGGGATTGTATCTCGACATCTCGCGGGCAGTGACCACAGAAGTGGTGACGGAAACCTATGCCGAATGGCGTCGGACCGGATCGTCATGCCGGGGCGCCCTCGTCTGGACCCTCCAGGACCTCGAACCGGGGCCCGGCTGGGGTGTCATTGACGCCATCGGTGAAGCCAAGCCCGTCTGGTATGGCCTGAAGCGCGCTTTCCGTCCGCTGCAGCTGCTGATGACTGACGAAGGATCGAACGGGCTGTGTATACACATGATCAACGAGACGGCATGCTCCAAAGCCGTAAAGCTGGAGGTCGCCTGCCTGCGCGACGGTCGCCATGCCGTGGTCAAGGGCAGCCGCGACCTCATCCTCGATGCGCACCGCACGGTCCAACTGGCAGCAACCGATCTTTTCGGTGCCTTCTTCGACACCACCTATGCCTTCCGCTTCGGGCCACCGTCGCATGATGTCACCGTTGCCCGGCTTCTTTCTGAAGACGGCAGCTTGCTTGCCGAAACCTTCCATTTCCCGCTCGGACGCAGCAAGGCACTCTATCCGGCAGAATTCGGACACACCCTGAGCGCGGTCGACACCGGTTGGGTAGTCGAGCTCACCGCCAACCAGTTCGCCCAGTCCGTTCATCTCGATTTCGAGCACTATCTGCCTGAAGACGACTGGTTTCATCTGGCGCCGGGACAACCTCGGACCATCCGCCTGTCGCCACGCACAGGCACCGACGCGAATGTGAGACCGAGCGGCACTCTCGCCCATCTCGGGAGCCGGAACGGCTATTCTATCTTCTGACCATCGGCGACAAACCAAAAGCGTTGCCGGCGCCTTCACCAGCACCGTCGCCGAAATCTCGCCCCAGCCATTCAATGACGACGGGGATGCGTCTTTGGAAGACGCAACGGGAACGGAGTTTTCCGCCTTCTCGCCTAATCTCGCATCCCAGACACAAGCGGGGCGGTCGCCGACGGACGAGAGATGCATATGGCATCTGGCGATCTTCCACCTCGCAAACAACCGGTTGCACAGGCGGCGCTTTCCGAATTGCCGCAAATGCGATAGAGACGCGCGGCAGATCCGCAGGGAGAAGAGAACCGATGAAGAGCTATGTTTTGACAGTGTCCTGTGCGTCGACGCGCGGTATCGTCGCGGCGATTTCCGGTTATCTCGCGGACCAAGGCTGCAACATCGTCGACTCGTCGCAGTTTGACGATCTCCACACCGGCCAGTTCTTCATGCGCGTCTCCTTCATTTCCGAAGAAGGAGCGACCCAGGCAAAGATCGAGCAGGGCTTCGCACCGGTCGCCGACCGCTTCGGCATGAGCTGGAACCTCTACGACGATGCCAAGCGCGAAAAGGTCCTGCTGATGGTCTCGCGCTTCGGCCATTGCCTCAATGACCTGCTCTATCGCTGGAAGATCGGCGCCCTGCCGATCGAGATCGTCGGTGTCATCTCCAACCACTTCGACTACCAGAAGGTTGTCGTCAATCACGACATCCCCTTCCACCACATCCCTGTGACCAAGGCCAACAAGCCCGAGGCCGAGGCTCGCATCATGGATATCGTCGAGCAGACCGGGACGGAACTGATCGTACTGGCCCGCTACATGCAGATCCTCTCTGATCAGATGTGCCAGAAGATGTCGGGCAAGATCATCAACATTCACCATTCCTTCCTGCCGTCGTTCAAGGGAGCGAACCCCTACAAGCAGGCCTTCGAGCGCGGCGTAAAGCTGATCGGGGCAACGGCGCACTATGTCACAGCCGATCTCGACGAAGGTCCGATCATCGAACAGGACGTCGCCCGCATTACCCATGCGCAGTCGGCGGACGACTATGTCTCGATCGGCCGCGACGTCGAAAGCCAGGTGCTGGCGCGCGCCATCCATGCCCATATTCATCACCGCACCTTCATCAACGGCAACCGCACCGTCGTCTTCCCGGCCAGCCCTGGCTCCTATGCCTCAGAGCGCATGGGCTGAGTAATTTAGCCAGGAAGTACAGACGACCCTCCTCCCGGGATGGACGCTTGACATCGGTCTGGATAATGTCGCCGCCATGATTCCTTGGGGGGACCCTTCATGGCCGACTCGGCTCTTCTTCAGCGCACTGAACTCTCGCGTCCGGATGTATCCATTTCGGACGCAAAAGCCATTCTGGGCGACTTCTATGGCTTCCATGGAGAGATACGTGAACTCGGCAGCCAGCAGGACCGCAACTTCCTGATTGACACCGGACCTGAACGCTTCGTTCTGAAAGTGACCCGAGCCGAGTACCCCTATGCTGAACTTGAGGCGCAGAACCTTGCGATGATGCATCTGCGCAGTCTGGATCTGGGTCTGGACATTCCCGAACCGATCGCCACGCTGACCGGCGAATACATTCCACAATGCGAGATCGCCGGCAGTTACTACTGGCTCCGGGTGCTGACATTCCTCGACGGCCAGCCGTTGACGCGGCAGAAATTCCTGGCGGAGGATCAGGTCGCGGCGCTCGGTGATGTCACGGCCCGCGTCGCCCTTGGCCTGAAGGATTTCAAGCATCCCGGCCTCGAACGGGAGCTGCAATGGGACCTGCGCCGGGCCGGACCTGTTGCGTTGCATCTGCTGAAATCGGTGAATGATCAGTCCAAGCGGGACCGCATCGCAAAGGCGATGATCGTCGCGGTGAAGCGGATGCAAGCGGTCGCTCCCGAATTGCGCCTGCACGCCATCCACCATGACGTAACGGACGACAACGTGGTCGCCCGTCCGGGCTCCAACGCCCGTCTCATGCCGGTCGGCGTCATCGATTTCGGCGACGTGATGTACGGCTGGCTGATTGCCGACCTCGCGGTTGCCTGTGCCGCCCTGCTGCATCATGCGGAAGGCGATCCCTTCTTCATCCTGCCCGCCGTCAAGGCATTCCATGCTCGCTATCCTCTGACGCAAGCCGAACTCATCGCTCTCTGGCCGTTGATCGTTGCGCGTGCAGGTGTGCTTGTAGCCAGCAGCGAGCAGCAATTGTCGATCGATCCGGACAACGAATATGTCCTGGGCAATGCTGCCCACGAACGTGAGATTTTTGACACCGCGACATCGGTCCCTTACTCGCTGATGGAGACGGCCATTCTGGACGCTGTCGGCCTTGCCCGATCGGCCGAAATGACCTTCGCCACGCCACTTCTCCCGGACGTTACCCCGGAAAACCTGCGTCTCACCGACCTCAGCGTCACCAGCCCCGATTTTGTCGCCGATGACTGGGCAGACCAGGAAGTCGACTGGAAGCTGCTTGCCCGCGCGGCGATGGAGACCGGTTATTCCTCAACACGTTATGGCGAGTACCGCCTCTCCTACACGCGCCGGCTGTCCGAGCGTGCGCCGGCGACCTTTGCCCTGCACATTGACATGTGCCTGCCGAGCGAGACACGGGCCATTGCTCCCTTTGATGCGACGGTGAAGCGGAACGGCCACCATGTCATCCTGTCTTCGCCTGAACTCGCTCTGCATCTTGACGGCATCGATTGCCCACTGGAAGACGGCGCAAGCGTCGCAACCGGAGACAGCATCGGCCAGGTTGCCGGCGCGGCCGGCAGCATTGGTGGCCTGCGCATCCAGCTGTGCCGCGATACGGATCTGATCCCGCCGCTCTTTGCCAAACCGCACCAAAGTGCTGTCTGGAGCCAGCTGTGCCCGTCGCCTTCGCGCCTCCTGGGTATCGGCATTGACGCCCCAGCACCGCAGAGCGAGGCCGTGCTGAAACGCCGAAACAAGAGCTTTGCAAAGCCACAGAAGAACTACTACGCGGCCCCGCCGCAGATCGAGCGTGGCTGGAAGGAACACCTTTTCGACGTCACGGGTCGCGCCTATCTCGACATGGTCAACAATGTCAGCATCCTGGGCCACGGCAATCCGACCCTGGCTGCGGCCGTCGGGCGACAGTGGTCCATGCTGAACACCAATTCGCGTTTTCACTACTCGGTCGTCGCAGACTTCTCCGACCGGCTAGCAGCTCTTGCCCCGGAAGGGCTGGATACGGTCTTCCTGGTCAACTCCGGTTCCGAAGCGGTGGACTTGGCGATCCGTCTCGCCTGGGCCCACAGTGGTCGCCGCAACATCCTGAGCCTGCTGGAAGCCTATCACGGCTGGACTGTCGCGAGCGACGCCGTCTCGACATCTCTGGCGGATAACCCGCAAGCGTTGGAAACCCGTCCGGATTGGGTCCACCCCGTTCTCTCGCCCAACACCTATCGCGGCAAATTCCGCGGCGCCGGAGCGACGGAAGGCTACGTTGCAGCCGTCGCGGAAACCATTGCCGCCATCGATGAGCGGGGTGATGGCTTGGCCGGCTTCATCGCAGAAAGTGTCTACGGCAATGCGGGCGGAATCCCGCTTCCACCGGGGTACCTGCAACAGGTCTATGCCATGGTCCGCGCACGCGGCGGCCTCTGCATTGCTGACGAGGTGCAGGTGGGTTATGGCCGCCTCGGCCATCACTTCTGGGGCTTCGACCAGCAAGGCGTTGTACCCGACATCATCACGATCGCCAAAGGCATGGGCAACGGCCAGCCGCTCGGCGCCGTTATCACCCGCCGCGAAGTGGCCGACAGCCTCGAGCGTGAAGGCTACTTCTTCTCGTCTGCGGGTGGCAGCCCTGTCAGTTGCGTCGTCGGCATGACGGTGCTCGACATCATGCAGAAGGAAGACCTGCAGAGAAACGCGCGCGAAACCGGCGACTACCTGAAGGCACGTCTCGAAGCGCTGGGCCAGCGGTTCCCGTTGGTCGGCGCGGTTCATGGCATGGGGCTTTACCTGGGGCTGGAATTCGTCCGCGATCGGGAAACGCTGGAACCTGCCACGGAGGAGACGGCAGCCATCTGCAACCGGTTGCTAGATCTCGGCGTCATTATGCAGCCGACGGGCGACCATCTTAACGTCTTTAAAATAAAGCCGCCGCTCTGCCTCGCACGTGAAAGTGCCGATTTCTTCGTGGATACCCTTGAAAAGGTGCTTTCCGAAGGGTGGTGACAGGCAAGACCTGAGACCGCAGATCCTTCAAATTCGCTAAGCGGGGCCTGCAAATTGGCACCCGCTTGGCAACGAGGTAAAAAGCCCAAATCTGGGTATACGAAATGGCGGCTTCACAGCCTTTCATTGAGTGGTCTATCGTCACGGCAAGGACACCTCGAAGGAAAGCGCATGCCCATCATCCCAGAGCAAATCTCTGCCCACGTGCTGATTTGGGCCACCGCTCTGTTCATCCTGAAGCAGTTGGTCGCGGATTTCGTGCTCCAGACCAGCTGGATGGCCAGGGGCAAGGAGCAGCAATCCGGATGGCTCTTCCCCCTCGCGGCCCACGTGACCATCCACGCGCTGACAACGCTGGCGATTTGCCTGCTGCTCTCGCCATCCCTCGCATGGCTCGCCCTGGTTGACCTGCTCGTTCATGCCGCCATAGACCGCAGCAAATCCCTGATACAGATCCGACTACAGTTCAAACCGGACCAGAGTGGCTATTGGTGGATGTTGGGGTTGGACCAGACGTTGCATCACGCCACGCATCTCGTCTTCGCGATCACGCTCGCATCGGCCAGCACGGCCCCCTGATCGTCAACCTGCCATCTCGCGCGCCAGTTCCTCAACGATCCAGGTACGGAACTTGACCAGCGGCGGATAGGCCGAACGCTCTCGTGGATAGGCGAGGTAATATCGCTGTGCGCTCTGCATTGGCCGGTTCACGGCGGCAACGAGATCGCCGCGTTTCAATTCTTCACGGATGAGAAAAGTCGGCAGCAGCGCGACACCCAATCCACCGACCGCAGCCTGTGAAGCTGTGGCGAACTGGTCGAACAGCATGCCATGCACGCTGCCGAAAGCCACGCCATTCTCCGTGAACCAGCGCTCCCAGGCATCCGGTCGTGTCGTCAGATGCAGCAACGGCGCGGACAGAAGGTCGTCAGGCGTCTCTATTCCATGCGCAAGCTTGAAGCCCGGACTGCAGGCCGGCAGTGTCTCCTCCTGCATCAGGAAGGCAAGCTCCGCTCCCGGCCAGACGGCATCGCCGAAGTGAATGGCCGCATCGATGGAATCCAGCCGAAAATCGAAGGGAGAGAGCCGTGTCACAAGATTGACGGTGATCCCGGCATTGGCCTCGAGAAACCGCCCAAGCCGAGGGGCGAGCCAACGCGCGCCGAAGGTCGGCAGGATGGCGAGATTCAGAGTTCCGCCATGCGGATTGGCCTTCAGGTTCAGCGAGGCACTCGAGATGCGTCGCAGCGCCTCGCGGATTTCGCGCGCGTAGCTGTCTCCCGCCACGGTCAGGCGGATGGTCTGACGCTCCCGCAGGAACAGTTCCACGCCGAGCTGGTTCTCCAGCGCCTTGATCTGACGACTGACAGCACTCTGCGTCAGGTCGAGCTCCCGCGCTGCTGCAGTGACGCTGCCGGTTCGGGCTGCGGCCTCGAAAGCAGTCAGCAGGGAGAGTGAAGGCAGAAATCGGCGGGCAGCGAGCATGGTCATGCCTTTTCGGAATGAACTCTTGAGAATTTATCGCTGGAATGGGGTAGAATGCTCTTCTAGAAATCGCAAGATGATACGAAGTGGAATGATCTGGGAGACAGGCGCACGCGCCGGATCGATCTTCGGCTCTACCGTTTCGCCCTCCTCAGCCACCGTCCTTTGGGGACCCGCCCATGCTTGATGATCCACGCTCACACGGCCTCTGGGAAAAGACGGCGCCGTTACCGCCGGCGACGGCAAAGCTGCAAGGCGCAGCCAGGGCGGACGTTGTGGTGATCGGTGGCGGCTATACCGGTTTGTCCACCGCCCTGCACCTCGCGGAAGCCGGCACGTCGGTGGTGCTCCTCGAAGCACGTGAGATCGGCTTTGGCGGTGCGGGTCGCAATGTCGGCCTGATCAACGCCGGCATGTGGGTCATGCCCGATGACCTGCCCGGCGAACTCGGCCCTACCCATGGCGAGCGCCTGCTGGAGCTTCTCGGCAACGGCCCCCGCGCGGTGATGGAGATCATCGACCGCCATGGGATCGCGTGTGAACTGGAGCGCCAGGGCACACTGCATTGCGCTGTCGGCACCGCTGGCCGCAAGGAGATCGAGGCACGTGCCGAACAGTGGCAGCGTCGTGGCGCGCCGGTTGAGCTGCTCGACATCGCAGAAACCGAATACAAAATCGGAACGCGTGCCTATCAAGGCGCGCTGCTCGACAAGCGTGCGGGCACCCTGCAACCGCTCGCATACGCGCGTGGCCTCGCCCATGCCGCCATGAAAGCCGGCGTCATCCTGCATACATCGAGCCCGGTCGACAATTACGAACGCACGGCAGATGGCTGGCGCGTGATGACCGCAGAAGGCTCCGTCGATGCCCAATGGGTCGTCGCCGCCACCGACGCCTATAGCGAAGGCCCCTTCGCGGCGGTCCGCGAGGAGCAGATCCATCTGCCCTATTTCAACTTCGCCACGGTGCCGCTCAGTGATAATCTGCGCAAGGCGATCCTCGCCGAGCGTCAGGGATGCTGGGACACCAAGGAAGTGCTCTCGTCCTTCCGCATGGACAAGGCCGGCCGCATGGTGTTCGGCAGCGTCGGTGCACTGCGTGGAACTGGCCTCTCCATTCATCGAAATTGGGCTCGCCGTGCCCTGAAAGCGATTTTCCCGCAGATCGGAGACATTGCCTTCGAAAGCGAATGGTATGGCCAGATTGGCATGACCACCAACGCGCTCCCCCGTTTCCACAAATTTGCCCCCGGCGTGATCGGATTCTCCGGCTATAACGGCCGGGGCATTTCACCCGGTACCGTCTTCGGCAAGACACTGGCCGCCCACATTCTCGGACAGTTGAGCGAAGACGAACTTCCCTTGCCGCTGACGGACCCGCAAGCACCACCCTTCCGCAGCATCAAGGAAGCATGGTACGAGGCCGGCGCCCAATTGGCGCATCTGGCCGGCGCCCGATTTTGACCAGACAAGACCCAGGTAGACCTGACGGAAGGACCATCATGACCCTCGCCACACTCACGTTTTCGGCCGAAATCACGTCGCTCATGGCAAGCTTCGGCGTTGATGAAAAGGCGCTGAAAGGCGGCACGCTCGCCGTCCGTTCCCCGATCAACGGTGAAACCATCGCCAACGTTGCCGAAATCTCGACCGACGAAACGCGCAAGGCCATCGACGCCGCCCACAAGGCCTTCCTCGAATGGCGCCTCGTTCCGGCCCCGCAGCGCGGCGAACTGATCCGCCTGCTCGGCGAAGAACTGCGCGCAGCCAAGATCGAACTCGGCCGCCTGGTCTCGATCGAAGTCGGCAAGATCACCTCGGAAGGCCTGGGCGAAGTCCAGGAAATGATCGACATCTGCGATTTCGCCGTCGGCCTGTCGCGCCAGCTCTACGGCCTGACGATCGCGACCGAACGCGCCGAACACCGCATGATGGAAACCTGGCATCCGCTCGGCGTCACCGGAATCATCTCCGCCTTCAACTTCCCGGTCGCCGTCTGGTCCTGGAACGCAGCGCTTGCGCTCGTCTGCGGCAACCCGACCGTCTGGAAGCCGTCGGAAAAGACCCCGCTCACTGCCATCGCCACCCAGGCGATCTTCGAAAAGGCTCTGAAGCGCTACATCGCGCAAGGCGGCAAGGCTCCGGCCAACCTCTCGACGCTTCTAATCGGCGGCCGTGACATCGGCGAGATCCTGGTCGATCATCCGAAGGTGCCGCTGATCTCTGCAACCGGTTCGACCGCCATGGGCCGCACCGTCGGGCCGCGCGTCGCCGCTCGTTTCGGCCGCTCGATCCTCGAACTCGGTGGCAACAATGCCGCCATCGTCGGCCCCTCGGCCGATCTCGACCTGACCCTGCGTGGCGTCGCCTTCGCTGCCATGGGCACCGCCGGCCAGCGCTGCACCACGCTTCGCCGCCTCTTCGTCCATGAAAGCGTCTATGACACACTGGTTCCGCGGCTGATCAAGGCCTATGGCTCCGTCACCATCGGCAACCCGCTGGAGGCCGGCAACCTGATTGGCCCGCTGATCGACAAGGGTGCCTTTGACCGCATGCAGCACGCGCTCGACGCCGCGCGTAGCGCCGGTGGCAAGGTGCATGGCGGCGACCGCGTCCATGGCGAGGCCGCGTCCAGTGCCTATTATGCACGTCCGGCGCTCGTCGAAATGCCGGAGCAGGTCGGTCCCGTCGTGGACGAAACCTTCGCCCCGATCCTCTATGTCATCAAATATAGCGATTTCGATCAGGCGCTGGCGCTGAACAACGACGTGCCGCAGGGCCTGTCGTCCTCGATCTTCACCAATGACATTCGCGAGGCGGAAGCCTTCGTCTCCGACCGTGGCTCGGATTGCGGCATCGCCAACGTCAACATCGGCCCTTCAGGTGCCGAAATCGGTGGCGCATTCGGTGGCGAAAAAGAAACCGGCGGCGGCCGCGAGTCCGGCTCCGATGCCTGGAAGGCCTATATGCGCCGCCAGACCAACACCGTGAACTACGGCCGCACACTGCCGCTCGCCCAGGGCGTGAAGTTCGACATCGAGTAAAACAACGAGGGCCGGCGCCGCTGCGGCGCCGGCCTTTCAATTGTGGCCCTCACGATCCGGTCTTCAGCGACCGACAATCTCGTCCGCTCCCCTCAGCGCAGGTTGAAGCGCACCGGTGCCGTGACCGTCTTGTTGACGCCCGGCGGCGGAGCGGGCACGGGAGAGGCGTTGCGCACCATCGCGACCACCGCATCGTCGAGCGTCGCAAACCCGGACGAGCGCGACAGCGAAACCGACAGGACGTTGCCGGCATCATCGATCCGGAACCGCACATAGACAGTCCCTTCCTCGCGATTGCTGCGCGCTTCCGATGGATAACGCTTGCGCCGCTCGAGATGCGACATCAGCCGCAACTGCCATTTGGCGGGAGACACACTGCTGCCGGCACCGCTGCTGGAGGCGCGTGCGGCATTGCGATCAGCCTGGGCGACTTCCGCCTTTGCCTGCCGCGCTGTCCGCGAAGCAGGTGGCGGTGCCTGCTGCTTCTTTGCCACTTTCTTCTTCGGCGCGATCGGCTTCTCGACCTTCGGCTCGGGCTTTGGAGGCCGTATCATCGGGATCGGCACCTCGACATTCTCGAGTTGCGCCATCACCAACTCTTCGATCGGATCGATTTCCTCGACCGGCTCCGGCAAAGGTTCGGGTTCCATGATCGGCGGCGGCTCGATGACCTGTTCAGCCACTTCGGGCAAGGGTTCCGGCACTGGTTCAGGCACAGGCTCGGGCAGAGGCTGGATAGGTGGCGGCTCGTCAGGTTCCGGCAGCGGCTCACTGGAGGCGGTCTGGACCTCTTCGGCGTCAACCTGATCGGTCGAAACCTCGGTCTCCTCGGTAATCTCCGCTTCCGGCTCCGGCGCCAGTTCGATCATGATCGCCGGTCGTGGCCCGCTGTCCTCCATGGCGACCATGGGGTCACGCAGCAGCAGGGCAACAGCCCCGGCATGGGCCGTCACCACCAGAACGCCGGCCGTCGTCCACAGCAGCCATTCGCCGAGCACACGTCCTGTGGAACGGCTCTCCCCGCTCATGGCTTCGGCTCCGCAGAGGGCGCAGTCGTCTCGGCGGCGCCGTGAGGCACCGGCAGGCTTTCGAGCCCGACCAGCGCGATCTTCAGATATCCGGCATCGCGCAACAGGTTCATCACCTCCATGAACTTGCCGTAGTCGACCGTCTTGTCCGCACGCAGGAAGATGCGGGCGTCCTTGTTGCCGTCACTGATGCGGTCGAGGGACACGCCAAGCGCCTCGCGCGTAACGGTGTCGTTGCCGAGCGAGAGGCTCATGTCTTCCTTGAGCGTGACATAGATCGGCTCATCCGATCGCTCCGCCGGCTTCGCCGTCGAGGCCGGCAGGTCGACATTCACGTCAACCGTAGAGAGCGGTGCCGCGACCATGAAGATGATCAAGAGCACAAGCATGACGTCGATGAACGGCGTCACGTTGATTTCGTGGTTTTCCGCCAGGTCGTCGCCCGATTGTGTATCGCGAATGCCGCCGGCCATGACTTACTCCGCCGCCTGGAGGTTGGTGGCCCGGATCGACAGCGCACTTTTGCGAAAATCGAGATCGCGGCTCACCAGCCGTTCGATGCCAGCCGCAGCATCGGACACAAGCTGGCGGTACCCGGTCACCGAGCGGGCAAAGACGTTGTAGATGATGACGGCCGGGATTGCCGCGACAAGGCCCACAGCGGTTGCAAGTAGTGCCTCGGCGATGCCGGGAGCAACGACAGCGAGGTTGGTCGTCTGTGTCTCGGCAATGCCGATGAAGGAGTTCATGATGCCCCACACGGTTCCGAACAGCCCAACGAAGGGGGCCGTCGAGCCGATACTGGCCAGCACGCCCGTTCCCTTGGCCATCTGGCGACCTGCACGCACCTCGAGGCGTCCAAGTGCGGAGGAAACGCGTTCCTTGACGCCCTCGGCACCGGCACGATCGATGGCCCCGTCAGAGAGCATCATTTCATGTTCGGCGGCCCGCACCATGGACGCAACGACGCCGCCACGCCTTTCAAGCAAGGCCAGAGCATCTTTCAGGTTCGCGGCCTTGGCGACCGCTTTCAGTCCTCGCGCGGCGCGGGCGCGGGCACCGAACAGCTGAAGCGTCTTTGCCAGCCACACGGTCCAGGTCACGAGTGAAGCAAAACCGAGCGCAAGCATCACGCCTTTGACGATCCAGTCAGCGGCCATGAACATGCCGACCGGCGACAGGTCATGCGGAAGGGAACCGCGCGCGGCACCGGTGTCGACGGGTTGGACAGCTGGAGGCAGTGCCGTCGGTTCGATGGTCTGAGATGTAGCGGGAACACCGTCTGACATCTGTTGTGCGCCCACCGGTCCAGTTGCCGGTTCGAAAGCACCATCGCCCGTGCCTGGGGCCTGAGCACAGGCGACGGAAGCCATGAGAAGCACAGCGAGCGCAACGCCGATGCGCAAGGCCGAATGTCCCGTATGGATGAAAGACACTGGGAGCTCCCTATGAGATGGTGCGAATAAGGGCGAGCGCCATCAATGCGACCGCAATGTCCCCCTCAATAATAAACTTGAGTTTTTTTGACAAGAAATAATGGTGCCGCAGGCCGCAATTTCCAGAATTGCATGCCGGACGCAGCCCAGACCTGCCGACGCGGCAGGATCAGCCCTTGGCCGAGGCGTAGAGCCGCAAGACATCCTCACGCCGGCAGAGCTCGGTACCCGGGGTCATCACTGCTGCAGCTCCGGCCGCCTGTCCAAAAAGGAATGCGTCTTCGATGTCATGCCCTTCCGACAGCGACCAGACGATCCCCGCGACAAAGCTGTCGCCGGCTCCCGTCGCCGAGTTCACCGGAACCTGGATGGCAGGGAGCCGAATGATGGTCTCGGCGGACACCAGGATTGCTCCATCGCCCCCCAGCGTCACCGCGATGTATTCGGCGATCCCGCGTCGAACGTAATCCTGCGCCACCGGCCCGACGCGATCATGATCCAATCTCTCGCCAACAAAGGCTTCGAACTCACCCAGGCTTGGTTTGACCAGATACATGCGTGCCGAGGAGAGGGCCGACGCCAGTGCCGGTCCGGATGTGTCGAGAACGAACCGTGCGCCGCGCGCTTTCGCTGCGTCGGCGAGGCGCACATAGGTATTGTCGGGTGCTCCCCGCGGCAGGCTACCACTTGCCACGATGTAGTCGGCATCGCTGGCGCAGACCGCCTCGATGACGGGGGCCAATTCGGCTTCCGTTACCAGTGGTCCTTCGGGAACAAAGCGATATTCGAGATTTGTCGAGATCTCATGCACCGCAAACGCGACTCGAACGGGATCATGGATGGGAAATGGGCGTTCGACGATCGGCAGAGGCTGCAGCATAGCCTCCAGAAGTGTACCCGTATCCCCGCCCGCGAGAAAAGCCAGTTCGCAGGTGCCGCCGAGCGCCGCGATGACACGGGCGACGTTGACGCCGCCGCCGCCGGGAAATTGCTGCTGGTTGTGGGTTCGGGTCTTGTGCGTATGCCGCACGGCATCTGCATCGCTGGAAATATCGATCGCGGGATTGAGGGCAAGGCACAGGATTTTCGTCATGGAAACCATCAATGTACTGGCGGGGATAAACGGGCTGCGCGGCAATGCTGCAGATGTAATCCGACCACGCCCTGCACGGCAAGCGCTGCAAAAGCCGCATGCGCATGCAGATGCCGCCATTCGTCGACGCTACGGTTCCGATGCCGTTCACCAAATGCAGACGCAGTGATCTCGCCTTGGGCATTGCCTTTGCCTCGGGAGACATTACCTTCCGGCAAATTCGCAAGGAAACCGCTCATGTACACCGGCATCGTCCAGACCGTCGCCCCCGTCGAAAACGTCGTTCGCCACGACGGCTACACCACCTTCCATATCCGTTTTCCAGAACGGTTGATGAGCGACCTGCAGATCGGCGCAAGCGTGTCAGTGGAAGGCGTCTGCCTCTCCGTCACCTCGATGACCGGCACGGACGTCACGTTCGACGCCATGGATGCCACCTTGGAGCGCACAAATCTTGGCACGCTGAAAACAGGCAGTCAGGTGAATCTGGAGCGCTCGGCCAAGCCGACGGACGAAAATGGCGGGCATAACATTGCCGGTCATATCGCGACCACCGCCCAACTGATCGCCGCCAAGATGGAGATGCCGGGCGCGTTCATTCAGTTCAAGGTGCCCGACGAATGGGCCAAATACGTCTTCAAGCGCGGCTACCTCGCCGTCAACGGTGCCAGCCTGACCGTCGCCGAAGCCGATGAGAACGTATTCACCATCAACCTCATTCCGGAAACCCTGCGCCAGACCACGTTTCCACGGTACAAGGTTGGGGATTATCTCAACATTGAGGTCGATCATCAGACAATGGTGATGGTCGACGTCGTGGAACGGACACTCGAACGGTTGATGGCCAAGCGCTGATACGGGTCAGTGGCGTCCTTGGAAACGACCGTGCGGGGTGTCGGTCATCAGTGACGTTAGAACCTTCCGGTAATCCGCAGGCTTAGGCGCGCACAATTCCTCCGGGATGCCGTTGGCCTCAATTTCCTTGATCGCCGAGCCCGAGACGATCCGGAAGGGAATTCCGGCCTGCCGGAGCTTCTGAACGATCGGTGTCACCGCTCCATCCCGGACCTGGAAGTCCAGGATCGCTCCAGCGATGTGTTCACTAGCCAGAATCTCAAGCGCATCCCGAACAGTCTCGGTTGTGATCACGGCAACACCAGCCTTCGAGACTGCATCGGCCGCATCCATGGAAATGAAGACGTCATCTTCGACGATGAGAATGGTGTCGATTGCCAGTGCCTGTCGCATTGTCTTTCTCCTTCTGCAACCACAACGCACCTCCGCACGCTTTGTTCAGTTTTTCTTAAATTGCCAAATATCATGGTAAACAATAGGTTAAGAGGATTTGGCGCAGATCCGGGCCGACAACCTCTAGGATTGCATCCCCTCGCACCAGGGAACAACGCTGCCACGCCTGCGTTTTCACGTCGAAACGAACGGGAGAACATCCATGCAGATTGTAGCGACGAAAGTGCACGAACCGACCGGCTCCAGCTCCGGCTTCACCGTGGAGTTCGAAGGTGATGGCGGCGAACGTGTGTCGGTGGTCATGGCGCAGTCGCAAAGCGGCGGCGTGACCAGGGAAAACGCCTTGGAAAAGGCGCAGGTCATTCTCTTGCAGGCGGGAAGCTTCGGTGCAGCGAATGACGACACGGCAGCGAATGGCAATTATCCGGTGGATGGCGAGCCGAGCGATGCCGTGGAGAGCCTGATGCAGGAACGGGAAGAGGCCGGAAAGCCCGGAAGCAACCTGCAGGAAGGTCTCGAAGACACGTTCCCGGCAAGTGATCCGGTCTCGTCGACCTATACCTCGACAGCTGCCCGCGATCAGAAGAACTGATGGTGGAAACGGCTCCGGTCTTCGCCGGAGCCGATCCCGTCATGGAAAACAGCCATGCCACAGGAACTGACCGCGTTTGGAACCGAAACGACGCTCGCTCTCTCCTCCATCGTCATTCGCCTTTTGGTCGCGCTCGCATGCGGGGCGGCAATTGGCTTCGAACGAGAGTGGAGAAGCCACGCTGCTGGCCTTCGGACGCATATACTCGTCTGTCTATCGGCAGCTATTGTCGCCATTCTGACGATCGAGATCGCCCATCACCCCGCTTTCGATGGAGAAGAGGTCCGAATTGACCCTTTGCGTCTCGTTGAAGCCGTCACCGCAGGCGTTGCCTTTCTTGCGGCGGGCATGATCGTCTACGCAAAAGGACGGGTCACCGGGCTGACGACCGGAGCCGGCCTCTGGTTCGCTGGCTCTATTGGTCTCTCCTGCGGCCTGGGTTTTTGGCAGATCGGCCTGATTGCGACCGGCTTTGCGTTGAGCGTGCTGTGGCTGGTCAACCTCCTTGAAAATCGCATCCCGAGCCGCACCGACGATCGGTGACGACACCGTTCATCTCATCGCAGGAGGCTTTGTCCGCCGTCGACCCATATGGGCGTTCCGGTCACATGACGCGACGCAGACGAAAGAAGGAAGTGGATCACCTCCGCAACCTCTTCGATGCTGCCCGATTCTCCCCCCGTCAGGGGAATGTCGCCCTCGGGAAACGCGACCGGAACTTCCGTTTGCTCGCGGCCACGCAATGCCGTGTTGTCGTCGATGCTGGTATCGATTGCCCCCGGACACACAGCATTGATGCGAATGCCATGACGGCCCAGCTCCAAGGAAAGCTGTTGGACCATGGCGAGCTGTGCGGCTTTGGTCGCCGAATAGGCCGTAGCGCCGGGTGTGGTGAATGTTCGCGTCCCGTTGATGGAAGAGACGACGACAATCGATCCGCCCGTCCGCTTCATCGGTCCGACGCAGTGATGCAGCGTCAGGAATGTGCCACGCAGGTTGATGGCAATCGTCTTGTCGAATTCCTCTGGCATCAGGTCGTCGATCGGCGCCCAGGTCCCGTTCACCCCGGCATTCGCAACCACCATGTGCAACCCATGCCGCTCTGAAAGGAGCGTTGCGACAGCCTGTTTCATCGCCTGATCGTCGCTGACATCCGCGACAAGCACCATTCCGTCTCCACCCGCGGACCGGATCTCTGCAAGTGCGTCTTTCAACTCGTCCTCAGTCCTGCCGAGAAGGCCGACATAGGCACCCCGCGAGGCAAGCTTCAGGGCGGCACCCCGACCGATCCCGGAACCGGCACCGGTTATAAGAGCAGTCTGACCCACCATTTCCGGCTGTTGACGCATTATTTCTTGCCTTCCGCATGCTCTGGCTTGCCTTTGTGTTTCGTTGCGGCAAGCGCCTCGAGTTCAAGCTCGCTCATGCTTTTTTCCATGCTTTTGGAAGCGCCCTTCAGATCCGATTTCCTGGCATCGCCGCGTTTTGCGGCAAGCGCTGCCCCGGCGGCTTTTTGCTGTGCCTTGGACTTGGCTGGCATTTGTCATCCTCGCTATTGGTCGATGTGCCCGAAACAACCGCAACCGTCATGGATTGTTCCGGCCGGAGCATCGGAACAAAGATCCCTCCCGCCGCTTTACGGGGGACAAACGCCACGCACCGAGGAATTCATGGACACCAACAGCAAGCATTTCCACGTTGAAGCCGGTGACTGGCACCGTTTTGGCGCCCATTTTGACGGCAAGGGCACGAACTTCGCCCTTTTCTCCGCCCATGCCGAGCGCGTCGAACTCTGCCTGTTTGACGACAGCGGTAAGATTGAAACGGCCAGGATTACTCTGCCGGAATATACCCACGAAGTTTGGCACGGATATCTTCCCGACGTGAAACCCGGCCAGCTCTACGGCTATCGTGTGCACGGCCCCTATGATCCCGGCAATGGCCACCGCTTCAACGCAAACAAGCTCCTGCTCGATCCCTACGCGCGTGAAATCGTCGGAGATTTCGACTGGAACCAGGCCCATTTTGCCTATGATCTCGACAGCGAGGAGAAGGATCTCACCTTCAACGACCTCGACAGCGCCCCCTATATGCCGAAATGCCGTGTGGTTGATCCATTCGCCAACCCATCGACAAACGGCTTTTCCGGCGTCCCGTGGGCAAAGACCATCGTTTATGAGACCCACGTCAAGGGTTTCACCAAGCTCAACCCCGCGATCCCCGAGAACCTGCGCGGCACCTTCGAAGGGATGGGCCACAAGGCAGCGGTCGACTACATCAAGAGCCTTGGCATAACGTCCGTCGAACTGCTCCCCATTCACGCCTTCCCCGACGACAGCCACCTTATGGACAAGGGTCTGCACAACTTCTGGGGCTACAATACGATCGGCTTTTTCTCGCCCGCCAGCCGGTATTACGGTCCAAACGGCATTGCCGGCTTCCGCGACATGGTCCGCGCCTTCCATGACGCCGGCATCGAAGTCATCCTCGATGTCGTCTACAATCACACGGCAGAAGGCAACGAACTCGGTCCGACCTTGTCTTTCAAGGGTATCGACAATTTCTCTTACTACCGCACCTTGCCCGACAATCATCGTTACTACATCAACGACACCGGCACCGGAAACACGGTCAACACGTCGCATCCGCGCGTCTTGCAGATGGTGCTCGACAGCCTGCGCTATTGGAAGGAAGAGATGCATGTCGACGGTTTCCGCTTCGACCTCGGCACGATTCTCGGCCGTGAACCGGAAGGTTTCGACCAGCGCGGCGGTTTCTTCGATGCAATCACGCAGGACCCCGTCCTGTCGAACGCCAAGTTGATCGGCGAGCCGTGGGACATCGGGCCCGGTGGCTATCAGGTCGGCGGCTTCCCGCCGGGCTGGGCCGAATGGAATGACAAATATCGCGATTCCACCCGCGATTACTGGTTGAACGGCGACAATTGCGCCCCGGACTTCGCAGCCCGTCTTCTCGGGTCCGGAGATATCTACGACATGCGCGGCCGGCGCCCTTGGTCGAGTGTCAACTTCATCACCGCCCATGATGGTTTCACGCTCAACGACCTCGTGTCCTACGACCAGAAGCACAACGATGCCAATGGTGAAGACAACAACGACGGACACAACGACAACCGAAGCCACAATTACGGCCACGAAGGACCGACGGACGATGAGGGAATTAACGCCCTCCGGGAGCGCCAGAAGCGCAATTTCCTCGCAACGTTGTTCTTCTCGCACGGCACGCCGATGCTGCTCGCCGGCGATGAGTTCGGCCGTTCGCAGATGGGCAACAACAACGGCTATTGCCAGGACAGCGAGATCAGCTGGCTGCACTGGGAGAACCTTCCCCCGTCCTGCGAGGAGTTGCGGTCATTCACCACCCGATTGATTGCCATGCGCACGGAGCAGCCCCTGCTGCGGAGAGAAAACTGGCGCGATGGCATGAACATCGATTGGTACAACATGACGGGAGGAGCGCAGAAGCCGGAGCATTGGCTCGACGGCAATCCGCTCGCGCTGAAACTCCGACGCCAGGACCTCGAGGCCGAAGAGGGTGTCTGGCAGGAGGTGCTGATGTTGTTCAACCCGGTCGACCAGGACACGGAATTCACCATTCCGAAAACAGACGGTGGCGACTGGACACTGGAATTGACGACGTCAGATCCAGGTCGGACAGGCGATGTCGCAGCGGAAGCCGCAGGCTTCATGATGGAAGCGCGCTCCTTCGCTTTGTTCCGCCGGGCGTAAGGCTGATCTTTCAGCTCGCGTCCACGCGGGTCAGCACTTCGAAATCGTACAACTGCCCGGCGACAGAAATGCGCCGGGCAGAAATCGTCACGTCGATGACCTGGCCGTCGGCGCCGTGGATCTCGCCGCGCTGGCCGCTATACCCACCGTCCAGATCCAGCAGTCGCAACCGCTCCGCACGCGCCTCGTCTCCCTTCACCACGCCAGAGGCAACCATTTCGCTGCCCCGAATATCGTCCCAACTCTTGCCGATCAGATCGAGATAGGCCTGGTTCACGCGCACATACCGCGAATTGCGCTGACCGATGCTGGAAATGGAGAAGGCAACCGGCGAAAGCTCGAACAGAGCCTGGATGACAGGCCCTGAGAGGGCAGTCGCCTCGGCCTGATCGATGAGATCACGGCTAAACCCGGGATCCTCGGTATTGTCGGAAAGTTCGTAGTCGGCAGGCATCGCCAGCTCGTCGCGCAAGACGGCGACCAGACGCCAGAGGTCGACCTCAAGAAAATGCGGCTTATGCGCATCGTCCACCTTATCCAGAGAGGTGGGAATGGAAGCGATCGAGGCCCGAATGCGCCGGCCTTCGAGATCATTTTTCCCGGAGGAGAGGAGCGCTTCGAGCTTGCTGACGGTCACCTCCCGCAGCAGGGCGTAAGCGTCCTGCAGCTTTGTGGCACGCGCGGCCTCCACCTCTTCCATGGGAACCGTGTCGTCGGAAACAGGCAGTTCCTCCAGAATAGCCCAAACCTGCTCTTCTTCTGGACAGTCTTCATAACCTTGGGTGCCCTGCGGCGCATAGCGCACGAGGGCCAGGATGGTGTCCACGCCAAAGGCGCTGACATCGACCGGCTCGGAAGTGCCTTCTGCATCCGTTCTGATGGCGGTCAGCCGCGTCGGCCCACCATTGTCGTCAAAGTAGACGCTGACCTCGGAGACGAAGTCCGGAAAACTGAGCCAGGGATGCTCCACTCGGAATGCAGACAGGGCTGCACTATCCAGAACCGTAACGGCGTACATGCCATTTCCTCCACTACCGGCGATCATACCGTGGGTTTTGCCCTGATCCAACTCAGGATCATACTCTTCCGGCCCGCCTTGTCATGCGCAGCATGTCGAGCATGAACCCTAGTGGTTCACAAGTGTAGAAATGCTTAAATTCGGATATAATTCCAAAGGTATGGCGCAGATTCAAGACAGCCGCACCCCTCTATTTCAAGGGATATTGCGGCTGTCTTGGAACAAGACTTCAGAAGAAGGCCTGAATACCGGTTTGCGCACGACCGAGGATCAATGCATGCACATCATGCGTGCCCTCATACGTGTTCACCGTCTCGAGGTTCTGCGCATGGCGCATGACATGGTACTCGATCTGGATGCCGTTGCCGCCGTGCATGTCCCGCGCCATGCGAGCAATGTCGAGCGCCTTGCCGCAATTGTTGCGCTTGACGATCGAGATCATTTCCGGAGCGAACTGATGTTCGTCCATGAGGCGGCCAACGCGGAGTGACGCAAGCAGACCAAGCGAGATTTCGGTCTGCATGTCGGCAAGCTTCTTCTGGAAGAGCTGCGTGCCAGCGAGCGGCTTGCCGAACTGCTTGCGATCGAGGCCATACTGGCGGGCGCGGTGCCAGCAATCCTCGGCCGCACCGAGCACACCCCAGGAAATGCCGTAACGGGCACGGTTGAGGCAGCCGAAAGGACCTTTGAGGCCGGACACGTTCGGCAACAGCGCATCCTCGCCGACTTCGACGCCGTCCATGACAATCTCGCCGGTCACGGAAGCCCGCAGCGAGAGCTTGCCACCAATCTTCGGTGCCGACAGACCCTTCATGCCCTTTTCAAGAACAAAGCCCCGGATCTCGCCGCCATGCGCCTCGGATTTCGCCCAGACGACGAAGACATCGGCGATCGGCGCGTTGGAGATCCACATCTTCGAGCCGCGCAGGCGATAGCCGCCTTCGATCTTCTCGGCACGGGTCTTCATGCCGCCCGGATCGGAACCGGCATCCGGCTCGGTCAGACCGAAACAGCCGATCAACTCACCCGAAACGAGACCCGGCAGATACTTGTCCTTCTGCTCTTCCGAGCCATAGGCATAGATGGGATAGATGACGAGAGAGGACTGAACGCTCATCATCGAGCGGTAGCCGGAATCGACACGCTCGATTTCCCGCGCCACGAGACCGTAGGACACATAGTTCGCATCGGCCGCGCCATATTTCTCAGGCAAAGTGACGCCGAGAAGACCGGCTTGGCCCATCAGGCGAAAAAGCTCTGGCTCCACCGTTTCGCCGAGATAGGCGTCTGCCACCCGCGGCGCAAGTTCCGCCTTGGCGAAAGCGGCTGCGGCGTCCTGGATCATCCGCTCGTCCTCACTGAGGATCTCGGACATCAGGAAAGGGTCACTCCAGGAAAAGGGCTGCATCTCGCTCATGGTCATCGCATCCATATTTGCTTGTCGACCACAGATTGCTCATATCGGACGATTAAACAAGCCATGTTTACTCATGTTGCTATTAGGTCTAGTCATAACGGATGCTGACACATCAACGCCGCTTCCTGCCCTCGACCAGCGCGCTCGCCGCCTTCGATTCCGTCGCCAAGCTCGGAAGCTTTTCGGCGGCAGCCAATGAACTTGCCCTGACACAAGGCGCCATCAGCCGCCAGATCGGCCTGTTGGAGGACCAGCTGGGCGTCAAATTGTTTGAACGCACCAATCGCGGCGTCGAGCTGACGATTATCGGGCGAACCTATGCCAAGGGGATCGGCGACGCGCTGGCCACGATCCGCACCTTGTCATTGGAGGCCATGGCAACCCGCGACGACACACATTTGAGGCTGGCGATCCTGCCGACCTTCGGAACGCGCTGGCTGATGCCGCGCATGCCGGACTTTCTCGCTCGGAACCCTGCCGTCATCATCGACTTTGCCACGCGCATCGGCCAGTTCGACTTCGAAGGCTCCGGCATTGATGCTGCCATTCATATTGGCGAACCCAATTGGCCAGGCACCGATTGTCAATTCCTCATGCACGAAATGGTCGCACCCGTCTGCAGCCCGGCCTTTCTGGCCGAGAACCCGGTGGGGCGCCCGGAAGACCTGCTCTCCAAACCGCTCTTCGACATGGCGTCCCGTCCACGCGCCTGGGAGCAGTGGTTTGCCTCTTTGGGCATGCAGGAAGGCCATGGCGGCGGCATGCGCTTCGAGCAGTTTTCAAACGTGGTCCAGGCCTGCCTGGCAGGGCTCGGCATTGCGCTGGTTCCGACCTTCCTGATCGAACCGGAGCTTGCGAGCGGCCAGTTGGTCCGCGCCTTCGACCACGAGGTAAAAAGCGCCAGCGCCTATTATCTCGTTAGACCCTTGTCACGGATGGCCTACGGCCCGGCCAGCGCCTTCGCCACCTGGATCATCGATCAGGCGCGCGACTTCAGTGGCTCCGGACGCGCCGGATCGCGCGGCTGATCCATATCCATCGTACTGAATTTGCAGATAGTGAGAGACTGTGTCGGCTGCCGATTGACAAGCCCCTGACATGATCCAAGAGTAGTTTCTATAAGGCTGAATTTGAAGTTGGCCTCGGGGAGAAAGCTATGTTCACGCGCCGTCTGTCGGTCATTCTCACGATGACCATGTCACTCCTTGCCCTCACGCTTCCCGCGTCTGCGCAGGACAGCCGCACCGTGGTCACGGTGGATGATGCCGATTATTTCGGCTTCGACCTGAGGACCGAGAAGAACGTCTCGCTCGACGAGTGCGAGGCAAGCTGCATCGCCGATGGAACCTGCCGCGCCTTCACCTACAATCCCAAAGTGAAGTGGTGCTTCCTGAAATCCGACTACAACCAGATGAACAGTTTCGTCGGCGCCGTCGCCGGAAAGATTGTCGAGACGGCAGCTGAAGAAGACATCGGCGCCCCTGCGCCACTCGCCTTCGTATCTGAACAGCTGAAGACCGATGCGCGCAATCAGCGTGACAGCCTGACCCTCCCGCCGGACCGCGAAGGAGCCGGCCGCGAAGCCCTGATCGACGAGGCGCGCGCAGCCATTGCCGGCGGCAATGTTGATGGCGCCATTGCCGCCCTGAAGGGTGCGCTCTCGATCGAGCCCGACGATGCCGCAACCTGGCTGGAACTGGCACGCGTCGCCAATACCGTCTCCAACAACTACACCTACGCCAACGAAGCGACGATGGCGGCCATCAACGGCTATGGCCTGACCCGAGACGCCGTGACCCGCGCCGACGCGCTGGCCACCTTGGCGCTTGCGCTGGAGAAAAGCGAAAACTACCGGGCCGCTCTCAATGCCTACAAGGCGAGCCTCGAATTGGCCGCCAATGCGCAGGTGCGCGCAGCCTTTGATGATCTGCGGTCCCGCCAGGGCTTCCGTATCGTTAGCAACACCGTCGATTCCGACGCTGCCTCACCGCGCGCCTGTGTCGAATTTTCCGAGCAACTGATCAAGCGCGGCGTTGATTATGCCCAATACGTGACCCTCGACGGCAAGCCGCCGAAGGCCGTGGAAGCCAAGAATAATCAGATCTGCGTCGAGGGCCTGGAGCATGGAGGCCGTTACCGTCTCGCCATTCGCGCGGGCCTGCCGTCCTCCGTCGAGGAAAATCTGGAAGCCCCGGTCGAACTCGAGGTCTATGTCCGCGACCGCTCGTCCACCGTGCGCTTCACCGGCGACAGCTTCGTTCTGCCGTCCACGGCGCGCCAGGGCATTCCGCTGGTCTCCATCAACTCGGACAGCGCCAAGCTTGCTCTCTATCGCATCGGCGACCGCAACATCGCGCCCCTTTTGGCCGCCTCGCAGTTTCTGACCCAGCTTGACGGCTACACCGCAAGCCGCGTCGAAGACGAAATCGGCGAACTGGTCTGGCAGGGCACGGTCGACATCGCCAACAAGATGAATGAGGAGGTCATCACCAGCATCCCGCTGCAGGAGGCGCTGCCGACGCGCAAGCCCGGAATCTATGTGCTCACCGCCGTCGCCGCCAACAGCACCGCCGAAAGCTGGGATAGCCGCGCCACCCAGTGGTTCGTCGTCTCCGATATCGGCCTCTCGACCTTTGCTGGCACCGATGGCCTGCACGTCTTCGCCCGGTCACTGGCATCAGCGGCCCCGCTGGAAGGGGTCGAGCTGCAACTGCTGGCGAAAAACAACGAGATCCTGGCAACCGCCAAGACCGACGCCGATGGACAGGCCCGGTTCGATGCCGGCCTCTTGAAAGCCGGTGCAGCCATGGCGCCGGCCGTGATCGCCGCCCACACAAAAGATGATGACAACGTCTTCCTCGACATGACCCGCGCCGGCTTCGATCTTTCCGACCGCGGCGTCACCGGCCGCCCGGCCCCCGGCCCCGTGGACGTCCTCTCCTGGACCGAACGCGGCATCTACCGCCCCGGCGAAAGCGTCCATGTCGCAGCGCTCGCCCGCGACACGGAAGCCGATGCGATCAGCGGCCTGCCGCTGACCTTCATCTTCCTGCGCCCCGATGGCGTCGAGTTCCGCCGCATGGCCGTCTCCAGCGAAAGCCTCGGCGGTTACGCCATCGACCTGCCGCTGCTGGCCAATTCCATGCGCGGCACCTGGAACGTCGCCATCCACACCGATCCGAAGAAGCCGGCCATTGCCCAGTCCTCCTTCCTTGTCGATGATTTTGTACCTGACCGCCTGGACATGACGCTGGCCAGCGACGCGACCACCCTCGCCCCGGATGGAAGCGCCACGATCAATGTCGAAGGTCGCTATCTCTACGGTGCGCCGGCGGCTGGCCTGTCGCTTGAAGGCGAACTGGTCGTCACTCCCACCAGCAGCCATCCGGATTACCCGCGCTACAGCTTCGGCCTCTCCGACGAGGAGGACGTCGAAGGCGTGCGCGTGCCATTCGAAGCGCTCGACGCCCTCGATGACAGCGGCCAGGCCAGCATTGATGTCGCGATTACCGACATGCCGTCCACGACCCGTCTTCTGAATGCCGACGTCGTGCTGCGCCTGCGCGAAGGCGGCGGCCGGGCGATCGAACGCAAGCTCACCCTTCCGGTTACCCCGGAAGGCCCTGTCATCGGTATCAAGCCGGAATTCGAGGGCGACGTTGCCGAAAACAGCACGGCCGCATTCAACCTGATCGCAATCGGTCCGGACGGTTCCAAGCAGGATCTGCCCGCAGCCAAATGGAAGCTGGTCAAGCTCGAGCGGAATTACCAATGGTACCGCGAAGGTTCGTCCTGGCGCTATGAGCCGATCACCACCACCTCGCTGGTGGCCGATGGGACCGTCGACATCAAGGCCGATGGCACTGCCCTTTCCCTTCCCGTCACCTGGGGCAGCCACCGCCTTGAGGTCGAACAGGGCGGCTCCGTCTCCAGCGTCGATTTCGACGCCGGCTGGTTCGTCTCCGCGAGCTCGACCGAAACACCGGATGCCCTGCAAGTCGGCCTCGACAAGGCGACTTACCAGGTTGGCGACACTGCCCGTCTCAAGATCTCCCCGCGCTTCGAAGGCAAGGTGCTGGTAACGGTCGGAACGGATGCCTTAATCACCTCCAAGGTTGCCGATGTGCCGGCAGCAGGCGCCGAGATCGAGCTTCCGGTTACCGCAGACTTCGGTGCCGGTGCCTATGTCACCGCCACCCTCTTCCGGCCGGGTGACGCACAGGAAAGCCGCATGCCCGCCCGCGCCATCGGCGTAACCTGGCTCGGCGTTGATCCGGGTGCCGACAAGCTGGCGGTGAAGATCGCAACGCCCGAGAAGACACTTCCGCGCCAGCCGCTGGAAATCCCGATCGAGGTGGCCGGTGCCGGCATCGGCGAGGAAGCCTATGTCACGGTCGCCGCCGTCGATGTCGGCATCCTGAACCTCACCCGCTACGAGGCCGCCGATCCGGAAACCTACTACTTCGGCCAGCGCCGCCTCGGCCTTGAACTGCGCGACCTCTATGGCCGCCTGATCGACGGCTCGCTTGGCGCGACCGGCACGCTCCGCACAGGTGGTGACGGCGGCGAAGTCGCTCTCCAGGGCAATCCGCCCAAGGAGAAGCTCGTCGCCTTCTTCTCCGGCCCGGTGAAGCTCGATGCGAGCGGCAAGGCAACGGTGTCCTTCGACATTCCGCAGTTCAACGGGACAACCCGCGTCATGGTCCATGCCTGGTCGAAGACCGGGGTCGGCCACGCGCAGGCCGACGTCATCATCCGCGATCCGGTCGTCGTCACCGCAAGCCTGCCGAAATTCCTCGCCCCCGGCGATGAAAGCAGCCTGCGTCTCGACATCGCCGCGACCGATGCCCCCGATGGCACTTACACGCTGGTCGCAACCGGCAACGGTCCTGTGACGGTGGGTGGCGAAGCGTCCAACGAAGTCACGCTCGCCTCCGGCAAGACGACGACGCTGACCCTGCCATTGTCGGCGGTCAATCCGGGCCAAGGCACGATCGACGTGGCACTATCGGGTGCCGGTGGCATCACCGTCAGCCAGTCACTCGATCTCCCCGTCCGTCCAGCAACGCTGCCGATCACCCAGCGGCAGGTCATCGCCGTGGCGCCCGGCAAGAGCCTGACCGTCGACGGCAATCTGCTCGCCGACAGCCTGCTGGACGGTGCTTCCGTCAGCCTGAACGTGACGCGGGCCGATGGCCTTGATGTGCCGGG
Organism: Rhizobium sp. AG855; assembly: GCF_003610655.1. Classification (NCBI taxonomy): domain Bacteria; kingdom Pseudomonadati; phylum Pseudomonadota; class Alphaproteobacteria; order Hyphomicrobiales; family Rhizobiaceae; genus Rhizobium; species Rhizobium sp. AG855. The sequence continues at coordinate 82,487 of NZ_RAQG01000007.1, read as the reverse complement.
CCTGCTGATGGCGCTCGACCGCTACCCCTATGGCTGCGCCGAGCAAACCACCAGCCGCGCGCTGCCGCTGCTCTACTTCGATGAACTGGCAAAGATATCAGGTCTTCCGGAAGATCCGGAAATCGCCAAGCGCGTCCAGGACGCCATCTTCCGCGTGCTGTCCTACCAGTCTTCCAGTGGCTCCTTCGGCCTCTGGGCTCCGGGTTCGGAAAGCCTGTGGCTTGATGCCTATGTCACCGACTTTCTCACCCGTGCCCGCGAGCGCAAGTTCGACGTGCCGGAAGAGGCGCTCGTCCAGGCTCTGCAGAACCTGCAGAACCGCATCGCCTATGACAACGACATCCGCACGCGCGGCAATGACATCGCCTATTCGCTTTACGTGCTGGCCCGCAGCCGCAAGGCCTCGCTCAGCGACCTGCGTTATTATGCCGACACGATGCTGGGCGACTTCCCGACCCCGCTGTCGAAAGCCCATCTCGCTGCAGCACTTTCGCTCTATGGCGACTCGCAACGCGCAAACAGCGTCTTCGCCGATGCCTCCGGCATGTCGGAACAGGCACGCCTGACACCGGTCAGCTTCAGCCGCTCGGATTACGGCTCGTCACTGCGTGATGCAGCCGGCGTCCTGGCGCTGGCGGCCGAAAGCAAGCCTATGCCACCCGTCGTGCCGATCCTGGCAAAGGTCGTCAATGAGGAATGGAAGGCAAAGCAGACGCTCAGCACCCAGGAACAGACCTGGATGCTGCTCGCCGCCCGCGCGCTTCAGCAGGACGATGCCGGCCTGCAGATCGATGTCAATGGCGCCGACCGGACGGGAGCCTATGCCGCGACTATTCCGGGCGAGGCCCTGCTTCAGGCACCGGTCACCGTGACCAACAAGGGCAGCGATCCGATCAGCGCCGCGATCACCACGGTCGCCGCTCCCGTCGAACCACCGGCCGCCGGTGGCGAAGGCTTCGAGATCAGCCGGACCTACTACACGCTGGATGGCGAAGAGGCCAACATCACCGAAGCCATGCAGAACGAACGGTATGTTGTCGTGCTGCAGGTCACCGAAGAGGACGAATGGCCGGCCCAGCTTCTGGTCACCGACCTCCTGCCGGCCGGCTTCGAGATCGACAATCCGAGCCTGGTCGATAGCGCAGCACTCGCCAATTTCGACTGGATCGGCCAGACGGAAACCGCCCATCTCGAATTCCGCAGCGACCGCTTCGTTGCGGCCGTGAACCGGGCTGAAGACGAGAACGGCACGATCACGCTCGCCTATGTCGTGCGTGCGGTGACCCCGGGCACCTACGACCTGCCGGCAGCGGCCGTCGAGGACATGTATCGTCCGCAGCTCTCCGCAAGGACGGCAGCTGGCGGCATGACGGTCTCGGCAGCCCCCTGATGGCACGCTTTCGAAAGCCCCTGATCGTCATTGCCACAGGCACTGCCGTGACGGGGCTTTCGCTGTTTGCCCTCGACTGGGCCGACAAGCATTTTCCGCCGCCGATCGAGGCGGCCCGGTCCGTGTCGACGGAAATTCTCGATCGCGACGGGCAACTGCTGAGGGCCTTCGCCACCCGCGAGGGCCTCTGGCGGTTGAAGACAACCGCAGAGGATGTCGATCCCGCCCTGATCCGCATGCTGGTCGCCTATGAGGACCGCCGCTTCGACCGTCACGCAGGCGTCGATATGCTCGCGCTCGGCCGCGCTGCCTGGCAATTCGTCACCAATGGCCGCATTGTCTCGGGCGCCTCGACGCTCTCGATGCAGGTCGCGCGCCTGATCGAGCCCCGGCGCGAACGGTCACTCACCGCAAAGCTGATCCAGATCGCCCGCGCCCTGCAGTTGGAACGCCGGCTGTCGAAGAGTGAGATCCTCGATCTTTATCTGACCCACGCCCCCTATGGGGGGAATCTTGAAGGCGTGCGCGCGGCAAGCCTCGCCTGGTTCGGCAAGGAACCGAAGCGGCTGACAACAGCGGAAGCCGCCCTGCTCGTCGCCCTGCCACAGCTTCCAGAAAAGCGCCGCCCTGACCGCTTCGCCGACAACGCCTTGCAGGCTCGCAAGCGGGTTCTCGAACGCGCCGAAGAAGCCGCCATCATCGAGCCCTCGGAAATCGCTTTTGCATTGAATGCCGACCTGCCGAGAGCCCGTCGCCAGCTTCCGGCCCTCGCCCCGCATCTGGCCGAAGCCGCAAGGCGTGCATCCCCCACAACTGAGCGTCATCAAACAACGCTACTTCGTCCAGTTCAGGAGAAGCTCGAGACAGTTGCCGCCGAAGCCGGACGCAAGCTCGACCCCAAAGTCTCACTCGCCCTTGTTATGGCCGATGCCACGACAGGCGAAATCGTCGCCGAAGTGGGTGCTGCCGACTATTTCGACGCCAGCCGCTCCGGCTGGATCGACATGACCCGCGCGGAGAGGTCGCCGGGCTCGACGCTGAAACCCTTCATCTATGGACTGGCTCTTGAACTCGGCCTCGTCGCCCAGGAAACCATCGTCGAGGATCGTCCGGCCGATTTCTTCGGTTACCGTCCGAAGAACTTCGACATGCAGTATCAGGGCGACGTCACCATCCGCCAGGCGCTGCAACTGTCCTTGAACGTCCCGGCCGTCCGGCTGCTCGACAGCGTCGGCCCATCCCGCTTGATGGTCCGCCTGCGTCGCGCCGAAGTCGGACTAAAACTGCCACCCAACGAAGTGCCCGGTCTCGCCATCGCCCTTGGCGGCGTCGGGGTCACGCTGAAAGGTCTCGTCCAGCTCTATGCCGGTCTTGCGAACCGCGAGCAGCCAGTGAGGCTCGGCGATGGTATCCGCGACAAACCCGGCCTGATCGACGACCAGCCGCTGCTGGAACCGATCGCCGCCTGGACGATCGCCGACATCCTGGGAGCGGTACGGCCCCCGGCTGGCAGCCCACCCGCTGGCATCGCCTACAAGACCGGCACCAGCTACGGTTACCGTGATGCCTGGTCGGTGGGCTATGACGGCCGTTATGTCCTGGGCGTCTGGATCGGTCGTCCGGACAATGCGGCCGTGCCCGGCATCTCCGGCTACAAGACGGCAGCGCCCATTCTGTTCGAAGCCTTCGCCAAGTCGGGCCTCGCAGGCACTGCCCTTCCCCGAGCCCCGACAGGTGCCGCGCATCTCGCCGCCAATGATCTTCCGGCCGGCCTTCGGCGCTTCTCCATCAATCCGAACGGCCTCGTCTCGGCCTCCGCCCGGGAAAAGCCACCGCAGATCGTCTATCCGCCCGAAGGCGCACAGCTGGAACTCGGCCGCGACGCAGCCGGCACCCCACTCCCGCTCGTCATGAAAATGCAGGCGGGCCGGGCCCCCTTCCGCTGGTTGGTCGATGGCAAGCCCATGACGGATTCGACCCGCAGGCGAACCGGCGAATGGCATCCGCCGGGCCAGGGCCAGGCGACCCTCACCGTCATCGATGCCGATGGGCGGGCAGCATCGGTCAATGTCTTCATCCGCGAATAAGCGTGACGTGATCCGCGAGTAAGGTACTTCCGTAAGAGACTCGGACAGACACTCGATCGGGAGATCCACGCCATGCATTCCAGCCTGAGAACCGGACTGATGACGCTGGTGACGCTCGCGCTCACCTCTACGGCATCGCTCGCCAACGAACGCTTCACCGCCAACGATATCCGCGAGGACATTATCGGCAAGCGCATCTATCTGGCCGTGCCGCTCGGCGGCGAGTTTCCGCTGAACTATCGCCGGAACGGCCAGGTTGATGGATCGGGCGAGGCATTGGGCCTCGGCCGTTTCGCAAAGCCGAACGACACAGGTCGATGGTGGATCAAGGGTGATCGTCTCTGCCAGCAGTTCACCAGCTGGTACAAGGGCGCACCTATGTGTTTCGAGCTGCAGAAAATCAACGACAAGCAGCTGAAATGGACCCGCGACAACGGCGAGACCGGCACCGCCCGCATCGGCAGCAGCATCTGACGCTCCTTGCAAGCAGGAAGCCACAAATCTATCGTGCTTCGATCATAGTTGGAGCACGAAATGGCTGATTTGCACCAGCGCCCGATCGGCGCCACGGCGAACTTGGGAAGGACCGGTTATCCGCATGTCCGATCGGAAACCGGAGGCACGATTGATATCGTGACCGGCGTCTCCGAACCCGGTTTCAACCCGCTCGACCTGCTCCTGGCCTCACTTGCCGCCTGCATGAGCATGAGCGCCCGCATTGCAGCCCGGGAGATGGGACTGAACGACAGACTGTCTGGCGTCAGCGCAAAGGTGAGCGGCGAAAAGGCGAAGGAGGGGCCCTCTCGTTTCCAGTCCCTGACCGTTGTCTTCCGGTTCGAGGGCGGTCTCGACAGCGCCGAACAGCTCAAGGTCGCCCATCGGGCCGAGCAGGTCTGCACCGTCAGCAACACATTGGCCATCAAGCCGGACATCGTCCTCGATCCGGCTTAAGCCGACACCAAGGCCAACGTCAGTCGGTCCGGCTCACCTTCACAGAACCGAGCCAGTGCCTGGGAGAACGGGTAGGCCCGCTGATCCTCCACCACCGAAGAGAACAGCGTCATGCAGGACCGGAATTTCAGATCATCCGGCGAACCGAAGATCTCGTAGAGTGAGCGGTCCTGGATGGCGAGCACAGCCTCGGTTACCTGAACAAGGCGCGGACCGAGAATCGGATGCGCCAGATAGATGTTTGCCTCGTCGACCCCTGCCAGCCCGAAATGGCGTGCCGTTTCAGACCGTCCGAGATCACGAAGCTGCGGAAAGATGAACCACATCCAGTGGCTTTCCTTTTGGCCCCGTCGCAGTTCAGCAAGAACGGTTGCGAAGACCGGCTCCTGCGCCAGGAGAAATCGGTCGGCGTCCCAGATATCCATCGCTAATCTCCGCATGTGTGTTATCGGATGGAACGCAGCAATGGGCATTGGGTTCTTCCGGCGATCGACCTTGAAAACGGCGTCCGCCGCCACATCTGTCTGGTAGATCATCACACGTCTTGACCTTTTCGTGAGCTTCGGTGAGAAGAAGACGTGACGCAAGTTTAAGACTTGTGATCGAACCTGGTGCCGGGCCCCTCTGGCGAGAGTTTACGGCGCTCTCGTGATGTCGGTACCGCCAGCAATCGTCGGCCGGCGGATTCAAAAATAATGAACACTCGGATCATGCTTCATACGAAGGCGTGCAAGACGCATCGTATTCCCGCTCCGTGCCTCCTGATGACGGAGGTACAGTCATGAGCACTTCAGCAGCAACAGGCGCCCAGTCCACCCTCGGATATTTCCGCTGGGCCTTCATCGTCACGGTGATCGGCCTCATCCTCGGCGGCATTCTCGGCTGGCAGATGACCGGCACGATCGGCGGCATGGCCACGGTCTTCTTCATCTGCAGCGTGTTGGCCGTCCTCGAAATCTCGCTCTCGTTTGACAACGCGATTGTCAACGCCAACAAGCTGAAGGACATGACGCCCGTCTGGCAGCAGCGCTTCCTGACCTGGGGCATCATCATCGCCGTTTTCGGCATGCGCATCGTCTTCCCGCTGCTGATCGTCGTGATCGCGGCGAAGATCGGCCCGATCGAAGCCATTGTTCTCGCTGCCCGCGAGCCGGTCGAATATGCCCGCATCATGAATGAGGCACATCTGCCGATCGCAGCCTTCGGCGGCACCTTCCTGATGATGGTCGGCCTCACCTACTTCTTCGACCACGAGAAGGATGTGCACTGGATCGAGATCCTCGAGAAGAATATGGCCCGCTCGGCCTCGATCAAGGGCATCGAGATCGCAGTCGTCCTCTTGCTCATCCTGCTCTTCTCCAACCTTCTCGAAGGTGAGGAAGCGACGACCTTCGTCTATTCGGCGATCTACGGTCTCGTGACCTTCCTGGCGGTCGAAGTGCTTGGCGGCCTGCTGGATGCCTCGCAGAAGACGATGACTGAAGCGGCCAAGGGCGGCCTCGGCGCCTTCATCTACCTCGAAGTGCTCGACGCCAGCTTCTCCTTCGACGGCGTCATTGGCGCCTTTGCATTGACACAGAACCTCTTTGTCATCGCCATTGGTCTCGGCATCGGCGCCATGTATGTCCGCTCGATGACGATCATGCTGGTCGAAAAGGGCACGCTCGCCGAGTACCGATACCTGGAACACGGCGCCTTCTACGCCATCCTGATCCTGTCGGTGATCATGTATGTGCAGACGCTGGTCCATATTCCGGAGGTCATCACCGGCCTCGGTGGTGCGGCTCTCATCGGTATCTCGCTCTGGTCGTCGATCCAGTACAACAAGCGGGAGCGCGAGGAAGAAGAACGCGCGGCCCGCGAAACGGTCGCCGAAAACATCTGAGTTCACCGCTCAAAATGCAGAAAGGCCGGCGGGTTAGCGCCGGCCTTTCTGCGTTATGTCGCTCGTCGTTCCGCAACGTCCTCAGTCGGGACCTGCGTCAGCCTCTTGCGAACCTGTCTTCGGCAACGAACCGGCACCGGGCGTCTTCATCTGATCCTGGAGTTCCGGCTTGTCATGCGGCCCTGCTGCCGGCAGGTCTTTCGCGGTGGACCCGTTGTCGTCATGTTTGGGTTTGTTGGTCGTATTCATCGATACCTCCGTTGATGAACACGAAAACAGACTGGCCGGGGAAAGGGTTCCGCCCGACCGATGTTTTCGGGAACATGATGGCATGACGGGTGTTTGATTTTGAGCATCATCCACCCGAGGGAGAAGATCATGATCAACGAAAAACGCCGCCAGCAGCCGGATCCCAAAGAGGGTACCGCCAAGACGGACGACCGCGACCTGCAGCGTCAAGACGGCGAAAGGGTCGACGCTGCCGAACCAACAGAACAGGGTGTCGACCTGGATCCGAAGCGGCGGATCGACTGACGGCACGGCCATGAAAGGCTGAAACCGTCCAATGCTTTCGAGCCGCCTCCCACGTGATACGACCTCGATCAAGCGTATCCGCTCACTTGTCTCGCCGCTGGCCTCGCCTACATGTGGCTGGCAAAATGGACCCACCCCACGAGGCTGATGCGACGATGGATGACAGCCTGCCTCCAGAACCCGGTACCGCATCGCAGCGCCTGCTGCGGCTGACACAGCATGCAACGGAAGCGGGCTCAGTCAGTTTCGACGAACTGTTGGCGACCATGGGCCGCGCCAGCATCGCGTTTGCGATTCTCATCCTGTCCCTCCCAGCGCTGACGCCAATCCCAGGCCCGTTTGGCTTGGTCTTCGGCAGTTGTCTCGCCATCGTATCGCTGCAGATCCTCGCCGGTTACAGGCGCATTCGACTTCCGGCATTTCTCGGTCGGCGGCAAATATCAGCAAGCACGATCGCTCTGATTGTTCGCTACACTACCCCGCTGGTCAGTCGTGTCGAGACCTTGCTCAGGCGCAATCGCATGCGTCACCTCGCCGGCCCGCGGGCCCAAGTCGCGCTGGGACTACCGGTTCTGCTACTCGCTATTGCGGTGGCGCTACCGATCCCATTCGGTAATTTCCTGCCGGTCGGCGCTTTGGTGATGATCGCACTTGGCCTGATGGAACGTGACGGCCTCGTCACCATGCTGGGGCTCGCCCTCGGTGCGGTTGCCCTCATCGCCTCGGCCGGTCTTGTCTTTGCCGCCATGCAAGGGCTTGGCTGGGTGATCGGACCTTAAAAAAATTTCGCGACCGATGGAATAAGTCTGCGAACGGCTCCGTATATGGGTCATGACGACGAAAGCGAACCCGTTCAACGTGATTGGCCAGATCGCCGCCCTCAGGCGCTACGCCCGTTCGCTCGTCCGCAATCCGGATGAGGCAGAAGACCTCGTCCACGATGCCCTCGTACGGGCGCTGGAACGCAAGTCGACCTTTCGCAGCAGCGGCAGCCTGCTCACCTGGCTGATGTCGATCCTGCACAACACCCATATCGACCAGCTCCGCAGCAACCGTGCGACCGAGCGTCGGCACGCAGCTGCAGCCGAACTTGCAGACCTTATCGCACCGGCGGGCCAGGAACATTCCGTGCGCCTGGCCCAGGTGCGCGGTGCCTTTCTGGCCCTGCCGGAAGACCAGCGCGAGGCGCTTCATCTCGTCGCCATCGAAGAGCTCTCGTACCAGGAAGCTGCCGATGTGCTCAACATCCCCGTGGGCACGCTGATGTCACGCATATCCCGAGCCCGTGCGCGTTTGCGTGCCATGGAGCACGGCGATGTGGAAGGCTCGGCGCCCCATCTCCGAATCGTTGGAGGATCTTCCGATGACCAGCAATGATCCCGTGCTCGAAGGGGACCTGCACGCCTATGTCGACGACCAGCTCGATGTGGCCCGTCGGATCGAGGTCGAGGCCTATCTGTCGGAAAACCCCGTCACCGCTGCAAAGGTGATGGCCGATCTGCGCGTGCGCGACGAGCTTCGCCTGGCACTGGCCGGTCTGCCGGTTGCCGCCCGCCAGGAGACCCGCGAGGTCGCGCGGCGGCTGGAAAATGCGCTGAACGGTCGGCGGACCCTCGAATTCGTCCGCCGCGCCGCAGCCATTCTCGTGCTGGTCGGCGCCGGCTGGGCGGCCCATGGCTGGATCGCGCCGGGCGGCGTCGGTGAAGTCGTCGCCTCCGTACCGCCGCCGCAATTCGTCGAGGAAGCCATCCGCGCCCACCAGACGGCCGAACTGCGAGGACAGATGAAGTCTCAGGTCGAGACCCGCATCTTCAACGCTGCCGAGATCCGCTCGGCGACCGCGATCGTGTTGCCCGAGATGCCGCAGGCCTGGGCCATCCGCGATGCCCAGATCTTCCCCTCGGCCTATGGCCCGAGCGTCGAACTCGAAGTCGAGACTGAGGTCGGCAAGCGGCTATCGCTCTTTGCCGTGCGCCCCGGGAGCTTTTCGGTGCAACAGGTCCTGGTGAAGCAGGACGGCGACACACAGGCCGCCTACTGGCAGATCGGCGACGTCGCCTATGCGCTGATTTCAGAAACCACCAATCCGGACAGGCTGGCCGAACAGGCGCGCCAGCTTGCCCGTACCCTTTACTGATCCAAACAAGGAGGAAACATCCATGGATCCCATCCAGAACCGCTTCGGCTATGGGTCTCAGGCCCAGTCCGCAGCCCTTTTCGACGAAGGCCTGCGCCAGCACATGCTGCGCGTCTACAACTACATGGGCCTCGGCCTTGTGATCACCGGCATCGTCGCCTTCGTGGTCAGCCAGACGCCGGCGCTCTACGTGCCGATCTTCCAGACCCCGCTGAAGTGGGTGGTGATGCTGGCGCCGCTCGCCTTCGTCTTCTTCTTCTCGTTCCGCATTCAGACGATGTCGGCGTCAACCGCACAGATCGCCTTCTGGGCCTTTTGCGCGGTCATGGGCCTCTCGCTCGCATCCGTGTTCCTGGTCTTCACCGGAACCTCGATCGCGCGCACCTTCTTCATCACGGCCACCATGTTCGGTGCGATGAGCCTCTATGGCTACACGACGAAGCGTGACCTGTCGAAGTTCGGTTCGTTCCTGATGATGGGCCTGATCGGCGTCGTGATCGCCTCGGTCGTCAACATCTTCATGGGCTCCAGCGCCCTGCAGTTCGCCATCTCTGTCATCGGTGTCTTCGTCTTCGTCGGCCTGACCGCCTGGGACACGCAGAACATCAAGGAGCAGTATGCCGAGAACATGGATCAGGAAAGCCAGCAGAAGCTCGCCGTCTTCGGCGCCCTCTCGCTCTATCTGAACTTCGTCAACCTGTTCCAGCTGCTGCTGAGCCTGACCGGTCAGCGCGAAGAATAAGATAAACGCGTCGGGAGACTGCTGGAAAGAGAAACGCCCGGGTCCGAACCCGGGCGTTTCGCGTTCAACCGGGGGCTTTTCGATCCAGCGCGCGAACGATTGTCATCGAAGCGCGTTTATCTGGAGATAAAACCGTTATAGGGACCACAATGGACGTTCTTCGCATCCTGCTTGCCATCCTCCTGCCGCCGCTCGGCGTCTTCCTCCAGGTCGGCATCGGCCTGCATTTCTGGCTCAATATCCTGCTGACGCTGTTCGGGTACATCCCGGGCATTATCCATGCCATCTGGGTCATCATCCGCAAGTAGCTCCCCCGTGCGGATTGCCAGCCAGGCACGCCTATCCACTCCGCGGCCCGGCTGAAGGACACCCGCGTACGGGCTGCCACCAACAAAACAGCACAATGGCCGTCCGCTGACGCCGAGGAGCTCTTCACATGCCGTCCGGCAAACGTGAAGAAGCCCGGCGCTCGTTGGATGGAACAAAATCCCGCCCCGATCTGTTGCGCCCCGAGACCGCAAAGCACAGGGGGACGGGAATGCCGGGCGACGCCACAGGAAAACAGGGCTGAAGCATGGATCTCGATATCTATTGCGGCCCAGCCCCGGTCCCGGAGACCTTCTGGAGCCAATGGAATTTCGACCCGGCTCTGCTGAGCGGCCTTGTGGCCGGCGTTTTCGTCCTGCTGACGATGGGTCAGACGCCGCGACAGCGAGCCGCCGCAATCTCCGCTTTCCTCGTCGCTCTCGTGGCGTTCGTGTCTCCACTTTGCGCCCTCGCATCGGCGCTGTTTTCGGCGCGCGTTCTGCACCACATCCTGCTGGTGGCGGTGATCGCGCCGCTGGTCATTGTCGCGATCCCATCACAAAGGCGGGCCTCGATCGTGGTGCCAGCCCAACTGTCCTTCCTCGTCCATACGGCGATGATTTGGCTGTGGCACGCGCCGGGCCACTATCTCTTCGCATTGGGCTCGCCGGTCGCCTACTGGTTGATGGAGCTGACGCTGTTCGGCTCTGCGACCTGGCTCTGGCGGGATATCCTTGCACCGCGCCGCACGGTCGGCGCGGCACTTGCGTTGCTTCTCGGCACCACCTTGCAAATGGGCATGCTCGGCGCGCTGCTCACCTTTGCGAGGGAACCGCTCTTCGCAGCCCATCTCGAAACCACCCAGCCCTATGGTCTTCTGCCTCTAGCCGACCAACAGCTTTCAGGAATTCTGATGTGGGTTCCCGCGGCTCTGCCCTATCTGATGGTGGCGCTCATCGTGCTGTCCCGACTGTTTTCAGCGCGGGATGCGGAAAGGCAGGCGGCCCATCAATGATCGCCATCCTGAAGTTCGTGCACATCGCTGCGATTGCCATCTGGACCGCCGGCCTGATCAGCTTACCGAGCCTCTATGTCCAACGTGCCCATGTCACGAGCAATGACTCACTCTATCGGATGCAGCGCATGGTGCGTTTCGCCTATGTCGCGATGATCTCGCCTGCAGCATTCATCGCCGTCTCGAGCGGCATTGCCTTGAGCTTTGCAAGAGACGTCTTCTCACCGTGGTTTTCCTGGAAGCTCGGCTTCGTCGCTCTCCTCGCCATGTTTCATGTCTTTTCCGGGCTGGTGATCATTCGCCTGTTCAAGGAGGGTGAAGTCTATCCCCCCTGGCGCTTCATGCTGGCGACAGTCAGCTGTTGCGCCGTAGTCGCAGCCATCCTCGTCCTAGTGCTCGCAAAAGAAGCGCCCGTTTTCTCGCTACCTCGGGTCATGGGCGAACCGGGCGGATTGAAACGCCTCCTCGACCCATTCAATCCTTGGGCGACACCATGAGGCCAATGCCGTGATCGAAAATCAGCTTGCCCCCATGCCAGCCGGCGACACCTGTCAGGATGCCCGCCAGAACCGACAGGAGGAGGCCATGCGGCAGAACGGCGGATGGCTCCATCAGGCGAAGGCCCCAGTTGGCGCCGGCAACCGAAATCAACGTGACGGCGGCAATCGCATGCGCCCAGCTGGCGACGCGCGCCCGAATGCCAGGGACGAGCACCAGTTCCGCAGTGCCGACGATGCCAGCCGCGATGCCCGCCACGAAAGCCGTACCCGAGGTCCAGAGCCCGACACGCAACCAGAAGGGATCAGCGGTCCACCAGTAGAAAACATCGACCGCCAGGGTTCCAAAGACGAGCGCAATCGGGAAATGCACGCTCATCGCATGCAGCGGGTGACCGGCCACGGCGATCGCCGAAGCCGTATCCTTCTCCTCCAGCTTCTCGATCACAGGGTTGTTGCTGTCGGTCGTCTCTTGATTGGTCATGGAACCTCTCCGTCTGAAACGGAAAAGCCTTCCAAGCGTTTATGGTTCCCACGCGGCATGATCGCTCTCGCGACGCCCCTGATCCTCGGGAGCTGTTCCGGGGACCTATCGGCGCTCGACCCAGCCGGTCCTTATGCGGACGCGATCGCCAATCTCTGGTGGGTGATGCTGGTCGGCGCCGGTCTCATCTTCGCTCTCGTGATCTCGCTCTTTCTGCTGGTCCTCTATCGCCCTGGCTTTGGCAGCGCTCTGTCTGCACGTCGCTGGATGATCTTTGGAGGGCTCATCCTGCCGGTTCCTGTCTTGCTTACACTCATCGTCTACGGGCTCGCCAAGGGCGAATATCTTCTTGGAGCCTGGCAGAACGAGCCGGTGATAGCCCGCGTCGAAGCGCAGGCGCGCATGTGGAAATGGGAATTCGCATATCCCGATATGGATCTGTCCGACGATGCCACGGGGGTCCTGCACATTCCGGTGGGCGGCGTGGTGGAGGTGAGCGTCACCAGCACCGATGTGATCCACAGTTTCTGGATCCCGCGCCTGGCAGGAAAGATCGACGCCATTCCGGGCCACACGACACGCCTGCGCATCAAGGCGGATGCCCCCGGACGCTACGGCGGAATCTGCGCCGAATACTGCGGTACCGGCCATTCCGCCATGCGCTTCGTAGTCGAGGCTCATCCACCGGAAATCTACCGGCAACGCCTGACGGAATTGACCACGGCAAAGGCAGACAGATGACTGAAGCGCCCTACGAAACCGGTCACGAAGCCGCCGGCTCCCCGATCCGGCTGCATCACCAGCTGGATGCCGTCTGGGCCTCGGGCAAGGGCTTGAAGCGCTTCGCCGCCGTGAACCACAATGTCATCGGCATCAGGTTCATGGTCACCGCACTGGTCTTCTTCGCCATCGGCGGCGTGCTCGCCATGTTGATCCGCACCCAACTCGCCTCCAGCAACAGTGCATTCCTCGATGCCGAGCAATATGCGCAGGTCTTCACCATGCATGGCGTGATCATGATGTTTCTCTTCGCCATTCCCTTTTTCGAGGGCCTGGCGATCTACCTGCTCCCCAAGATGCTCGGTGCCCGTGATCTCGCCTTTCCGCGCATGTCGGCCTACGGATACTGGTGCTACCTGTTCGGCGGCTCCTTCCTGATCGCAGCCCTTCTCTTCGGCATCGCGCCCGACGGGGGCTGGTTCATGTACACGCCCCTGTCGTCGAAACCCTATTCACCCGGCATCAATGCCGATGTCTGGTTGCTCGGCATCACCTTCGTCGAGATTTCTGCCCTGTCGGCGGCGATCGAACTGATGGTGACCATCCTAAAACTGCGTGCACCGGGCATGTCGCTCTCGCGCATGCCAATCTTCGCCTGGTACATGCTGGTCGTTGCCGCCATGATGCTGATCGGGTTTCCGCCGCTCATTCTGGGCTCGATCCTGCTCGAAGTGGAACGGGCTTTCGACCTGCCCTTCTTTGACCCGACGCGCGGCGGCGACCCGCTGCTCTGGCAGCACCTCTTCTGGCTCTTTGGCCATCCGGAAGTCTACATCATCTTCCTGCCGGCGGCCGGTGCGCTGTCGACGATCATCCCCGTATTGTCCCGCCGAGTTTTGGAAGGCTACAGCCTGATCGTCGCCGCAATCGTCGCAATGGCTTTCCTCTCCTTCGGCCTCTGGGTGCACCACATGTACACGGTCGGCATCCCGCATGTGGCCCTATCCTTCTTTTCTGCGGCGAGCGCGCTGGTCGCGATCCCGACCGGCATCCAGATCTTCGCCTGGCTCGCCACCATGGCCCATGGGCGACCTCGGCTCTCGATACCGATGCTGCATGTCTTCGGCTTCTTCTTCGTCTTCGTGCTGGGTGGCCTGACAGGGGTCATGCTGGCCATGGTCCCCTTCGACTGGCAGGCGCATGACAGCCACTTCGTGGTGGCCCACCTGCATTATGTGCTGGTGGGCGGCTTCGTCTTTCCGATGATGGCGGCCGCCTATTACTGGCTCCCGCACATCACCGGACGTCAGCCGATCCAGCATCTGTCGAAACCCGCTTTCTGGTTGGTCTTCATTGGCTTCAACATCACCTTCTTCGCGATGCACCTGACAGGGCTCAGGGGCATGCCGCGCCGGATATACGAATATCCGCCCGAGGCCGGCTGGGAGGTGTTGAATTTTGCCTCCTCCGTCGGCAGCTTCGTGATGACGATCGGATTTGCCCTCGTCGCCCTGGACCTCATCCTGCTGATCCGCTTCGGGCGCGCCTTTCGTCGCGATCCGTGGCAGGCAGGAACGCTGGAATGGGCCACGCCCACCCCTCCGCCGTCCTACACCTTCGGCTCCCTGCCCCGGATAGACCGAAGGGCAGACGGACTTGAGCCGCAGACATTGGGGGCTGAACTGGCAGCCGGCCGGGGTTATCTCGGCTTCATGCGCAACGGCTGGATGGAGACGCTCGCCGTCGACATGGTGACCGGCAGGATCGATCACGTCGTCGTGCTGCCGCGTCCGACCTACCTACCCTTCTGGACAGCCGTCGCAACCGCCCTGTTTTTTGCCAGCCTGCTGGCAAAACTGTACTGGCTCACGCCCATCGCGGCGATCACCACACTGTTTCTCTTTCTGCGCTGGACACCTTCGACTGGCCTCAAGCAAGACATCGCACTTCTTGAAGTCGGTCACGGCGAGCAAGCACCCCATCATCAGTTGACCGATCAACCACCGTCATGGTGGGCATTGGTCTTTACCCTCACGGCCAATGCAACGCTTTACACGTCATTGCTGTTCGGCGGGTTTTTCCTGTGGCTCTCTGCCCCCAACTGGCCACCGCCAGATATCGATTTCACATTCCCGGGCCTCTCCGCAGCAGCAGCCCTTGGCCTCGTCCTTTCCGCAGTCGGCGCACGGTTCGCCACCGGCAAACGGGGAAAAACGCCGCTCTGGCTCGGGATCACCGTCCTGGGATGCTTGATCGCCGTGCTCGCCACGGCAGCCATCGGCTTTTCAATTCCGGCACCTCAGGCGCATGCAGCATCGGCCAGCGCGCTGGCGGTGGCAATCTATGTCAGCCTGCATGGAACGGTGGGAGCGATCCTCGCTGGTTACGGCTTGTGGCGCTGGCATGGCGGCTACATCTCGGAAAAGCGTTCACTGGATCTGCGGATCGGCAGACTTTGGCACGATTACACAGCAGTTGCCGGCGCGATTGGTCTTGCCTTTCCCTTCGCCTTGCAAAGTCTCGGCCAGATTGGCGGTGGCGGATGACTAGGTTTCCCTTTGTCGGATTGCTGTCCGGCTTCATCCTCTGGTCGGTCGCGTTTCTGTCGCTCTACGCCGTGCAGGCGACCGGCTGCAAACTGGGTTGGCACCAGATCCCGGTCGGCCCGAGCTCGCTTCTGCGACTGGTCTTGTCGGGCGTGCTGCTGCTGACGCTCGCGTTGCTCTACGTGATCGATATCCGCTGGCTTCGCCCACAGGCAAATGCGGGCGAAGACGAGCGACGAATGCTCCTGCGCATTTCGAAAGTCGTGCATATCGCAGCAGCAGCGGCAACCTTCGTGACATTCGCCGGAATATTCTGGCTGACGTTATGCTGACGTCAGGACATCACTCGGTGAGCTGCGTTGGTGTGGTCTCAAAGAGCGACGATCAGAACGGCGAGAAAGGCAATAGACGCTCCGGTCGTCGCAATCGCCATGCGCCGGCCATTCGCCTGCATTGCGCGCGACAAATCAGCTGAGCTGGACTTCTTCACCAGGGTTCGCGACATCAATCTCTCCAAGTCCGCCGCGCAGATTTGCCCGGCAGCATCAAGGCCACATTCTTGTCATATTTCCCCACAGGTCAATCACCACGCTTAGATCGGAATTCTAAACTGGGAGGTTGCGGGAGAAAGCCAGCCTCGGCTGACAACCGCCGGCGCAACAAATCCATTCAAGCGTGAAAAGCTTGCGAAGAGGAACAGAAGACCCTCGCAATTTGGTGGGGGCCATGACAATACCGGATACGAGAAGCAACGCGCGGGAGGCGCGCCGGCGGATGAAGCGAACCGCCGGGTGACCAAGACAACCAGCGATACGCCGGCGATTTCCTGAGATCGGCGACAGGCGAACCGGCGAACGGTTTGGGAGAGACAATGACCACAACCCCGTCCAATGCCCCAGCGGCATCCATCTTCGGCGCCTTCACCGGCCCCGCCGTCATGCTGCTTGGCATGGTGCTCTTCGCGCTCAACGACGCCATGGGCAAATGGCTGGTGGCGAGCTACGGGCTCGGGCAGGTCATTCTCATTCGCAGCATCGCAGCCCTTCTGGTTTTGGCACCCTTTCTCTGGATGGCCGGGCCGAAGCCCATTGTGGAGGCGGAGCGCCCCTGGCTTCAGATCGCGCGCGTCGTGTTCTCGACGCTCGAACTCTTTTGCTTCTATTACGCCGTGATGTATCTGCCGCTCGCAGATGTCATGACCTACTGGCTCGCGGCCCCCATCTACGTCGCTGCGGCGGCACCTTTCCTCCTGGGCGAAAAGGTTGGCTGGCGCCGCTGGACGGCGATTGCGATCGGGTTCGTCGGGGTCATCATCACGCTGGAGCCATCGAGTGCCATGTTCACCGCGCCCGCGATCATTTCGATCGTCGGCACCGCCGCTTTTGCCTTCATGATGCTCTCGGGACGCAGCCTGCGTGCAACGCCGGACAAGACGTTGGTTCTCTTCCAGACGGGCGGTGCCGCCCTGGCAGGCCTGGTCTTCGCCCCGCTCGACTGGACGCCGCTGACCTCCATCACCGAGGTCCTCCTGCTGGGCCTGCTCGGCATCGTCGCCATGACAGCCCACATCCTTGTCAACCGCGCCCTGAAGATCTCGGATGCCGCAACGGTCGCTCCGCTGCAATACACGCTTCTTCTCTGGGCCGTAGTTTTTGGCTGGTGGTTCTTCGGCGAGGTTCCGCGCCTCACCATGGTGATCGGGGCATCCCTCATCGTCGGATCAGGCCTGTTCATCTTCTTCCGAGAACAACAGTTGAAGAAGCGCGAAACCGTGCTGCCGGCCATTCCGGAATAAAGCGCCCTTCCCGAAGCATCGTTGGAAATGCCAAAGCCCGCAGCGGTCTCCCGCTGCGGGCTTTGTCTGGTGCAGCCGCCAAACTGCGACCAGGGAGGTTATTTGCGGATTGCGGCGAGTTCAGCCAGGATCGAATCCACGACGTCGGCGCCGATTTCTTCCTTGTGCTTTTCGTAGACCACCATCGACTTTTCGCGGATGCGCTTCTGCTCTTCTTCAGACAGCGTGTTGACCTCGAGGCCCGCTGCCTTGATCTTCTCCAGCGACTTCTTGTTCAGGTCGGCGATCACGCTGCGCTCGACGTCACGACCGACGCTCGCGCATTCGCGCAAGGCAGCCTGCTCTTCCGGGGCATAGGTGTCGAAGATTGCCTTGGAGAAGAGGAACAGGAACGGCGTGTATGCGTGGTTGGTCTCGGTCACGTACTTTTGTACCTCGAAGAACTTCGAGGTATCGATCGTCACATAGGGATTTTCCTGAGCATCGATCGTCTTGGTTTCCAGCGCCGAGAAGACTTCACCGAAGGCCATCGGGGTGGCATTGGCGCCGAGGTTCTGGAAGGTGTCGAGGAAGATGTTGTTCTGCATGACGCGAACCTTCATCCCCTCGAAATCTTCCCACTTGGTGACCGGGCGAACCGAGTTGGACAGGTTGCGGAAACCATTTTCCCAGTAGCCGAGATTGACGAGGCCGACGGCGGCGAGCTTCTCGCTCATCATGTCGCCGAACTTGCCGTCGAGAACGGTGTAGGCTTCCTGCGCATTGGAGAAGAGGAAGGGCAGGTCGAAGACGCCGAGTGCCGGCTCGATGCCGACCAGCGGCGAGGACGAGGTGACGACGGCTTCCTGCACACCAGAGCGAAGCGCCTGGGTCGCCTGGAGGTCACCGCCAAGAGCACCGCCCCAGAAGGCTTGCAGCTTCAGCTTGCCGCCCGACTTTTCATCGAGGCACTTCTGCATCGCTTCGATGCCGTTTCCGACGGGGTGGTCGGCATTGATGCCATTCGAGACGCGGATGGTGCGCTCGGTGAATTCCGCAAAGGCCGGTGCGGCACCGCCGGCACAGAAGGCGAGAGCGGTGGTCGTCAGCAGAAACTTTCTCATTGTATTTCCTCCCTTGGATAAAACGAGACGGTTGAAAAGGCTTGCGTCACCGGAGCCATTGCGCCGGGACGATGACGATGTCCGGAAAGACAACCAGCAACATCAGGATGAAAATCTGGGCGAGCAGGAAGGGCGTAATACCCGTCACCACCTTGCCAAGCGGCACGCGGCCCACACCGCTGACGACATTGAGCACAACGCCGACGGGCGGCGTAATCAACCCGATGCAGCAGTTCATGATGAACATGACGCCGAAGTAGACCGGATCGATGCCCGCCTGCTTGATGATCGGCATCAGCACCGGGGTCAGGATCAGAATGGTCGGCGTGAGGTCCAGAGCCGTACCGACCACGAGAACTAGCAGCATGATGACGAACATCAACAGCATCGGACGATCGATGAGCGGCTCGATATAGCGGGTGATCTCACCTGGAATATTGGCGGCCGTGATCAGCCATGCGGAGACCAGCGCGGCGCAGACCAGGAACATGATGATCGATGTGGTCTTCGCCGCTTGCAGGACGACGCCTGGCAGGTCCCGAGGCTTGAGTTCGCGGTAGATGACCATGCCGACGAACATGGCATAGGCTGCGGCAATGACTGCCGCTTCCGTCGGCGTCACGATGCCGGCCTTGATGCCGCCGAGAATGATGACCGGCATGCCCAACGCCCAGGCTGCACGGCCCGTGGCATTCAGGCGCTCCTTGGCGGGCGCCTTGGGCAGGGGAGTGATATTGTCCTTGCGGACCACAATCTGCCAGGCAACGACCAGACCAAGTCCCATCAGGATCCCCGGCACGATACCGGCCATGAACAGCTGGGTGATGGACACGTTTGCCGCGACACCGAACACGATGAAAGCCATCGACGGAGGAATGACCGGGGCGATGATGCCGCCCGATGCGATCAAGCCTGCGGAGCGCGGCACATTGTAACCCGCCTTCGCCATCATCGGAATGAGAATGGCAGCAAGAGCGGCGGTATCAGCCGCAGCCGAGCCGGAGATCGAAGCCATGATCACGGCGGCCATGATCGCCACGATCCCGAGACCACCGCGGATATGACCGACGCAGGCGATCGCGAACTCGATGATGCGGCGGGAAAGGCCGCCGGAATTCATCAACTCACCGGCCAGAACGAAGAAGGGAATGGCCAGCAGCGTGAAGGTATCGGCGCCGGCAATCATGTTCTGAGCGATGATCTGGCTGTTGAACATCCCCATGTACCACATGAGTGTGACGCCACAGAACATCAGGGCAAAGGCAACCGGCACGCCGATGGCCATGACACCGAGAAGTGAAACGATAAAGACGACGAGGGTCATCAGGCGCGCTCCACCAGTTTCTCGATGCCCATATGCTCGCCGGCGAACATGGCGACCTCCTCATCGGTGACGCGGCCGGTGAGCAGGCGGAACAGGCGCTCCAGCGCAATCAGGCTACAGCCGGCACCGGTGAAGAAGCCGACACCATACACCCAGCCCATGGACAGGCCGGTGACCGGGGCTTTCATGCTGGCATTGATCGGCAGCTGTTTCCAGGTCCCCCAGAAGAACAGGGCAGATACGCCAAGGATGACGAGATTGGACAGGATCATGCAGACGATCCGCCCGCGACGACCCAGAAGCGCAACAAGCGATTCCACACCGAGGTGGCCATATTCACGGAACCCGACGACAGCGCCGATGAAGGTCAGCCAGACAAAGAAATAGCGGGCCATTTCGTCCGAGACCGTCAGGCCGGAATTGAAGGCGTAGCGCAGGATGACATTGACGAACACCATCACCGCCATGCCGCCGAGGAGCACGATCAGCAGGAACTCGAGAAACCGGTAGAACAGATCGACAGCCTTGGTCATCAGCGCCTCACACCTGATCGAGAAGGCCGCGTCGGGCCAGGTTGGCAAACAATGCACGGGTTCCGAAAGTCCATTCGGGGCAGGCATCGGTCCGATCGACCCAATTCACCAGGCGCCCGAGCTTCGGCGTGGAAATTTCGACCCGGTCTCCCACCTCGTGGGTGAAGCCGAGCCCGGCTCCCCGGCGATCCTTGACCGGTGCGAACATCGTGCCCAGGAACAGGACAGCCCCATCTGGATATTGGTGATTGCGGTTCCGCAGTTGCGCGACAAGGTTCTCCGGCGTGCGGCTGATCGCTTTCATGGGGCTCTCGCCCGTCATTTCGAAACCGTCCTCGCCACGCACAACGAGCGCAACGCGGACCTTGCGCAACACATCGATCGTGAAACGTTCATCAAACAGGCGAATGAAGGGTCCGATCGCACAAGACGCATTGTTGTCCTTCGCTTTCCCCAGAAGCAGCGCAGAACGCCCCTCGACATCGCGCAGATTGACATCGTTTCCGAGTGTCGCCCCGACGATCGTTCCGTTGGAACGTACGGCCAGAACAATCTCCGGTTCCGGATTGTTCCACTGCGAAATCGGATGAATGCCGACCATGTCGCCGCAGGCAACGGACGCCATCGGCTGCGCCTTGGTGAAGATTTCCGCGTCAGGGCCAATTCCGACTTCGAGATATTGGGACCATAGACCCATCTCCTGCAGCAGTCCCTTGACCTTGGCGGCCTGTTCGGAACCGGCAACGACACCGCGCAGGCTGTCACCGAGAACGGGCGCCAGTTGACCGCGAATGGCCTGGGCACGGCCGGAATCGCCCTTTGCCTGCTCTTCGATCACGCGTTCCAGCATGCTGTCTGCAAATGTAACGCCCGCCGCTTTGACGGCCTGGAGGTCGATCGGCGCCAGCAGACGGCCGGATTTGCCGGAGAGGAAATCATCGACCGATCCGAGATCGGGCAGATCCGACGCCTGCGCCAGACGTGTGGCAATGCCATCCATCTCCAGCAAACCGGCTGAGGTCGCCGAAATGCTGGTCAGATCCAGAACGCGCCCGGCCCGCACCAATACCGGGCATGGCCCGCCAGCAGTCTCTGACCACACGCGACCAACAAGGATGGCCTCTGCGGCATCCTCGGGAAGAATATCACCGGACTTCAAACTGCGATCCACCGCCACGAAGGGCCTCCTCCACGTCCCCAGGCAGGCGACACCTCCTGTCGCCTTGCCGTATTGTCAGGATGTCTGACAACTCTCCGCAAACATTAATAGGCAGGGAATTCTACCCTGTCTACCCCCGCCGCGCTCAATCCAAACCCATGGCTTGGTCAGAGCGGCGGTCCAAAAATCAGAATTGCTCCAGGCTGAGCTGGATTCGGCTCGCCGCTCCATGCATATGAAGCCGCATCGCCTCGCGCGCCTCGGCCGGGTTGCGGCCGGCAATCGCATCTCGCAGCCGAACATGCTCGGCAATCGTCACCTCGACGATTTCCTCCAGGACCGCGCGAGAGCGGGCCGCATCGATCGCGAGGCTGATACGCTCGGCGATGAAACCGACAAACATCGAGAAATATTCGTTATGCGTTGCGTCCGCGACTGCCCGGTGAAACGCGAGATCCGCATCGATGCTCTGATGCGACCATTTCTCAGGACCGGTCATATGGGCCAACGCTTCATCGATGCGAGCAAGGTCGGCAGCCGTGTGATGCACGGCCGCAAGCCCTGCCGCCTCGATTTCCAGCGGCACCCGCAACTGAAACAAGGCACGGAAGCTCTGAGGATCGAAGAGGTCCCCCTCCTTGATGCGGATAAGGCGCGCCGGTCGTTCGCTGACAAACGCCCCCACTCCCTGACGCGTCTCGACCAGCCCCTCGTTGCGCAACTGGGCGATCGCTTCACGGATCACCGAACGGCTGACACCGATCGTCTTGGCGAGCACATGTTCGGTCGGCAGCTTGTCACCCGGCGAAAGACGGCCTTCGTTGATCTCGGCCGCGAACTGCGCCGCGATCCGCGTCGGAAGATGATCGCTGCGCTTGATCTGTGCGAGGTTGATTTGACCTATATCGATCGCCATGCCCACCTGGTCTCCGTACCACCCAGCCGGTTGTTCACGAATCTTCCGCGAAATTCAATTGGCAACCGGGATTCATGATAATCTTGGGATCGATCGCACGTTTGACCGCGCCCAGCAGGCGGGCCTGGGTTTCAGGGAGCCCCGAGGCAAAGTCGGACTTCTTGAGCCTGCCGATCCCATGTTCGGCACTGATAGACCCACCGAAGCGCGCAAGCACCGCGTTGATCAAGCCCTTGGCCTGATAGATCAGGCTATCGCTCTCGCTGCGAGAAAGCCCTGCCGGCGGCAACACGTTGAGATGCACGTTGCCGTCACCGACATGCCCATAGGATACACAGAGGCAATCCGGCAGCGCCAGCGTGACGGCCTCTTCCGCCTGCTGCACGAAGTCTGCGAGCTTCGACAACGGTACGGAGACATCGGTACGCAGATGCGGCCCCCGCTTCGCCTGCCCCTCGTTCATGCCCTCCCGGAAGAGCCAGAGATTGCGTGCCTGGGCCCGCGATCCTGCCGCCACGCCATCAAGCACCAGACCGTCTTCCATCACGCCTTCCAGGAAGCGATGCATGAGATCCTCGATATCGACCAAACCGGAGCCCGAGATTTCCATCAGCACATAGGCCGGATAGTCCCCCGGCATCGGCATGACGAGATCCGGCATCGCCTCGCGGGCGAGCGTGAAAGCCACCGGCGGCATGAATTCGAAAGCCGACATCAGATCGCAGCAATCGCGCCGCGCCCTACGATAGAGCGCGATAGCATCGGAGAGGGCGTTCAAACCGAGGAGCGCGGTTGCCACCTGTTCGGCAGGCGGCATCAGTTTTACCGATACGGCCGTCACGATCCCCAAAGTGCCTTCCGCACCGATGAACAGTTGCTTCAGGTCGATCCCACGGTTGTCCTTCCGCAGTGTCGACAGTCCATCGAAGATCGACCCGTCCGGCAGCACCACCTCGAGACCGAGCACGAGTTCGCGTGTCATCCCGTAGCGCAGGACATTGATGCCGCCGGCATTGGTCGAGACATTGCCGCCGATGCGGCAGGAACCCTGAGCGCCGAGAGCGAGAGGAAAATAAAGCCCGGCCGCTTCCACCTTGTCCTTGAACTCCGACAAAACGATCCCGGCTTCGACGACCGCCGAGAAATCGTCGACGTCAAGCCGCCGGATCGCCGTCATCCGCTCGAGACTGATGACCACTTGCCCCTCCGGATCATCCGGTGTTGCACCGAGAACGAGCCCGGTATTACCGCCTTGCGGCACAATCGAAAGGCCTAGATCGCCAATTGCTTTGACGGCAGCGGAGACATCGGCAGCGCTTCTCGGCCGGATGACCGCCACGGCCCCGGTCGTGATATCGCCATGCCAGTCGCGGCAATAGCGCTCGGTATCCGCTCCCGACAGCACGAGATCATCGCCCAGCCGCGCTCTCAGCATCTCCACGCGCGCGTCGCTCAGCCCAATATCGGCTCCATTAACGCCCCCACGCTCCATGTCATTCCTCCTGCCGGATCGCATCACGCATGCACCGGACCAACTATTCGGTTTTCAACGGTCAAATATAAGGTTATCAGACAACCTTACAAATGTTTTTTCAGGTTGAGTGCTTGTGCCCGCAGAACGCTCGGCGGATGAATGGAATCGGAGGAGAAGAACCATGCATGTTTTGATAATCGGTGCCGCAGGAATGGTTGGCCGGAAGTTGGCGCAGCGCCTGACCAAGGACGGCTCGCTTGATGGCAAACCTGTCGATGCCATGACGCTGGTCGATGTTGTTGCTCCCGACGCGCCTGTGGGCTTCACCGGCCGGGTCGCCCTGGAAACAGCCGACCTCTCGGCCCCCGGCGCTGCCGAAAAACTCGTTGCCCGCCGCCCCGACGTCATCTTCCATCTGGCCGCCATTGTCTCCGGTGAAGCCGAACTCGATTTCGAGAAAGGCTATCAGATCAACCTGGACGGCACGCGTTATCTGTTCGAAGCGATTCGCCATGCGCATCTTGAAGACGGCTATCGTCCGCGCGTTGTCTTCACCTCGTCCATCGCCGTCGTCGGCGCGCCACTGCCTTTCCCCATCCCGGACGAATTTCACACGACGCCGCTCACCAGCTACGGCACGCAGAAGGCGATCTGCGAACTGCTGCTTGCCGACTATTCCCGCAAGGGCTTTTTCGACGGCATCGGCATCCGCCTGCCGACGATCTGCATCCGTCCAGGCAAGCCGAACAAGGCTGCATCCGGTTTCTTCTCCAGCATTCTTCGCGAGCCACTGGTCGGCCAGGAAGCCGTGCTTCCTGTCACCGACGATGTTCGTCATTGGCATGCCTCCCCTCGCTCTGCCGTCGGCTTCCTTCTCCACGGCGCGACCATCGACGTGGAAAAGGTGGGCCCACGCCGCAACCTCTCCATGCCGGGCGTCAGCGCGACGGTCGGCGACCAGATCGAGGCGCTCCGCCGCATTGCAGGCGAAAAGGCCGTCAAGCTCATCCGCCGCGAGCCGGACGAGATGATCATGCGCATCTGCGCCGGCTGGGCTCCCGGCTTCGAGGCCAGGCGCGCACGTGAACTGGGCTTCGTCGCGGAAAACTCCTTCGACGACATCATCCGCATCCATATCGAGGACGAGCTGGGAGGCAGCCTTTGACAACGACGACCAAAACGCGCGTCGCCTTTCTCGGCACGGGCCTGATGGGCGCCCCGATGGCGCGCCGATTGCTTGGTGCAGGTTTTCCGGTGACCGCCTGGAACCGCGATATCAGCAAGGCTGAAGCACTGGTCGGCAGTGGCGCAACCTTGGCCCGCACCGCGGCCGAAGCGGTCAGCGATGCCGATGTCGTGATCACCATGCTTTCGGACGGCCAAGCCGTCGGCGACGTCCTCTTTTCTGCCGGCGTCGCTGACGCTCTCACGCCGGGCGCTGTCGTCGTCGACATGTCGTCGATCGCACCACCGATTGCCAAGGATCATTCAGCCAAGCTGAGCGATCGCGGCATCGCCCATGTCGATGCGCCCGTCTCAGGCGGCGTGGTCGGGGCGGAAGCCGGAACACTGGCCATCATGGCCGGCGGCGAAGCCTCAGTGATCTCGCATCTGACAGACGTGTTTGCCGCCCTCGGCCGCGTCACGCATGTCGGGCCGTCTGGCGCCGGTCAGATCTGCAAGCTGGCCAATCAGCAGATCGTGGCGATCACCATTGGCGCGATTGCCGAAGCCATGATGCTGGTTGAAGCCGGTGGCGCATCGCGGGAGAAGTTTCGCGAAGCCATCCGTGGCGGCTTCGCCGAGAGCCGCATCCTCGACCTGCATGGCGCCCGCATGGTCGAGCGCCGCTTTGAGCCGGGAGGCCCGTCGCGCCTGCAATTGAAGGATCTGAATGCAGTGGCTGCCATGGCCGCTGAATTTTCGCTCGATCTACCCCTGACCGCAGATATCCGTCGCGCCTTCGAGGCCTTTGTCGCAGACGGCAACGGAGATACCGATCATAGCGCACTGCTCCTGCATCTGGAGAAAATCAACCATCGGGAGGAGGATCGCAAATGAGCGGATCAGAACACCCCAAACGCCGCCTGCGCTCGCAGGACTGGTTCGACAACCCTGACCACCTCGACATGACCGCGCTTTATCTGGAGCGCTTCATGAACTACGGCACCACGCCGGAGGAACTCAGGTCGGGCAAACCGATCATCGGGATCGCCCAGTCGGGCAGCGACATCAATCCATGCAACCGCCACCATCTGGACCTTGCCAAGCGCGTGCGTGATGGCATTCGCGATGCTGGCGGCATCCCGATCGAATTTCCGTCGCACCCCTTGTTTGAAAACTGCAAACGCCCGACCGCAGCCCTCGACCGCAACCTCGCCTATCTCGGACTGGTTGAACTCCTCTACGGCTACCCCTTCGACGGCGTCGTGCTGACGACTGGCTGCGACAAGACCACGCCGTCGGCACTGATGGCGGCTTCGACGGTGGACATTCCGGCCATCGTACTTTCAGGCGGACCGATGCTGGACGGCTGGCATGATGGCGAACTGGTTGGCTCCGGCACCGTCATCTGGCGTTCGCGCCGCAAATACGCGGCCGGCGAAATCACCAAAGAAGAATTCCTCGAACGCGCACTCGATTCCGCCCCATCCGTCGGTCACTGCAACACGATGGGCACGGCCTCGACCATGAATGCCATGGCCGAGGCACTCGGCATGTCGCTCACCGGCTGCGCCGCAATCCCCGGTGCCTACCGCGAACGCGGCCAGATGGCCTATCGCACCGGTCGCCGGGCCGTCGAACTGGTGCTCCAGGACATCAAGCCGTCAGACATTCTTACACGCGAGGCGTTCCTCAATGCCATCCGCGTCAACTCCGCCATCGGCGGCTCCACCAATGCACAGCCACATCTGATGGCAATGGCCAAGCATGCAGGCGCCGAACTGCATCCGGAAGACTGGCAGGTCCACGGCTTTGACATCCCCCTCCTTGCCAATGTTCAGCCGGCCGGCGCCTATCTCGGCGAGCGCTTCCACCGTGCCGGCGGTGTGCCGGCCATCATGTGGGAACTGCTGCAGGCCGGAAAGCTGAACGGCAGCTGTCCGACCGTCACCGGCCTGAACATGGCGGAGAATCTGGCCGGCAAGGAAGCCATCGACCGCGAGGTGATCAAGCCTTACGGCGAACCGATGCGCGAGCGCGCCGGCTTCCTGGTTCTGAAAGGAAATCTCTTCGACTTCGCCATCATGAAGACAAGCGTCATTTCGGAGGGATTCCGACTGCGCTATCTCAATCAGCCGGGACGCGAAGGCATCTTCGAGGGCCGCGCCATCGTTTTCGACGGCTCGGAGGACTATCACAAGCGTATCAACGACCCGTCGCTCGCGATCGATGAAGACTGCATCCTGGTTATCAGGGGCGCGGGGCCTCTTGGCTGGCCAGGCTCTGCTGAAGTCGTCAACATGCAGCCGCCAGATCACCTGATCCAGCGCGGCATCCTGAGCCTGCCGACCATCGGCGATGGTCGCCAGTCCGGTACGGCCGACAGCCCGTCCATTCTCAATGCGTCGCCCGAAAGTGCGGCCGGCGGAGGACTGGCCTGGATCCGCAACGGGGACACGATCCGCATCGACCTCAACCAGGGTCGCTGCGACATGCTGGTCTCTGACGAGGAGATCGTGCGGCGCAAGGCGGAGGGCATTCCAGCCGTTCCTGCGGATGCCACGCCCTGGCAGATGCTCTATCGCCAAACCGTGACGCAACTCGCTGACGGCGCGACGATCAAGGGAGCGGAGGGCTTCCGCCAGATCTCCAAGAGGCCGCCCCGCCACAATCACTGAACGGGTCAACAGACAGCCACCAATTCAATTCGGTGGCTGTCATACCACACGGTAACCATTTCCAGCAGCCGGCCTGTTCCAGATGGAACCGACCGGGCGGCAAATCATTCTCCATCCACATAGTCGCATCGATGGAGACTTCAATGAAATCCGTAGCTTCGCTGCTCGCGGGTACCGCGCTTGCCGTGACCGTGATGCTGGGCGGTGTCGTGATGGCATCGGCACTACTCGTCCCTCAGGAGGAGGAACCGCACTTCACCGGTCTCGATGTGAAGGACCTCTGGACCCTCACACCGGTCAGGATCGATACGCAGGCTCAGACTTACGAGCGACTGCCGCCGCGCTATGGAAGCCAGGTCGTCATGGCGAGCGTGGAAGAGAAGCAGGAGGCTGATGTCCAGCTGACAGCGACCTCCGTCGCGGCGGACCTCGACATCATCAAGACGAGCGCTCTGGCGGACAGCGACGACATGAATCGACTGCCCGAGCAGCATGTCGATTGGTGCAAGGAGCGCTACAGATCCTATAGCGCGGATGACAACAGCTACATGTCATACGGTGGAGATATGCGCACCTGCATCTCGCCCCATTTGGAGGGCCCCACCACCGGTCAGCTTCAGGGTGAAAATGCAATCCTGGTTCAGGACGTAGCCGATGGCACGACTTCTGTGGCGATCAGCTCTGCCCATGCGCAGAATTGCCTGCAGCGCTATCGCTCTTATCTTGCGCAAGACAATTCCTACCAGCCCTATGGTGGCGGACCACGCAAGCAGTGTGAATTGCGCTCGTTTTGAGCGCACTCAGTCCGCCAGGATCAGACCGGGCGGTGGTGCCACGGGCTCCTGCCCTGAGATGCGTGCCGTCAGATAGGTAAGCGCGTTTTGCAAGCCGTTCATCGTATAGGGCTTCTCGATTGCGCCAATCGCGCCAACGAAGTCGTCAGGGATTCGCTTCACGTTGCCCGTGACGAAGACAAAGGGAATTCCCGTCACGGCCAGATGGCGTCCGATCTCGATCCCTGACGGTCCGTCACTTAAATGGACGTCCACGAAGGCGAATTGAGGTTCGGCCTGTTCGACTATGTCGAGCGCCGCAGTGCGCGATGCAGCCGTGCCGACCACCTCGTGGCCCGCAGCTTCCACTTCCAGTTCCAATTCGAGCGCGAGCAGCGCTTCGTCTTCGACGATCATAATTCTCAAGCGTCGACACCCTTCATATCTTCCACCAACATGGTCACCAGCACGTCGGTCCGGTGGCCTTCGACGCTTCGCTCGACATCGGCCCTGAGCTGCTTCGCGCAGGTTTCCAGCATCAGCCGTCCGAATGCCTCCTCGTCGGGATTGACGGGAACAGGATCGGTTGTGTCCGTAACCCGAATGACAAAATGCCCATTTGTCCGCTTCACCTGGAGATGAATCTCGCCACCCCCATCGCTCAAGCCTCTGCGAACGGCGTCGAGCACGAGTTCATTGACGATCAGCGCCAAAGGCGAGGCTTTGACGGACGGTACCAGCACCGGGGACAGGTCGGTCGTGACCCGGATATCGTCACGCTTCAGGGCACCAACCAGATCCTCGATCAGATCCTTGGCAAAGTCCGCCACATCGAAGCGACCAAGGTCGCTGTTTTTGAACAGCTTCCGCTGCACCGTGCTCAGCGCCTCGACGCGGTTGAGCACCGAAAACAATGTGCGCTTGACCACGTCGTTCTCGGACATGCGAGCCTGCAGTTTGACGATGGATGCAATGGTAAGAAGGTTGTTCTTAACCCGATGGTCGACCTCATGGACCAACATGGTCTTGGCGTTCAGTGCTTCGCTCAGATCCCGTGTCCGACGCGCCACTTCCTCCTCGGCCGACATGCGCGCCTGCGCGAGTTCGACTTCCTTGCTCTTGATATTGGTAAAGTCGAGCTGTGACGCAAAGAAGTAGATGACCTCGCCGCTGATATCGCGAACGGGGCTGACGAACAGCGCGTTCCAGAATGTCGTGCCATCCTTGCGGTAGTTGAGGATATCGAGCGCCACGTCACGTTCGGCGGCAACCGCATCACGCAGTCGCTGGACAGCAGCGCGATCAGTCTGCGGCCCCTGCAGCAAACGACAGTTGCGCCCAATCAGCTCGTCCATGCCGTAGCCAGTGAGCGTCTCGAAGGCTCTATTGCAGAAGATGATGGGATTGTCCTGCTGCCGCGGATCCGTGATCAACATCGGCATTCGCGTGGCCTTGAACGCGGCGGCGAAGGGATCCTCGGACGGATGCGACGCGAGAAGCCTGTCACCAGCGTCTTGAGCATCACGCTGAGGGGAATTGTCATCAGTCATATACATATCGTCCTGGGCCAGACTGCCCACACCAATGATCCGTTCATTGAAAAAGTTCCCTTCACTGACAGAAAAATCACAAAGATGACGACACGCTCCGATCTGCACCGGTCTGAATTTTAGACAAGCAACCACATGGACTTAGTGCGGCAATTGGCGTATTCCAAATCTCTTTGCGGGCGTTCGTATTTCGAGGTTGAGACTTGACATCCACGGCCGATGAGTTCGCCTCCTATCCCGCTTTCCTGAAACACGGCGGCCATATGGCCGAACTGATCCGTGACCGAGACTGGTCTGACGGATTGGGACCAATAGACAGCTGGCCGCCATCACTGAGGTCGGCTCTTTCGATCTGTCTGAGCTCGGCATTTCCCACGGCAATCTACTGGGGACCGGAACTGCGCCTGCTCTACAATGACAGCTGGGCGCCCATTCCTGGCGAACGACACCCTGCAGCCCTCGGCCAGCCTGCTCGCAAAGTGTGGGCGGACATCTGGGAGGTCGTCGGCCCACAATTCGAAGAGGTGCTGGCGACAGGCAAGGGCCTATCGACCTACGACCAGATGCTGCCGATGGTCCGCTCGGGCACGAAGACGGAGACCTATTGGAATTATAGTCTCACGGCCATTCGTGATGAAAACGGCGCCATCGTTGGCATCTTCAACCAGGGCAACGAAACGACGGCCGCAGTGCTTGCCCGCAGGCAGGCCCAGGAGGAAATTTCGCGGCTCGACCGCATGTTCGCCCAGGCTCCCGCCGCCATCGCCATCCTCGAAGGGCCCTCGCACGTCTTCAAGCTGGCGAACTCTGCCTATGAGACTCTCGTGCAGCGCGGAGATCTGGTCGGGAAGACCGTCGCAGACGCGCTGCCAGGCATTGAGCAGCAGGGCTTCACCGATCTCCTTGATACCGTGTACCGGACTGGCACGCCCCATGTCGGGCAAACCGTGCCCGTTCAGTTCGTCCGCCCGGACGGCAGCATCCAGGAATATCAGGTCGACTTCATTTTTCAGCCGTTCATCGATACGGAAGGCCATACGCTCGGCATCTTCGTTCAGGCGACCGACGTTTCCGAGGCTGCCAAGGCCATGGCCGCCTTGCGCGAAAGCGAGAAGCGCTTCGAAGCGATCGTCAATTCGATCGACCAGATGATCTGGTCGACGACGCCCGACGGGCATCACGACTACTTCAATCAACGCTGGTACGAGTACACGGGTCTGAGCGAGGGAGCGACAGATGGCATTGCCTGGGAAAATCCCTTCCACCCGGACGATCGAGCGGAAGCCTGGAAGATCTGGCAGCACAGCCTTGCCACCGGGCAACCCTATCATGTCGAATATCGGCTGCGGCATCACTCCGGCGCGTATCGCTGGGTAATCGGTCGAGCCCAATGCGTGCGGGATGACGACGGCAGGATCACGCGCTGGTATGGCACCTGCACCGATATCCATGATTTGAAGATTGCCGAGGAAGCGCGCCAGCTGCTGCTGCGGGAACTCAACCATCGGGTCAAGAACCTCTTTTCCATCACCTCAGGCATGATCAACATGACCGCGAGGACGGCCGCCACAGTGCCGGCGATGGTCGACACGCTTCAAGGCCGCCTGCGCGCCCTCTCCAAGGCCCACGAACTGGTCCAGCCCGCCATCGCTTCGGGGCCACAGGCACCCGAGACCGGCTCCCTCGGTACCTTGGTCGAGGATATCCTCAGCCCCCATGTCGAGGATCCTGCACGGGTCTCCTTGTCCGGCCCACTGGTAGAGATCGGGCTGAAGGCCTCGACAAGCCTTGCCTTGATACTCCACGAACTGGCCACCAATGCCGCCAAATACGGCGCCTTTGCCGATTCTGAAGGCAAACTCGACGTTCGATGGGACATCGTCGAAGGTGCCCTGGAGCTGCTGTGGAATGAAGCGCTCGTTGGACGACAGATCGCGGCTCCCCAAAGCCTCGGCTTTGGCAGCAAGCTCGCGCGGACAAGCGCCGCTCAGCAACTGGGCGGAGAGATCCATTTCGACTGGGCCGCCCATGGCCTGCGCATTGTCCTGCGCGTCCCCATCGATCGTCTTGAGCGCTAGGCGGTGGCTGCGGAGACAATCGATGCCGTTTCTTGCCGGCGAACCACGATGGCGAGCAATTTGACCGTCGGCTAAAAGTTTAAGCAAAGATTCACGGCACTGTGGTTTGGTCGAACCCTGGCGGCAGGTGCCGAGCGCTTCCGCCTGTGTCGGGCCAGCCGAGAAAGCGACATGGATTTCGTTTCCATCATACTGTTCTGGGTGCTGCTTCTGGCAGCAATACTGAGCCGTGGCCCCTTCATTTTCTATCTCCTCTTCGGTTCCATGGCCTTCGGGTCCTTTGCCGTCATTCCCCCGGAACTCACGCAGGGGCTGAGCTTCACCCCGCCGCCGATCATCGCGCTGGTGATCGTTTTCATGTATGGCGGCGGCACCAATGGTCTGGCGCGCATGCTCAGCATCGCCTTGCGCCCGTCGCAATGCCTGTTCCTGACACTGTTTTGGATCGTCGCGATTTGGACGACACTGTTCATGCCACGAATGTTCGCCGGCATGGTGACCATCATACCGATGCGCCTGGAGGAGGCGACGAACGGAGAGCCGCTCTACCCCACGCCGCAGAACATTTCCCAGATCATGTATCTGTCGATTTCAGTGTTGACCGTCTTTGCCTGTGCCCTGGCGTTTCGAGCCTCGGCGATCCGCCAACACGTTCTCGGCGCACTCTGCATCGGCGCCGTCATGGTGATCGTCACAGGGATGCTCGACCTCGCCGGTCTCGGCCCCTACCTCGACATGTTTCGGACAGCCACCTACGTCTATTTGACAGATGTCGAGATCGCCAACGTCAAGCGTGTGGTGGGCTTGATGCCGGAAGCATCGGCCTTCGGCTCGCTTGCGGTCGGCTTCCTGACGGCGATCTACTTCCTGCGCAGGGCCATTGCCCGCCCCTGGCTACGGCTCATCGGCGCCCCATGCCTGATCGTTTTACTGACCATCTTCGCCCTGCTCTCGACCTCGTCGACCGCCTATGGTGGACTGGCCGTTTTCGGTGCCGTCGCAGGGGCGGAATGGCTCTGGCGCTTGCTGACGGCGGCCAAAGGCAGCAGAGCACGCGAAGGACTGGTTCTGGAATTCTGGGCTCTCATACTCGCGGTGGGCGCAGTCTATCTCCTCGCGCTTTTCAACGCAGCCGTCTTCGATCCCTTCCTCGAACTGGTCAACACCATCGTTTTTCAGAAGGCCTCGTCCGATTCCTTCGAGGAACGCAGCATGTGGACCGTGGTGTCGCTGAAGGCGCTCTTCGACACATGGGGACTGGGCGTCGGCATGGGCGGCACGCGCGCATCGAACGGCCTTGTCGCCGTCTTCAGCAATACCGGACTGATCGGCGGGTTCCTCTATTACGGCTTCATGATCCAGACCTTCCTGCGTCGGGCAGCGCCCGGCGACGATGAAGGTGCCGTGATCCTGACCGCCGTACGGTTCTATATGCCGCCAGTCTTGATCATGGGCATTCTCGCCGGCACCTCGGCCGATTTCGGCATCATGAACGCCTGCATCTATGCCCTTGCGGCTGCGACCGCGATGACGGTGCCTGTGAAGTCAGGTGCGGCGACCAATCCCTCCCGCCGCCGGTCGGCCGGCACGCAAAGGCTGGTTTGATGACGGAACCGTCTGCCGCGCCGCTGACCGACAGGACGATCCATGCCGGGCTCTGGACCGTAGGCGCCCGGCTGGCCTCGCGCGTCATCGACTTCCTGACCTTGCTGGTTCTGGCGCGTTTCCTCGGGCCTGCCGACTTCGGCCTGGTCGCGACGGCCATGACGCTGATCTTCATCGTCGAAGCCGTGCTTGAACTGCCTTTGGCCTCCGCGCTTCTGCGCCTGCCAGAGATCACGGCCCGTGCTTACAGCACGGCATTTACGCTGGGTCTGCTGCGCGGCCTGCTGGTCGCGGGCCTGATGGCGGCGCTGGCATGGCCAATTGCGCGGATTTACGGCGACGAGCGACTTGTCTTGCTGGTCTGCACGCTGGCACTCGCCCCGGCCACGCGCGGCTTGATCAGCCCCCGGATGATCCTGTTCGAAAAGGCGATGGATTTTCGCCGCAGAGGCGTTTTGGAGCTGCTCGGCAAGACACTGGCGGCAACGGTCGCGATCAGCATTGCCGTCACCACGGGCAGCTATTGGGCCATCACGGCCGGGACGGTCATGACGCCGACTGTGATGATGCTCTGCTCTTACGTGATGGCACCGATGCGGCCGCGCCTGACATTGGCGGACTGGCCGCTCTTTGCCGATCTGGTTGGCTGGAACTTCATCTCCCAGACGATCAGCGCCATCAACTGGCAGATCGACCGTATTCTCCTTCCGCGCTTCATCGACGTCGCATCTTTCGGGCGCTTCGCCGCCGCCAACGATCTGTCCGCCTTACCCTACCAGGCTGTGGTTGCTCCGGCCTCAGGTCCGCTGATGGCAGCCTTCGCATCCGCGCGCGACAATGGACGCATCCGCGAAGCCTATCTCAGCAGCAGCGGCGGCCTGATCCTCATGCTGCTGCCGATCTTCGTCTTCATGGCGATGCTGTCCGGCCCCGTCATCCGTGTCCTTCTCGGACCGCAATGGGACGGCGCATCGCCGATCCTGGCGGGCCTGGCATTGGCCGGCCTGCTCGCAGTCCCGGCGATCCCCATGCCGCCATTGGTCATGGTTCTCGGCCACTCCCGCAGCCTGGCCACGCGTTCCCTGATGGAACTCATCGTTCGCGTGCCGCTGTCGCTCGTCGGCGTCACCTTCTTCGGCATTCCAGGAGCGATCATTGCACGCGCCGGCGGTTCGCTCGCGGTCAGCGTCTCCTCGATGGCACTGGTGAAATCTGCGGCCGGAATTGGAATCCTGGATCAGCTTCGCGTCGCCCAACGGCCGATCCTGTCGATCATTCCGAGCGTTCTGGTTCTGCTTGCATGCAAGCATTATCTTGATTTCGAACAGGACCTCTACGTCGCATTCTTTGCGTCCGGCATCCTGTTTTGCCTGACCTACGCCGTATCCGGTTATGCATTATGGGTGATTGCGAAGCGTCCTGGCGGCGTGGAGGCGAGCGCTTTCCGCATCCTGTCGAAGATCCTGCAGAGGCACTGAATTCGCACCGCCCGAGCGGCTCCATTCGGTCATTGGCTGCAACCTCCAATCAATTCGATGGAGAAAGCTTGCCTCTCAAGAACTGAGCGATGACGTTGGTCACATCCGAACGCACGGACACGGGGCTGAGATTGTGGTCCGCCCCTTCGATCACGTGAACTGCCACATTCGGATAGGCGGCGAGCTTTGCAAGATCCCGACCGGCCCATTCCTGCAGATCACGAAGTCCCGGATCCCCTTCGCTGTAAATCAGGGCAACCGGCACATGCCTCGCCGTCAGCGACTGCAACCGGGCCTGCACGATACGGCTGATGCGGGTGTGACGCGAGCGGTTGCCGAACAATGGGGCCAGCTTCTTTGCTGCGATCTCGACAAGTGTGCGCGAAAGCTTTCTCAACACCGTCGACACCTTGAGTTCGCCGTTGAGGATGCGCTTGAACTGGCGCGTGCTGCGCAGGTTCTGCCGATACGTATCGACCGGTTCGACCGGATCGCGGATAGCTTTGAGAATGTCCTCATCCGGTTCCCAATGCAGTTTGCGCACGTTGATCATCACGGAGGCCACGACCCGACGATCCGAAACCGCAGAAAGAAATGCCGGGTATCCTCCACTGCAACGGCCGAGGAGAACGACTTGTTCGATCCCGGCCTCGGCCTCCATCCAGTCGATCGCGCAGGCGACATCGTCATTCGCGCGCAGCGAATACATCACCGGTTGTTGCTGACCAGGCCAGAGCGGCGTTTCCCCAATGCCGGCCTGATCGATCCGCATTGATGAGAAACCTTGGCGGGCAAGATCGCGGGCAAGGTCGACCGAATGGCGCCCCCATCCGACGGAATGATCGGCCCCTGCATTGAGAATGAGAACCGCTGTCTTGGTCTTCGGGCCAGACGCCGGCCTGGTAAAAGCGCCGAAGAACATGTCGGAAGGCCCAAAGCGAAAGAAGCTTTCGGCATAGCCGTCACCGTCGAGGTGCGCCACTGCCTGCCCGACGGTGACGGAGGCCTGTCGGCCGGTCGTCGCAGGGAAGCGCTGCGCCACCCAGTTCGCGACCTTTTCAAGGGTCTCGGTCGGGATCGTGCCGAAGATCGGACTGGAGACGTAGTCGGCATGGTCGGCAAACACGGTGGTTTCAACCACGAGACCATTGGCAGAAAGTTCCTCCGACAACCGGGCATCAGCGGCATTGTCCGGGCGCGTTGCAAGCAGAACCCGCTGAACCACCGCCGGTAGACTTCCCAAGGGCTGCAACTGTCGGATCTCGTTCACCGTCGCGGCCGACAATACGAAACCGGCCGACATGAAGCCTCCGGGCGGACCATCCGTCGAACTGACCTTGAACTCGCCCTTGGTCATGGCCGTCCACGCAGCGATCTCACGCAAGTGTCCACGCCCCTGCGTGGCCGGCGCAAGGAGAACGAGCCCAGAGACAGGCCTTTGTTGTGCAAGATGAGCGGCCAATAACCCACCCAAGCCTTGTCCAACGACAATGACCCTTTGCGCCTGGCTGAGGCTACAAAGGTGATCACACGCCTTGCAGACCGCAGTCCGCCAAGAGTTCTCGTCCGAGATTTCGGCGCTGGCAAGGGTCGAATGACCGGTACCAGGGAGATCAAAGCGCAGGCAGGGATAGCCGAGTGCAGCGAACCGCTCCCCGAGCAGACGGTAGGTCATGCGCGAACACAACTCCTCAAACCCCCAGGGTGACAGGAGTAGAACAGCAGTGTCACCGTGAGCTGCGTGATACATGCCGGCCAGCCCGTCGAAACAGATGGGCCGCGCAGGCTCGCCAGAGCTTGCGAAAACCTCCGGCCCACGCAGTTCTTCTGACGCCACGCGCATCATTGTGCCCGCCCCTGCCCAATGGATGTGCTTTCCGGCCGTGCATGCTTGATCGCGCCGCGCCGGCCGCCCAGATAACCCTCGATGCGCCCGGCGGAAACATGGGCGTAATAGGCTGCCCTTGCGCCGTTTAGCTTGAGCAATGACAGCACGATGCCACCAATTGAGCGCACCACATATCGTACGAAGTAGCCGAACGAGTAGCCATGGCGGCCGAGCACATAGCCCATACCGCGGGCATAGCCGCGTGCCTTCTTGCGCATGCGTGCATCTGGATGAACAACATTGAGTTCCGGATGATGTCCGAAGAGAGCGGGATCATACCAACCGCGAAAACCGTGTTCGAGCATACGCAGGACGATGTCCTGTCCCTCGTTTGCCTGCCATGGCGTCGAAGCCCCGACGCCGACATCCTCATCGAAACCCGAGACAGCCTTGAAGGCGGTGCGAGTGAAAAACAGCATCCATTCGATCTGTGTGGAGAAGACATTCGCCTTGGACACCGCCTGTGCCTGTGGCTCGTATCGCCCGTTGATGTCTCGACCGTTCTGGTCCGCCGCCCGCCCACAGACGATGTCGACACCCTTGCTGGCGAAGAGTGCCAAGGCATCGTCCAGGAGATGCGGCGGATAGAGGCAATCATCATCTGGAAAGCAGACAAGATCACCCTCGGCCAACTCGAAGCCGATATTGCGGCCGCGGCTTGCACCGCGAACCCCCGGAACATGGCGATACTTCAGCGGGAAGGATGGCCCAAGCGTCGGAATGGTTTTGGCCAGCGCATCGTCATCGTTCTGGTCCACGATGACAACCTCGAAGTCACGGCAGGTCTGCGCTTCGATGGTACGAACGAATTCGAGCACATCGGCATTGCGCCCGAGCGTCGATATGATCAGCGAGAATTGCATCTGTGTTTCTTCCTTCGGCCCTTTCGAGCACCTGCGTTCACAGGTCCAGTATCTTCTTGGGATCAAGCTTGCCGGTGATCAGGTCTTTAAGCGCCAGCAGATTTCCCGAAAGGCGCCCTCGGCGATCCACCCAGGGCTCGGGATTGAGGCTCTTGAACAGATTGGCGCAAAGGTTGCGGATATTCCCGTCCCAGACCTGGAAGACGTTCATGTTACCCTTGCGCTGAATGTAGATGCGGTTGGCGATCTGCGAGTAGCCCAGACGGCGTCCCGGACTACGACCAGCCTTCTTGGTGCCAAGATGGACCCCACGCAGTTGCGTGGCATGAACGACGCTTCCGTGAGCAGCCATCTGTCGGGAAAAGTCCACATCCTCCAGCCAGGCATAAAGCGGCAAATTCTCATCGAAGCGAATGCCGTGACTGCGCACCGGCGCCAGGCGGATCGCCATGTTGCAGCCGTAGCCATTGAAGATCGGCGTCACGGAGTACGGTCCGCGAAACGTATCCTGCGTCAGGATCGCCCGGCCTTGTTCCATTTCGAGCCCCGGACCCAGCGCGCCGTCGGCAACCACATGACCTGTGGCAACCATGACCCGTCGGTCAGCGGCAAACAGAGCCTCGACTTCGGCGAGATAGGATGGTGACGGCAGAAAATCATCGTCGAAGAAGACCATCACGTCGGCATTCGATGCCTCGATCATGGCATTGCGCTGGTGGGAAGAACCGACGGCGCCTTCCACGATCTGCACAACGCCGTTAAGCCCCCGCACGCCCTCGACATCGACATCCTCGAACCGCGCCGGGCAGACCAGGAACTCGTCCGGTTGGCGGATCTGGTTGTTCATGAAGGCGATCGTCTCGGTGAGGATGTCACGCCGCCCCGCTGTCGCGATGGCGACCGCCAGAGTGATGTTATCCTTGCCCATTCGTTCTATCCCCGAAGCGGTCTCTTCCGCCCTGTTGTTCTTGCTCAGCCATGCCGAAACGCAGGCACCAATCCGCCTTCGGATAGCACGCGCCGGTCAGGCAAACCGACCGCCACTCGCCGCATGCCATCGCTCGATGGCCGACGGAAGCCGACCGGGGCGGGCAAGACCGACCGATGTCAGCCAGTCCGGCACGACATCCGTCGATTTCACCAGCTTGGTCACGCGATCGGGGTGGATCCCAAGCCCCAAGGCCGAGAACGGCTTCAACAGGGCAGCAGCGCCCGTCACCACGATCCGTGGCACCAGGAAGGTTCTGACACCCGGCATATGGCTTTTGCGGAAGGTCTCGACGATCTCTTCAAGCGTATAGCGGTCGGGATAGCAGCCGTTGAAAAGGACGAACCGTTCCTGCCTGTCGACGGCAAATTGCAGCGCCTCAAGCAGGTCGTCGACATAGAAGCAGGCTTTGATCGTATCCTTGCGACCGGGATAGATGAAGAAACCCTTCTTCAAGAGCGTTGCCATGCGGGTGAAGTTCCCGCCTTCGCCGGGGCCGAAGATCACTGCGGGCCGGCATATGACCAGCCTCCGGCTGGTGTCCTCTTCCAGCCAGGCCATTTGGATACGCTCGGCCATGAACTTGGACCAGCCATAGGGAGACACAGGTGCCGGTGGCGTCGTTTCGCTTTTCGTTTCCTCGCCCGGCCCGTAGACGGAGATGGAACTGGTGAACACGATCATCTTGACACCAAGCCGCCTCGCCAGCGCCGTGATTGCGTTCGCGCCGAGAATATTCGTCTCGTAATATTCGTGATCGGGATGACCGGGGGTCGTGTGAATGGCCGCAAGATTGTAAATGCGGTCGATCGGCATGCCTGGGTCGAACCCGGACAGATCCCGGACATCGGCCTGCAGATAGGCAACGCCGTCCAACCGGACACGCGGCGGCTTGATGTCCACCGACACGACGCGATGTCCTTCGCCCGAAAGCCGCGCAACAAGACGCGTTCCGATAAAGCCGGAACCGCCGAATACCAGGACGTTTTTCAAACCCTCGCCTTGCATGCGCTATGCCTTCCTGCATCAGATATCGGATGCGCTTGTTAGCGGCACCCCGAAATTTCAGTCTTCCTGATCGCCAGGCACCGGCAGTGGACGATCGCCACGCCATATCCGCCTGGCGGCCGGATACCGGCACTCAGCGGCGCCGCGATGCGACGGGCCCCGCTGCGATACAATGCGCATTTGGTGTAATTTCTGTATGAATCCGGGACGAGCGCGACCAGAAATGACAGGAATGGTTAATTCTTGGTCTCGGGCCGGATAGCGGCAAAACAAAGAGAGGCCCGTTAAAATCGCAGATCTTCGCATCCTGGAGGCGAGGAGCGACACATCAGAGGGATCGCGAGATGTGAGGAGGCATTAACCAACTTTATCTTTTCTCATCGCATCAATCCCGATTTCGTACAGAAATTATACAAGACCGCCCTCTCCCATGCGAATGCAGGTCTTGTTCTTCATGCTTTTCGGATATTCGCTGCCGCCTACGACTGATCGCTGTGATGGTCTGGATAAACAACCGCCTTGGTGGAGTCTCTCTTGAAAGTCGCACTGGTACATTATTGGCTTGTCACGATGCGGGGAGGAGAAAAGGTCCTCGAAGCCTTCTGCGATCTATTTCCTGACGCAGACATCTTCACGCTGGTTGCCGACCCGGATCGCCTGTCGCCAAAAATCCGTCGCCACAAGATCACCACCTCGTTCCTGCAGAAGATCGGTGGACGCAAGCATTACCAGAAGATGCTGCCGCTGATGCCGCACGCTCTGGAGTCCCTCGACCTTACCGATTATGACGTCGTGATTTCGAGCGAAGCCGGCCCAGCCAAGGGCGTCATCACGCGCCCAGATGCTCTGCATATCTGCTACTGTCATTCCCCGATGCGTTACATCTGGGATCTATACCCGCAATACATGGCCGAATCCGGCCTGCTCGCGCGCGCCATGCTGTTCATGGCAGCGCCAGGTCTGCGGCAATGGGATGTCACCACCTCGCACCGTGTCGACCATTTCATCGCCAACTCGGACTATGTGGCCAAGCGCATCCGGAAATTCTATCGCCGCGAAGCGGAGGTCATCCACCCGCCGGTCGAAGTCGGCCGCTTCAAGATCTCTGACGGGCCGAAGGACTTTTACCTCTGCGCCGGCCAGATCACGCCCTACAAGAAAATCGAGCTCGCAGTCGCCGCCTGCACGCAGCTGAACCTGCCCTTGGTGGTGATCGGCGATGGCGCCTCCGCCAAACTCAAGCAATCGGCCGGACCGACCGTCAGCTTCCTCGGCTCGGTATCGGACGCGGAAATGGAGCGGTGCTTCTCCGAGTGCCGCGCACTGATCTACCCCGGCGTCGAGGACTTCGGCATCGTTCCTCTGGAGGTGATGGCAAGCGGTCGGCCGGTCATCGCATTCGCCCGAGGCGGAGCACTGGAAACGGTCGTGGATGGCAAGACCGGGTTCTTTTTCCACGAGCAGACAGTCGATTCGCTCAGCGCGGCACTCACGCGCTTCGAAGCCGACAACAGCATGTTCGACCCTGCGGCGATGCGGGCGCATGCAATGAGCTTTGAGCCCGACCGTTTCCGCGCAGAACTGAAAAAATCCATCGCGGATTGCGTTGATCGTCAGAGCCGAAAGACCTCTTTGGAGCGGCAGGTTTGGGACAAGAGCGCGTGAAACCGATCGTCTTCAATGGCAAGTTTCTGACGGTTGCACCCACCGGCGTCCATCGTGTCGCGGAAGAATTGATCCATGCCTTTGAACGGCTGGTGATCAGCCGCAGGAGTGCGATCGAACTGTCCGACGTGACGGTGGTTGCTCCGACCTCTGCACAACGCAAACCGTCCTTCTCAATGATAGGCGTGATCAAACGGGGCTTTGCGAGCGGACTGCCCCGGGAATATCCATGGGAACAAATCAACCTCCCGTGGATCGCGCGCAACGCTCTTCTGGTCAACCTCTGCAATATGGGACCCGTCTTCCATTTCGATTCCCTGACCATGATCCATGACGCTCAGGTCTACCTGACACCGGCATCCTATTCGCTGGGTTTCAAGCTCTGGTACCGGTTGATCCAGCCGCTGCTCGGGCGCACCAGCCGGGGCATCCTGACAGTCTCCGAATACTCAAAGGAGCAGTTGGTCCGATACGGCGTGGCGCCCGCCGAGAAGATCACCGTCATTCATAACGGCTGCGATCATGTGCTCGCAAATGCTCCGGCCCATGGCTTCGTCGCAGCGAGCGGCCTTGACGAAGGACGCTACGTGCTCGCGCTTTCGAGTACGCAGTCACACAAGAATATCCGCGTGTTGTTCCAGGCCTTCGCCGACCAGCGCCTCGCACATCTGACGCTTGTGCTGTTCGGCGCGGCCAGCAAGTCGACTTTTGAGAGCCTCGGCTTCGAAGTGCCTCCCAATGTGCGCTTCGTCGGACGGATCGACGATGCCGAACTCGCCGCTTTGATGATCCATGCGCTGGCCTTTGCCTGTCCTTCGACCACTGAAGGCTTCGGCCTTCCGCCTCTCGAAGCCATGATCCTCGGCTGTCCCGCGATCATCGCACCGTGTGGCGCGCTTCCGGAAGTTTGCGGTGACGCGGCCTTGCAGGCCGACCCGCACACGCCTGATGAATGGGTTGAGAAGATCATGAGCCTGGCCGCCGATCCCAAATTGCGCGCGCACATGCGCGAAAGCGGACAACGCCAGGCAGCTTTGTTCACCTGGGATACGGCCGCGCGCAAACTGGCACACCTCCTGGGCTTGAACGTGCTCGACCGCCCCGGGGAAGCCGGTCCGACTGACATGCAATCACGGTAAATAATATCTTAAGACATCGCCAATAGGCTTCGCTCGGATCAGCGGTGATTCCGGACAATCAGCCAACCATTGAGCGGTATGTAGCATGGTCGAGAATTCGATCCCCCCTGTGGAGCGCGAAGAGACGCAGGATACTGGCGCAATCCCCCAGATCGACTTGGCGCATTTCTTTTCCGTGCTGCGCGGCCGCCTTGTTGGAATCATTGCAATTACCATGCTCTTTGCGGTCATGGCCGTGATTTTCTCGCTGCTGCTGAAGAATTACTACGTCTCCACGGTCAGCATCCTCGTCGACCCTGAAGGGTCGAGGATCGTCGAAGGCGAGATCTACAGCGACAGTAAGGCTACCGAAGCCCGCACGCTGAACCAGCAATTCATCCTGACGTCCGTGAGGGTCCTCGGAGCCGTGGTGGAATCCGAGTCCCTTGTCGACGACCCGGAATTCGGAGCAGCCAAACCCTACGAGACCGATCGCCGAAAGCGCGCCCAACGGGCACTTGAGGCTTTGCAGAAAGCGATCGTCGCCGATCTCAACAAGGCGAGCTTCGTCATTGATCTCTCCGTGACCACCAGCGACCCCATAAAGTCCGCGCGCCTGGCCAATGCCGTCGCCGACACCTACATCCAGACCCGCATCCAGATGAACAACGGGGTCGTGCGCCAAGCAACCACAGACCTTTCAGCGCAGCTTGCAAGCCTCGAAAAGGCGGTGGAGGATGGCGACCGTGCCGTGCAGGCCTACAAGGCCGAGCACAACATCATTGACGTCGGTGGGCGCCCGACGGCCGAACAGCAGATTGCCGAGACCAACACGGAAATCACCCGGATCTCCGGCACGATCGCTGAAAATGAAGCGCTGATGTCGGAACTGAAGCTGGCGCGGTCAAACCCGGAATATCTGCGGTACACGCCGGATTCGTCACTGACGCCGGCCATCATCGAATTGCGCACCCGCTACCATGCAGCACTGGAACAGCAGTCGGTGCTGCAGTCCTCCTTCGGGGATCGCCATCCCTCCCTTCAAAGCGCCCGTGCCCGCACGCAAGCCGTCTCTGCACTTCTCAACACCCAGCTGAGGGACTTCGAGACATCTCTGGCCCGCAATGCCGAGAAGCTGAAGAGCCAACGACAGCTCATGTTGAAGAATCTCGCCAGCCTCAAAGCCAGCCTGAACGAGTCCGATGAATCCATGGTCCAACTGCGCGAACTGGAACGCAAGCTGGCCAGCGATCGGCTCGTCTACGAATCCTTCCTGCTGCGGACGCGCCAGCTGTCGGGGCAGGAACGCACCGTCAGCGAAAATCCGCAGATCATTTCCGCAGGGCAGATCCCCCTCACCAAGGCCGGCCCCCGTCGCTCCCTGATCGTTGCCGGCGCCACGATCCTCGGTTTCCTGGTTGGTTGCGGCATTGCCCTGGCACGCGACGCCAGACCGACCACCGCCGGCACACCGGCACAAGCCGACCTTGCGCCAGCCACGGCCACAGCTGCACGGGTTGAGCCCAAGCGCCGCCGGCCCATGCGCGACTGGTTCCGGCGCAAGGCTGCCCAAGTTCCTGATCCGTCGCCCGACAACGACACCAAAGAGCCGGAAGATGTCTCCGTTGTTGTGAAGAACCGCAAACCCCGCGTAACCGGCCCAGTCGACGATGCAAGCGATCTATACGCCACGGCGATGCGTCAGTTGATGCGGCAGGCTACAGGACAGCCGAACCATTGCATCGTGCTGCTGACCTCGCCCCAGCATCGCAATGGTCATCGTACCGCGATGAACCTGGCCAAGAGCCTTGCCGGGACAGGCAAGGACCTGCTCCTGGTGGATGCCGAGAGCGAGGCCAATCTTACCCGGTTCGTTGCGGCAACCGGGAAGCCGGGATTGCTCGATGCCATCTCGCTTCAGCGGATCGAAGGCGACTTTGTCAATCCGGACCGCACGCCCGGCCTGTGGTTGATGCCGGCCGGCAGACGTTCTCCGCGCATTTCGACCAAGGGCATCCACACTGCGCTGTCGTTGAAGGACTGGCTGCAGGCAGAAGGGCTTCAGTTCGATGTGGTCCTGGTCTATTCGGGGCGCTGGAACGGGCAAAAACTGATCCCAGCAATAGAGGACGCCGCTGAAAGCTTCGCCGTCATCGGCAATTGGTTCAACCGCAACGACGTTGAAGACACTGTCTCCGCCCTGGAACAGGTCGGACTTTCGCCGATCACTCCCCTTTTCCTCGACG
Organism: Rhizobium sp. AG855; assembly: GCF_003610655.1. NCBI lineage: Bacteria > Pseudomonadati > Pseudomonadota > Alphaproteobacteria > Hyphomicrobiales > Rhizobiaceae > Rhizobium > Rhizobium sp. AG855. Next base: position 37,787 of record NZ_RAQG01000007.1, on the reverse strand, counting down.
AGGAGATGGAGACTATTCCCCGCGCTGGTTGACCGGCGAAGCCCTCACGCCGGTTAGGCTTCGCCCCTCAAGGGCTGAGACCGTTAGGCCCATCTTAAGCCTGCCTTGAGAATACGACACAAGTAACAGTTGATCGCACCAGCAAGTGCAGCCGGTTATCATTATCGAGAGGAAATGCGGCTAAGGCTGTGCGGCAGGGATATCAGGGGTTGAACGACCGGATGTCGCGAGGTTGAGGAACAGGATATGAAGGTCGCCGTCGAAGCGAGCACCCGCACGAAAGCCGGTTTGGCACATGCACCGCGTGCCGTTCGAGCCGATGGCAACATCATGTTTTGCCTGCAGCAATGGAAGGTCGGCAAGCCGTGAACCAGCCGGCGGAGCGTGTCGTCGTCATCAATGACTTCTCCATCGCCCGCGGTGGAGCGACCACACTTGTGCTTCTGCTTCTGCGCCTGCTGCGCACCAGAGATATTCCCGTGACCATGATCGTTGGTGACGACGGCGACAACCCGCTTTTCTCGGAACTCGGCGCAGATGTCGTGCGGCTCGGACAGAAGGAATTGCTGAAGGGCAACCCGTTGAAAACGGTGCTCAACGGCATTCACAACGGCTCCGCAAGCGCCCTCATCCGCGACTGGATCGAACATAACGATACACCGCGCACCATCTATCACGTCCACATCTGGTCGCAGATCCTCTCGCCTTCGATCTTTGTGCCGCTCCATCGCGTCGCGGAACGCACGCTGATCCATGCGCACGATTCCTTTCATGCCTGCCCGAATGGCGCCTATATGAACTATCCCAGGGAGACCCAGTGTCAGCTGGTTCCTCTGGGAAGAGACTGTCTCACGACCCATTGCGATCGCCGGTCCTATGCCCACAAGCTTTGGCGGGTCACCCGTCAGGCGCGGCTCTTCTCCGCCATGGGCAGTGACATTCCCTGGGGCAAGTTCCTGCTGATTCACGAAAAGATGGCCGCTGGCTTTCTGCGGGCCGGCTATCGCGAGGAGGACCTCCTGGCCATTCGCAACCCCGCTTCACCTTTTGTCGACCACCGGGTTCCGGTCGAAGACAACAGCAGCTACTTCTTCATCGGCCGCCTGGAGCAGGAAAAGGGTCCTCAGGATGCGCTTGCCGCAGCAAGGCTCGCAGGCGTCAGGCTGGAGGTTGTCGGAGACGGTCCGCTGAAAGAGGCGCTCGTCGCGCAATACCCGGAAATGATCTTTCACGGCTGGCGCCGGGCTGAGGAGATCGGCGAACTCATCACGACCGCCCGCGCACTCGTCATCCCGTCACGGCTGCCGGAACCTTTCGGTCTTGTTGCTGTGGAAGCGGCGGCAAGCGGCATTCCCCTGATCCTGACCGAAATGGCATTTTTAGCCGAAGAAGTGATCAAGGACGGCACCGGCATCACCTGCAACACCCAGGATGTGGCCCATTTTGCCGCGGCCTTGCATTCGATGGATACCATGGCTCGTGAGGACATCCGACAGATGAGCGAACGGGCCTATGCCCGGGCGATCGCCATGGCCAACACGCCTGACGGCTGGGCTGACAAACTGACCGGGATTTACGCAGACCTGCTGGCAGGCGAAATGTGACAGCGTTGTCCAAAAAACCCGATAGCCGAGACCGTTAGATTTCAGCGCATGCCCCGCGCTCGACGCAAAACCGCCTCAAGCCTCACAACGAATTGCCGCTTGAGGCGACGTAACAGGCGATGCCAGAGCGGAAGGCGCCCGTCGATCCACAGCATGTTGACAGGGTGAGAGGCCATGATGCCCCGTGCGGGCCGGAGGGGCGCGTCGACGGATGTGATCTCGTAGAACAGCTCCTGTTCCGGCCATTCGTAACCGTCGTCCCAGGTCCAGCTGTCGTGCTTCTGATAGTGGCGTTTCAATGTCTCCGCCAGAACCTTGTCAGTGGGAAGAACCGCGAAGGCTGAGCTGAGCCGTGGTGCATTCATCTCCATGAAGGACAGCACCCGATCACTCGCATAGCCGGTGACGAAAAGCCGGAAGTTCCGCGTCTTCTTCAGCTCCGAGACCGCACGATAGATCTGCACATGCTCTTCATGCCCATATTCCCCCCAGGGATTGTGGGTAACGACTACGTCGCCGTCTGCAACATGGTCTTCGATGGCCGCAGCGATCAGATGGAAGTTGCGGGCATAACAATCTCTGTCGCGGCCGCACAGGATCCCATGCGGCGTCTCGACAGGGTGCTCCCAGTCGGTAGTGAGAAAACTGCGCGATTCTCGAATATTGAGGCTAACAACAGAGGGAATTGGAAAGTCGCGCAGCAGCGTCTCCCGTCCCCGGCTGACAGCCGCGTCGACAGAGTTCCCATAACAGAGCACGACTTTCTTTGCCGCAGCCAGAACCGAGCTGGCCCAGAGGATCTCGTCGTCTGGATGCGCCATGATGATGACGCACTGATGGAAATCGCTGGAATTGAGCATCGAGCCTATCTCGGTCCAGGGCGAATAAATCCGCCGTCCTGCAGCCTTTAACTCGGCCACACTGCCCGCCTTGCTCCCGTGTTGCAACACGGGGTGGGAGGTGGGCTAGCGTTAAGGTTAAGCGGCTGCCGCCAGCCAATAGACGCACTGGGCCGATGCACCCGCCCCACCGTGAACGGCAAGGGCGGGGGAGCAATCAGTCAGGCTGCCGGCTGCTTGGTCTTGCGCAGGTAAGGCAGAACCGTCTCGAAAGCGCCGAAACGGGCGAGAGCATCCTCGTTCGACACGGCCGCCGTGATGATCACATCATCACCCTGCTTCCAGTTGGCAGGCGTCGCAACCTGATGCTTGGCGGTCAGCTGAATCGAGTCGATGGTCCGCAGGATCTCGTCGAAGTTGCGGCCCGTGGTCATCGGATAGGTGAGGATGAGCTTGATCTTCTTGTCCGGCCCGATGACATAGACCGACCGCACCGTGGCATTGTCGGCCGGGGTGCGACCTTCCGACGTTTCACCGGCATCGTCGGGCAGCATGTCGTAAAGCTTGGCCACCTTCAGATCCTTGTCGCCAATCAGCGGATAGCCGACGTCGAAACCGGTCGCGACCTTGATGTCCTGCTTCCACTTGGTGTGGCTTTCGACGGGATCGACCGAAATGCCGATAACCTTGACGTTCCGTTTGGCAAATTCGTCCGAGAGGCCCGCCATGGCGCCCAATTCGGTGGTGCAAACCGGCGTAAAATTCTTCGGATGAGAGAAGAGGACGGCCCAGCTGTCACCGATCCAGTCGTGGAACGTGATGGCCCCCTGGGTCGTTTCAGCGGTGAAATTCGGAGCGGTCTGGTTGATGCGCAAGGTCATGAAAAATTCCTCCTGAAGGTTGCCGCCAGTGAAGACCAAAACGCCGGCCCAAGGAAGCGCGTTCGTATCAATTCCCCCATGAATTCAGTCAGATCTTTCCCGTCAGGCAGGAGACGGGAGTAGATTATTCCGAGCAGGCCAGATTGCAGACAGACTTGTCGAATACCAGTCGCTTGCCATCAAACGCGGATGGCGGCCGACGAAACGGCCGCCATCGCTGTCTTGCTGTTGCGTCAGTCCGCGCCGGCGCGGCTGCTTTGCACGTCAGGCCACGACGGTCTCGGAAGGCTCTTCGGTCTCTGGACGCTTGATACCGAACCAGACCACGTAAAGCGCGGGCAGGAAGAGCAGCGTCAGCACGGTCCCGACGACGATGCCCCCCATCATGGCATAGGCCATCGGCCCCCAGAAGATCTCGCGTGAGATCGGAATCAGCGCGAGACTTGCGGCCGCAGCCGTCAGCATGATCGGTCGCATCCGGTGCTCTGCGGCCTCCCTGACAGCCTCCCACGCATCCTTTCCGGCTTTTCGCAATGAGTCGATTTCCACCACGAGAATGACCGAGTTGCGGATCAGGATCCCGATCAGAGCCAGAACGCCGAGGATCGCCACGAAACCGAGCGGCGCACCACTCGACAGCAGGGCGACAACCACCCCGATCAATCCCAGCGGTGCAACGATGAACACCATGAAAAGCCGCTGGAAGCTCTGCAACTGGAACATCAGGATCGTGGTCATGGTCAGCAGCATGAGAGGAACGACGGCAACGATCGGTGCCTGGCTCTTTGCGCTGCTTTCGACGGATCCGCCCGTCTCCACCGTGTAGCCGTCCGGCAGCTTCGCCGAGAATGCGTCGATCGACGGCTTCAACAGTTGGTCGACGGTCGCCGGCTGCGAGCCGTCGGTGATCGCCGCCTGAAGTGTGATCGTCGCCATTCGGTCGCGGCGCCAGACGACCGGTTGCTCCAGCTCATAATGGAAGTTTGCAATCGCAGCCAACGGGACGGCCTGACCGTTGCTGCCTGGCAGTTGCAGGTTCCGCAAGGTTTCGATCGACTCCCGCTCGGCCTTCGGAGCCCGTCCAACGACATCGATGAGATAGATGCTGTCTCGGATCTGCGTGATGGTGGAACCACCCGTCACATTGTTGAGCGCTGTCGCGATATCCGAGGAACTGACACCAAGCTGGCGCGCCTTGTCCTGCAACAGGTCGACCTTCACAACGCGCGCCGGCTCGTTCCAATCCGAGACGATGCGCCCAAGTCGCGGATTGTCGCCGAGAACCGAGGTCAGATCGGCAGCGTAGGTGCGAACCTTCTGCGGGTCCGGCCCAGCCACGCGGTACTGGATCGGCCGGCCAACAGGCGGTCCAAGTTCCATCTGCTTCACGAAGACATCTGTACCCGGATATTCGACGGTGGCAGCCTGAGACAGCGATGCGATCAGCCGGTCACGCGCCTCCACACTTTTCGCCACGACGATCATCTGGCCGAAATTGCTCGAATTCGGTTGAACATCGAAGGAGAGAACGAAGCGCTTCGCTCCCTGGCCGACATAGGACGTCCAGTGATCGACGTCCTCATTGCCGATGAGATGCTTCGCCTCGAACCCATCCATCTCGGCCTTGGTCTGCGCCAGCGTGTAGTTCTGCCGCGCGGTCCAGTCGACAATCAGCTCAGGACGATCGGAAGCCGGGAAGAACTGCTGTTGCACGAAGCCCATGCCGAAGAGCGACAGGCCGAAGAGACCGGCCGTCGCCAGAATGGTCAGTTTCGGCCAGGTCATGCAGACGTTCAGCAGGCCGCTGAAGGTACGCGAGAAGAAGCCCTTGGTTTCCGCGTGCTTCTTCATGGCGCTCGGCAGAATGAGAATGCCGAGAAGCGGCGCGAAAAGTACCGCAACGATCCACGAGACGATCAGAGAAATGCCGATAACGACGAACAGCGTGAAGGTAAATTCACCGGCCGCGCTATCGTTCAGGCCCACAGGAATGAAACTGGCGACGGTAACCAGCGTCCCGGTCAGCATGGGAAAGGCCGTCGACGTCCAGACGGCCGTGGCCGCCTTGGGCAAGGGTTCCCCTTGCTCCAGTTTCGACACCATCATCTCGATGGCAATCATGGCATCGTCGACCAGCAGGCCGAGCGCGATGATCAAGGCCCCGAGCGAAATGCGCTGCAAGGAGATTCCGAGATACTCCATGAAGACGAAGGTGATGGCGAGGACGAGTGGGATGGAGACGGCGACGACGAAACCGGCCCGCATGCCAAGACTGATGAAGCTCACCGCAAGCACGATGGCGATCGCCTCGAACAGAGCCTTGGTAAATCCGCCGACGGCTTCCTCGACAACGACGGCCTGATCGGCGACATGATGAACGCCGATCCCGATCGGGAGATCCGCGATCACCTTGTCCATCTTTTCCGTCAAAGCTTCGCCGAAGCGCAACAGGTTGGCGCCCGGCTTCATGCCGATCGCCAGGCCAATCGCGGGTTTCCCATTGACGCGAAACAGCGGCTGTTCCGGATCGGAGTAACCGCGGGTGATGGTGGCCACGTCGCTCAGGCGAAAGAAACGATCGTTGACGCGCAGATTGATGTTGCGCAGCGCTTCATCGGAGGCGAACTGCCCGGAGACGCGCAGATTGATTCGTTCCGAACTTGTCAGCAGCGTCCCCGACGCCACAACGGCATTCTGGTTCTGCAGCGTCTGGACGATGTCTTGCTGCGATATGCCCAAGGCGGCCATCTGCTTGGGCGAAAGATCGAGGTAGACGACTTCGTCCTGCGCCCCGATCATCTCGACCTTGCCGACATTGGGCACGGAGAGGATCTGCTGGCGAGCGGATTCGAGATAGTCGCGCAGCTGTCGCTGGGTAAGGCCATCGGCCGTGAAGGCATAGATGTTGCCGTAGACATCGCCGAAACTGTCGATGAAGGCCGGGCCTTGGACGCCCTGCGGCAATGTCGGCGCGATGTCGTTGATCATATTGCGGACCTTGACCCATGTGGGCTTCACGTCCGCAGCCTTGGTGTTTTCCAGCAGGTTGACGTAGATCGTCGTCTGACCCGGCGTGTTTATGCTCTTGGTATAGTCGAGAGAATCCAGTTCCTGCAGCTTCTTCTCGATGCGGTCGGTGACCTGGCTCGTCATTTCATCGACGGAGGCGCCAGGCCACGAGGCCTGGATCAGCATGGTCTTGATGCTGAAATCCGGATCCTCCTCACGTCCGAGATTGATGTAGGACATGATGCCCGCCACCATCGACAGGATCATGAAATACCAGACGAGCGACTTGTGCTGCAGGGCCCATTCGGAAAGATTGAATGACTTGTTCATAGGGGGGTCTCATTCGAAAATCGGATGGGCTGGTTGTCGGTGAGCGAGTTCACGCCGGCCGAGACGATGCGGTCGCCGCGATTGATGCCGCTGATGATGTCGAAACCGCCGCCCAGCGATGGCTGCACCTCGACCTCGTGCCTGGAAACGGTACTCTTGGTGGCGTCGATGACCCAGACGAACGGCTTGCCATCAGTACCGCCGACGGCACTTTCCGGAAGCCACAGGTGATCGTCCGTGCGGGCGATCGGCGAGGCCGTGATGGTGCTGCCGAGGCGATAGCTGTCCGGAGGGGATTCGAGAGCGATCTTGGTTCTCCGGCTGCGCGTCGCGGGATCAGCCTGAGGCGTCGTTTCGCGAACGGTGCCGCGTACCGTCTTTGCCGGGTTCGCCTGAAGCGTGATCTCGAACGGCGTGCCGATGGCGGTGAGAGCACCGTAGCGGTCCGGAATGTCGACGACCGCATCGCGCGCTTCGAGACGGGCAATGGTGACAACAGGGGTTCCCACCGAAACGACCTGACCGACCTCTGCTGAAACAGCGGAAACCACGCCGTCCGTATCTGCCGTCAGCGTGGCATAGGTCAGCTGCTCGCGAACCTTGTCCAGGCTTGCCTCGAGTTGCTGAACAGTCGCCTCGGCGGCCTCGCGGGCCTGCACGGCTTCTTCGAGTTGCTCTCGAGTGCTGGCATTCGAGGCCACCAGCGTCTTCTGCCTCTGCTCGGTAACACGTGCCAGATCAAGTTTGGCGTTGGCGGAGGCGAGGTCCGCCTCGGCCTGTTTCACGCTGAGCTCCAGGGCCGCAAAATCCAGATTGGCGAGAACCTGCCCCTTCTGAACAAGGTCGCCGACATGGACATGCCGGGCCGTGATGCGCCCGAGCACCTGGAATCCGAGGTCCGTACTGAATTTGGCTTCAACTGTACCGGTAAACCCGGACACGACAGCCGCCCTGGGCTCGGCGACGACGAAGAGAACCGGGCGTACCGGCGCAACGGCTTCAGGCTGGTCGTCGGAACACGAAGAAAGGACCCCTGCCAGAAGCAAAAGTGGAATCAAGGCGGGAGCTCTCATTGAGCCGCTCCTTTCAGAATGGCAACTTTCTGGTTCTCTCGGAGAAACTGCACACCATCGACGATGACGAGTTCCCCCGGCTCAATGCCGGACGTGAGGACGACCCGATCAGCGTCGTAGCGCTCGATCTTGACCGGCTTCAGCGCAGTCGTCAGTGCATCACGATCGACGACCCAGACGGCCGGATTGCCTTCCTTGGAAAAAATCGATTGCCAGGGAATCGAGATGCGGTCCTGCTGCGCCAGCACGACATTTGCCACGATGGCAGCACCGAGGGTCATTTCCGCAGGGGCATTTTCGACCGAAAGCTTGACCCGCACGGTTCCGAGCGAGCGATCGAGGGTGGGGCTGACCTCGCGGATCTTGGCCGGCACCGAGATATCCGGACGCGACAGAAGGCTCACATTGAGCGAGATCGGCTCTGCCCCGGTGCTCAGGGCGTTTTCCTGCACGTTGAACACCGCGTCGCGCGCACCGTCATGCGCCAGGGTGAAGACAGTGGCAGACGCCTGCACCACTTGCCCCACTTCAACATTCCGGGCCGTGATAGTTCCGTCCGCATCGGCTCGAAGCTCAGTCTGCTTCAACGCCTCCTGCGCCGTCTCCAGTCTGGCCTTGGCGGCATCCAGGTCCTTCTGGGCAGACAGGAACTCCTGCTGCGCACTATCCACTTCCTGCTGCGACAACGCGCCGGTCTGGATCAGTGTCTTGCGGCGATTGAGGATGGAGCTGGCTTTGCGCAGCGTTGCATCCTGCGCCGAAACGCCGGCCTCTGCGGATTGGATATCGGCAAGCTGTTCCGTCGGATCCAGCGTCGCGAGCACCTGACCGGCGGTCACGCGATCCCCGACGCCCACTTGCCGCTCGATCACCCGGCCACTGAGCTTGAAAGACAGCTCACTTTCGACCTGCGCCTTGATTTCCCCCGTGCCTGCAGCACGCAGAACATCCCGGTCGAGCTTGGCAACCTCGACGGTGACCTGAGGAACATCAACCTCGGTCTTCTTGTTGTCACCCTCGCAGGAGGAAAGCGCGAGAACGGAAAAGGCGGCGAACAGCGTTACCCTTCGCAATCTGCCGCCTTGCAGACGTTGGGATTGATTGACCATGAGACGTTCCGGTGGTGAGGTTGACGACGAAAAGAGTTTTATTCATCACGCATTGAATATATGTATTCAAATGGCGATTAAGTCAATTCAGAGGCGTACGCACATATGACTTCAGCGGAGCGAAACCGGGGGCGGCCCAGGAAGGGCGACGAACAAGACACCGACACCCTGCTCGAAGCGGCACTGACGAGCTTCGCGGAACACGGTTTCGACAAGACACCTCTGCGTTTGATCGCAACGCGAGCGGGGGTCGATGTCGCCCTCATTTCCTATCGCTACGGCTCCAAATTCGGACTGTGGGAGGCCGTCGTGCGCTCCGTCAGTGACGATTCGAGGCTTCAAGCTGCGGAATTCATGCGTCAGGCGGAAGACCTGCCACAGGAGCACAGGCTGCCATTCATCAGCACCCATCTCGTTGACCTGATCTTCCAGCTTCCGGCCTTCTCACGGGTCCTTCTTACCGAACTCATTTCTAATGTAAGTGACGATCGTAAAGAGCTGATTACAGAGGCTCTGCTGAAGCCGATGCATCAGACGATCCTGGTGTCACTCCAGAAAATGGGACTCGTTGCCGACATGGAGGGCGAGCCGGACTCAGGGCTCTCGCTGATGTTCGCAATCGGATCTGTGGCGCTCATCTCCTCTATCAGCACGGTGGCGGCAGCCTTGACCAATCTCGAGGACGACGGCCCGCAGTTTCGGGAAGATCTGGCCAAGCTGCTTTGCCGCATTCTGCGACAACAGTGATTGCCGCCTTGTCGCAGGAATTTCCCGCCGGCATGGAGTGGACGCCGATCCGATTTCCGCAGGGAGCAGAGACGTTCAAAGCCCTTTGGCCCAAAATTTGGGCAAACAAAGTGATTGACCACAAAACATCCATATCCTAGCTTGAACCCCGAAAAGGCATTGGATGCCAGATGGCAATTGGGCCCCGATACCGCGTTAGACGCGGTGCGGGGCCTTTTTCGTTTCTGACAGCCAGTGGGCGGGAACGCGGCCACAGCAGGCGTGGGTGTCAACCATGAAGGCATTGGAAGTTCTGATGGGATTCGTCTTGCGGCCGCACCGCCAGATCTGGGGCGTCGCATGAGGACACGCGAAGCACATCCCATTTCCATCTTATACTCCACCACCGGACCCTATGCGGCTCTCGGTCGCGAAGCTCTGGCTGGCGCTCTTGCGGCCATCGCCGAAGTCAATGCCGACAACGACTTGCCATTCCGGCTTGAGCCAAGGATCGATGATCCCGCCGGCCGTGCAGAATTCTATCCGCTGCGAACGGAAGCTGCCATCCGCAATCACGGCTGCCGCCATGTCATCGGAACGATCACGTCCTGGAGCCGCAAGGATGTGTTGCCGGCCATCGAGCGGAACGGTGCGCTCCTGTGGTACGCTTTTCCCTATGAGGGATATGAGGCGAGCGACAGCGCCATCTATCTGGGCGCCTGCCCCAACCAGCATCTCCTCCCCCTCTTCGACCATGTCCTGCCGCGCTTCGGCAACAGGCCCTTCATCGTCGGCTCGAACTATATCTGGGGCTGGGAAAACAGTCGTATCGCGCGCGAACTCACCGAGGCCTCGGGCGGACAGGTGCTCTCCGAACGTTTCGTTCCGCTCGGCGCGGTTGAGGTCGATCACCTGATCACGGAGATCGAGCAGAAACGGCCGGATTTCATCCTCAGCAATCTCGTCGGCGCCTCAGCCACGGCCTTCTTCGCGGCCTACGACCTGTGGCGTCGCAATCGCCCCGCAGCGCCACCCATCGTTGGGTGCAACCTTTCGGAAACGGAGCTGGACAGTCTGACCCCCGAGGCCCGCGCCGGACACATCGCCGCCGCACCCTACTTCAACCGGCTGGACATCCAGGAGAACCGCGAATTCAAAGCCCGGATGGCTGCCCGCTACGGAGCCGAGCGACGCATCACAACGTCATTCTGTGCGACGTATATGAGCGTGACAATCCTGGCGCAGGCGATGAAGGATGCAGCCACCGACGCGCCGGACGCTATTCGCCGCGTCGTGACATCACGATCTTTCGACACCCCCATGGGGCCAGTCGCCATTCACCCACGAACCCATCATGCAGCCCTTCGCCCGCATCTTGCCGTTTCGGACACGAGCGGCGAATTTGACATCTTCCACAGCGCAGCCGAGCCGGTAGAGGCCGACCCCTATCTGGTTCATGCCTTTCACCGACCGAAGCAGGGTGATGGCGACAGCCATTTGCAGCGTCAGGGCAGTCATCTGAAGGTGGTCAAATGAGCCGCCCCGGTCGCCTCTCCCTTGCCACCTGGCGCGCCCTCATCCTGCATCGGGAACACCCCTCGGTCGAGGCGCTCGCCCGCCAGCTGGATCTCCTGCACATGACGGTTGAGGTGGTCTGGCCGCAGATCGATGCCTCGCATGTCAATGCCGATATCGTCTTCTTCGACGCAGACATGGGGCATGACGGCCAGTTCCCCTGGCCGCGCGGCTTTGCCCCGATGCCGATGGTTGCCCTGATCGGCTCCGAAGCCCCCGGCCGCGTCGAATGGGCGCTGGCGCAGGGCTCGAACGCCCATCTCTTGAAACCGATCGGCTCGACCGGGGCCTATAGCGCGATCCTGATCGCCGCCCACGCCTACCAGATCGCGCGAAGCCAGGCCGACGACATCCGCGTACTGGAAGACAGGCTGCGCCAGCGTCCCGTCGTCGTCCGCGCCATCCTCAAGCTTTTGCAGGCCGAACAGCTCGACGAGGACGGCGCCTGGAAGCGGCTGCGCAAGATCGCAATGGACTGGGGCATGACAACAGAAGAAACGGCGGAAGCGATCTGCCGCGACGACCGCCGCACAAAGACAGGCGGCTGAAAGACCATGAGACGACAAAGGAGCATCACGCGTGTCGATCACTGAAGGCTTCGCCCCTTACGGCGACTACAAGACCTGGTACCGGATCACCGGCGATCTCGCCTCGGGCAAGTCGCCGCTGATCGTCGCCCATGGCGGTCCCGGCTGCACTCACGACTATGTCGACAGCTTCAAGGACATTGCCGCCACTGGCCGTGCCGTCATCCATTACGACCAGGTCGGCAATGGCAAGTCGACCCACCTGCCAGAAAAGGGCGCGGATTTCTGGACCGTCCCCTTCTTCCGCACCGAACTGCACAATCTGATCGACCATCTCGGCATCCGTGACGGCTATTGCCTGCTCGGCCAGTCCTGGGGCGGTATGCTCGGCGCGGAATTCGCCGTTGAACGCCCCGCTGGCCTGAAGGCGCTGATCATCGCCAATTCACCGGCTGCGATGAGCACCTGGATCTCGGAAGCCAACCGCCTGCGTGCCGACCTGCCCGCTGACGTCCAGGCGACTCTGCTGCGCCATGAGGAAGCCGGCACGACCGACAGCGCGGAATACATGGAGGCAACGGATGTCTTCAACCAGCGCCATGTCTGCCGCGTCGTGCCGATGCCAGACGAGGTGAAGCGCACATTCGATGCGATCGGCACGGATCCGACCGTCTATCACACCATGAACGGTCCCAACGAGTTCCACGTCATCGGCACGATGAAGGAGTGGTCGATCGTCGGCCGTCTCTCCACCATCAACGTCCCCACCCTGCTGATTTCCGGCCGCTACGACGAGGCGACGGAAGCCTGCGTGCAGCCCTATGCTGACGAAATCCCGGATGTGCGCTGGAGGATTTTCGAACAATCGAGCCACATGCCGCATGTCGAGGAACGCAAAGCCTGCATGGCCGAAGTCTCTGCCTTCCTCGACGAAAAGGCACCCTGACCAACACCAACGACAAGCCCGGCCAACGGGCACATGCGACGAAGACGTTCAAACAAAAACAGAGGGAAACAGCATCATGACACTCTATCTGAAGCCTCTTGCCCGCCGCGCCGGTCTCCTGACCGCCGGCATTCTACTGGCCCAGACAGCGCTATCCGGCGCAGCTCTGGCCGAGGACCGCGCCGAACTGATGGCCAAGCATCGTGGTGGCACCATGACGCTTGCCGCCGTTTCGGCAGCCGGCACCATCGATCCGATGATCAACTACACGGCCCAGTTCTGGCAGCTCTACCAGATGACCTATGACGGCCTCGTCAAGTTCAAGCAGGCCGGCGGCACCGACGGCTTCGAGATCGTCCCGTCGATCGCCGAAGCGATCCCTGAGCCGACCAATGATGGCAAGACCTATGTCTTCAAGATCCGCAAGGGCATCATGTTCTCCAATGGCAAGGAGCTGAAGCCGTCTGACGTGCTGGCATCCTACCAGCGCATCTTCAAGGTCAAGGGCCCGACCACCGGCAGCTTCTACAACGGCTTCGTCGGCGCCGACAAATGCATTGCCGAGGCCGAGACCTGCACGCTCGAAGGCGGCGTGATCGCCGACGATGCGGCCGGCACCGTGACCATCAACCTCGTCGCGCCGGATTCGGAGATCTTCTCCAAACTCGCCGTCCCGCACGCATCGATCCTCCCGGCCGACGCGCCGGCCGCCGATGCCGGCACCACGCCGATCCCCGGCACCGGCGCCTATTATTTCGACAGCTACAATCCGACCGAACAGTTGGTCATGAAGCGTAACCCGCATTTCAAGGAATGGAGCGTCGACGCCCAGCCGGACGGCTATGCGGACGAGATCATCTACAAGTTCGGACTGACCGAAGAAGCGACCATCAACGCCATCGTCAACGGCCAGATCGACTGGATGTTCGACACGCCTCCGGCTGACCGCCTGCCGGAAATCGGCGCCAAATATGCAAGCCAGATCCACATCGATCCGCTCGCCGCCTTCTGGTATGCGCCGATGAACACCAACATCGCCCCCTTCGACAACGTCAAGGCCCGCCAGGCCCTGAACTATGCCCTCGACCGTGACGCCCTCGTCGGCCTGTTCGGCGGCGAAGTTCTGGCCCAGCCGACCTGCCAGATCCTGCCGCCGGACTTCCCCGGCCATGTCGACGACTGCATCTACACCGCCGAACCCGGCCCGGAATGGGTCGGCCCCGACATGGAGAAGGCCAAGCAACTGGTCGAGGAATCCGGCACCAAGGGCCAGAAGGTCACTGTGATCGCCGAGGATAATGCCACCGCACGCGGCATCGGCACCTACATCCAGAGCGTACTCTCCGAACTCGGCTATGATGCCTCGATGAAAGCCGTCTCGCCGAACATCCAGTTCACCTACATCCAGAACACCAACAACAACGTCCAGATCAGTATATCCCAATGGTATATGGACTATCCGGCGGCTTCGAACTTCCTCAATGTCCTCCTGTCCTGCAGCTCCTTCACCCCCGGCAGCGATTCCTCCATCAACATCTCCGGCTATTGCAACAAGGATCTCGACGCCAAGATGAAGGAGGCGATGACACTGGCCCTCACCGATCCCGATGCCGCCAACGCCAAGTGGGCGGAAGTCGACAAGGGCTTCATGGAGCAGGCCCCCATGGCTCCATTGTTCACCCCGAAAAGCGTCAACTTCACCTCGGCCCGCCTCGGCAACTACCTGTTCAACAAGCAGAACCGCTGGATCGCCTCGCAGTCCTGGGTGAAGTGAACACCCTTTGACGGAAGAACGGGTGGCAGTCCTCTGCCACCCGAACCACCAATCGGCCTATCGGGGACCAGATGACCGACGCAACTCCAACCATTCACGCCGACGCTCCCCTGACCCGACCGTCTTCGGGTCCGTGGCGGCGTGCCTGGCGTATCCTGAAGCGCGACCGGCCAACACTGCTGGCAGCCTTCGTCCTTTTCGTCATCGTGTTGTCGAGCCTGGCTGCCCCGCTCTATGCCAGCTATGTTGCCGGTAGCGATCCGTTCCGCTCTAACCTCAGCGGCCGCATCATGCTCGATGGCAAGCGGGTCAAGGTCATGCAGGCCTCCACAGAGGGCTTGGGTCTCGGCGTGACGCCCATCGGTCCGACTTGGGGAGCGCAGTATTTTCTCGGCGCGGATACACAAGGCCGCGACGTCGCAGCACGTGTTCTCCATGGCGGCCGCAATTCGCTGTTCATCGCCGCCTCCGCCACCGTCATCTGTCTTGTCCTTGCCGCACTGATCGGCATATCCGCCGGCTTCTTCGGCGGCTGGGTCGACAAGATCCTGTCGCGCATTCTCGACATCCTCTGGGCCTTCCCGGTCTACCTGCTCGCCATCTCGCTCTCGATCGTGCTGATCTCCAACGGCATCGTCATCGGCCCGATCGAGATCGGATCGGACAGCCTCCTGCTGCCGATTTTCATCATCGGGATCATCTACGTCCCCTATGTCGCCCGCCCCCTGCGCGGTCGCGTCCTGTCGTTGCGCGAAAGCGAATTCGTGCTCGCCGCCCGCGGTCTCGGTATTCCGTCCTGGCGCATTCTGTTGCATGACATCCTGCCCAATGTGACGACCATGCTGATCGTCTTCATTCCTCTGATGATGGGCCTCAACATCATCACCGAATCCTCGCTGTCCTTCCTGTCGATCGGCGTACAGGCACCGGATGCCAGCTGGGGCACGATCATCCAGGACGGCCAGACCCTGCTCTACACGCGGCCCATCGTGTCGCTCGCCCCGGGCATCGCCATCGTCCTGACGGTGCTGTCGCTCAACGTGCTTGGTGACAGCCTGCGCGACGCCCTCGATCCCCGCACCAAATTGGCCTGAGGAGGGCTCCATGACCATTGCCGTTCTCCAGCGCTTCGGCCAGATGATCTTCGTGATGTTCGGCATCTCGGCGCTCGTCTTCCTGATCTTCTTCGCCACACCCGGCTCCGATCCCGCTGCGCGTCTCGCCGGGCGCAACGCCTCGCAGGAAACCATCGAGGCGATCCGCAAGGAATTCGGCTTCGACCGGCCCCTTCCGATCCAGTACGGCGTGATGATGAAGCGCCTCTTCATCACCCAGGACCTGACCTCCTTCGTCAATCGCGGCTACCGGATCGTGCCCGCCGTCGTCGCCGCAGCACCTGTCACCCTCTCTCTCGTCGCGGGTGCGGCGGTCCTCTGGATCGTCGGTGGCATCTTCGTCGGGGTGCTGGCCGCCCTGACGCGCGACACGCTGATCGACCGTGGGCTGATGGCGCTGGCGCTGATCGGGGTTTCCATGCCGGTTTACTGGTTGGGCGAGATGATGAACCTGATCAGCCAGAGCCGTTTTCACGACACCTGGCTGTTCTCTTGGGTGCCCGCCCTTGGCTATAAGCCGCTGATGCAGGACCCGATCGGCTGGTTCAAGACGCTTGTGATCCCCTGGTTCACACTCGCTGCCCTCTATATCGGCATCTATGGTCGCGTCTTGAGGGCCAATCTCGTTGAAGCCTACCAGGAAGACTTCATCCGCACGGCGCGCGCAAAAGGCCTCTCGCCCGCCCGCGTCATGCTGCGCCATGCACTGCGCACCTCGCTCATTCCCTTCGTGACCATGTTCGGTCTGGACTTCGGCGTGCTGGTCGGAGGTGCCGCTCTTCTGACGGAAGTGGTCTTCGGCCTGAACGGTGTCGGGCGCCTGACCTATCAGGCCCTCCTCAACCTCGACCTGCCGATGATCCTCGGCACCGTCATGTATGCCTCCTTCTTCGTCGTCATCGCCAATGCGTTGGTTGACGTCGTCTATGTGCTGATCGATCCACGGGTCAGGGGGAACTGAGCGATGGCCATCTCGGACAAACCCATTCTCCTCGACGTCGACGGCCTCTCGGTCTCTTTTGCCACCGATCGCGGCCCGGTCCAGGCGGTGCGCGACGTCTCCTTCCGCGTCCACGAAGGCGAGATCCTCTCGATCGTCGGTGAGTCCGGCTCCGGCAAGTCCGTGACGTTGCTGTCGCTACTCGGGTTGCACGATGCCAAGACCACCCGTGTCGACGGCGCCGTTTCCTTCAAGGGCCGGCCCATTCTCGACCTTCCGGCCAGCCAGATGCGCTCCATCAGGGGCAAGGAGATCGGATTGATTTCCCAGGACCCGATGACGGCACTGACGCCCGTCTATCCGATCGGCTGGCAGATCGCCGAGCAGATCCGCGCCCACGAAAACATCTCCGCCCGCGCTGCCCGCCGCCGCGCCGTAGAACTGCTCGGCGAAGTCGGACTGTCCAATCCTGGCGAGGCCGTCGACCGCTACCCGCACCAACTGTCAGGCGGCATGCGCCAGCGCGCGGTCATCGCCATGGCGCTCTCCTGCAACCCCGCCCTTCTGGTTGCCGACGAACCGACGACAGCACTCGACGTCACGGTCCAGGCCCAGGTGCTCGACCTGCTGCTGCGCCTGCGCAAGGATTTCGGCTCGGCGATCATCCTGATCACCCATGACATGGGCGTTGTCGCCGAGGTCGCCGAGCAGGTGGCCGTCATGTATGCCGGCCGCATCGTCGAGCGAGGGCGGACCGACGACGTCTTTGCGCGCCCGCTGCATCCCTACACCTGGGGCCTCATGGCCTCCATTCCGCCGCTCACCGGCAAACGGCTGGACAAGCTTCGGTCGATCCCCGGCATGCCGCCGACACCGGATACGATCGGCGAAGGCTGTGGCTTTGCGCCCCGCTGCGACTTCGCCCGCTCTGCCTGTCTGGATCGCCCGCCGCTGCGCCGCGCCGACGACCAGACGGCCCTTTGCGTCCTCGACGACGACGAACGCCCCGCCCTGCGGCAAGCAGCCCTCCCCCTCAAGGAAATGGCATGACCCCTCAGATCACCCCCGCCGCACCGCTGCTCCAGGCAAAGGGGCTCACCAAGAATTTCACTGTCGGCAAGACCATGATGCCCGGCTCCGGCAAGGTGCTGCATGCAGTCGACGCGATCGATCTTGAGGTTCGCCCCGGCGAAACGCTCGGACTGGTCGGAGAATCCGGCAGCGGCAAGTCGACGCTGGGCCGCTGTCTGACGCGCCTCTACGATATCACCGCAGGCGAACTGACCTTCGATGGTCAGGAAATCGGCAAGGCCGATACGAAAGCCCTCAAGCCCGTTCGTCGCAAGATGCAGATGATCTTCCAGGACCCCTCCGCTTCGCTCAATCCGAAAAGGCGGGTACGCGACATGCTGGCGGAGGTACTCTCCGTCCATCACATCCGCGAGGGTGCTGCGATCGGCGAGCGGCTGGACGAATTGATGGAACTGGTCGGCCTGCGCCGTGAATATCTCGATCGCTATCCGCACGAATTTTCCGGCGGCCAGCGCCAGCGCATCGGTATCGCCCGCGCGCTGGCAGTCGAGCCAAAGCTGATCGTCGCCGATGAACCAGTGTCCGCCCTCGACGTTTCGGTGCAGGCGCAGGTGGTCAACCTCTTCGGCGAATTGCGCGAGAGACTGAACCTCACCTATGTCTTCATTGCCCATGACCTCGCCGTCGTGCGCCATGTCTCTACCCGTGTCGCTGTCATGTATCTGGGCTCGATCGTCGAGACCGGCGAGACCGAAGCACTCTACGCGCGGCCGCACCACCCGTATACACGCGCCCTGCTGTCGGCCATTCCGCAGCCACACAACCGGGGGAAGCGAGACCGCATCCTGCTCACGGGCGAAATCCCAAGCCCGCTCTCGCCGCCATCAGGCTGCAAGTTTTCCACGCGCTGCCCTTATGCCACGGATCTCTGTCGCGCGACCCGGCCGGAGCTCACCGCAGTTTCGGCAGGCCGCGAGGTCGCCTGTCACTATCCTCTCGACTGAACGTCGGGTCGCGCAGCAGCATTACGTGACAAAATCTCACGCTTGAGAAAATGTGGTAACGTTTCCACATTCGTCGTTGACGACGCAGCAATCGATCGATAGCCTCCATGAAAACGATACCACATCGGGAGGAAAATCGATGAAATCAGCGCGGCTCAACCGCCTCTTCGGCACGTCTGGAAACTGCTTCGACGTCGCGATCGACCATGGCATGTTCAACGAGCGCACCTTCCTGGCCGGCATTGAGAATATGCGCACGGCGATCGACATCATTGCCGCCGCTGCCCCGGATGCGATCCAGCTGCCGCCGGGCACCGCGCCCATGCTGCAATCGATCCCCGGCAAGGCCCGCCCTGCCCTCGTGCTGCGCACAGACATCGCCAATATCTATGGCAACCCGCTGCCGAGCGCGCTCTTTTCCGAAGTCATCGACCGCCCGGTTGAACAGGCCATCGCGCTCGATGCAGCCTGCGTGGTCGTCAACCTGCTGATGCTGCCGAACCAGCCGGAGGTCTACCGCGCCTGTGTGCGTAACGTGAACAGCCTCAAGCGCGAATGCGAGATCTACGGCATGCCGCTGATGGTGGAGCCGCTGGTCATGCAGGACAATTCCAAGGGCGCCTATATGGTGGACGGCGCGATCGACAAGATCCTGCCGCTGGTCCGCCAGGCAGCCGAACTGGGTGCCGACATCATCAAGGCCGACCCCTGCGACGACGTCTCGGAATACCACCGCGTCATCGAGATCGCGCAAGGCTTGCCGGTTCTCGTGCGCGGTGGCGGCAGGGTCTCCGACCAGGAGATCCTCTCACGCACCAAGGTTCTGATGGAACAGGGCGCCCGCGGCATCGTCTATGGCCGCAACGTCATCCAGCATGCCAATCCGGGCGGCATGACCCGGGCATTGATGGCAATCGTCCATGACGGCGCAACCGCCGAGGAGGCGTCGCGCCACCTTAGCTAAGGCAGCGTGACGGGAGGAGGAAAGACATGAAGACATTTCGTTTCGGCGTCATCGGCTGCGGCCTGATGGGACGCGAATTCGCCAGCGCCGCCGCGCGCTGGATGCATCTGACGGACGCCAAGGCGCGGCCGGAGATCGTTGCCGTCTGCGACACCAATCCCGACCTGATGGCATGGTTTCAAACCCATGTCCCCTCGGTCCGCCAGGCAACCACCGATTACCGCGAACTGCTGGCCAATCCAGACGTGGATGCGATCTATTGCGCAGTCCCGCATGTCCTGCATGCGGAGTTCTACACGGACATTCTGAAAGCCGGAAAACACCTGCTGGGCGAAAAGCCCTTCGGTATGGACCGCGAGCAAAACCGGGCGATCATGGCAATGCTCGCTGAACATCCGGAGCTTATCGTCCGCTGCTCGTCCGAAATGCCTTATTTCCCCGGCGCCCAGAAGGTGATCGCATTGGCTGCAAGCGGCGAGATGGGCGAGATCCTCGAAGTCGAGGCCGGCTTCCTGCATTCTTCCGACATTGATCCGAATAAGCCGATCAACTGGAAGCGCATGGAGCACATCAACGGCGCCTATGGCTGCATGGGAGACCTCGGCATGCATGTGCTGCACGTGCCTCTGCGTCTCGGCTGGCACCCGGAGACATTGCACGCCAATCTCGTGAAGCGGGTGACCGAGCGTCCGGATGGCAAGGGCAACATGGTGCCCTGCACCACCTGGGATAATGCCACCATCAGCAGTCGCGTGCGAACGGCAGATCAGGATTTCCCGCTCGTCCTCAAGACCTGGCGCATCGCGCCCGGCGAATCCAACACCTGGTACATCCGCATCCTCGGCATGAAGAAGAGCGCCTTCTTCTCCACCAAGCAGCCGCGCCAGTGGCAATGGATGGACTACCAGGGTAGCACACAGTCCTGGAACACGGAGGACCTCGGCTACGGCTCGGTCTTCCCCGCCATCACCGGCAAGATCTTCGAATTCGGTTTCGCCGATGCAATCCAGCAGATGTGGGCGGCCTTTGTCGACGAACTGGCGGGTGGCGCGGCGAATGGCTTCCCTTGCGCCAGCCCGGCTGAGGCTGCTGCCCACCATGCTGTGTTGACGGCAGCCCTTCAGTCCGGTCTCGAAAACCGCGTCGTCACCGTCGACTACGATTGAGGCGCGGCAATGAAACGCTCTGAAATCAACGCCGCGCTGCGTTTTGCCATCGGAATGCTGGACACTTGGCGGTGGGCTCTTCCTGCTTGGGGCCAGTGGACAACAGCCGACGTCGCGGCCAATCCGGAGGTCGCACACTATCTGCGCAGCCGTCAGCTCGGCTGGGATGTGACCGACTTCGGCTCTGGCCGTTTTGCAAAACAGGGTCTGGTGCTCTTCTGCCTGCGCAACGGCATCCTCGGTCTGGACGGCGAACGCAGCTATGCGGAAAAGCTGCTCTTCATCCAGGAAGGCCAGCTCACACCCGCGCACCTGCACAAGGCCAAACAGGAAGACATCATCAACCGCGCCGGTGGCGATCTCGTCATCGAATTCTGCGCCGCCGACGCCGCGGATAAGACGACCGCCTCCGACGTGACCGTCCTCGTGGACGGGATCGAACACCAGCTCGGCACTTGGCAGCCGCTGATCCTGCATCCCGGCCAGAGCGTCACCATCCCGACCGGCCTCTACCACCGCTTCTATGGCGCGAAGGGCAAGGGGGCGGTGCTTGTCGGCGAAGTCAGCCAGGTCAACGACGACCGGACCGACAACTATTTCCTCGATCCGATCGGTCGCTTTGCTGATATCGAGGAGGACGAACCGCCTCTCCAGCCTCTCTGGAACGAAGGAGGCGTCTGATGCGAACCGGGGAGGAGGTTCAAGACAGACGCGAGAGACAAGAGCCGGGCGGCATCGTCTGC
Source organism: Rhizobium sp. AG855 (assembly GCF_003610655.1). Lineage (NCBI taxonomy): Bacteria > Pseudomonadati > Pseudomonadota > Alphaproteobacteria > Hyphomicrobiales > Rhizobiaceae > Rhizobium > Rhizobium sp. AG855. The sequence goes on along the minus strand of NZ_RAQG01000007.1, from coordinate 16,430 downwards.
GTCGGCAATTTTATCGTCGACCGCATTCACACGCTGTCCTATTGGCCGGAACAAGGCAGCCTCGCACATATCCTTCACCAGGACATGGGGGTCGGCGGTGGCGCGGCCAATGTCGTGACCGACCTTGCCTCGCTCGGCTTCCCCGGACGCCTCTCAGTGGCAGGCACCCTGGGCGACGATCGGGACGGCGACTATGTGCGTGATCGCCATGCGGCCCTCGGTATCGACGTCGAGGGGCTTCGCACGCTCCCCGGCCATGCCACAGCCCACACCCATGTGATGAATGTGCCGGGCCAGAGCCGTACCTTCTTCTATCACGGCGGGTCCAACGATCTGTTGACCGACAGCGCTATCGACCCCGCAGCCTACGCCGCAAGCGGACACAGGATCTTCTACCTCGGTTACCTGATGCTCCTGCCGGCGCTTGACCGGAAAGACGAACACGGCTCGTCCGGTGCGGCGCGATTGCTGAAAGCCGCGCGCGATGCCGGTCTCACGACCTGCGTCGACTTCGTCTCCAGCGAGGATCCCGCCTTTGCGGACCAGGTGGCCGTGGCACTGCCCCATTGCGACTACGTCATCGTCAACGAGACCGAGGCAGGGCGTGCGACCGGAATAGCCGTTCGCGACAAAGCGGGCACGCTCCTGATGTCATCAGTGGAAACGGCGGGCCAGAAACTGCTGGATGGCGGTGTCGCCAAGGGCGTCGTCATTCATGCGCCCGAGCTTTGCATCTGGTTCACCCCCGCAGACGCGCCGGTCAGAACGCCCGCCTATCCCGTCGATCCCGCATCAATCGTCAGCCCGGTCGGCGCCGGAGACGCCTTTTGCGCGGCGGTGCTCTACGGGCTGCACGAAGGCTGGTCGATCGAAACCATTTCCGCTGTCGCTCATCGCGCAGCGGTCCATTGTCTCGGCGGCGCAACTGCCACCGACGGCATACCCGACATGTCGATCCTGCTCGCCGAAATCGGCGACAGGGTCCCGACAGCCGGATAGCAGGCCGGTCACGGCGAGGAGGCCGTGATCAACAATCGAAACCTTAGGGAGGAAAGACCATGAAGAAACTCATCATCGCAGCCACGCTCGGCCTGACCGCCAGCACCGGCATCGCCGCGGCCGAAGACAAACCTGTCATCGCCAGCATCGTCTTTCAGGGCGACCAGTTCATGAAGTCGCTCCAGGCCGGTATGCGCGATGCCGGCGAAAGGGCAGGCGCCGAAGTGCTGGAAATCAACATTGACGGCGACCAGGCGAAAGAAAGCCAGGCGATCGACACTTATATCGCCCGCAAGGTGAACGCGATCGTCATCGCCCCCGTTTCCGCCAAGAATTCGGCAGCGGCCCTGAAGCGGGCGCGCGACGCGGGCATCGTCGTCGTTGCCGTCAATGGCGGCCTGACGGAAGCGGGTATTTCGCAGGCAACCTTCTCGACTTCGAACAAGGATCTCGGCGCCACCACCGGCAAGGCGGCTGCAAGCTTCATCAAGGAAACCCTGGGCGGCAAGGCCAAGGTCGCGATCCTCGGCTTCAAGTCACTTCTGCCGGAACAGAGCGGCGAGCGCACCGAAGGCTTCAAGGAAGCGGCCGCTGACGGCAACAGCATCGACGTCGTCACCGAACAGGACGCCTGGCTGCCGGAAAAGGCCGTCTCGGTCGCGACCGACATCCTGACGGCCAATGCCGACGTCAACGTCATCTATGCAGCCAATGAAGGCGGCACCATCGGCGCCATGCAGGCCGTCCGCAACGCCGGCAAGGCAGGCTCCGTCTATGTCTTCGGCATTGACGGCTCGGAACAGCTGGCCAAGGGCCTGCTCTCGTCCGACAACGTGCTGCAGGCCGTGACCGCCCAGTCGCCATTCGAGATGGGTGCCAGCGGCGTCAACGCAGCTTTGGCAATCCTCAAGGGTGAAAAGGTGGCAGAGCAGACCTCTGTCCCGACGCTGCTCCTGTCGCGCACGCAGCCGGACGGCGTCAAGGCTTTCGCCGAGTCGCTGAAGTAAGGCCGGCGGAGAGACCTCCATCCCGCTGGAACGGGTGCAGAGCACGACCGGGCTCTGCACCCCCATTTCCCGATTGCACGCTGGAATGCACGGAGCAACGATGGCAAACGCGCTCGAACTGCGGCACCTGACGAAACACTACGGGACCGTCAAGGCACTGAACAACTTCAGCCATTCTTTCGCGAAGGGCCAGGTCCATGCGCTGCTCGGCAAGAACGGCTCGGGGAAGAGCACCTTCATCAAAATGCTCGCCGGCGCCGTCCAGCCGACCTCGGGCGAGATCCTCGTTGACGGCCACCCCTGCAGCTTCGCCCACCCCTCGGATGCGCTGAAGGCGGGGATCGTCACGGTGTATCAGGAGCTCAGCCTCGTCCCGCATCTCTCAGTCGCCGAGAACATCTATCTCGGCCGCCTGCCCCGCCATGCGAACACCCCCTTCATCGACTGGCCCGGCCTGCTCCGGCAGGCAAAGGCACTCCTCGATGAAATGGGGGCTGGCGACATAGACCCGGCCCAACCGGTATCGAGCCTCTCGATCGGCCGCCAGCAACTCGTCGAAATCGTCAAGGCGATGTCGCTCAATCCAACCGTCCTGCAGCTGGACGAACCGACCTCGGCGCTCGCCCAGGCGGAAGTGCAACAACTCTTCAGCCTTGTTCGCCGCCTGCGCGACCGGGGCGTAACGATCATCTACATCTCCCATCGCCTCGCCGAACTTGGCGAAATCGCCGACACCGTGACGGCGCTCAGGGACGGCAACTTCACTGGATCCTGCCCGATGGCTGAGGCAACGCCTGCCGTCATCCTCGAAATGATGTTCGGCGACATCACCCCGGTGACACGCCCCCCTCGTCCGATCGCCGCAGAAGAGCCGATCCTCAGCGTCCGCGACCTCAGGATCGAGCCGATGGTCCAAGGCGTGAGCTTCGATCTACATCGGGGCGAAGTCTTAGGGATCGCCGGCATGCTAGGTTCCGGCCGTACCGAATTGCTGCGTGCTATCTACGGTGCCGGGCCGATCAACGGCGGCGAGATTCAGGTGGACGGCAAGCATGTCGAAAACGTCTCGATCCCGACCATGAAGCGCCTCGGCATCGGCTACACCTCGGAGGACCGCAAGGAGAGCGGGCTGGTCCAGATCCTCTCGATCCATGCCAATCTCTGCCTTGCCGCCATGCAGCGTTTCAGCCATCGCGGCTTCGTCACCGAGGAACGGGAACGGCCAGCCGTCGAGCGCCAGATCCGGGATCTGTCCATCAAGATCGGCAGCCCGATGCTTCCCGTCTCCAGCCTTTCCGGCGGCAACCAGCAGAAGGTTGTCGTCGGCAACTGGCTCAACAACGCCCCGCGCATCCTGCTCTTTGACGAGCCCGGCCGTGGCGTCGATGTCCAGGCCAAGCAGCAGATCTATCAGATCATCTGGTCAAAAGCCCTCGAAGGCCTGTCAAGCATCGTCGTCTCCACCGAACTGGAAGACCTCGTCGAATGCTGCGATCGCATCCTGATCCTGCGCGACGGCCGCATCGCGCAAGAATTCGTCAATGACGGCCTCGATCCCAAGACCCTTTATGCCGCCTGCATGGCGCGACAGACAAACCCATGATTTCGGAGAGGCCGATGACCCGCTCGGGCACCACTTTCGCGACCTTCGCACGACGCAATTCGATGCTGATCATCCTGATCGCCCTCTACATCCTCGTCGCTTTCACCGCGCGCGGCTTCATGAGCATCGACAACCAGCTCAACATCCTGCGCACCATCGCAGTGCCCGGCATGATCGCCTTCGGCATGACGCTCCTGATCATCGTCGGCGAGATAGACCTCTCTGTCGGGTCGATGGTCGCAGCTTCGGCTTGCGTGCTCGCCTGGCTGGTCCGCCTGATATCCGGCGGCGCCTTCGAGCCTGATATCTGGCATGTGGTCGCGGCTGGAATTCTCACGCTCGCCTTCGGCGCCTCGATCGGCATCTTCAACGGCTGGCTGCGCAACCGCTTCATGGTGCCGACCTTCATCTCGTCGCTTGCGATGATGGCAACGCTTGCCGGTCTCGCCAACCTCATCACCGATGGCACGCCGATCGAATCCTTCCCCTCCTGGTACTATTTCATCGGCAGCGGCCGCATCTTCCACATTCCCTTCCCCGTCTACCTGCTGCTCCTCGCCTTTATCGTCACCCATGTGCTGGCCAACTACACGAGCTTCGGCCGATCGGTCTATGCGATCGGCGGCAATGCCGAGGCGGCCAGACTGTCCGGTCTGCACGTAAACCGCACCCGAACCTGGTGCCTCGTCATCACCAGCCTGTTCGCCGTGGTCGGCGGCATCGTCTATTCCTCGCTTCTGAACTCGGGCAATCCGACCATCGCCAAGGGCATGGAGCTTGAGGTGATCTCGGCCGTCATCATCGGCGGCGTCAGTCTCTTCGGCGGCAAGGGCTCGATCTGGGGCGCCTTTGTCGGCGTCCTCTTTCTCGGCGTCCTGCTCAACGCCATGACGCTCTGGGGCTTCAACCCCTATGCGCAGCAGGTCGTGCGCGGGGTCCTGATCCTCGGCGCCGTCTTCATCAACCTCATCATCGATCGCCCGAAGGCAAGCCATGGCTGAAGAGGAACACATCGAGCGCATCTCGATGCGCTGGGATCGCGGCGAAGCCACACTGCAAAGCCTTGGTGGCATGCTGGCCCCGGTCCGTTTCGATCTGGAGGACGGCCGCTCCGTCTCTCCCCTGCATGTCGCGCCATGGGAAGACGAGGACATGCGCGATCAGCCGGGCGTCCTGCGCCAGCTGCGCGGCGACTGGCCCTGCATTCCCTTCGGCGCTCCGCCAGCCAGACGCCTACCCTTTCCCTGGCATGCCAAGGTCGCCCGGATAGGCAATCACCGTCTCCCTTCGGAAGGTCATCCGCACGGCTATGGCGCAAACCATCACTGGGATCTGCAGGCTTCAACCGGAAACCGGCTGAGTGGCACGATCCGTTATCCCGACGATCATCCGATCGAGGCGCTGGAACGCCACGTGGACGGCGTCGCCGGACGGACGGAGCTCACCTGCAGCCTGACTGTAACACCTCGCAGGGATTGCCACCTGCCGATCGGCCTCCATCCTGTCTTCCGCCTGCCGGAAGGCGAAGGTGACGCCCTCGTCGATGTCGGCCCGCACGGGACGGTATGGTCCCATCCACTGGACGAGGATGTGCCGCTGTCCATGGTCGAGCCCAACCGCCATTTTGAAACCCTCGACAGGCTGTGGAGCAGACAAGAAAGGCCATTGTCGCTGGCCCGCTTGCCGCTCGGCGGTCAATCGGAAACGCTGCTGCTGCTGACAGGTGTCTGCGGTCGTGTCGTATTGACCAACAAGGCAGAGCGCTATCGGGCAACGCTCCAGTGGGATCCGAAGGTCTTCCCGAGCCTGATGCTGTGGATATCCAATCGTGGCCGCGCGTATCGGCCATGGAACGGCCGCCATCTCGCAATTGGGATCGAACCCGTCCGTGCAGCCTTCGATCTCGGCGTGCGCATATCCACATGTCCCAATCCGCTGAACCAGGCAGGTGTGGAAACCAGCTACCCCTTCCAGGCAGGAACGCCGTTCACGACAAAATACACGATTGGTGTCGAGGCCGTCTGAGAACCTATCCCTGACAGCTTTCCGGAACGGGTCCGGTAGATTCCCGTTCGATCAGGCGAACCGGCAGCCGGACGCGCGTGACCGGTCGTCGGTCAGATCCCTGCTGCCGATCGACAAGCCGCTCCTCCAGCCTGCGCGTCGCCTCAAGGGCGACCTCGCGGATGGGCTGGGCGACGGTGGTCAGGCGCGGCAGAACATAGCTCGCCTCCGGCAGATCATCGAAGCCGATCACCGAACAGTCCGCCGGCACCGAGCGCCCGAGATCGCGTGCGGCATGGATCGCTGCGACAGCCGCAATATCGGTGGTGCCGATGATCGCGGTCACGTCCGGGCGACGCTCCAGCACACCCTTGGCCAAAGCATAGGTCGCGGCAAAACTGTGATCCTCGCCAATCGCTTCAAAAGCCGGGGGGTAGCCGCGTTCCTCAAGGACCTCTCGAATGCCGCCGAGGCGAAGCTGGATCGGCTGGCTATGTCCCGGCGCCCCGACCACGGCAATCTGCCGGTGACCGAGATCGACCAGATGTCGGGCCATGATACGCCCGCCCTCGGCATGATCCGCCATGAAGACGTCATCGGAAATGCCCACCAATTCGCGGTCGATCGCGATGATCGGGATACCAGAATCGACCAGCGGCTGCAAATGCGCCGTGCCGCCATAGGCGCTGGCAACGATCACGCCCTCAACGCGTTGCGCGCGAAGCATCGCGACGTAACGCGCCTCGTGATCCTCGTTCTCGGCGGAACTGCAGATCAGTGTCTGATAGCCACGTTCGAACAGCTCGCGTTCTATGGTGCTGGCGAGAATGCCGAAGAACGGCACGTCGATGGATGGCAGCATCAGGCCGATCATCCGGCTTGCCTCGCCCCGCAGCATGCGCGCGCCCTTGCTCGGCGCATAATTGAGGTCCTTGATCGCAGCCTCGACGCGCTGCCGGACTTCTGGGGAGACATAGCCGCTGTTGTTGAGAACACGCGAGACCGAGGAGACCGAGGTCTCGGCAACCTTGGCTATCGTCCGAATACTGGTTGTCACGCCCTGTCTTCCCGCATTGCTTCACAAGACACTGGAGTACGCACAATTCCAGCTCTGGACAAGTTGTCCGGCAATCCTATGAGACCCGACTTAAGGGGAAGACACAGACGTACGCGATCTATGGACGCTCACATTGAGGAAACATCCCGCAATCCACGTGGCAGCGCATTCATGCACTCGATCCCCGATGGCGTGACCAAAAACTGGTCCTCGATCATCAGGGCTCCGAAATTCTGCCCGTAAAACGGAGCCTCAAGCGCCACGACCATACCGGCTTCGAGAACCTCCGGATTGTCAGCGGAAAAGAATGGCCATTCCTCGATCCCGACACTACCGCCGACCGAGTGACCGAAATGGCCGCGAAAATATTCGCCAAACCCATCACGGCGCATGGAAGACAACATGGCCCGGTGAACGGCACCGAAGGTGTTGCCGGGCCGGACTTGTTCGAGCCCGGCGGCAAAGGCCGTTTCCAATGCCTTGAACACGTCCTGTGCAAGGGATGACGCAGGACCGAAGGTGAACGTGCGCGCGCCGTCCGAAGAATAACCGTCGACCAACGCGCCGACATCGGCCTTGATCAGCGCGCCCGGCGTCACGACGGCGGTCATATCCGAGAGATCCGTTCCAACAGAGATGAAATCCCAATGTCCGCTGAGGGCGAAGCCAGCGGCTTTGGCCGTCTCCTGGGCACCCGCCTTCCAGGCCGCCGAAAGTTCGCCGAGCGCGACACCGGGCCGGATGGTCGCAGCCATGCGAACCAACCCACCTTCAGCAGCCTTTGCCGCCTGCCGCAACCGTCCAATCTCTCCCTCAGTCTTGACCGCCCGCAGGCGACGCAGCACGGCAGAGCCGTCGATCCAGGTGATCTCGGGCAGCGCCTGGCGCAGCGCCTCGTAGTCTACGGCGGGCATGAACTCCAGATCGACGCCGATCCGTCCTCCCCCAAGGCCCCGCTCCGTCAAGAGGTCGCCGAGCAGATCGAAGCACCGGGTCCGGTCAAACGTCTCCGGCCGCGCGCCACCGATTGAAGCGCGTCGATAAAAGCCGTCAATCTCGCCGACCTTCGTAGCGCCGCCGAGGTCGACCGTATCGATCCAGATCCGGTGGGTGCGCAGGTCGAGCCCCGGTGCCTTCGCTCGGATTGAAGATGCGGCATGGTCGCTGGCGACAGCGGCAAGCGGCGATCCTGCATCGCGAGGCACGAGGGCTGCGGCCGCGCCCGCTCGCCCCCACATCGTGGCAACTCCGGCGGGCGCACCGATCGCGAAGCGGAAAGCCTCAGGCTGAAAGAGCACCAGAGCGTCGATGTCGGCGTCCCGCATCAGCGCCTGCGCTCGCATCCTGTCGATGTCGCTCATCTCGACACTCTCCTTCTTTGTCCCGCGATGGATCTACCGAGACACGCCGCGAAGTGCCAGAGTTATGCCGAACATGCGACCATTTCCACAATGTTGAATGCGCCATAGCGCCCGGTGGCATATGACAAGACGCGCATGGAACTTGATGGCACCTGCGCGGTGGACTAAGTGTGACATGGGCGCACGCGATACTTGCGACGGGTATACGCACATATGCACGACTTTGATCGGGATTGAGGAGTGTAGATGGAGCGGCAGTCATCCGGTTCGGCGCAGAAATTCGCGGCAAGGGCCGGTCTCATTGCCTGGATCGGTTTCGTCGCACTTGCCGTGACCTGGGGCTCGCAATCCTACAGAAACACGGTGCGAACGGCACAAGACAGGGTCGTGACATCGACGCAGATTGTCGCGACCCATGCGACATGGGTTTACGAACTTGGCGTGCAAGCGACAAGGCGTATCGCCGACACCGTGCGGGCGCCGCGTGATCCCGGCTACGGCGGCACCGTACGAGACATCGCGGATGCGGTGGAGGGCCTGCCTGGATCAGTCAAGGCTTACGTCGTCGACGAACACGGCCGGACGCTCTACTCGACGGACCCTGGGGTAAAACCGATTGACATCACCGACCGGGATTACTTCGTCGCGCTCAAGGAGGGGCGGTCGGAATATGTCTCAGCTCTCCTGATCAGCCGGTTGAACAACGACCGGATCTTTGTCTTCAGTCGCCGCCTGGAAAGGGACGGCGCCTTCGCCGGGGCCGTCACCGTATCCCTGTCTGGTGACATCATGAAACCGATCTGGGAATCGGTGGATCTCGGCGGAAGCTTTACGGTGAGCTTCATTCGAAACGACGGCCAGTTGGTCGCGCGCTATCCGGAGCCGGACCAGGGGCTCGACATGAGCGAGCATCCCCTCTTCACCCAATATCTGGAAGAGGCCGATCAGGGCACCTACTTGTCCGAGGCTTCGCCCGTGGATGGTGTTCGCCGCTTGGTTGGCTATCGCAAGGTTTTAGGCACCCCCTTCATCGCCGTTGCCGCAGCGGACTATGGACTGCTGATGCAACCGTTCTGGCGTGACATGGCGGTCTTGGCCACGGTCACCGTTCTCGCCTGTCTCGGTTCTCTCGCCGCAACCTGGCGAACACGGCAATTGCTACGGATCCAGGATCACCAGTCTGCGGCCCTGCAGGTCGCCCTGGAAAACAACGAATTCCTGCTTCGGGAAGTCCATCATCGGGTCAAGAACAACCTCCAGTCGGTGATGTCGCTGATCCGTCTGCATATGAAGGGCAATGAGAAGTCGGAGGCCTTGAGCAACCGGATCAAGGCCATGGTGGCGGTCCACGAACAGATCTATCAGCGGGACTCGTTCAGCGAGGTGGATGCCGCTGAACTCGTGCAGACTGTTGCGCAGAACGTCGTTGCCGCCTACGGCGCGGATGTGCAGGTAAAGTTCGACCTTACGACCACCGCCGTTTCCAATGATCGGGCCACATCGCTCGCTCTCCTGATCAACGAACTCGTCACCAACTGCATGAAATACGCTTTCACGGATGGCGATGAAGGCGTGGTAACAGTGATATTGCGGGGGCCGGGGGAGGATGGCTTCTGCAGGCTCGAAGTGATCGACAACGGCCGTGGCTTCGACCCAGCGCATCAGTCAAAAGGAACCGGCACGCGCCTGATCGAGGGCTCCATTCGGCAATTGGACGGTAGCTTCAGCATTGAAGGCAATGCCGGGACGCATTTTTCCGCTCGTGTAAGACTGATCTGAGACCTGGCCAATTTCGCCGGGCACATAGTGCACTTCTGCCGATTCGTGGCAACCGCCAAGGCGAGCAGTGGCTCGACGATTCCCGCCGGATTAGAATAGGCGTCCAAAAAGATGCCTGATCTTAACACGATTTTTCAAAAAATCCCGGTTCCATGTCACTTTTGAAGAAGCACAGAATTCATTCAGAGGACGCTTTCGAGACGCAAACGATAACCGAAGCGGTTTTTCGTCCGGCTGAGATCCTGCGATTCCACGATACCGGCTTGTTCGACATCAATGGCGACATCACCTCAATCCAGGACATGACGCTCTGGCACATGAGCACGCAATCCGGATACCGCACGCGGTATGGCTGTTCGCTGCAACACCAGATCGAAATTCATTTCGTCGAAACCGGCACCTTCAAGTTCACCGCCTCGGAAGAGGAGATCGAAGCGGGTGCCGGTACAGCAGTTCTGCTCAAGGATACGCGCCGTGTTGAGATCGTTGCCCGCCCTGGATCCAGCAAGCTTGCCTTCCTCGTCCCCTTCGAACAGGTAGCGCCCCACCTGCACCGGGGGTATGGCAGCCTGGGACGAGGGCTCGGTGCATTCCAATCTCACATCGGTCCTGACACGCCCGGTATTGAGATCATTCAACGGATTGCCAGTCACCTGCTCCAGGGGTTCGATCCAGCGGAAGCGTCTTCGCAGGATCATGCCGCCTCGGCGCTGATCCATGATGCTCTGATCATGATGTTCGTCAGTCTCTGGCCCAAATCCGATGCCAAGGCGGATGAGGGGTCGGCCCTGCCACGTCATCTCGAACGCGCGATCGACTGGCTGGATCGCCATGCGGATCAGGAGGTTTCGGTTGAACAGCTCGCCCGGAGATCGGGTGCCAGCATCCGAACCCTGCAGAATTCGTTCCGGCATCATCTGTCCACCACCCCGAATGCCTACATCCTGCAGACACGCCTGAGCCGTGTGCACGATGAGCTGCTGAACGGCTCCGGTGACGAAACGATTGAAGGAATTGCCTCCCGCTGGGGTTTTCGTCACATGGGATACTTCGCCGCCCGATACCGCGCCTTGTACGGCGAATCACCCTCGGACACGCGCAGAGAGCGTCGCGGTGGCGAATAAGCCCGCCGCCGACATCACGAATACGCAACAGTATCCGAAAAACGCATAATATTGCGTGCCCCGATGAAATGAATACACGCTTAAGTCTGCGTTAACACGCAAGCGCCAATCTTGTCTCATGCACGGGCCTCCCAATGGAAGGCCAAACGTCACCGCATGAAGCGGACCTCACAAAATCCCCAATATAAAACTGCCCCGCCACGCAGAGACTTCTGCTCGGCCGAGGAACAACTATGCTTATTTTCGCAATCGACGATAGTCCATCCATTTTATCTTTCATTCAGCGCGCGATCAGAGCGATTGAATCCTGCGATATACTGCCGTTCCTCGACCCGAAGGATGCACTCTCTGTCCTGCAAACCCAGCAGGCAGACCTTGTCCTGGTTGACTACAACATGCCGGGCATGAATGGCATCGAACTGATTTCGAAATTTCGGCAGTTGCCGCGGGCCAAAGAGGTTCCGGTCATCATGCTGACATCCGAGACAGATCCGGCGATCAAGCTCGCCGCGATTGAGGCCGGCGCAACCGAATTTCTCACCAAGCCGATTGACCAGGCGGAGTTCGGCATCCGCGTCCGCAATCTTCTCGCCTTGCGATTGGCGCAACAGGCGCTCGCCAATCACGCTGAGGCTCTGGAGAGGGACGTGGCTGCTGCGCAAACGAGGATTGCTGCGCAGGAAAAGGAAATCATCTGGCGCCTGTCGAAAGCCATGGCCTGCCGCGACGGAGAAACAGCACTTCATCTTGAACGTGTGGCAGTCATTGCCCGGATGATTGCCGAAGAACTCGGCATTGACAGCGCTACCTGCGAAAAAATCTACCTGGCAAGCCCTCTGCATGACGTCGGCAAGATCGGCGTATCCGACGCGATCCTGCTCAAAGCAGGTCCGCTTGATGCAGGGGAAATGGACCAGATGCGTGCACATGCCACCTTGGGTGCGGAGATCCTTGAGGGCAGCGAATCCGCCATCATTCGCATTGCCTCGACTATCGCGGGCAGTCACCACGAGAAGTGGGATGGCACCGGCTATCCGAAGAGGCTCTCCGGTGATGCAATTCCCCTTGAAGGCCGCATCGTGGCGATTGCCGATGTCTTCGACGCCCTGTGCTCGGAGCGTCCTTACAAGAAGGCATGGCCGGTGGACGAAGCCCACCGCGAGATCCTGAAATGCAGTGGTGCGCATTTCGACCCCGCCTGCGTCGCCGCTTTCGATCGCAAATGGCACCTCATCCGCCCGCTCTACGCAAAGACCAACACATTGGAAACAGCAGCATGACCGAGGATTTGACGACGCTCCGCCTCGAAGGCGCACTGACCATAAAGACGGCTGCGGAGACCCGCGATCGTTTGCTGGCCGCCTTCCAAAGCGCAAAGACAGACCGACGCCCCCTGGAGATCGAGATCGCCGAAGACTGCGACTGTGATCTCACACTGCCGCAGCTCCTGCTCTCGGCCAAGGCAACAGCGGCGAAAGACGGCATCGATCTTCGCATCCGCGCCGATGCGCGCGGCAGATTTTCAACCACGCTCGAACGGGCAGGCCTGTCCGCTGCGGTCGAAGGTGGTTCCCTTGTGACCATGAATGGAGACCAGAGATGAGTGCAAACATCCTCACCGTAGACGATTCCGCAAGCATTCGAATGACCACCCGGATCGCACTCACCAATGCCGGCTACAACGTAACCGAAGCCGTTGATGGCGCTGACGGGCTGCAGAAGATGAAGTCCGGCAGCTTCGACCTGATCGTGACCGACCTGAACATGCCGAACATGGATGGTCTGACCATGATCCGCAATCTGCGTCAGCTGCCCGCCTATATGGGTACGCCGGTGATCTTCCTCACCACGGAATCCGATGGTGACATCAAGCAGCAGGCAAAGGCCGCAGGCGCCACGGGCTGGCTTACCAAGCCCTTCGATGCAGACAACCTCACCAAGATTGCGCGCAAGGTCCTCGGCCGATGAACAATCTCGATCCCATAGCGGTTTTCCGCACGGAAGCAGCCGAGCAGCTTGAGGTCATCGAAGCCGGCCTCCTGGATCTGACCCGCAACCTCGACGACAAGGCGCAGATTGATGCCGTGTTCCGTGGCCTGCACACGCTCAAGGGATCGGGTTCCATGTTCGGCTTCGACCAGCTGGCGGCCTTCACCCATCACTGTGAGACGGCTTTCGACCGTGTACGCAAAGGCGAGGCGCCGGCAACGAGCGAGCTGATTGCCGCCGTCCTTGATGCACAGGGCCACATGCAGGCTCTGCTCGACCAGCCCAACGGCGACCACGATGCGATGAGCACCAGATTGCTCGATCAGTTGCACAAGGCCGTCGGCCGGGAAGCATCAAGCGCGGGCCATCCCGCTGCAGCCAAGCCGGCCGCAGCGACATCGGAGCCGTCGCTGCGCACCTGGCAGCTCGATTTCCGCCTGCCGGCCGATTCCATGGTCAATGGCACCAATCCGCTGGGTCTGCTCGACGAGCTTCGAGACCTCGGCGAATGCACGCTGAGCGTCAACACCGACTCATTGCCATCGCTTGAGGCCATCGAGCCAACTCAGCTCTATCTCGGCTGGAGTGCAACCATTGTGACCGACAAACCCCGTTCGGATATCGAGGATGTCTTCATCTTCGTGATGGACGAGATGGTCATGGACCTGAAGGACGTGACCCCGGCGGGCGAAGTGGCGAGCGCCGGACCCGTTGCCGCTCAACCCACAGCAGCATCGACCGTTGATACGCCCGTGGCCCGCGAGGATCAGCGCGCGCCGGCGGGTGACGCCAAGTCCCAGAGGCAGTCGGACAACGTCCGCGTCCCGGCGCTTCGCCTCGACGAAATGATGGATCGCGTCGGCGAGCTGGTGATAGCGCAGTCACGATTGAGCCAGATGGCCGGCTCCGTTGTCGATCTCGGCTTGCGTTCGGTTTCGGAGGAAATCGAACGCCTGGCCGGTGAACTGCGCGACACGATGATGGTCCTGCGCATGATGCCCGTCGCGAGCCTTTTCAGCCGGTTCCGGCGACTGGTGCACGACCTTGCCCGCGAAACCGGCAAGGAAATCGAACTCGTCACCACAGGCGAGAGCACGGAAGTCGACAAGACCGTAATCGACCGGCTGGGAGATCCTCTGGTCCACCTGGTCCGCAATTCGATCGACCACGGGCTGGAATTGCCGCAGGACCGTCTTGCCGCAGGGAAGCCGGCCGTCGGCCAGGTGACACTCTCTGCCCACCAGACCGGCAGCGAGGTGGTTATCACCATCAAGGACGACGGCCGTGGCATCGACCGGGCGCGGGTTCGCGCGAAGGCGGAAGCCAATGGTCTGATCCAGCCTGGACAAGCCCTGTCGGATCAGGAACTCCTGCAGCAGATCTTCCAGCCCGGCTTCTCCACCGCCGAAAAGGTGACCAACCTGTCCGGCCGCGGCGTCGGAATGGATGTCGTCAAGAAGACCATCGAAGCGCTGCGCGGCTCGATCGACGTGAAGAGCGACGAAGGCTCAGGCTCGGAAATTGCCCTGCGCATTCCTCTCACGCTCGCAATCATTGACGGGCTGCTCATCCGGGTGGGCAATGGCAATTACGTCATACCGCTGTCCGCAGTGGAAGAGTGCCTGGAACTGTCTGTCGAAGAGGATCTCCGTTCGCGTGGGCGCAGCTTCATCTCGCTGCGGGACAATCTCGTGCCATTCCTGCGTCTTCGCGAACTGTTCCGCACCGGTAGCCAGCCGGATCCCCACCAGAAGGTCGTGGTCATCTCGACCGGCCGGGAGCGCGTCGGTCTCGTCGTCGACCAGATCATCGGCGATCACCAGACGGTCATCAAATCCATGTCGAAACTGCACGATCAGGTGTCGTCCTTCTCGGGCGCGACGATCCTCGGAGACGGGAATGTCGCACTGATCCTCGACGTCGCGCACCTGATCGCGGCCGGACAGCAACAGGAGGCGCAAATGCGGGCTGCAGGATGAACCAACAAAACGCAAAATCGGACCATCGCGCGGTCTTCATGGGCGCGGACGATCTCTCGGTTCTGACCTTCACGCTGAACGGCGAGACCTTCGCCATCGAGGCAACGATCGTCCAGGAAATCCTCGATCTCCTGCCTGAAACCAGCGTTCCCGGCAGTCTGCCCTTCGTCGGCAGCGTCATCAACTTCCGCGGCAAGGTTATCCCGCTTGCCGACATCCGCGTCGCCTTCGGCATGGAAGCCGGCGAAGTGACGATCGACAGCCGGATCGTGGTCACGGAACTCGATCTCGACGGGGAACTCTCCCTGATCGGCATACGCACGGACAAGGTTCACGAAGTGACCCGCCTTCCGGCGTCCGCCAGCGAGCCGCCACCGATCGTGGGGATGCGGTGGCGCCCCGATTACGTCCATGCCCTCGTCAAGAGGGAAGGCGAATTCATCATTCTTCCCAACCTGCAGGCGATTTTCGCCTCGCAGCGCGGATCAACCATTTCAGCGACAGCTTGATAGAAAGCGAGGGGGCAATGCGCTTCACCATCAAACTCAAACTTCTCCTGGCCTTTGGCTTCATCATCACCATGCTGGTCGGCACTGCCTTCTACAGCGTGTCGAGCATTGCCGATGTGAACAGCCATTGGTCCGATACCCTGAACGGTCCGGCCGCCCGCCTGAGTGCGGCACAGGATCTCAATATCGCCCAGCTGCAGCAGGTTCGCCAGCAGAAGAACATGCTGGTATCGGCTTCGACCGACGAAACCGAGAAATACATCGTCAGCAGCGACAAGGCCCGCGCCGAATACGATGAAACCTTCAACATCATCCTTGGCAAAGCCACCGATCAGGGCATGGTTCTCTGGAACAAGCTGAAAGGCCTCACCGCCGACTTCCGCAAGCAGGATGATCAGATCCGCAGCTTCATCCTGGCCGGCAACCTCGACGCCGCATCGCGCATTTCGACGACGACTGCCCGTGCGACGACCTCCGAGATCGACGCGCTCCTGGCCGACGTGTTCCAGCTGGAGCGCGAACGTCTGGCGGAAGCGAGCAAGAACGCGGTGGAAGAATATACGAACATCCGTTCCATCGTGATCGGCGTTGCCGCCGTCGCTTCGGTCGCCGCATTTGCTGCCGCAATCTGGATCATCATTTCCATCAGCCGTGGCATCAGCACGGCGGTGACGACCGTACAGCGTGTGTCGGAAGGTGACCTGACCAAATTTGCGGATATCCGCACCAGCGACGAAATCGGCATGCTGCTCGGTCACGTCAACTCCATGGTTGAGCGCCTCCGGGCCGTCGTCGGCGATGCCCTGACCGCATCCGAGAACGTCTCCGCCGGCAGTCAGCAGCTGTCTTCGGGTTCGGAACAGCTGTCGCAGGGCGCAACCGAACAGGCATCGTCTGCCGAAGAGGCTTCCGCATCGATGGAGCAGATGGCCGCCAACATCAAGCAGAACGCCGACAATGCCGCCCAGACCGAGAAGATCGCCCGCCAGTCGGCAACCGACGCCGAGGAAAGCGGCAAG
>NZ_RAQG01000006.1:0-205720 GCF_003610655.1 Rhizobium sp. AG855 | reverse complement strand
GACAGTGATACATCACCCCTCACCCTGAGGTGCCCGACACAGTCGGGCCTCGAAGGGCGAGGCCACCCCGATCCCCTCATGCTGAGGTGCCGGGCTTGCCCGGCCTCGAAGCACGAGGCCACCAGTGCAGGATGCTTCGAGGCCCGCGCTTCACGCGGGCACCTCAGCATGAGGGAGCCGAAGCGCTTGCGAGACTCTATCTCCCTCCTTGCGGGGGAGATGGGCCTCCTCACATCCCCTCGCCCGGCTTCCAGGCCTTGGGCGTCACGCCGGGCCGCACCACATAAAACCCGTCCGCCGACACCGTCTGCCATTCCCCGACCTCACCCTGCGGCCACAACACGCGGATCTCGGTCTGCGCCTGCGCCCCCAGACCAAAGTGGTGCCAACCAGTCTTGCCGCTGGCGTGGCCGCCGCCGATGGTCACCTCGCGGCGCTGGATCACGGCACCGGTCTTGACCTCGATCCAGGCCCCGATGGCGTTGCGGTTGGCTCCCTCCTGGCGGAGCGCAATCTGCAGGAAATGCCCTGCCCCCTCGGTCACATTGCGCCAGATCTCGACCGGCGAGCCCTGGTTGACGACCAGGAGATCGACCAACCCATCGAGGTTGAAATCGGCCAGCGCCCCTCCCCGCCCGGTCGCCATCGAGGCGATACCGGCCTTGTCGCCCATCTCGATGAACTTGCCGTCGGCGCCCTGGATCAGCAGGTTGTTCGGGTCCCTTTCGGCAAAGTCCGGCATCTTGGCGACATTGCCCTTGGCGATGAAGAGATCGGCGCGGCCGTCATTGTTGACGTCCTCGAAATCGGTGTGCCAGGCGGTCGAGGGCCGGATCTCGCCGCCGGTATAAGGCCGGTGCGCGGTCGCACCCCTGGCGAAGGCGACGTCATTGTAAGCCGGTTTCGGTTTGCCGCCCTTCGGGATCTCGGAAAGCGTCTGCAGCTTGTTGTCGGCCATGCTGGTGAGAAAATATTCCGGATAACCGTCGAAATCGAGGTCATGGGAGGCGATGCCCATGCCCCAGATGCGCAGGTATTTCCAGCCCTCGGCCTGGGTGTAGAGCGCCGGCGGCCCGCCCGGCGGCAGGTGCCACATCTGCTCCTGGCCGCCCTTGTAATATTCGCGGTCGTTGGAGACGCGCAGCGACGGCGTGCCGGAGCGGTCCCAGTCGGTGAAGAGCATGGAGAGCGGGCAGAAGGAGGGCGTGAGCGGCAAAGGCGGGGCAAAGCGGCGCTCGGTAGCCGAGGCCGGCCTCTGCAGCCAGTTGTCGGTGCAGGAGCCCCAGGGCTCGAAATCCTCGAAGCGGTCGATGTAGTTGCCGATGGCGAGCGTCGGCCAGGTGGCGCCCTTTTCCCAGGTGGCGGAGAAAGCCGTCGACCAGGCATCGCCGCCGTCGAAGCCGAAGGCCTCATTGGCTCGCTCGAAGCGGCATTCGCCAAGGCCCCGCATCACGACATTTTCGCCGGAGCGCAGGAGGACGACGTCCTGCAGACCGTCGCCGTCGATATCGAGCGGATAGGCGCCGATCACCTTGTCGAGTTCGAGGCCCGAGGGTTTTTCCTCGAATTTCAAGGTGCCGCCCGGCTCGCTGCGATTGAGATAGAATTTCGCCTTGTCCTCGCCGCCTGCGAGCACCAGATCGGGAAAGCCATCGGCATTGCAGTCGAAACTGCCGGCACCACCGCCGACCATGAACTCCCAGTCGCCGCGATAGGTGCTGGAAATGCCGCTGGTTGCGGTTTCATCCGCATAGTGCGGCACAAGGGGGCCGTCTGCCGACAGCGCAGGCGATGCCAGCAGCGACAGGAGCAGCGCCGGCGCGAGGGCGCACGGAAGACCGGAGCGGCTCATCGGCGCGTCTTCAGGGCGACGGCATAAGCGCCGACACATCGCCCCTGGTCGAGGCCGCGTTCGATGGCGGCACGGAAATGGATGCCGCCGTAGAGGCGTGAAATGCCGGCCTCGTCTGCCGCATCCCAGAAGCTCTTGAAGGGGCGGTTCGGCAGCTTGTCCTTTTCATGGGTGCTGTCGGTGAAGGCGTAATTCTCGCCGAAGAAGGCGGTCAACACCGTCGCTGCCGCACCGGACTGTGTGGAATGGCCGCTCGGATATTCCGGGAAGGGCGGCGTGATCAGGAGCGGCTCCCACTTCGGATCGATCACCCGCTTGATATAGGTGACCGGACGGACGAGATCGAATTCGAACTTCGAATGCCAGCAGCCGATGAAGGCGTCGGCGAGTGTCACGCCGAGACGGGCGAGCAGATCGGCATGGTCGCTCGCACTCGCCTTGCGCTCGTCCAGCTGCTGCAAGGCGATGACCATCCAATGGCCGGGCGGGGTGGGCGACAGCATCGGGTCGTCGGACCAGAAGCGGGCGATGGCGCGCTGCTCCGGCGTCAGCCCCTTAACGGCCTCGTAGACTTCGAGGGCCTCCCGATAGAAGGCCGAGCCCTTCTCCTCGCTATAGGCCGGCGGTGGCGGGAGCGGGCAACCGTTTCCGGTCTTCATGGCGAAGGGACGGTTTTCACCCCATTTCGGCAGAAGCGGCATCTGCTGCTGATTGATAAGGTTGGTCGGCACCCAGTGTTCGGGACCTTCCGTGAGCTTATACTCCAGCGGAAAACCCATGTTTTCGATCTTCGCGCCGCCATCACCCTCGGACCAGGCGAGGATATGGGCGGTGACGCTTTCGCCATAGGCGGTGCTGCGCGCCACGAGTTCTGGCGCCAGACCTTCATTGAGGCTCGCCGCCATCTTCTCGCCGAAACGTTTCAGGGCCCGCTGGCCGGTCGGGCCGGTATTGGCGAAGAGGGCGCGGGTGGCGGAACCCAGGGCGGCATTGACGACGATCGCCTCGTCATAGCTTTCGCCGGCGACACGGGAGGGAACCGGGCTAAGCCCGTTCAACTGGCCGGACAGGCTGACCATGGTCGAATCGCCGGAGACGAGCGCTTCGTAGCCGGCGACGCCGAGATAGGCGAAGGCGCGGCTGGCGACGGGCGGTGAATAGGTGGGCGTGTGGCGCACTAGTTCGAGCACGAGGTGATACCAGTCGCGGATCACCTTGTCCGCGCCGATCGGGGTTGCCGAGGCCGGAGCGCTGATGAAAATGGATAGACTGAAAATTATGAGCGCGCAGAAGCGCTGCAATGCTGCTTTCATTTTCCCCCTCCCCGAGGTCCCTGAAGCCGTCATTAAACGATTGAATAGCGATTAAGCACGGGTTGTAGTCGCCTGCAAGGGGTGCGTCCGGGCGGGATCAGATCCAGCCGATGGCCCGGCCGGCGAGGCCCGCGGCGAAGAGGACGAGGAAACTCGCGGCGATCCGGCCGACAAGCAGCGGGTTTGCGACGGCCACCCGACGGAGAACCGCAGCGCCGAGGGTGATCCAGGAGAGGGCAACCAGCATTACCAGCGCGGAAAACAGGCCGAGATAAGGGAGCGGCGCTGTGAGGCCATCGGGTGTGCCGGCGACAGCGGGCGGGATGAGGGCAAGGCCGATGATCAAGCCCTTGGGGTTGAGGACGGTCGTTGCAAAGACGCCGAGCGCATTGACGGCGCCGGGATCGGCCGCCGTCGGTGGGTTGCTCCAGAGCCGGATGGCCAGCAGAAGGACCCAGACGGTGGACAAGAGCTTGATGACGAGGGCCGCGGTTGGCTGGCCAGCCAGCAAGGGGGCAGCCACAAAGACGAGGGTCGAGATCGTCGCCAGATAACCGGCAAGCTCAGCGCCAACCAGCGGCAGGGAGGCTTTCAGGCCGCGCGTGGCACCGGCGACGGCCAGAAGGGTGTTGGTCGGGCCGGGGGTGAGCAGAAGGAGCAGGACGGCAAGGGCAAAGGCGGGCAGAGACAAAAGGGGCATTCTCCAGAAGCGCTGGATCTCCCCTAGCAGCGAGCGGGCCAGACCGGCTTGATTTCGGTCAAGCGGTCACGCTGCCTCGCATCAGCTGCCGATCGTAGCGACCCAGGCGCGGGCGAGCGCCAGACCTGCCTCGTCGGAAAGGGCTCCATGGCGCTCGGCCAGTCCGTCGTGGCGCAACGCCCAGCCCGGCTCCTTGCGCTCGACCGCATCCGGAAACTGCACGAGCCAATCGCGCACGACGGCTCGATTGGCCTCGAAATGAAACTGGAAACCATAGGATGCACGGCCGAGGCGGAAGGCCTGATGGCGGGCGCTCTGGTTTTCGGCGAGATGCAGGGCATCCGCCGGCAGCGTGAAAGTGTCGTCGTGCCACTGGAACGACAGGAATTCATCCGGAACGGCAGAGAGCACGGGATCGGTCTTGCCATGGCCGGTTTTTTCGATGCTGCACCAGCCGAATTCGGGGGCCGTGCCGATGAGATTGTCGGCGCCATAGGCACGGGCGAGCAACTGGCTGCCGAGGCAGATGCCGAGCACGGATTTGTCCGCGTCGCCAAAGCGCCGCATCCGATCGGCCAGATGCGGCAGGTAGGGATGCCTCTCATCGTCGCGGGCATTCTGCTCGCCGCCGAAGACCACCAAAGCATCGAAATCCTCGGGCTGCGGCAAGGGCTCGCCGTCATAGGCCTTGATGGTGGTGGTTTCGGCACCGGCCTCGGCCAGCGCAATGCCGACCTGGCCGGAATGGGTGATCCTGGAATTTTCGACGATGGCGACGCGCATGGAGTTCCGGCGAGTGAATGGCAAGAACTGCAGAAGAGGCATGACCGATGCGTCTCTGCAAGGCCACCCGGCGGCATTTGCCGGGCGCCCTGCGTCATTTCGGCGAAAGATCAGACTGTCCTGGGAAGACGCGCATCGACCGAATGGGCATTGCCACCACGGATGACAAAATAGAGGGTCATCGCGCTCCACAGCAGGGATTTTTCGGCGCCGGAAAAGCCCTCCCCGATCTGGATCCAATGGAAATAGACGGTCACCAGCAACACGATCGTGACCGCAAAGGCGGCGGGGCGGGTGAGAAGGCCGATCGCAAGCAGAATGCCGCCGAAGAATTCGGTGGCTGCAAGCAGCGGCGACCAGAAGACACCGGGATAGAAGCCGAGGCCCTCGACCATGTCGACCGCGCCGAAGGGATCGACGATCTTGCCCGCGCCGTGAATGACGAGGAAACCGCCGGCGACAACCCGCAGCAGCGTTTCGGCGAGGTCATGGGTCGACCGATAGAGCGGCGCGAGGGCGGGAAAAACGAGATGTTCGTTGCGGATGGACATGGGGCGCTCCTATGCGGACAATGGATGTCGGCCAATTGCCGCGTCTGCCAGATCGTGGCAAGACGCGCGCGATCAAAACTTGACCCAGACAGTTGACTTCATTGTGAGGCACAGGACGCCAATGGATAAGCCCCGGATTTCGATCACCTATTGCACGCAGTGCAACTGGCTTTTGCGCTCCGGCTGGATGGCGCAGGAACTGCTGCAGACCTTCGGCACGGATCTCGGGGAAGTGGCGCTGATCCCCGGCACCGGCGGGATCTTCGAGATCCGGCTGGGTGACGAGATGATCTGGGAGCGCAGCCGGGACGGCGGATTTCCGGGCCCGAAGGAGCTGAAACAGCGGGTACGGGACGTGATCGATCCGGAGCGGGATCTCGGCCATGTCGATCGCGCGGCAAAGAGCGAGGGGCTGGACAGCTGAATCGGTGCCGAGCCGGACAGGCCGGGGACACGGGGCGGCACAGATTGCCGTCCGCGTCCCCGGCATGAAGGCCTCAATAGAAGGGCGAGCGGCAGGTCTTGTAATAACCGCCGGAGGACAGGAACTCGTTGGTGCGCGGATTGTAGGACCGATAGCGGTTGAGGCACCATTCGACGTGGCGGGCCCAGACATTGCGCGGCGGCCGGTAGCCGGGTTCGACATAAACCGGCGGGCGGGGACGCGGGCGATAGACCGGCGGGGGCGGTGGCGGCCGGTAAGCCGGCTCGTCATAGACCGACGGCGGATAATAGTCCGGCGGTGGCGGACGATAGCGCGGCGGGCGCGGGCGATCCCAGGTTTCGTAACATCCGGAGAAATCGCAGACGAGATCGACCTTCTCGACACCGGCGATGCCGGCCTGTGCGGGCGCGGCGACCCTCGGTGCGATCGGCGCCGGCATCGCTGCCTCGGCAGCCGTGCCGAGCACCTGAGCGCCGATCAGCGTCAGGGCCATGACGGCGAAGCTTGTTTTCATATCGACATCCTTACACGAACCTGCTGCACCGGCATTTGCAGCCGGTGCATCGACCGACGCAGTCAGCGGTCGGATCACGGCTTTTTCACGACCGCGTCATTCTAATATTCACCCACATCGCCTGCCGTGCAAGGGATTGGCCGCACGCAGGCGGGCGGCGCTTTCACGAGGATCGTTCGCCATGACATGAAAACTTCAAAATGTCGGTTGACAGGCCAGAGCAGTCGCTTTACACGGCTCCTCGTCGCCCAGATGGCGGAATTGGTAGACGCGCCAGCTTCAGGTGCTGGTACTCGAAAGGGTGTGGAGGTTCGAGTCCTCTTCTGGGCACCAAATTCCCATTTCAGATCATCCAAGATGGTCCAGAAGCAAAGTAAGAAGCCCGGTTTTCCGGGCTTTTTTGCTGTCTAACGTCCAGTGACGTCCGGTTGCATCCGAGAGTTTTGTTGGTAGCATCGTTGGTGTTCGGCAAATAATGCCAACAGCGGCTTGGCCCGATGCCAACAGTTTTCGGCTGGATACCAACATGGCGCTCACTGACACGGCCCTAAAGGGACTAAAACCAACAGAGAAGCCGACAAAACACAGCGACGGTGGCGGGCTGCACGTTCTGGTCTCTCCCAAAGGCTCAAAGCTTTGGCGCCTGTCCTATCGCTTCGATGGCAAGCAACAGACATTGGCCTTAGGTTCGTACCCGGCAGTAACACTCGCGGATGCGCGCCGGGAGCGGGAGAACGTAAAGGCGCTGCTGGCCAAGGGCATCAACCCGTCTCAACATGCCAAGCTGGAGCGGATAGCCAAGCGAAGTAGCAATGCGTTGACGTTCAAAGCCGTTACCGAGGAGTTTCTTGAGAAGATTGCAAAGGAGGGAAAGGCCGAGACCACCCAAAACAAGAAGGAGTGGTTGCTTGGTCTTGCCATGGCAGATATCGGCGCACGGCCGATTTCGGAAATCACTGCCTCCGAAGTCCTCGTCCCGTTGCGAAGGATTGAAGCCAAGGGCAACTACGAGACCGCACGACGTGTCCGTTCGACGATTGGGCAGATCTTCCGCTATGCCATCGCTACGGCCAGAACCGACAACGACCCGACCTTCGGCCTTAAAGGTGCTTTGACTGCGCCTGTTGTCACGCATCGTGCCGCCATCACCGACAAGAAAACGTTTGGCGGATTGCTTCGCTCGATTTGGGCCTATGAGGGCATGCCGGAAACGCGTCTCGCGCTGCAGTTGATGGCGTTGCTTTATCCCAGACCCGGCGAACTGCGCCAAGCGACGTGGAGCGAGATAGATTTCGACAAGGCCGTTTGGACGTTGCCCGCATCGCGCATGAAGATGCGGCGCGAGCACCGCAAGCCACTAAGCGCCCAAGCCTTGGCCATACTTAAAGAACTGCACACTTTGACGGGGGACGGAAAATTGATGTTTCCTGCAGTCACATCACGCACCCGAACCATGAGCGAGAACACAATGAACAGCGCGCTCCGGCGCATGGGCTTTTCCCAACAAGAAGCGACGGCCCACGGCTTCCGGGCAAGTGCTTCCTCATTGCTGAACGAAAGCGGCAAGTGGTCCCCAGACGCTATCGAAGCCGAATTGGCTCATGTCGGCGCAGACGAGGTTCGCAAGGCATATCACCGAGCACTATACTGGGATGAACGGGTGAAAATGGCGGGATGGTGGGCGACATATCTGGACGAAACACGGCAGACGTGATCCCGTAGGAATCGCTAAAGAACATAGGCGTTCCCCGTGGAGTTGCGATATGTCTGAAGTTTCCCACTGGATGCACGTGGACGTGTTCACCGTCGAACAAGCTGCCGCTTTGTGGTGCGGTACAGATCCGGCAAAGCTATCGCCGGTAAATAGCTTGAACCGCTCAGAGATTCTCGCGGTTAAGCAAATGCTGTCTGCCGCGATCGTCACCAAAGAAATGCCGGCAGATACTTCGACAAATGGCCTCGCTATGATCGGAGAGCACTCCAAGTCTTTGGTAACCAGAGCTTCCCTGGAGGCATTCGCTCGCCAGAAGAACCTATTTCCGGCCTTCCTTTTCGACACATTGCTGCCTTTCGACAAGGAGGGGCAGGTTCCTTCCATTCAATTCACGCCGGCAAGCCTCCCGCTTCCCGATCCACCGATCAATCGTGGTGGACGGCCGCCCGAATACGATTGGGATAGGTTCACAATGGAGATCATCCGAAAAGCTAATACTCCTGGACGAAGAATGCACTTGTGAACTGGCTCGACCGGCGTCTTCCCTTCACCGCCCGACGGGATATCACACGCGTTTCTTCTACGCTCTTCATCTCCAAGGCGCTCGACCACATCACGGCACAAACCTGCATGCCGCTTGAAGCTTTGGCGCGGGCAAAGTTCCGGATCGTTGAAGCACTGGTGAAGGTGATTGCCAAGCACCGGGACGGGCGGGAAACACAAGCCTTTCAAATGGCGCTCATTCCGCAAAGCGGCTTGGAATTCCAGACGAGCGCCAACCTCGAACTCACATTTGAGGAAAGCCGCTATGGCTATCGCGAGCCCTACAAGGGACGCACAGATTTCAGGAAACACCTGTTTCGCGTGATCGGCGACCTGGAGCCGTCGGGCGAGGAACACGAATGCGCTGTTTATCTGGAGCGCCTGCCGGAGGTGAAGGCCTGGGTTAGGAACACGTCTCAGCAGCCAAACTCGTTCTGGCTACAGACGGCAACGGACAAGTTCTATCCTGACTTCGTGGCCCTGCTCACGGACGGACGCTATCTGGTGGTAGAATACAAGGGCTCGCATATTGTCACAGCTGACGACGCCAAGGAAAAGCGATTGGTCGGTGATCTCTGGGCAGATCGCTCCGAGGGCTCTTGCCTCTTCCTGATGATCGAGGGTAAGGAATTCAGCAGAATTGACGCGGCAATCCGAAAGCCACTCTGACTTTTTTGGGGATAAGCTCAATTTGTCGAGCAGTTGAGCTCGGAACGCCGTGACGGCTTTCGATTTGTTGGTGCTTTTGTTGGTACAGACGCTGATTGACCGAGAGTAGACATATATAAATCAAGGACTTGGTTGGAGAGTGCGGGTGCTCTTCTGGCACCAATTTCCTTTCAGAACAAGGCCTTGCCTTGAACTGAAAGCATCATAAAAAGCCCGGTTCGCCGGGCTTTTTTGTTGCCTTTTTCACGGATAGCGGGAAGCCTGCCCGTTCATGCCCGGCGCCCATTCTCCTGCGTTTCGCAGGTGGCCCAATACCCCAGCAAAGGATGCTTCATGGAAGACACGGTCGCCATCGAGACCCGCAGCGAGTTCGCCCTCTGGGCCATCGAACGGGCCAAGGAAATCGTCTCGCAGGAGGGGACCGCGCTCGCCCTGGCGGCCCGCGACATGGACGAAGAAGGTCTGCGCGAGGCCGGCCACAAGCTGGGTGCGGCGATCAGCGACGCGCTTCTGGAAGTGTTCGACGGCTTGCTCGGCAGCGAAGGCTGAGCGTCATCCGTCGATGTTGCGGGGGTTCACGCCCGGATACCACATGCGCCCGCGCATCGGCGGCTGCGTGCCTTGGTAGATGACCCCGTCCTTTTCGCAGCGATAGACCGTATAGGGCAATGAATCGCGCAGGCTGCGGCTTCTTCCGCCAAGCGACGGCATGGCGGTCGCGGTCGCGCAGGAATACCCATCCGCAAGCGGATCGGCCGGCTGCGGCTTCACGCCGGGCAAATCGTGGAAGGTTTCAGAGCCTGCCTTGCTCCAGGCGATGCCATTCTCAGCCGCAAAGGCAGGTGACGCGCCAGCCAAGGGCAGCGCCAACGGCAGGATGAGCGCCATGGCGAGCAGCCGCATGGGGCGGGTGGTTTGCCGAGGGGAAACAGGCATTGGCATGGCGGAGTTCCGCTTCTGACGTCTAGACTGATCCCGATATAGGGATGTTTCGGCGCAGACCCAAGAACCTTCAGTTCACGTTTCGGCGACGGGGCGGCGATAGCCGGTGGGTGTGCCGTAGAGCCAGCCGATGCGCTCGATGGCATCAGCGAGCGTTTCGCGGGCCACCGTCATGGTATGGCCGTTGGCATGAATCATCATTTCCTCGTCCTCCATGATCGCGGCATGGCCTTTCCAGAAGACGAGATCACCGCGCTGAAGCTCTTCGCGGGTGATGGGCGTTCCCAGGCCTGCCGCCTGCATGTCGCTGTCACGGGGCACCTTCAGGCCCGCCATGGTCATCGAGAGCTGGACGAGTCCGGAGCAATCGATGCCGAGGCCGGACTTGCCGCCCCAGAGATAGGGGGTTTCGAGAAAGAGCGCTGCGACCGAGACGAAGTCTTCTGCCGGTGAATCTGTCAGCGGGCGCAGATGGCGCAGGATGAGCGCACTGCCATCGGCGAGCAGGCCATAGCGGGTGCCGCGGGTTTCCGCCTCGCCGACCACAGTGACGCGGCTTCCCATGGAGAGGGTGTCGCGGCGGGGAAAACGCAAGTCCGCGCCCGGATAAAGGAAGGTGCGCGGAACGCAGACGACATGGGTCGTCGCTTCGGGGGCGCCGAGCGCTGCCTCGGGCAGGTAACCGACATAACCGTCGGCCACGGCCTGGACCCAGGCGATGCCCCCTGCCCGCTCGAAGACGCTGACCGCTTCGCCGAGCAGCAGCTGGGTGTCGATGCCGGCGGTCATATCGGGCGTCGGATGCAGATCGACCACCGGAAGAACGATGCGGGCGGGCTCCTGGGTGACGAAGCGTGTCGCCTGGACCTGACCCTGGAGGGCGGCATCGGCGAGATCGGGGCGGAAGGCATGAAGGCGGCGGTCGAGTGTGGTCATTTCGTCTCCATCAGCCGAGCGTGCGGCCCTTGGCGATGATGCGATCGCCGAATTTTTCGAGGAAAAGCGCACCGCCGACGGTGCGCTTGACGATGACGCTGCGGCGGTCGAGCGCATCTCTGATACGATCAACCAGGCCCATTTCGCCGAGAGTGTCGAGCGCGCGGGTGATGACCGGCTTGGTGACCTGCAATGTGGCGGCAAGGCCGCGCACGGTGTGTGGCGGCGGCACCAGATAGATTTCGAGCAGCACGGCGAGCTGGCGCATGGTGAGGTCAGGTCCGTCATGCTGGACCTGTTCCAGGGTCACCCTGTGCCAGAGGCCAAGCGCCTGGGTTGCCGTCAGTTCAAGGGCCATCTGGAGATCCCGCGTCATGGCCGGGGCTTTGAGCGCCCCCGGCCTATGACGCCATCATTCCGGCAAAGGAACGATTGTGCAAGGGGGCTCAAGCCCAGCGGCGCTGCAACAGGCGATAGAGGGCGCGGATGGCCTGGGCTTCGCCGCCGGCAGGGCCATGGGCGCGCTCCGACTGGGCCCAACCGAAGATGTCGAAATGCGCCCAGGCACGACCCGGCGAGACAAAACGCTTGAGGAAGAGGGCAGCCGTGATGGCCCCGGCCATGCCGCCGGCCGGCGCATTGGTGAGATCGGCGATCTGGGCTTTCAGCATGCGCTCGTAGCCCTTGTGCAGCGGCAGACGCCACAGGGGATCGTCGACTTCGAGCGCGGCATCGGCAATGTCGTGGGCGAGGTCTTCGTCATCGGTGAAGAAGGGCGGCAGATCGGGGCCGAGCGCAACACGGGCGGCGCCGGTCAAGGTTGCCATGTCGATCAGGAGATCGGGGGCTTCGGCATCGGCATAGGCCAACGCATCGGCAAGGATCAGCCGGCCCTCGGCATCGGTGTTGTCGATCTGGACCGTCAGGCCCTTGCGGCTCCTGTAGACGTCACCCGGGCGGAAGGCGTTGCCTGAGATGGCGTTTTCGACGGCGGGGATGACGACGTGGAGATCGACCTTGAGCTTGGCATCCATGATCATCAAGGCGAGGCCGAGCACATTGGCGGCACCGCCCATGTCCTTCTTCATCAGCAGCATGGAGGCGGACGGCTTGATGTCGAGGCCGCCGGTGTCGAAGCTCACGCCCTTGCCGACCAGCGTCAGCTTGGGGTGACCCTTCTTGCCCCAGCGCATCTCGATCAGGCGTGGTGCGACGGTCGAGGCGCGGCCGACGGCATGGATCAGCGGGAAGTTCTGCGCGAGAAGCTCTTCGCCGACGATCGTGGTGACCTCGGCCTTGTAATGGGCAGCGAGGCGACGGACCGCGTCTTCGATATCGGCCGGGCTCATGTCATTGGCGGGGGTGTTGATCAGGTCGCGGGCGAGATAGGCGCCTGCGATCTGACGCTTGATATCGGCGGCATCGGCATCCTGCGGGATGAGCAGGCGCGGCTCGGTGACGCGTTCCGAACGGTAGCGGTCGAAGCTGTAGGCGCCGAGACCATAGCCGAGCAGCAGGCGGTTTGCAGTGAGCGGCGCGGTTTCGATGTGCCATTCACCGGCGGGCAGAAGGCGGGCCAGCTTGCCGGTGAGAAAGGGGTTTTCCGACGGGTTCGAGCCCAGGCCGAGCAGAGCCCCGCCGAGATGGCCGTCTTCCGTCGGGATCAGCAGAAGCGACCCGGCCTCGGCCTTGAAGCCGGCCTTTTTCGCCCAATCGAGTGCCAGCGGATCGAGCGTGCCCGTTTCGACATGGGCGGGCGTGACCGCGAAGACCGGCAGGGTCTTGCCGCCCTTGGTGCTGAAGGGGGTCGGTCTTTCGATATACTGGAACGGGGGCATGGCAGGAGCTTTCTGGAGGGGAATCGCGATGGGTCGATTAACACTCCGTTAGGGTTAACAGATTATTGCTTGAGCGGAGATTACGCCGCGCTTCGACGCCGGCGAAGACACGATATTCGGAGCGAAACGCCATGCTCACCCGGCACATGACACAGCATAGACGTCTGCAGATCCTTGCCACCGCCGGTCTCGTTCTGGCAGTGCTTGCGACATCGGGATGCTCGACGAGCCGCGACAGGCTGACCACGGGATCGATCCCGACGATGAACAAGGCGGTCGACAGCATGAGCGAGCCGGAACTGGCACGCGCGGCAGACAGCATGGGCCAGGCCTATGACCGCAAGCCGAAGGACCGCAGCATCGGGCTTTCCTATGCCAATGTGCTGATGATGCAGGGACGGAATGCCCAGGCGCTGGCCGTCATGCAGCAGGTGGCGATTGCCAACCCGACCGATCGCGAGGTGCTGGCGGCGCTGGGCAAGGCGCAGGCTGCGGCCGGCCAGCTGGACAAGGCGCTCGGCACGATCAACCGGGCACAGACACCGGATCGTCCGGACTGGCGGCTCTATTCGGCAGAAGGGGCCGTGCTCGACCAGCTGGGCCGTTCCGACGAGGCGCGTGGACGCTACCGGATGGCGCTACAGATCCAGCCGAACGACCCGAGCGTGCTTTCCAATCTCGGCATGTCCTATGTGCTGACCGGCGACCTCAAAACGGCCGAGACCTATCTCAGGCAGGCGCAGCAGCAGCCGGGCGCGGATAGCCGCGTGCGGCAGAACCTGGCGCTGGTGATCGGACTGCAGGGGCGGTTCCAGGAGGCCGAGCAGATGGCCGCGCAGGAACTCAACCCGCAACAGGCGGCCGCCAACCTGCAATATCTGCGCGGCATGCTGTCCCAGCAGAATTCCTGGCAGCAACTGGCTTCCGAAGACAAATCCAAGAAGAAGAACGGTTGAGGCCACTCCCATCTAAGGGGCGCCGGCGGTCAGGGATCGGGGAAACGCAGGTGTGAGCGGCCGCTGGTCAGGTCCTGGACCAAACGCTGCACGGTCGCTTCGTCGCCGCGCTTCAGCGTGACATCGAAACGCACGCCTTCCGCTTCGAAATGTTCGACCAGGGACAGATGCGGGATCGCCTGGAGGCGGGCCTTCAACAGCGCCAGATCCGAGAAGCTGCAGGCGAGATCGCCGGTGACGAGCGGGATAATCTCGGTTTTGGTCCCGAGTCTCAGAGCCTGGGCGGTCGTTCCGCCGTAGGCGCGCATCAACCCGCCACTGCCAAGCAGGATGCCGCCGAAGAAGCGGATGACCAGCACCACCACGCCATCCAGCTCCTGTCCGTCGATCGCCTGGAGAATGGGTTTGCCGGCCGTGCCCGAGGGCTCTCCATCATCGGAGAAGCGGTAGGCCTGGCCGAGCCGCCAGGCCCAGCAATTGTGGGTGGCCGAAGGATCGGACTTTTCGGCGAGGAAGGCCTTGGCTTCCTCTTCCGACGCGATCGGGGCCGCATAGGCGATGAAGCGGCTTTTCTTGATGTCCTGCTCGTGTTCGACGGGCGCGTTCAGCGTGAACGCCATGGGCGTGTCCTCACTCTTCCGGCACGGCTGCGGCCTCGTTGGCGCGCAGCCAGAGGGCGAGTTCCGCGATCACCGAAAGTCGCAGGGCTGCCTTCATGGCAAGCGCGCGGGTCAGCGAGGTGTCGCGCGGGGAAAAACCGAGTTCGGCCATGATCGCGGTTGGCGCCAGATTGCGGGTCCGCATGACCGCCTCGATGCGGGCGATGGTGGAGGGTAGGAGATAGCGGCCATTGGCGATCAGGATTTCCGGGTCGGCCGACACCGGATCGGGGGTCGGCGATTCGGGGGACCTTGCCGGCGCGGGATGCTCCTGCTCGCCCTTCGCGCGCACTCCGGCGGTGACGAGATCGAGAAAGGCCTGGCGCTCCTCGGGCGAGGCGCCGGTCCAGGCTTTCAAGAGTTTCGTCAGCGGGGTTGGCTTGGCTTTCTTCGACATGTCCGGCTTTCTGTTCGCACCCGTCCATAACCTGCCCAAGGGACGGGTGCGAGAAAAAAACTTGGGCTTCGTGCGCTTCTTCCGCGGACACGAATTCGCCAGCCACAACAGCGGGATCGGGCACCCTCACAACGGTTTTTCGGGACGGCGCGCATCAGAATTTTCGAATGGACGACAAGCAGTCGTTAACCTTTATTTTCTACTGAAAAGGCTTGTCATCCGCGTTCCCGTATCTCGTCAGCGTTCAGGTTTTCGATGCATCCTCCCCGTTCCAATTCCGCTTTCCAGGCCAGCCAGTTCGGGGATCAAAACGGGGGCAGCGCCCAGACCCCGCAGGGCCAGCAGGCCGCTCGGCCGGCGGGTGCCGACCAGATGGCGGCCAACCAGATCGAGGGGCGCGAAGAGCAGCCCGTCTGGCAGAGTGCTTTCGTTCTGGGTCCCAATGTGCGCTTTACCCGGACCCCTGATCGGACGCCTGCCAAGCCAGAGACGATCGAGCCGATGAGTGCACCGGCACCGGCTGCGCCGCAAGTTTCACGTGCCCCGGTGGCCCAGCCGCAGGCTTCTGTTCCGACAACACGCGTTCCGCAGTCCCCGGTTCCGACAGCTCACGCTCCGCGGCAAAACCCACAGACCGAACAGCGCCCGGCGTCGCCCTATGGCCTGCCGCGCACCGGCGCTCCGCAGCAGCCGGTTGCCGCTTCGGCCAGACCTCCGATTGCCAGCCAGCCGCTGCAGCAGCAACACCAGCCGCGCGTGCCGGCCTCCGTGACATTGCCGCAGCCGCCGGACGCCGTGGGCGCCCGGGCGCTGACCTACAAGCTGCGCCGTGAACTGGCGCGCCAGCAGGCCGAACAGGCCGCCTGGGAAGCCTCCATGGCCGAGGACCCGACGCGGCCCGTCGCGCCGCCGCCGACGGTCGCCCAACCGGCGCCGCTGGTGCAGGGCATGCGCACGGTGATGGCGACAACGACATCGGCTGCGGTGGGACATGCGAGGCAGGCTTCGACAGTTCCGGCTGCTTCGGGGCCGGTAGCTTCCGCACAGGTGACGACCGGACAGGTTGTTGCCGGCCGGCCGCCCTTGCAGAACCATGCGACGGTGCAAGCGACCGGCGCAGCGCCGTCGGGGATGGTTGCAACGCCAGCCCCAACGCCAGCTCCCACTTCAGCCCCAGTCGCGCGGCCGACCATGGCTCGCAATGCATTCCTTCGGCCCCCCGTGCAGATGGCGCAACCAGCCCAGGCGACACCGGCGCAGGCTGCACAGCAGACATCCGGCCACGCAGCGGCGCCGACAGCGGCGCCGTCCATCACGCAGCCTTCGTCCGGGTTTATGCAGCCGGCCGCTGCTCCGTATTCGTCCTTACCGCAGACCCCGATTGCTGCGCCTTCGCCTGCACCGGTGACTGCACCTGCGGCATCGCCGTCGGCGCGGCTGCCGATCAGTGCGCTGCTCTCCGACCACATCTTCTTCGAGGCGATGATCGATCCGGTCGATGCACCAGTGGAGACCGAGATGGCGCGCGCGGTCCCTGTTAACGCGCAACCACAGCCGGTCGCCGTGACACCTGCGCTCGTGGCCCCTGTGGCCCCTGTGGCTCCCGTTGCGGCCCCCGTGATGATCCCGACGCGCAGCGCGGCGATCAGGGCCGAGGTGGTGCGCTACCGGCCCGATGCGCTGGCGACCGCGATGCCGGCCGTTGCGCCGCTGCCGAAGCCCGTGTTCGATGCGCCGGCGGGATCTGTCGTGGCGCTCTACCGCGAGGTGGCGCGGCGTGAGGTCGGGGCCGATCAGGTTGCGGCTGCCATCCCTGCTGCCGGTGTTCCCGACGCTCTTGCCGCCGTCCCGGACGCGATCGCAGCCGCCCCTGCCCGCTCCGTGATCCCGACG
The DNA here is from genome assembly GCF_003610655.1 of Rhizobium sp. AG855. Classification (NCBI taxonomy): domain Bacteria; kingdom Pseudomonadati; phylum Pseudomonadota; class Alphaproteobacteria; order Hyphomicrobiales; family Rhizobiaceae; genus Rhizobium; species Rhizobium sp. AG855. The sequence continues at coordinate 189,015 of NZ_RAQG01000006.1, read as the reverse complement.
GCTTCTTCTTCGACACGCCAGCCGCTGTTCCGCGCCCAGGAGGCGATGGGCGAAGGCGAATATGAGCTGCCTTATCTCGACTTCCTGCAGCAGCCGCCGGTTCAGACAGGCGTCACGATGACAGCCGAAGCGCTGGAGCAGAGCGCGGGGCTGCTGGAAAGCGTGCTGGAAGATTTCGGCATCAAGGGCGAAGTGATCGACGTGCGCCCCGGCCCCGTCGTCACGCTCTACGAATTCGAGCCGGCCCCGGGCGTCAAGTCCTCACGTGTCATCGGCCTTTCCGACGATATCGCGCGCTCCATGTCGGCACTTTCGGCGCGTGTCGCAGTCGTGCCCGGCCGCAATGTGATCGGTATCGAGCTGCCGAACCCGGTGCGCGAAACGGTCTATCTGCGCGAGCTGATCGAGACGCCCGATTATGCCGAGACGCGCTACAAGCTGCCGGTTTGCCTGGGCAAGACCATTGGTGGCGAGCCTGTCATCGCCGAGCTTGCGAAGATGCCGCATCTGCTCGTGGCCGGCACCACCGGTTCGGGCAAGTCGGTCGCGATCAACACGATGATCCTGTCGCTGCTCTACCGGTTCCGGCCGGACGAGTGCCGGCTGATCATGGTCGATCCGAAGATGCTGGAGCTCTCCGTTTATGACGGCATCCCGCATCTGCTTACCCCCGTCGTCACCGATCCGAAGAAGGCCGTGATGGCGTTGAAATGGGCGGTGCGCGAGATGGAGGACCGCTATCGCAAGATGAGCCGCCTCGGCGTGCGCAATATCGATGGCTACAATGCGCGTGCGGCGCAGGCCCGCGAAAAGGGCGAGACGATCACCGTTTCCGTGCAGACCGGCTTTGACCGGCAGAGCGGCGAGATCGTCTATGAGGACCAGGAACTCGATCTTTCGCCGATGCCTTACATCGTCGTCGTGGTCGACGAGATGGCCGACCTGATGATGGTGGCCGGCAAGGAGATCGAAGGGGCGATCCAGCGGCTGGCGCAGATGGCGCGTGCGGCGGGCATCCACCTGATCATGGCGACACAGCGCCCCTCGGTCGATGTCATTACCGGCACGATCAAGGCCAACTTCCCGACCCGTGTTTCCTTCCAGGTGACGTCGAAGATCGACAGCCGCACCATTCTGGGTGAGCCGGGTGCCGAACACCTGCTTGGCCAGGGCGACATGCTGCATATGGTCGGCGGCGGGCGCATTGCGCGTGTGCACGGACCCTTCGTTTCGGACGAGGAAGTCGAAAAGGTGGTTGCGCATCTGAAGATGCAGGCGCGACCGGATTATCTGGGCACTGTGACCGAGGACGCCGACGAAGCGGAAGACGAGCCGGAAGAGGACGTCGCCGTGTTCGACAAGAGCGCCATGGGGGAAGAGGACGGCAACGACCTCTATGACAAGGCGGTCAAGGTGGTGCTGCGCGACAAGAAGTGCTCGACCTCCTATATCCAGCGCCGGCTGTCGATCGGCTACAACAAGGCCGCCTCGCTGGTGGAGCGCATGGAGCAGGAAGGCATCGTGGGCGCTGCCAACCATGTGGGCAAGCGGGCGATCATCGTCGGCGGGCGGGAAGTCAGTGCCGAAGGCGATTTCGAAGGCTGAGCGCTGTAAGACGGTTCAGGGCCGGAACTCGGCCTTGACCTCTTTCATGGCCAGGCGATCGACGATTGCGGGTGCCGAAAGCCAACATACCTCTCAGCGGTTTACCGACACCGTCAGACCTGAACGGGACGGATCGTATCCGTCGCAATTTTGCCTTCCAGAATTCCGCGGGTGAGATCCGATCTGTCGCGATCGATCTCGATCACCGTATAGAGCTTTTCCGAGCGGAAGGCGCTGGCCATGGTGGTCGTCACGTCTTCGGCGGGCTTGGCATCGATCTCCATGTAGTCCAGCTCCCGGCCGGAGGCGACGATGCGGGCATCACCGGATGTGCGGGCCGCGACGACGACCGTGCCCTGATAGGGAGAATTGTCCCAGCGGGGATCGTCGGCTTCGGCGATCGGCTCCAGACGGTAGACATTCAGCTTCTCAGGTCGATGACTGTTGCCTTGCGCCGTTGTGGCGGCATCTGTCTGACGGACGGCGACTTCGAGCGGGCGGCCGGTCCGGTCATCGGCCGGCTTCGCGCTGTTATCGTTGGTGGGATTGTGCATGATCCGTATCCTCCGGTTCGGTCGTCTTGAACAACCGCCGGGGACACGCGTGGTTCCATGGTCGGACATAAGCCGGCTAATGATCGCCCCCCGCTCCGGGCTGTCATCATGGTACCGTACGGGCGAGGAGATCGATGATGTGCTGTGGGCCGGTGGGGACGATGCCGGTCGCGTTCAGCGTCTTGATCGAATAGTAGCCGCGCGTGATGTGGTCCATGTTGACCGTGGCGCGCACGCCGTCGAGCCTCAACACCCGCTCCACATAGGCGGAGAGGGCCACGTAATCAGCGATGCGGTGGCGGTTGGTCTTGAACAGGCCGTGATAGGCGGCGTCGAAGCGGATCAGCGTGACGAAGAGGCGGATATCGGTTTCTGTGAAGCGCGACCCAAAGAGGAAATCGCCACCGTCGGACAGGCGGGTTTCCAGTTCGTCGAGCATGGCGAAGACGCCATCGACGGCTTCGTCATAGGCGCCCTGCGTCAGCGCGAAGCCGGCCTTGTAGACGCCGTTGTTCAACTGGTCATAGAGGCGGGGGTTGAGCGCGTCGATCTCTGCAGCCAGGTCCTCCGAGTAGAGGCGGAGATCGGAGGGCACGAGGCCCTCGAAGGCGGTATCGAGCATGCGGACGATGTCAGCGCTTTCGTTGTTGACGATGGTGCCGGTCTTTTCGTCCCAGAGCACGGGCACCGTGGCGCGGCCGGTGAATTCGGGATCGGCGCGGGTATAGAGTTCGTGCAGATGGGTGGCGCCGAAAAGCGGATCGGCATCGGCACCGGGATAACCGCCGAACTGCCAGCCCTCGCTTGACAGCGCCGGGGCGACGACGGTGACGGCGATGACGTCTTCAAGGCCTTTCAGGGCGCGGACCATCAGCGTGCGCGAGGCCCAGGGGCAGATATAGGCGACATAGAGGCGATAGCGCCCGGCCTCTGCTTGAAAACCGCCCTCGCCCGTCGGGCCCGGCGCGCCATCCGGCGTGATCCAGTGGCGGAAGGAAGAGGTCTGGCGGACGAAACGGCCCTTTTCGTCAGCCTTCTGCACCGGCTGCCAGTCTTCCGTCCATTTGCCATTCACCAGCATTTTCAAACTCTCCATCACGGCGAGAGGGCCACGGCCTCTCTTCATGCCGTGATTATGCACCTCCCGGTCGTTCAGCGAAATCCGAAGTTTCTTGAAAAACTGTTCGACAATGCTGAACAGCGTTCAGGTGCCCGGATGGGCTCTGCTGCCTGGGAAAAGGAGTTCGATGAAGCGTTCTGCCGTCGGTTGAGGCTCGTGATTGGCGAGACCCGGTCGCTCGTTGGCTTCGATGAAGACATAATCGGGCTCGGCCGGGTCACGCACCATGAAGTCGATGCCGACGACGGGGATCTTGATGGCTTTGGCAATCCGGCAGGCGGCGTCGACCAGATCAGGATGGACGCTTTCGGTGACATCGTGGATCGTGCCGCCGGTGTGGAGATTGGCGGCCTTGCGAACGGTGATCTCGCGCCCCTCGTCCAGCACCGTGTCGAGGTCGAGACCCTGTTCGGCGAGGCAACGCTTCGTTTCGACATCGACCGGGATGCGGCTTTCACCGCCGGTGGCGGCGGCGCGGCGGCGGGACTGCTGCTCGATCAGCCTGCGGATCGGCGCGTGGCCGTCGCCGACGACACGCGGCGGGCGGCGGACGGCGGCGGCGACGAGGCGGTAGTCGATGACGACGAGGCGCAGGTCCTCGCCCTCGAAGCAGGCTTCGAGCAGGACGCGGTCGCAGACCTGGAGGGCCTGCTTGATCGCCGTGCCGAGAGCCTCGGTGGTTGAGACGCCGACGGAGATGCCGCGACCCTGCTCACCACGGGCCGGTTTGACGACCAGTTTGCCGTGTTTTTCGAGGAAGGCCTGGCGCTCGGCTTCGGGGGCGTCGGCGGAGATCTGTTCGGGGACCGCAAGCCCTGCTCCTTCGGCAAAGCGGCGGGTGACGGCCTTGTCGTCGCAGATCGACATGGCAACCGCCGAGGTCAAATCCGACAGGCTTTCGCGGCAATGGATGGTGCGGCCGCCATGGGCGAGGCGGAAGAAGCCACCTTCGGCGTCGGTCACCTCGACATGAATGCCGCGACGCAGCGCCTCGTCGACGATCAGGCGGGCATAGGGGTTCAACGCCTCGTAGGATTCGACCGGCTGAGCGAAGAACTTTTCGTTGATGGCGTTCTTGCGCTTGACCGAAAAAAGCGGCACGCGGCGGAAGCCGAGCTTCTCATAAAGGCCGATCGCCTTGTCGTTGTCGTGCAGAACGGAGAGATCGACGTAAGCCAGGCCGCGGGCCTGGAAATGTTCTGACAGCGTGCGCACAAGACCTTCGCCGATGCCCGGCTGGCGGGCCTGCGGGTGAACCGCGAGACACCAGAGCGAGGCGCCCTGTTCAGGATCGTCGAAGAGACGCTTGTGATCGATGCCGGTGACGGTGCCGACGATTTCGCCGGTCTTCTCATCCTGTGCAACGAAATAGCTGACCGGACGGTTGTCGCGTTCGCCGGTGAAGAAATCCTCGCGGACCTGGACCATGCCGCAGGCGGCATAGACGGCATTGATGCCGGCGGCATCGCCCTCGACGCCGAGACGCCGGATGGTGATGCCACGCGGGCGGCGGCCACCGGGGCGGTAGGTGGAGAGATCGAGGCGGAAGGTGTGGGACGGATCAAGGAAGATCTCCTGCGGGGCGCGGGAGAGCAGCACATGAGGTTCGCCGACATAAAAGGCGATGTCACGGCTGCGTGGGGCTTCGTCCTTGAGCGTGATGAGAAGGGTCGCATCGTCTTCGAAGGTGCGGGCAAAGAGCAGGCGGCCCCAGCCGCAATCGAGCACGACATTGCGGCCCGGTTGCGGCGCATCGGCCGGGCGAAACTGTGGCAGGGTGCCGGCGCTGCCTGGCTGACGCAGGCGGCCGAGCCGATGCGACAGGGCCTTGCTGTTGCGCGGCTTGTGGGTGACAGGCGCGGCGGGCCGCGCGGGCTTGTCCGTATTCTTCATCTCAGACCTCGTGTGCCTGGAGCCACATTTCGAGCAGACCGACCTGCCAGAGTTCGGAGCCCTGCAGGGGCGTGATGTGATCGGAGGGGGCAGCAAGCAGCCGATCGACATAGTCCTGCCGGAAGAGGCCACGCTCGCGGGCGGCCTGGGAGGACAGCGTGTCGCGCAGCATGTCGAGATAGGGACCGGCGATGTATTTGAGCTGCGGCACCGGGAAATAGCCCTTCTTGCGGTCGATCACCTCGCCTGGAATGACCTTGCGGGCGACGTCCTTCAGGATGCCCTTGCCGCCGTCGCGCAGCTTTTCCTCAGGCGGAATGCGGGCGGCGAGTTCGACCAGTTCATGGTCGAGGAAGGGCACGCGAGCCTCCAGGCCCCATGCCATGGTCATGTTGTCGACGCGCTTGACCGGGTCGTCGACCAGCATGACGCTGCTATCGAGACGCAGCGCCCGGTCGACGGGGGTATCGGCACCTTCGGCGAGAAGGTGCTCACGGATGAGGTCGCCGCTCACGTCGCGGTCGGCGATCCAGCGCGCGTTGAGCTGGGTCGCCAGGGTTTCGTGCGAGCGGTCGCGGAAGCCACGGCCGTAGTCGGCGACGACATCTTCGGAACCGACGAGGGGCGGATACCAGTGATAGCCGGCAAAGACTTCGTCGGCGCCCTGCCCCGACTGGACGACCTTGATGTGTTTCGAGACCTCCTTCGACAGGAGATAGAAGCCGACATTGTCGTAGGAGACCATGGGTTCGGACATGGCGGCGATGGTGCCCGGCAGTGCCCCCATCAGATCGGCTGAGGGCACGAAGATCTTGTGGTGGTCGGTTGCGAATTCGCGGGCGATCAGGTCGGAATAGACGAATTCGTCGCCCTTTTCGCCATTGGCTTCCTCGAAGCCGACAGAGAAGCTCATGAGGCCGGTCTGGCCGGCTTCGGCAAGCAGGCCGACGATGAGGCTGGAATCGACGCCACCGGAGAGGAGGACGCCGACGGGCACATCCGCGATCATGCGGCGCTTGACGGCCAGACGCAGGGCGTCGAGCAGGCGTTCCTGCCATTCCTCACGGGTGACCGAGCGGTCTTCGACGCGGCGCTGGTAGGGCGGGTTCCAGTAGCGGCGGTCCTGAAAACTGCCGTCGCGCGCATAAACACGCAGCGTTGCCGGCGGCAGCTTGCGCACGCCTTTGAGGATCGTGCGCGGCGGTGGCACGACGGCGTGGAAGGTCATGTAAGTGTGCAGGGCATCCGTATCGATCGCGGTGTCGATGCCGCCCGTCTTGACGATGGCGGGAAGCGAGGAGGCGAAGCGCAGACCGCCAGAGACCTCGGCCAGGTAGAGCGGCTTGATGCCGAAACGGTCGCGGGCCATGATCACCCGGCCGCTGTCGCGCTCGTGGATGACGAAGGCGAACATGCCGTGGAAACGCGAGACGCAGGCCTCGCCCCAGGCATGCCAGGCCTTCAGAATAACTTCGGTGTCGCCACCGGAGAAGAAGCGATAGCCCTGGCGCTCAAGTTCGCTGCGCAATTCGCGGAAATTATAGATGCAGCCGTTGAAGACGAGCGAGAGGCCGAGATCGGGATCGACCATCGGCTGCTGCGACTTGTCGGAGAGATCGAGGATGCGCAATCGACGATGGCCGAGGCCGACATTGCCGCGTACCACGACGCCGGACGAATCCGGTCCGCGCGGGGCGAGCACATCCGCCATGATCGATACTGCCTGAACCGACGGCGCGCCGCCATCGAACCTTACTTCTCCACAAATGCCGCACATGAGCCTGGCTGGAACCTCCGTTGAAAGACGAAACGAAAGGTGCCGACGGCCGGAATTTCACCCCCGGCGCATCGGACACGCATTTTGCAAATGGCCGGGGGTGCGCATTGTTCCATCTTTTTTTTGCGCTTCCGGCTTCTCGCCGGACGCGTGAACCGGGCAAGGCCGGTTCACGCGCGCGCTCTCTAGGCGGTCAGCTCAGCGTCTTCTTCAGCGGTGCGATGTGGCGGATGACGAGCAGATCGAGGAGCAGGACCGCAACCAGGACCGCGCCGCTCAGCGGAAAGAGCAGCGAGACGCCCAGCATGACGATTGCACCGGTCTTCCAGAGAGGGCCGGGTTCGCTGACCGTGGGCGCGACGAGGCGCGTGGCACCCCGCGGGCGACGCTTGAACCACATGACGAACCCGCTGACCGAGAGGAAGATGATCGCCAGACAGAAGGCAGTGACCAGAACGAGGTTCCAGAGACCCATGTCCCCTTCGTGGAAGGCGATGCCAGCGGCCATGGCCTTGCCGGCCAAACCATAATCGGCAAAGCCGACATCGGCGAGAATGCGGCCGGTATACTGGTCGATATGCACGATGCGGTCACGCAGCGGGTTGGCGCTGTCGTTGCTCATCGTGTCGCGCGAGATGCTCCACACGCCGGTTTCAGACGCGGGGAAACCAAGCTGGAACCGCTGATCGAAGCCCAGCGCGCGGGCGAGCGTGATGATGGCATCGAGGGTGACGGGCTGGCCTTCGGGCGTGCCTGATATACCCGCCTGCGAACCGGAGGCCGGCATCTGGGTCTGCTCCAGGGCCCAGGGCACTTCCTTGACGCCGTTGTAGTTCAAGCTGGCATGGGTCAGATCCGAGAGCGGGACATTGTCCCATTTCTCGGCGGGAAAGGTGCTCCAGGCCTGGGTGAACTTCTCGCCCCAGATGCCGGCCCAGGTGAGGCCCGACAGCAGGAAGACAACGAGGATCAGCGAGACGTAGAAGCCGATCGACAGATGCAACGACTTCCACAGCTGGCGGCCCTTGGCGGACAGCTGCGGAACGAGCACGGAAGCGAAGCCGCTGTTATCGCGCGGCCACCAGAGATAGAGGCCGGTGATCACGAGAACGATCCCGAAGCCGGCGGCGATCTCGATGAGCCGGTCGCCGACATCACCGATCAGCAGGGTGCCGTGGATGCTGTCGGCCAGATCGTAGAGGCCATTGCGACGGTCCCAGTGGCCAAGCGCCTTTGCCGTATAGGGGTCGACGGCGACCATATAGGAGGCGTCTCCCTGGTTGACCCGGAAGAGCGACGCCTGTTCTGCCGTACGCGGCGCGATATACTGGACGATCTGACCGGCGACCTCGCCGAAGGCCGCTTCCGCCTGGGCAGAGACAGGGGCAAGGCTGGCCTGGGGCGCAACACTGTAGATCTTTTCGCCATCACGGCCCGAGATCGTTGCCGTCCAGAGCATGATCAGGCCGGTGACGGCAAGCATCAACATGAACGGCGCGACATAGAGACCGGCGTAGAAATGCCAGCGCCAGGCGGTGATGTAGAAGCGCCGCGAAACGGCAGCGGTTCGGGCGGGGGGAATGGAAACATCGGATATGACGGACATCAATATGGATCCTTGAGGCAAAGGGTTGGACGGTTCAGGACAAAGGACGGTCGCCGGCGGCGACACGGGCCAGATGCAGCGGCTCGAGCAGGGTCACCCGGTCGCTGTGCTGGAAATCGATGAGGCCAGCCTTCTTCAGGCGGGTGAAGCACCGGCTGACGGTTTCGACGGTCAGCCCGAGCCAATCGGCGAGATCGGTGCGGGTGGGAAAGAGATGGAAGGTGACGGCACCGCGTTTTTGCTGCCGGGCGGGCCGACCGAACTGGCCGGCGAGATCGAGAAGCGCCGAGGCAACCCGTTCGGGCGCCGTCTTGCGGCCGAGCAGCATGGCAAGCGCCTGGGAGCGGGCCAGCATTTCGCCGAGGCTTGCTTCGAGATCACCCGGTGACAGAGGTTCGGCGACCGGCTCCAGCCGGGTGAGGCCCAGGGTTTCGGCGGAATAGCGATTGCGATCGCCGAAACCCAAGCCGACCAGACGGCCGGGACCGACGAGATCAATGATCTGGCGACGGCCATCGGTCAGGGTCTGGGACGTGGCGACACAGCCTTCCAGCACCCGGTATTGCGGGGAGCGGGAGAAGCCTTCGAGAAAGAGCGTGGTGCGCGATGGAAGCAGAGCGTTTTCCGCTCTGGATTTGCGTTCAACACCCATCATCGCAGGAAGAGGCGGCCCCTTGCGGGCCTCGCCTTCGGCAAGCATTGTCAACATGACTTACATCCGGATTGCGACCGGACATGCGTCATGCGCATGCGGCCCGGCCTGATGAGACAGATGGCCCGGCGAGACGCAGGGCCGTTGATCGATCAGGTCAGGATGGGGGGCGCGCGAGGAGCGCTATTGGGCGGGAAGAGCTGACGGTAATGCGCCTCTGCCGGCTGCGGCAGAACGGCGGCGATGGCGACCGGCAAACGGATGCCGACGAGATCCGCCGGAGCCGGCAGAGCAATGGCAGCGGAGATGCGGCAGGCTTCGCAATCGGAGGCTGCCGTATGGGTTTTGGACTTGCCGTCCTGATCGGTGCCGGGAAGGCAGAGTTCCGGAAGCGTGCCATCCGGCAGGATCAGACGCGCGACTTCGCTGGGGTCGAGCACTGGGATGGCGGGAACAGGCGGGCGATGGGCAAGGCCAAGCAGAACGAGCGCGATGACGCAGATCATGCGTATCGCCCGATCAAACCCTGTCCGGATTCCCGTTTCGGCCATGCTATCCCCCGATAGATTTCGAGTGGATAGCATTGCGATCAGGCGGCCGCAAGCGCGCGAAACTGTCGCAAGGCCTGTTACCAACACGGCTTCAGGCGCGGATACGGGCCGGGCGGGGCTGACGGAGGATGAACCAGCCGAGATGGCGGTGGAGAGTCGGCGCGATTCCATACACGATGGAGCTGACCATGACCGGCGCCAGGACGAGTGTCCGCGCCCAGATGGGCCAGCCTTCCGTGAGCGGCATCAGGACGTAGAGGATCGCCGTGACGAAGGGATAGATGACAAGCAGCATCAAGGCGGCCAGCCGATGTTTCGACGGTGCAGGACGGGCAACTGGTGAATTCGACATGGGGGGCTCCATCAGAACGGTACGTATCGTTTATATTGAAACGCGCCGTTTCGTTCAATAGGAAATCGTGTTATGGACCATCATGAGAACGACAGATGTGACGAAGACCCCGATGGATATCACAAAACGGACCTCGATCGGTGCGCAACGAAACCCGGCGAGCGAGACGGCGATCCTCGATGCGGCAGAAGAGATCTTGCGCGAAAGCGGTCTCGGCGGCTTTTCCATCGAGGCCGTGGCCCGACGCGCCAAGGCGGGGAAGCCGACCATCTATCGCTGGTGGCCCTCGAAAGCGGCACTCCTGCTCGATGTCTACCACCGGCAGAAGGGCGAGACGTTCTATGCCGATACCGGCGACACGCGGAAGGACCTCGTCGCCTTTCTCGAAGCCCTGCTCGGTTTCTGGCGAACCAATGGCGGCGAGATCTTCCGGTCTATCATCGCGGCGGCACAAAGCGATCCGGAGGCGCTGATCGCTCTGCGCGATTATGCGGTGACGCGATGCCGGTCCAGCGGCGTCATCCTGGCGCGCGGACAGGCACGCGGCGAGGTGCGCGGCGACTTCGACCCGGAACCGATCATGGAGTTGCTGTCGGGCTTCTGCTGGAACCGGCTGCTGACCGGACGGCTGGAGGTCTCTCCCGGCGAGATTGAAACGATCGTCGATGCCCTGATGGGCGGGCTGTCGTCGATGTCGCGCTGACGAGGATCCGAAAGGCTCTGCTCAGTAGTGCGGCGGGCGGGTGATCGCGGGCGCGTCGAGCGATTGCTCCTCGAGGGTGAGGAAGCGTTCCGTCAGCCGGTCGAGCTTGGCGCGGGTTTGCTCCGCCACCTTCCACTGCTCGGCGAGCTGGTCCGACAGTTCCTCGATGACGCGGGTCTGATGGGCGACCGTCTCTTCGAGGCGCGTGATGCGGTCGTTTTGCGCGTCATCCATCTTCGTCTCTCCATCGGGTTTGCGTGTCGGCTCTCCATGCCGGAAGACAGGCCGGGCGTCAAATGCGCGCGCGCGACAGGACCTCTCAGCGCTGCTTCTTCTTGCGATAGGGCATGAGTATTACCGCCGAGGCGGTGACGGCGGCGGCGAAGGTGAGCGCCAGCGGCACAACCATCATCAGGGCCGGCAGAACAGGATGAAGCGAGCGCGACAGCGAGGTGCCGTCACCGCCGATATCGAGCCAGAGGATGGCGAGGCCGACGGAGAGGCCGAGGCCTGCTCCAACGAGGGCGTTGACCGCGAGGAAACGCAGCATCTCCCAATGGTCGCGCCGCGCCTCTTCCGGCGTCTGGTCGTCGGAGTGTCGTTGCATGGTTGTCTCCCGGAATCCCCAGGCGAGGACCATAGCAGAAAGCAACCGTGTCTTCACGGCGCCAAGGGTCGCAGCCGGTGCAGGGGCGGGAAAAACGCGCGCCACCTTGCCTTGGACGACCAATCGGCCTAGCTCAGGACGCGACAACTGATGCGACCGATGACCCAGAAAACACAGATCCAGCGGCTGAAGCTCACCGATTTCCGCAACTACACCCAGGCCGGGCTTGTGCTTGACGGCCGGCATGTGGTGCTTGTGGGCAAGAACGGCGCCGGCAAGACAAATTTCATGGAGGCGATCTCGCTGTTGTCGCCCGGACGGGGGCTGCGGCGGGCTGTGCTGTCGGACATTCCGCGGATCGGGGCAGAGGCGAGCTTCACGATTTTTGCTGCCGTCGACGGCATGAATGGCGAGGCGGATATCGGGACGGGTACGGAGACGACCGAGGACGGCAATCTTGTTCGCCGGCTCAGGATCAACGGGTCGCCGGCCAAGACCGTCGATGATCTGACCGACCATCTGCGCATTCTCTGGCTGACGCCGGCGATGGACGGGTTGTTCACCGGCCCCTCGGCCGAGCGGCGCCGGTTTCTCGACCGGCTGGTGCTGTCGCTCGACCCGGCGCATGGACGGCGGGCGAATGATTTCGAGCGGGCGATGCGCAGCCGCAACCGGCTGCTTTCCGAGGGGCGGTTCGATCCGTCCTGGCTGTCCGGCATCGAGCAACAGATGGCGGCCCTCGGGGTTGCCATGGCGGCGGCACGGCGCGAGATGCTGGGGCTGCTGGCCGGGCTGATCGAGGCTGACCGGCAGACGTCGCCCTTTCCCTCCGCAGAGTTGTCGCTCACCGGATTTCTCGATGAACTTTCCGACCTGCCAGCCTTCGAACTGGAGGAGCGCTATATCGAGGTGCTGGCACAATCACGGCACCGGGATGCGGCGGCTGGCCGGACCCTTGAGGGGCCGCATCGGGCGGACCTGACCGTGCGGCATATCGAGAAGAACATGGATGCCGAGCGCTGCTCGACCGGCGAGCAGAAGGCGCTGCTGATCGGGCTGATCCTCGCGCATGCGCGGCTGGTGGCGACGATGACGGGATTTGCCCCGATCCTGCTCTTGGACGAAATTGCCGCCCATCTCGACGAGGGGCGGCGGGCAGCACTCTTTGACCGGATCGATGCGCTGGGGGGCCAGGCCTTCATGACCGGCACCGACGTCGCGATGTTTTCGGCGCTCGGGGACCGAGCGCAGATCGTGACCGTGGAAGATGGCAGCCTTGATGCGTGAGTTTACTTTGAACCAGCACAATGGAGTGGCATGATGGCGACCATGGACCCGCTGCTTCCCGACGAGATCTCCCGCTATCACCGTCATATCCTGCTGCCCGAAGTGGGCGGGCATGGGCAACAGCTGTTGAAGGCTGCGCGGGTGATGGTGATCGGGGCCGGTGGGCTCGGATCGCCGGTGCTGCAGTATCTGGCGGCGGCGGGCGTCGGCACGCTGTCGATCGTCGATGATGACGGGGTGTCGCTGTCGAACCTGCAGCGGCAGGTGATCCATGACACCGGCACGCTCGGGGAGCAGAAGACGGAAAGTGCGGCGCGGGCGATCGCACGGCTCAACCCGCATTGCCGGGTGATCCGCTTCGAGGAACGGTTCGACGCGCATTTCGCGCGGGATCATCTGGCGGGCCAGACGCTGCTGATCGATGGCTCGGACAATTTCGACACGCGCTATGCGGCGGCCGATGCGGCAGAAGTGGCGAAGGTGCCGCTGGTGACCGGGGCTGTCGGGCGGTTCGACGGGACGGTGACGGTGCTGAAGCCTTATGAGGCCGGGCCGGATGGCGGGCTTTATCCGCGTTACCGCGACCTCTTTCCGGAACGGCCACCCGAGGGGCTCATTCCCTCCTGCGCCGAAGTGGGCGTGATCGGGGCGCTGACGGGGGTGATCGGCACGCTGATGGCGATGGAGGCGATCAAGCTGATTACCGGGATCGGCGAGCCGCTGGTCGGCAGGCTGCTGATGTATGACGGGCTCTCGGCGCGGTTCGAGACCGTGCGGTACAAGCGAAGGGCAGAGCGCGCGTGATTGCGGTTGAACGGATCGGTGACAGCGGGTTTCGGGATCATGAGGCGCTGCTCGCGCTCATCCTGCGGTCTTTTTCCTATATGGACGGGGTGATCGACCCGCCCTCCTCCGCCCATCGGCTGACGGTTGCGAGCCTCGAACAGAAGGCGCGCGACGAGATCGGATATGTCGCGCTCGACGGGGGCGTGCCGGTTGGCTGCATCTATCTGCGGCCGGAGGCGGATTGCCTTTATGTCGGCAAGCTTGCGGTCGAGCCTGGGACCCAGGGGCGCGGCATCGGTCGGCGGCTGATGGACCAAGCGGAGGCTCTGGCGGCGGAGCTGTCGCTGCCGGCGCTTCGGCTGGAGACGCGGATAGAGCTTGTCGGAAACCACCACCGCTTCGGCGCCTGGGGTTTTGCCAAGACGGCGGAGAAGGCCCATGCGGGTTATGACCGCGTGACCTTTATCGAGATGCGCAAGGCCTTGCTCTGACGCGACCGTCAGGTCCGGCTCTTACGTCCGGCTGGGCAGGACCCGGTTGGGCGGGCGGTGGCCGTCGAAATAGGTGCGGATGTTGATGATCACCTTCTCGCCCATGTCGATGCGGCCTTCGATGGTGGCCGATCCGGTGTGCGGCAGGAGGACAACCTTGCCTTCGTTGGCCAGCTTGACCAGCTTCGGATTGACGGCCGGCTCGTTCTCGAAGACATCGAGCCCGGCGCCGGCGATCCGCCCGTTGCGCAGGCACTGGATGAGCGCATCCTCGTCGATGATGTCGCCGCGGGCGGTGTTGACGATGTAGCTGGTCGGCTGCAGCAGGGCGAGGCGGCGGGCCGAGAGCAGATGGAAGGTGGCAGGCGTCGAGGGACAATTGACCGAGACGATGTCCACGCGCGCCAGCATCTGGTCGAGGCTGTCCCAATAGGTGGCTTCGAGCTCGTTTTCGGTCGCGGGATTGACCCGTTTCCGGTTGTGATAATGGATCGACAGGCCAAAGGCCTTGGCTCTCCGGGCGACCGCCGTGCCGATGCGGCCCATACCGATGATGCCGATGCGTTTGCCCCAGATGCGGCGGCCGAGCATCCAGGTGGGCGACCAGCCTTCCCATTCGCCGGGACGATCCATCAGCACGCGGGCGCCCTGAACGAGGCGGCGGGGCACGGCGAGGATCAGCGCCATGGTCATGTCGGCGGTGTCTTCGGTCAGCACATTCGGCGTGTTGGTGACCGTGATGCCCTTCTTCGCGGCAGCATCGATATCGATGTGGTCGGTGCCGTTGGAGAAGCTGGCGATCAGCTTCAGCTGCGGGCCGGCTTCCTCGATCAGGCCCGAATCAATGCGGTCGGTGACGGTCGGGACCAGCACGTCGCAGGACTTGACGGCGGCGATCAACTCTTCGCGCGTGCGGGGCTTGTCGTCGATGTTGAGCTCGGCCTCGAAGAGCTCGCGCATGCGCGTTTCCACGGCGTCAGGCAGTTTCCGGGTGATATAGACCGAGGGTCTTTTCCTGTTCGTCATGGGATGGTTCGATGCCTTGTTCAGAACTCGTTAACCAACGCGGAGGATACTCTCTCCCTTGAAGGGCAATTTCTAGCAAACCCGTCGGGGAAGACAAACAAAACTCGTCGAGGCGTTGCTGATTTGTCCCGGGCTCCCCGCAAGCCCGCCCCAAAAGGGCAGATACGTCCTTTGTTTCCATCGCTTAGTCCGGAACGATCATGTCTGTGAACCTGTCCCGAGTCAGCCTTCTCTCCGGTGCCCTCGCCCTGTTCCTGATCGCGGGGACACCACCGGGTCTCGCCCAGTCGACCACCAAAGGATCGAGCGGCCTGCCGCTTCCGCGTTTCGTCAGCCTCAAGGCCGAAAAGGTCAATCTCAGGATCGGGCCGAGCACGGACTATGCCGTCTCCTGGCGCTACCTGAAATCGGGGCTGCCGGTCGAGATCATCCGCGAATATGAAAACTGGCGGCAGATCCGCGATGCCGACGGCACCGAAGGCTGGGTGAGCCAGACGCTCTTGTCCGGCCAGCGCACGGCCGTGGCCGCGCCCTGGATGCGCGGCAAGGGCAGCAATGTCTATGTAATGATGCGGCGTGATTCCATGTCGTCTGCCGCCGTCATCGCCAAGCTCGAGCCGGGTGTCGTCGTCAAAGTCGAAGAGTGCAACGGCAACTGGTGCAAGGCCGAGACGCAAGGCGTCACCGGCTGGGTTTCACAGGAAGAAATCTGGGGCGCCTATCCGGGCGAGGCCTTCAAATAAGGCCGATCTCGGCAGCACCTTGCTTCAATGACATCATCGGGCGCGGTCCGATCTGCTGAATGACGATGCCAGCGGCGTAACAGCCGAGATGGGCACAATCTTCCAGTGTGCGATCATTGGTATAACCGAACAGGAAACCGGCAGCGAACAGATCGCCGGCACCCGTCGTGTCGACGAGGCTCCCGATTTCGGTTGCGGGCACGCGAATACGCTCGTCGCCCTTGACCACGACGGCGCCCTGATCGCCCATGGTCACCGCTGCCAGCTTGCAATCCGCCGACAGGCGGGTCAGGGCTTCGGCAAAGTCGTCCGTCTCGTAGAGCGAGAGGGCTTCCTGCTCGTTGGCGAAGACGATGTCGACGGTGCCCGAGCGCATCAGCTCCAGAAACTCTTCGCGGTAGCGGCCGACGCAAAAACTGTCGGACAGCGTCATCGACATTTCGCGGCCGTTTTCATGGGCAATGCGGGCGCAATCGAGGATGGCCTGCTTGGCGCGCGGCGGATCCCAGAGATAACCTTCGAAATAGGTGACCTTGGACTGGGCAACGACCTCGGGCTCGACATCTTCGGGGCCGAATTCGACGCAGGCGCCGAGATAGGTGTTCATCGAGCGCTCGCCGTCTTCGGTGACGAAGATCATGCTGCGGGCGGTCGGCGGCTGGGTGGTGCCGGCTGCCGTCTCGAAATGCACGCCCTGGGCGCGGATGTCGTGGGTGAAGATATGGCCGAGCTGGTCTTGGGCAACCTTGCCGAAATAGGCGGCCTTGCCCCCGAAACTGGCGATGCCGGCGGCGGTGTTGCCGGCGCTGCCGCCGGAGGCTTCGACCGCAGGCCCCATCAGGGAATAAAGCCGTTCGGCACGCTCGGCGTCGATCAGATTCATCGCGCTCTTGGTGATCCCGTTGTCGATCAGGAACTGATCCTGGCAGCGGGAGATAATGTCGACGATCGCGTTACCGACGGTCAGGACATCGAACTGGCTCATGAAATGGGGCTCCGAATTTATCGCTCGTCGGTCATAGTCGTTTTTATGGGTTAGGAAAGAGAAAAGACGCCCTCCCCGGCACTGTCATGCCGATGTCACCGATCCGGGTTATCCGGAGATGCGAGCAGCGCTCCCCTGTCGCTCGCGAAGGCCATCAAGGCTTTCCTTTCGGGTGCCGACCACGGATGTACTGGCGGCAACCCTCATCCCGGATGAGCCGGGCGAAAAAGCAGGCATGGCCTGCTTTTTGACGTTCTGGAGCCTGCAAACACCTTCCTTTCGGAAACCGGACCTGTCACCGGGACAGGTTTGTCATTGGCGCCGCAGCTCCCTGCTCCTATGAATAGGCTTTCTCTCCCCAACGATTCGACATTTCATGACCGCCATTGCCCAAGACGTCCTGCCGATCTTCATCCTCATTCTGTTCGGCTTTCTGCTGGTGCGGCTGAAGATCCTCTCGGCTTCGGTCGGTGACGGTCTCGGCGCCTTCGTGTTCAATGTGGCGGTGCCGATGTTGCTGTTCCGGACCATCGCCAATGCCGATTTTCACGGAGCCTCGCCTTTCCGCCTTTGGATATCGTATTTTGCCGGCGTCTTGGTTGCCTGGACCATCGGCCACCTGATCGCGACCCGGCTTTTCGGTCGGGATCGGCGGGAAGGCGTGCTGGCCGGCGTCTCCTCGGCCTTCGCCAACAACGTGTTTATCGGCCTTCCGCTGGTGGAACGGACGGTCGGGCCGGAGGGGATCGTCGCCATGTCGATCCTGCTCGCCATCCATCTGCCGCTGATGATGATCATCGGGACCGTGCTGATGGAACGGGCCGAGCAAAAGACGAGCGGGCAGCCATCGCATGGCATTCTCGCCGTCTCGCGGCAGGTGGGCCTCAACCTCCTGCGCAATCCGCTGGTGATCGGCCTGATTGCCGGCATGGTGGTCCAGATCATTGGCGGGCCGCTGCCGAAGATGATCGACGGGCTGGTGGGCCAGGTGGCCGGCACGGCAGCACCGCTTGCCCTGATATCGCTCGGCATGACGCTCAACAAATACGGAATGCTGGGCAATGTGCGGATCGCCGGCACGATATCGACGGTGAAGCTGGTGGTGATGCCGGCGTCGGTCTGGCTCACCTCGCATCTGCTGGGACTTTCGCCGCAATGGACGGCAGCGCTGGTGCTGACATCCTCGGTGCCGACAGGCATCAATGCCTGGCTGATCGCCAACCGGTTCGGCGTCGGCCAGGGGCTCGCCGCCTCCGTCATCACGCTGTCGACGGCGGTCGGCGTGCTCAGCGTTTCGCTCTGGGCCTTGTTGCTGCTCTGACGCTTCGGCAAAGAAAACGCCCGACCACGAGGGCCGGGCGAAAACTTGCACAGGATTTGAAACAATCAGTCTGCGGCGCCGATTACGGCGTTGCTGGCTGAGCCGGAGCCGGTTCTGCGGGTGCGGCAGGAGCCTCTGCCGGAGCGGCAGGCGCCGTTTCGGCCGGAGCCTCCGCAGGTGCAGCAGCGGCAGGTGCGGCCTCGGTGGCGGGTGCCGCTGCAGCGTCAGGAGACGGCAGCGGAACCGGGTTATCGGCCTGGGTGTGCAGATACATGATCAGGTTGGCGCGTTCGTCGTCCTTCTTCAGACCTGCGAAGCCCATGGCGGTGCCTGGGATGTGCTTCTTCGGCGCCGTCAGGAAGGCGTTGAGGTGGTCGAAGGTCCAGTGCTCGGTGCCGCCCTTGGAGAATTCGGTGATGGCCGCCGAATAGCTGAAGCCTTCGTGGCTGGCGATCGGACGGTCGACAACGCCCCACAGGTCGGGACCGACCTTGTTCGGCCCGCCCTTCTCGATGCTATGACAGCTCGCACACTTCTTGAAGACGCCTTCGCCGGCCTTGGCATCGGCGCTCGCCAGCAGGACGGCGATCGGCGTTGCAGCCGCAGCTTCTTCGGCAGCCGGTGCGTCCCCTGCTTCAGCGACGATGGCAAAGCCTTCCTTCTCGGGGGTTTCCGAGTGGAAGATGCCTTCCGAAGCGATAGACACGGACATCAGCACGAAGACGGTTCCCAGAAGGGCACCGACGGCCATATTCATTTTAGAGTTCATCTGCAAAGCTCCCCATGCAGCCGGCCGATCAGCAACCGGGCGATCTTGAAATCGCGCGGAACCTATGTCTTTTGCATAACACTTGCAACACGATTATGGTCCCGCAACTGGGACTTTTTGACACTTCCGTGCGGTGATTTGAAGGGGTTACGAGAATGAATGCCGGCAAAAGCGACGAAACGCTCGTCCTCATCCCCGCCCGCATGGCATCCACCCGTTTGCCAGGCAAGCCGCTGGCCGATATTGCCGGCCTGCCGATGATCGTGCAGGTGGCAAAACGGGCGCAGGAAGCCGATGTCGGGCGAATCATCGTGGCCGTGGACGATCAGCGGACCCATGACGCGGTCGAGGCCGCCGGCTTCGAGGTGGTGATGACACGGGTCGATCATCAATCCGGCTCGGACCGGATTTTCGAGGCGCTTACCAAGGTCGACCCGGATGGGCACGCCAAGATCGTGATCAATGTGCAGGGCGACCTGCCGACGATCGATCCACAGACCATTCGCGCGGCGCTGCGGCCGCTGGAGGACCCGGCGGTCGATATCGCGACGCTGACGGTCGAGATCGTCGACGACCACGAGAAGACCAATCCGAACGTCGTGAAGGTGGTCGGATCGCCGCTTTCCGACAGTCGTCTGCGGGCGCTCTACTTTACCCGGGCGACTGCGCCGCATGGTGCCGGTCCGCTCTATCATCACATCGGGCTTTACGCCTATCGCCGCGAAGCCCTTGAACGTTTCGTTGCACTTTCACCCTCGACTCTGGAAAAGCGGGAATCGCTTGAACAGCTGCGCGCGCTGGAAGCGGGCATGCGCATCGATGTCGAAGTGGTGAAGACGGTTCCGCTCGGCGTCGACACGCCCGCCGATCTCGACAAGGCCCGGCTGATCCTTTCAGCCTCCTCCAACTAAGGACCTCATTCCCTTGGCTCCCACCAACAAGATTTCCTTCCAGGGCGACTTCGGCGCCAATTCCGACATGGCCTGCCGGGACATGTTCCCGACCATGGAGCCCCTGCCCTGCCCGACCTTCGAGGATGCCTTCGTGGCGCTGGAGACCGGCGAAGTCGATCTCGCGATGATCCCGATCGAAAACACGCTGGCCGGCCGGGTCGCCGACATCCACTATCTCCTGCCGCTCTCGCGCCTGCATATCGTCGGCGAGTATTTCATGCCGATCCGCTTTCAGCTGATGGTGCTGCCGGGGGTGAAGCTGGACGAGATCCGGACCGTGCACAGCCATATCCATGCGCTCGGGCAGTGCCGCAAGATCATCCGCAGCCATGGCTGGAAGGCCGTGGTGGCGGGTGACACGGCCGGGGCTGCCAAGCAGGTGGCGGAAAAGGGCGACCGCAGCATGGCGGCGCTGGCGCCCCGGCTTGCCGCCTCGCTCTACGGTCTCGAGATCCTGGCAGAAAACGTCGAGGATTCGGAAAACAATGTGACCCGCTTCGTGGTCCTGTCCCGGGATCAGGACGAACCGAAGCGGACGAGCCCGGACGAACGCTTCATCACCACCTTCGTCTTCAATGTGCGCAATATTCCGGCGGCCCTCTACAAGGCAATGGGCGGCTTTGCGACCAATGGCGTCAACATGACCAAGCTCGAAAGCTACCAGATCGGCGGCAAGTTCATTGCGACCCAGTTCTATGCCGATATCGAAGGGCATCCGGAGGACGCACCGGTGAAACGCGCGCTCGAGGAGCTGCGTTTCTTCTCCGAGAAGGTGCATATTCTTGGGGTCTACAAGGCGCATGAAATGCGGGGGAAGCTGTAAGGCTCGAGAAAGAACGGCGGCTTACCCCATTGATGCGCAATTCCGGACGCAAAACCGGTTCCCACTTTTGCTGGAATTGCTCAGTGCCGCCATTCGTACCAGTCCTCGATGAGGCGGCGGGCGATCGTGCCCTTGATGGGGAGCGTGCGGCCATCGAAGGATCCCTCTGACAGCATGGTGCCGATCTCGTCGCGGTTGAACCAACGGCAGTCTTCGAGCTCGACGGAATCGAAGGTGATCTCCGTCGTCGTCGCCTCGCCGTAACAGCCGATCATCAATTGATGCGGCATCGGCCATGGCTGGGAAGCATGATAGCGAACGCGGCCGACGGTGATGCCGGATTCTTCGCGGGTTTCACGGCGTACGGCATTTTCGATGGTTTCGCCCGGCTCGATGAAGCCGGCGAGCGAGGAATACATGCCGGCGGGGAACCGTGGGCTGCGGCCCATCAGGCAGCGGTCCTTCTTTTCGTCCACGATGAGCATGATGGCGACCGGATCGGTGCGCGGGAAAATCTCGTTGTCGCATGCCGTGCAGATGCGCTTGTAGCCGCCGATGCGGGTTTCCATCAGGGAGCCGCAGCGGCCGCAGAACTTGTTGTCGGCATTCCAGCGCAGGAGGCTTAAAGCCTGGGCGACTTCGCCGAGCAGGTCTTCGCCGACGAGCGCGTCGCGGAACAAAGCGCGAGGGTCGGCGGGTTTGAACTCGGCCGACAATTCCTCCGGCTTCAGCGCGACGGGGACAGCGAGGCGCGGCTCGCCATTCGCCTGGTGGCCGAGCAGGATCGCCTGGTCGAAATCCGGCTGCAGGGCGGCGAGTTCATAGGGCGCAAAGAGTGGATCGAGGATCTGGCCGTCATGTTTCAGCACCAGCTGGGTGCCCGAAAAGGCGAGGATATGGGTGCCTTCGACCTTGAGCGCGGTTTCAAGCGAAGTTTCGTCGCGATGTTCGCTGTCGCGATCCAGGCGGTTGCCGGAAAAGGCGGTGAGTTCGCTCGGTTCAAGATGGGGGGCGCGATTGAGGAAAATCGAGTTCTTCATTGGAATGCTTCAAGGATCCTGTTCTTCATGGCCGCGATGGCCTCTTCCTCATAGGGGACTGACTGGCCGAAGCCCCAGATCGGGCTGGGCCAGTTGGTGTCATTTTCTACACGCGCGACGACATGGACATGAAGCTGGCGAACGATGTTGCCGATTGCGGCGATGTTGATCTTGTCGGCACCGGTCGCCTTCTTGAGGGCAGCGCCGACAGTGACCTGCTCGAAGGTCAACATCGCCTGATCGAGCGGGGTGAGATCGAAGACCTCGGAGACATTGGCGCGCTGGGGCACGAGGATGAGCCATGGCCAGCGGCTGTCCCTGGCCAGCCGGAGGTCACACAGGCCGAGCTTCATGATCGACACGCTGTCCTGCGCGAGGCGCGCGTCGAGGACGAATGGCTGCAAGGCGTTTCTCCCTTTCGTTTTTTGCGAGCCTAGCAGTTTTTTTCTGGCTTGGCTTGCATTTGGCGGCGTTATTGCCGATATGTCTCCTCGGGAGGTTGGTGGTGGACGAGCCACTCGCCAACCGGGTCAGGTCCGGAAGGAAGCAGCCCCAACGAGCGCGGCACGGGTCATCGTGCCAGCCTCCCACCTCATCTTCATTTCCGGCCTCTTTTTCGACAGGGGCCGTGCCATGCCCGGCTTTGGGCGGCAAGGGGAAGCTGGCAGCGCGATGAGCGATTTGGAGCCGACAGCAGAGGCCAAGGCCGCCCCCGGCGGATACCGCGTTCTCGCCCGCAAATATCGACCGAAGGATTTCACCGATCTGATGGTCGGCCAGGAACCGATGGTTCGCACGCTCACCAATGCGTTCGAGACCGGCCGTATTGCCCAAGCCTATATGCTGACCGGCGTGCGCGGGGTGGGCAAGACGACGACGGCGCGCATTCTGGCGCGCGCACTCAATTACAAGACGCCTGAGATCGACAAGCCGACGATCGACCTGCGCATCCCCGGCGAACATTGCCAGGCGATCATGGAAGGCCGGCATGTCGACGTGATCGAGATGGACGCCGCCTCGCATACGGGTATCGATGACATCAGAGAGATCATCGAGCAGGTGCGTTACCGTCCGGTTTCGGCGCGCTACAAGGTCTATATCATCGACGAAGTGCACATGCTGTCGACGGCGGCCTTCAACGGCTTGCTGAAGACGCTCGAAGAGCCGCCGGAGCATGTGAAGTTCATCTTCGCCACCACTGAAATCCGCAAGGTTCCGATCACGGTTCTCTCCCGCTGCCAGCGGTTCGACCTGCGGCGGATCAGTGCGGGCGATCTCGTCGGGCTGTTTTCGACCATTGCATCGAAGGAAGGCATCCAGGCCGAGGAAGAGGCGCTGGCGATGATCGCGCGCGCGGCCGAAGGTTCGGCGCGTGACGGCCTGTCGCTGCTCGATCAGGCGATCGCCCATGGCGGCGGCATGGTGCATGCCGATGCCGTGCGCGCCATGCTGGGTCTTGCCGACCGGGCACGCATCGTCGATCTCTTCGAGCATGTGGTGCGTGGCGACGTGGCGACCGCACTCTTGGAGTTCGGCAGCCAGTATGAGGCCGGCGCCAGCCCGTCGGTGGTGCTGACCGATCTTGCCGATTTCACCCATCTGGTGACGCGGCTTAAATATATTCCATCCGCCTCGCAGGACCCGTCGCTCTCCGAAGCCGAGCGGGTGCGCGGTGGCGAACTGGCAGACAGCGTGGCCGTGACCACGCTTTCGCGCATGTGGCAGATGCTGCTCAAGGGCATTCCGGAGGTGGAGGCGTCGTCTCGGCCGGCCGGGGCTGCGGAAATGGTGCTGATCCGGCTGGCGCATGCGGCGCATCTCCCCTCGCCTGAGGATGCGGCGCGACGCCTGCTTGAGATGTCGAATGGCGAAGGCGGCGACAGCGCGCCGTCGGCCCCGCGCCCGAATGGCAGCGGTGGCGGCGGCGCTTCGATGGCGATGCGGGTGCAGGCGGTGGGACAGCCATCGCAGGACAGCGCTCCGCGCCCGGCGATGAGCCAGCCGGTGGCGCATCTGCAGAGCGTGCCGGCGGGCGATGCGCTGCCGCGAACCCTGGAAACCGCTCAGCCTAGGGTGCAGGAGGCACCGGCGCCGCTGGTCGAGGTCAACTCGCTCGACGATATCGCCGACCTCTGCACGAAGAACCGAAGCCCGGTGCTGCGCGCACAGCTTCGCCAGTTCGTGCATCTGGTGAAGATCGAGCCGGGGCGGCTGGAGATCCGGCTGGAGACGCAGTGCCCACCGACCATCGTCAACGAGCTGAAGCTTCGGCTGACCGAGTGGACCGGGATCAACTGGTGGGTGACGCTGTCGAACGAAGCCGGCTCGCCGACCTTGGTGCAGACGGAAAATTCGACGCGTGAGGCACGGCTTCTCGACGCCCGGCAGGACCCTGACGTCGCGGCGATCCTGTCGCGCTTTCCCGGTGCCAAGATTACCGACGTGCGGATCAAGGCGGGTGCTGTCGAAGACGACGACACGCCGGTGACCCCGCCTGCGGCGGCAGAATCGGCGGAAGGTGACATTCTTCCGGGCGACGATATCGAATTCTAAGGGCGCCAGGTGCGCCAAACACCAATCGACACGAGACCAAGGAGACGACGATGCGCGACATCATGGGCATGATGGGCAAGGTCAAGGAAATGCAGGGCAAGATGGAGAAGATGCAGGCGGAAATCGCCGCACTCGAAATCGAAGGCAAATCCGGCGGCGGTCTCGTCAGCGTCGTCTTGACCGGCAAGGGCGAGCTGCGCAGCGTCAAGATCGATCCGTCGCTGTTCAAGGAAGACGATGTCGAGATCCTGGAAGACCTGATCGTGGCGGCCCACAAGGACGCCAAGGACAAGGTGGAAGCGCAGACCCAGGAAAAGATGGCATCTGTGACTGCCGGCATTCCGCTGCCGCCGGGCATGAAACTGCCGTTTTAATCCAAACGGCGATGCGGCCAGGGATTTATCCCCTCGCGCAGCCATAGAAGCGTATCGAGCCAGAAGCCGTTTTCATGGCGGGACCGGAAGAGGTCGAAATGGCCGATTTCGGAACCTCCGGCGTCTTCCGGCTTCAGCATGACCTTCTCAAAGGTCGCGCCGTCATAATAGGACGCGGCGCGACGCATGGCGGACGGGGTGGCGAAATCGTCATCCGTCACGCTGACCGCCAGGATTTCGGCGGCGACGGCCGAGAAGCGCGACCGGAGGTCTGACGCTTCGTCCGGGGTATAGCCCCGTTCGATGCGGCGACCGCGAAAGGCCCATTCGAGGGCCACCCCCCTGGGCAGGTCTTCCAGCCAGCCGAGCCTGCGGCCGGGGAAATAACCCAGCATCATGGTCAAAGCCGGCATCACGACATGCCATTTCAAGAGATAGCGCCGGCGCCTGGCGGGACGGTAATCGGGCCAGAAGGCATATTGCGCGCCGATCGTGAGCATGCGGCGGATGCGCGGGGCACGCGCCGCATAACCGGGCAGGAAGCCGCCGATCGAATGGCCGACCACGAGGATTTGGCTTTGCGGGAAATTTTCGGCGGCGAATTGCAGGACGGCATCGAAATCCTTCTCGCCCCAGTCGCGCCAGCGGAAGGCGACGCCTTTCAGCGTTTCCGGTCGTGACTGGCCGATGCCCCGATAATCATAGGTGATGGTGTGGAAGCCGTGGGCGGCGAGGAAGCGGGCATAGGCATGGTAAAAACGTGCGGCGACGCCGGTGGCGGCATTGATGATGACGACGGCTGTGGCCGGTTCACGGCACGGCCAGAGATGGCCGCCGAGGCGGATGCCGTCCGCGCAGCTGATTTCGATCTCTTCCGCATCCATGGCCGGCCTCCCGAACGTGCCGCCATCATCACCCGGTTCTTCCGTTGTGTATACTCACTGGTCAGTATACATTGGTCGCATGGCCAGCGAACGAACGACCCGCGACACCATCATCGATGCCGCCAACCGGCTGTTCTACCGCGAGGGGATCCGCGCGGTGAGCGTCGATGCCGTGGCCGAGGCCGCCGGGCTGACGAAGCGGTCGCTCTATTACCATTTCACCAGCAAGGATGAGCTGATCGCGGATTACCTTCGGCTGCGCGACCATCCGAACCTGCAGCGCTATGCCAGGTGGTATGGGACAGCAAAGGGCGGGCTTGCCGAGCGGATCGGCGCAATCTTCGAGCATCTTGCGACCGAGGCGCGTAAGCCGGGATGGAAGGGCTGCGGGTTCCTGCGCACGGCGGCCGAACTGGTCAACCAGCCGGGGCATCCGGCCCTCAAGATCGGCGCCGACCACAAGAAGCGTGTCGAAGCCTGGTTTGCGGAGATCCTTGCGGAGAACGGCGTGTCGGAGCCGGCGCGCGTCGCGAGACAGGTTTGCCTGCTGATCGACGGTGCGTTCAGTCAGGCGATGCTCTACCGCGATCCGAGCTATTTCCACGAAGCCGGACTTGCCGCGCAGGCGCTGGTCCGCTTTGCCGTGTCGGGTCCGTCGGCTGGTTCGATCTGAACCGGAGGCTCACATCTCGCCGGAGAGGATTGCATCCCTGGTCTTGTAATGCACGGGCGCAGAGAGGTAGCGGGCGCGATCTGTGTCGCTGAGTTTACGACCGTAGGTCGCCATCATGTCCGCCATCGTGACGCGCTCTCCAGCATAGGGGGTGTAGGTGACCGGCTGGCCGGCTTCGACCATGCCTCCCTGGAGCACCCTGGCATAGGCGCCGGGGCGGGCGGCCTGTGTGTAGCGCTTGACGATTTTCGGGTCGCCCATGTGGGCGGCAAAGGTGGCACAGGGCATGCGGGGCGAGGTGATTTCGAGCAGGACATCGCCGATTGAAAAGCGGTCACCGGCGGCGAGCATCTGGCTTTCCAGACCTTCGATCACGAGGTTTTCGCCGAACATGCCATGATGCAGTTCCCGGCCGAGCTCTTTGCTCCACCAGTCGATATCGAGGCTGCCCTGGATGTATACGGCCTGATCGACGCCGCCGTGATGCTTGCGGTCGAGGATTGCATCACCGACGAGGCCTTCGGCATCGATCATGATTGGCCCCTGGATGGCGAGCTTGTTGATGCCGGTCTTGTATTTCTTGCCGGCCAAGACTTCCGGTCGGCCAAGGCAAACGGCGAGGATTTTCATCGGAGATTTCCCTCTTCTGCGATTCCGTTCCTTCCTTATATGGGCTAGAAACACCGCCATGGCAAAACGAGTCACCGGTCCCGAAATCGAGAAGCTGATCCAGCTGCTGGCGAAAGTGCCGGGGTTAGGTCCCCGCTCGGCCCGCAGGGCGGCACTGCACCTGATCAAGAAGAAGGACCAGTTGCTCGGTCCTCTCGGCCATGCGCTGGGCGAGGCCTATGACAAGGTGAAGATCTGCTCGTGCTGCGGCAATGTCGACACGATCGATCCCTGCAGCGTCTGCACCGACGTGCAGCGCGACAGCTCCGTGATCATCGTTGTTGAGGATGTCTCTGATCTCTGGGCGCTGGAGCGGGCAACCGCGATGAACACGGCCTATCACGTGCTGGGGGGCACGCTGTCGCCGCTCGACGGGGTCGGGCCTGATGATCTCAACATCAAAGGTCTGATCGAGCGGGTGGCCAAGGGCGGGATCCGCGAGATCATCATCGCCGTCAATGCCACCGTCGAGGGGCAGACCACGGCGCATTACATCACCGATCATCTGGCCGGGCTCGACGTGAAGATCACGCGGCTGGCGCATGGCGTGCCTGTGGGCGGCGAGCTCGACTATCTCGACGAAGGCACGCTGTCAGCGGCGCTGCGCGCCCGCACGGCGATCTGACCGCTCCTTTGAGGAGGCTTTACATGCTGAGACTGACTTCCATTCCTGTTCGCCTGCTGTTGCTGGCGGGCCTCCTTGTCGGCTCAACGGTGGGTGCTTCCTCGGCTCCATCGAAAAGCCAGGTCGAAGCGCAGTTTCAGCGCTGGATCGCGACCGATCTCTGGCAGGCCGCGAAAACCGGGGGCATCGAGAAATCCGTCTTCGACAGGACGATGCAAGGGGCGGTGCTGAAATGGGATCTGCCGGATCTCGTACCGCCGGGCACCAAGCCGCCGAAGGAGCAGGCGCAGAGCCAGGCGGAATTTTCCTCACCGGCCAGCTATTTTTCCGAAAAGCGGCTGCAGGGGCTGGCGGCGACCGGACGGTCGCTCACCGCGCAATATGGTTCGACGCTGCGCAAGATCGAGGCGACTTATGGGGTGCCGGATTCGGTGCTCGTCGCGATCTGGGGGCGTGAATCCGGCTTCGGCAAGGCGAAGCTGCCCTATCGCGCAATCGACGTGCTGGCGACCAAGGCCTTCATGTCGACCCGCAAGCCGCTCTTCCAGCAGGAGCTGATTTCGGCGCTGCATATCATCGAAAGCGGCGATGTACCGGCCGAGCGGATGATGGGGTCGTGGGCGGGGGCGCTCGGGCAGCCGCAGTTCATGCCGGGCAGCTATCTGAAATATGCCGTCGACTTCGACGGGGACGGCAAGCGCGACATCTGGAATTCGGTGCCGGATGCGCTGGCCTCTATCGCCAATTATCTGGTGAAGAGCGGCTGGCAGAAAGGGCGCGACTGGGGCTACGAGGTTTCCATTCCCGACGGAGTATCCTGCGCGCAGGAAGGGCCTGACCGGGCTAAGCTGGTCTCGAGCTGGGCCGGCGAAGGCATAAAGCGGATTTCGGGCAAGGGCTTTCCCTCGAGCGAGACGAAACAGCAGGCGATGATGCTGGTCCCGGCGGGCACAAACGGGCCGGAATTTCTCGTCACGCCGAATTTCTATGTGATCAAGGAATACAACAATTCCGACCTCTATGCGCTGTTCATCGGCAATCTGGCCGACCGGATCGGTTCCGGTGGCGGGGCGTTCAAGGGCGCCTGGGGCGACGTCGGCAAGATGCTGCGCTCGGATGTGCTTGCCATGCAACAGGCGCTGGTGGCGCAGGGTTATGACGTCGGGAAAGTGGACGGGCTGCCGGGTTACAAGACCCGCCGGTCGCTCGGCGAATGGCAGGCCCGCCAGGGCATGCGGCCGACCTGTTATCCGAACGAGGGGCTGAAGGCGAAGCTGCGGTGATCGATCTGCCCCTCACGGGTGATCGACCGGGTGCTGGTGGAAGACGTCATCCGACGGCGGGATGGCCTGGCGCTCGATCATGCGATGCACATGCGGCGGGGACGCGCCGCGATGCAGTTCGAGCAGGCGGTCGGTGATCTCGGCATCGGCCTTGGTGCGGCGGTGGTTGTGGCGGACGTAGTCGACCCAGGTCGGCACGTGATAGGTCTCGGTCCAGATGTCAGGGTTTTCCAGGTCGCGCATCAGGGTCCAGTTGCGGGCACCATCGCGCAGGCGGATGCGGCGGCGTTCGACCATGACCCTCAAGAATTCCGGGACGTCGGCATCGGTGATCTCGAAATCGATCTGGATGACGATCGGGCCGCTGCGTGGGCGGATGTCGAGCCGGAGCGACGGTTCATTGAAGCGGTTGAGCGGATCGAGATCGAGGGTG
Organism: Rhizobium sp. AG855; assembly: GCF_003610655.1. Lineage (NCBI taxonomy): Bacteria > Pseudomonadati > Pseudomonadota > Alphaproteobacteria > Hyphomicrobiales > Rhizobiaceae > Rhizobium > Rhizobium sp. AG855. Next base: position 159,877 of record NZ_RAQG01000006.1, on the reverse strand, counting down.
GCGAAGGCCGGCATGGGCAGAACGAAGCCGATGGCGACGCCCACCATCATGAGAATGCCGGAGGCGACCAGCGCCTCTGACGAGCCGGCGTTTTCGGCGACGCTGCCCCAGAGCCAGCTTCCCGTTGCCATGCCGCCGAAGGTGGCGGTCTGGTAGAGCGAGAGTGCGCGGCCGACGACCCAGCGCGGGGTCGAGAGCTGCACCACCGTATTGAAGAGTGACAGGGCCAGCACCCAGCAGGCGCCGGCGAGCACAAGCGCTGCGGCCGTCAGCCAGATCGAAGTGCTGATGCCGGTTAAGGCAGCAGCGACGGCAAAACCGGCAAAGGCGGCGCGGACGATATCCTCCGAAGACAGAATTTCACGCAGGCGCTGGTTTCCAAGCGCGCCGAGGATGGCGCCGAAGCCGAAGGCGCCGAGCAGACCGCCATAGGCCAAGGCGCCGCCGGCTAGCTGGTCGCGCGCGACGATGGGCAAGAGCGAGAGGATGGCGGTGGCGGTCAGGCCGAAGACGAAGCCGCGGAACAGCACCTTGCCGAGATTGGGTGACATGGAGACGTAACGGAGGCCCGCCCAGATGGCCTGGCCGAGCTGTTCACGCGGCAGAGGGTTCTTCGGGAAATCCGGGCGCCAGCGGATGAGCGCATAAACAATGGCAAAATAGGAAAGCGTGTTGACGGCAAAGGCGGCCGCCGCCCCGGCGAAGGCGACGATCATGCCGCCGATCGCGGGGCCGACGCTGCGGGTGATGTTGAAGCCCATGCTGTTGAGCGAGACGGCGGCGGCGAGATCTTCGCGCGGGACGATATCGCCGACCGAGGCCTGCCAGGCCGGGTTGTTGAGCGCGGTGCCGCAGCCGATCAGGAAGGTGAAGCCAAGCAGGATCCAGGGAGTGATGAGCCCGAGCAAGGCAAAGAGGGTGAGCAGCGCCGACACCGTGATCATGAAGAGCTGGGCGGCGATCATCACGCGGCGGCGGTCGAAACTGTCGGCAATGGCGCCGGCGACCAGCGAGAGCAGCATGATCGGCCCGGTGTTGGAGGCCTGGACCAGGGCCACCATGTTTTCCGATGTCGAGATGGAGGCCATCATCCAGGCGGCACCGACGCCCTGGATCAGACCGCCGAGATTGGAGGATATGCTGGCGAGCCAGATGCGCCGGTAGAATTCGTTGCTGAGGGGAGAAAGCGGGGAACGTCTGTCGGGCACGGGTGGCTCGTCCTTTGACCGGGGGAGAACTGGCGGAAGCAGCCGGGGGTGAACTTGCAACGTGGAACGCACGAAAGGCAAGATTGTTTTTCGGCCCGGCGAAAAGCTTGCAATTGGCGGGTCGTTGGCGTATATGACATTCAAATTCTTGATCGACAGATGAAGGGTGGGCCCGGAAGGACCCGCTCTTTTTTATTGGCGATCGTATCCAATCGGGAGTAAAACGATTGTCCGAAGAGATGCCGCAGCCGGGTCCCGGCGAAGCACGGATCATCACCGAGACGGGGCTTGACCGTCGTATCGCCGACATCATCGAGCCCGTGCTCGTGGCGATGGATTTCAACCTGGTTCGCGTGCGCATGATGAACCAGAACGGCCTGACGCTGCAGATCATGGCGGAACGCACCGACGGCACAATGACCGTCGAGGACTGCGAAGCCGTATCGATGGCCGTATCGCCGGTGCTGGATGTCGAGGATCCGGTCGACAAGGCCTATCATCTTGAAGTGTCATCGCCGGGCATCGACCGGCCGATGGTGCGCAAGTCCGATTTCACCCGCTGGAACGGCCATCTGGTGAAGTGCGAGACCTCGATCCTGGTGGACAACCGCAAGCGTTTTCGCGGCAAGATCACGGATGTGAACCAGGATGGTTTCACGCTGGAACGCGATCAGGTTGCCTATGGCGAAGAGCCGCGGGTGGTGATCCCGTTCAATACGCTGGCGGAAGCCAAGCTGATTTTGACGGACGATCTGATCCGTGACGCGCTTCGGGCCGACAAGCTGGCCAAGGCGCAGGCCGCGAACCAGAACGACGAAGACGACAGCGAAGAATAACGTTTGACCCATAGCCCGAGAGCAGTTGCCCGGGTGTGAAGACGGAGACCTAAGACAATGGCAGTCAGTGCTAACCGGCTCGAGCTCTTGCAGATCGCAGATGCCGTTGCCCGTGAAAAGGTGATCGACCGCGAAATCGTGCTCGCCGCCATGGCCGACGCGATCCAGAAGGCTGCCCGTTCGCGTTACGGCACGGAAACGAACATCCGCGCCGACATCAACTCGAAGACCGGCGAAATCCGCCTGCAGCGTCTTCTCGAGGTGGTCGAGAAGGTCGAGGACTACTCGACCCAGATCGCGCTGGAACTGGCCCGCGACCGCAATGTCGACGCCAAGCTCGGCGACTTCATCGCCGATCCGCTGCCGCCGATGGATTTCGGCCGTATCGCTGCGCAGTCGGCCAAGCAGGTCATCGTGCAGAAGGTGCGCGAAGCCGAGCGTGACCGTCAGTATGACGAGTTCAAGGACCGCATGGGCGAGATCATCAACGGCACTGTCAAGCGCGTCGAATACGGCAACGTGATCGTCGACCTCGGCCGTGGCGAAGGCATCATCCGTCGCGACGAGATGATCCCGCGCGAAGCCTTCCGTTATGGCGACCGCGTGCGCGCCTATGTCTATGACGTGCGTCGCGAACAGCGCGGCCCGCAGATCTTCCTGTCGCGTACCCATCCGCAGTTCATGGTCAAGCTCTTCACCATGGAAGTGCCGGAAATCTACGACGGCATCATCCAGATCAAGTCGGTTGCCCGTGACCCGGGTTCGCGCGCCAAGATCGCCGTCATCTCGAACGATTCGTCGATCGATCCGGTCGGCGCCTGCGTCGGTATGCGCGGTAGCCGCGTCCAGGCCGTTGTCGGCGAGCTTCAGGGTGAAAAGATCGACATCATCCCGTGGAGCCAGGATCCGGCTTCCTTCATCGTCAACGCCCTGCAGCCGGCTGAAGTCGCCAAGGTCGTTCTCGACGAGGATGCAGAGCGCATCGAAGTCGTGGTTCCGGACGAGCAGCTGTCGCTTGCCATCGGCCGTCGCGGACAGAACGTGCGTCTGGCCTCGCAGCTGACCGGCTGGGATATCGACATCATGACGGAAGCCGAGGAATCGGAACGCCGCCAGAAGGAATTCAACGAACGCACCAACCTGTTCATGGATGCGCTCGACGTCGACGAGATGGTCGGCCAGGTTCTGGCGTCCGAAGGCTTCGCCCAGGTCGAGGAAGTGGCCTATGTCGATCTGAACGAAATCGCCTCGATCGACGGTTTCGACGAAGACACGGCACAGGAAATCCAGACCCGTGCGCGCGAATATCTCGACAAGATCGAAGCCGAAATGGATGCCAAGCGCCGCGAACTCGGCGTTGCCGACGAGCTGCGCCAGATCGACGGCCTGACCTCGGCCATGCTGGTTGCGCTCGGCGAAGACGGCATCAAGACGATCGAGGACTTCGCCGGCTGCGCCGCAGACGACCTGATCGGCTGGAGCGAACGCAAGGACGGCGAGACGAAGAAGTTCGAGGGCCTGTTCTCGAAGTTCGACATCTCGCGTGCTGAAGCCGAAGCCATGATCGTGCAGGCTCGCCTGTCGGCCGGCTGGATCACCGAGGAAGACCTGGCTGCCGAAACGGCTGAGGCCGAAGTGGAAGGCGAAGCCGACGTCGAGCAAGAGGCGTGATGACCGCGCTGACGCCCGACGCGCCGGAGACCGAGGACGACTTCGACCTCTCCGATGCGAACGGACGGATGTGCATCGTCACCCGTGACAGCGGGTCGCCCGATACGCTGCTGCGGTTCGTGGCGGCACCGGACGGAACAATCGTTCCCGACCTGAAGCGGACGCTTCCCGGTCGGGGATGCTGGGTCAGTCCTCGCCGCGAGGCGGTGGACAAGGCTGTGGCGAAGAAGCTCTTCGCCCGGGCCTTGAAGCGGGATGTGAAGGCGGATCCGGACCTCGGCGCCGCCGTCGAACGTCTGCTGATCGCCCAGTTGACGGGCATGATGAACATGGCGCGCAAGGCCGGCCAGTTCATCAGCGGCGCTGCCAAGGTGGAGGCCGCGGTCAGAAGCGGCGAGGCCATCGCGGTGTTCCATTCAAAGGACGCGGCGGCAGACGGCATACGGAAGATCGACCAGGCCCGAAAGGCCTGGCACCTCGGAACAGGAGCCGATGCGGAAATCCCCGCATTCCACCTTCTGACCGGGGCGGAAATGGACGAACTGATGGGCCAGAATGCGTTTATCCATGCTTGCGCGCTTGCAGGGCAGGCGGGTGAAGGTGTAGTGAAACGCGCAACTCTGCTCGAAACCTATCGCGGCCCTGTGCTGCAGGTCTCGAGCGCTGGCCCGAAACCACAATGACGCGGTCACCGTCGAAAGTCGGCCTCCGTGGTTTAGGACAGTATGTGAACGGCGTGGTCTGATGCTCGGCATCCGGCCTCGCTCGAAGGAACGGGAACGGAATGACCGACAACAAAGACGACAAGACTATCGGCGTGAAGAAGACACTCACCCTGAAGCCCTCGGGGATGAGCCAGGGTACCGTGCGCCAGGACATGGGGCGCGGCCGTACGAAGTCGGTCGTCGTCGAGACGGTGAAGCGCCGCCCGACCCGTCCGCTGGACGAAAAGCCGATTACTCCCATTGCAACACCTCCAGCTCAGGCCCCTGCTCCGGTGCAGGCTCAGGCACCGGCACCCGTTGCTGCCGCCCGTCCGGTGGCTTCGCCAACGCCGACGCCGACGCGCGTGCACCAGCCGACGCCGCAGCCGCAGCGTCCCCAGCAGCCGCAGCGCCCGCAGCCTTCGCAGCCGCCTCGTCAGCAGGAGCGCCCGCGTGGCGCCGTTCTGCACGACCTGTCGGCTGGCGAAATGGAAGCACGCCGTCGCGCCCTTGCCGAAGCGCAGGTTCGTGAAATCGAGGAAGCCAAGCAGCGCGTGATCGACGAGGCCCGCCGCAAGGCCGAGGCCGAAGAAGCTGCACGCCTGGCTGCCGAAGAGGCCGCACGCCGCGCTGCGGAACCGCAGCCCGAGCCGCAGCCGGAACCCGAAATCGCTCCGACCCCGGTCGCCGCTCCGGCCGCCAGTGCACCGGCGGCTGCCCGTCCGGGCGCAGCGCCTGCCGCTCCGACTGCTCCCGGTTTCGTGCGTGGCCGCAAGGCGAACGACGAAGACGAAGAGCGCGCATCGCCGCGTGCCGTTCCCGGCCGGGGCAAGGTTGCCATGCCGGTCCCTGCCAAGGTTCCTGCCCGTCCGAAGGTCGAGGAAGACCGTCGTCGCGGCAAGCTGACCGTCACCACCGCCAATGTCGATGACGACGGTACGTCGCGCGGCCGTTCGCTGTCTGCCATGCGCCGCCGGCAGGAGAAGTTCCGCCGCAGCCAGATGCAGGAAACCCGCGAAAAGGTCATGCGCGAAGTGATCCTGCCGGAAACCATCACCATTCAGGAACTGTCGCAGCGCATGTCTGAGCGCGCCGTCGACGTCATCAAGTACCTGATGAAGGAAGGCCAGATGATGAAGCCGGGCGACGTCATCGACGCCGACCTCGCCGAACTCATCGCCACCGAATTCGGCCACACCGTGAAGCGCGTTTCGGAATCCGACGTCGAAGAAGGCATCTTCAACGTCAAGGACGACGAAGGCGAACTCGTGTCGCGTCCGCCGGTCGTGACCATCATGGGTCACGTCGACCACGGCAAGACCTCGCTGCTCGACGCCATCCGCAAGACCTCGGTCGTCTCGGGCGAAGCCGGTGGCATTACCCAGCATATCGGCGCCTATCAGGTCGAACAGAACGGCCAGAAGATCACCTTCATCGACACGCCCGGCCACGCCGCGTTTACCGCGATGCGTGCTCGTGGCGCCCAGGCGACTGACATCGCGATCCTCGTGGTGGCCGCCGACGACAGCGTGATGCCGCAGACGATTGAATCGATCAACCACGCCAAGGCGGCCAATGTGCCGATCATCGTGGCGATCAACAAGATCGACAAGCACGAGGCAAACCCGGAAAAGGTTCGCCAGCAGCTTCTGCAGCACGAAGTCTTCGTGGAATCCATGGGCGGTGAAGTGCTCGACGTCGAAGTTTCGGCGAAGAACAAGCTGAACCTCGACAAGCTGCTCGAAGCCGTGCTCCTGCAGGCCGAAATCCTCGACCTGAAGGCCGACCCGACCCGCACCGCCGAAGGTACGGTCATCGAAGCACAGCTCGACCGTGGCCGTGGCGCGGTTGCAACCGTGCTCGTCCAGAAGGGTACGCTGAAGCCCGGCCAGATCATCGTGGCCGGCGACCAGTGGGGCCGCGTGCGTGCGCTGGTCAACGACCAGGGTCTTCATGTCAAGGAAGCCGGACCTGCGATGCCGGTTGAAATTCTCGGCCTGTCCGGTACGCCGGCTGCCGGTGACAAGTTCGCCGTGGTCGAAAACGAAGCCCGCGCCCGCGAAATCTCCGAATATCGCCAGCGTCTGGCCCGCGACAAGGCGGCTGCCCGCCAGTCCGGTCAGCGCGGTTCTCTCGAACAGATGATGAGCAAGCTGCAGAACACCGGCTTCAAGGAGTTCCCGCTGGTCATCAAGGGCGACGTGCAGGGTTCGATCGAAGCCATTATCGGCGCGCTCGACAAGCTCGGCACCGACGAAGTGCGGGCCCGCATCGTGCATTCGGGTGCAGGTGCCATCACGGAATCGGATATCGCTCTGGCCGAGTCTTCTGACGCAGCCATCATCGGCTTCAACGTCCGTGCCAACGCACAGGCACGCACCGCAGCCGAACGTGGCGGCATCGAAATCCGCTACTACAACATCATCTACGATCTGGTGGATGACGTGAAGGCGGCGATGTCGGGCCTGCTCTCTCCGGAACGTCGCGAGACCTTCCTCGGCAATGCCGAAATCCTGGAGGTGTTCAACATCACCAAGACTGGCAAGGTCGCGGGTTGCCGCGTCGTCGAAGGCAAGGTCGAGCGTGGGGCCGGCGTGCGCCTGCTGCGCGACAACGTCGTTATCCACGAAGGCAAGCTCAAGACACTCAAGCGCTTCAAGGACGAAGTGGCCGAAGTGCCGATGGGCCAGGAATGCGGCATGGCCTTCGAGAACTACGAAGACATCCGCGCCGGCGACACGATCGAGTGCTTCCGCGTCGAACACATCACGCGTACGCTCTAAGAGCGGCCGCTTCGAAACGATATACTTCGGGCGCCGGATCTTCCGGCGCTCGCTGTATTTTGAGACAATGTCGCCTTCGGGCATGACACTTCGTGACAGACTTCATCCGATGCATCCGGACGCAGCCGCCCTGTGGACTGCATGACCGATGCGAAAGGCAAGACGACTATGACAAAACCAACCTCTTCGGCACCTTCGCAGCGCATGCTGCGCGTCGGCGAGCAGGTGCGTGCCGCCATCACCCAGGTGCTTCAGCGCGGGGAAGTGAACGACGACGTCATCGAAAAGACGGTGATTTCGGTTTCGGAAGTGCGCATGTCGCCGGACCTGAAGATGGCGACCGCCTATGTGGCGCCGCTCGGGGTTTCCGACCATGACGCTGTCATCGCAGCACTCAACAAACATGCGAAGTTCATTCGCGGTCGCATCGGCGGCCAGCTTCGGCAGATGAAATACATGCCGGAAGTGCGCTTCCGCGACGATACAAGCTTCGACAACTACCAGAAGATCGATGCGCTCCTGCGCTCGCCGGAGGTCCAGCGCGACCTCGGTTCCGAAGACGACAAAGACTGAGAAACCATATAGATGTCCAAACCCAGAAAGCCCAAGGGCCGTCCGATTTCGGGCTGGCTCATCCTCGACAAGCCGGTGGATTTCGGCTCGACCGAGGCGGTCGGCAAGATCAAGTGGCTCTTCAATGCCCAGAAGGCCGGTCATGCCGGCACGCTCGATCCGCTGGCGTCCGGCATGTTGCCGATCGCGCTCGGTGATGCGACCAAAACCGTTCCTTACGTGATGGACGGCCGCAAGATCTATGAATTCACCGTGACCTGGGGCGAAGAGCGTTCGACCGACGACCTGGAAGGTGAAGTGACCCAGAGCTCCGACCAGCGGCCGAGCGAAGAGGCGATCCGCGCGCTGCTGCCTGATTACACCGGCGTCATCAACCAGATCCCGCCGCAGTTCTCCGCGATCAAGATCGCCGGCGAACGGGCCTATGATCTGGCGCGTGAAGGCGAGACCGTCGAGATCCCGTCCCGCGAGGTCGAGGTTCACCGCCTGACGCTTCTGAAATGCGAGGCCGACCGGGCGTTTTTCGAGGTCGAATGCGGCAAGGGCACCTATGTGCGTTCTCTGGCCCGCGACTTCGGACGAGAACTCGGCTGCTACGGGCATATCTCCGAACTGCGCCGCAGCTATGTGGCGCCCTTTGCCGAGGAGATGATGGTGCCGCTCGCCGAACTCGTGGCGCTTGAGGCGATCGAGGACAAGGACGAGCGTCTCGCGGCGCTGGATGCTTTCCTGGTGGATACGGCGGAGGCCCTGTCGGCCCTGCCGCAGCTGAGGATCACCGAGGACCAGGCGCATCGGCTGCGCATGGGCAATTCGATCATCGTGCGCGGCCGCGATGCGCCGGTGGCCGAACCCGAGGCGGTGGCCTTGTCCGGCAACAAGCTGGTGGCGATCGGCGAAATTGCCAGCGGCGAGTTTCATCCGCGCCGGGTCTTCAACTGACACACGGCCGCCGCCTGCTCTTTTCCATGGCATCTTTCCTTATGCCCGGGAATGGAGTATAGGCGGCACCAGCTTGTGCCCTTGGCGCATGCATTCACGGCCAATGCTGGACGACATCCCGGCGTTTGGCGACCTGTTTCTCCTTATTTAGAAAGGATCCACGATGTCGATCACTGCAGAGCGCAAGGCCGCCCTCATCAAGGAATATGCCATCAAGGAAGGCGACACCGGTTCTCCGGAAGTTCAGGTCGCAATCCTGACCGAGCGTATCACCAACCTGACGGAACACTTCAAGGGTCACAAGAAGGACAACCACTCGCGTCGTGGCCTTCTGACCATGGTTTCGACCCGCCGTTCGCTTCTCGACTACGTCAAGAAGCAGGACGAGGCTCGTTACACCAACCTGATCACCCGTCTCGGCATCCGCCGCTAAACAGTTCCCGGCGGGTCTTCTGTCCAGAAGATCCGCCGGTTGCCTTTCCAGGTCGGGCCAATGGACCCGCACCCCGTCCCGCGCATGGATTTGCCAGGGACGAATGACAGGCCGGATGGGCCGGACCTGTCGATACCAACCGATGACCTGTCATGGGGCAGGATTGTTGGATGCTTCCGCGCCAAAAGGGCGAATTTGCGGGACGACCCGCCGGATCCGAAGCCTCCCACTGTCTTGCCCGTGATCGCGTCAGCACATTGCAGATGCTGCGAGCCCCCTTAACCGGCGGCCCGGTGCTGCATATGAAGGACAAGATATGTTTGATGTTCACAGCGTTGAAATCGAGTGGGCAGGCCGCCCGCTGAAGCTGGAAACGGGCAAGATCGCCCGCCAGGCCGACGGCGCCGTTCTCGCCACCTATGGCGAAACCGTTGTTCTCGCCACCGTCGTTTCGGCCAAGTCGCCGAAGCCGGGCCAGGACTTCTTCCCGCTCACCGTCAACTACCAGGAAAAGACCTATGCCGCCGGCAAGATCCCGGGTGGCTATTTCAAGCGCGAAGGCCGTCCTTCGGAAAAGGAAACGCTGGTTTCCCGCCTGATCGACCGTCCGATCCGTCCGCTCTTCCCGGAAGGCTACAAGAACGACACCCAGGTCGTCGTCACCGTTGTCCAGCACGACCTTGAAAACGATCCGGACATCCTGTCGATGGTTGCCGCTTCGGCTGCGCTGACGCTCTCCGGCGTACCCTTCATGGGCCCGGTCGGCGGCGCACGCGTCGGCTACATCAACGGCGAATACGTTCTCAACCCGCATCTCGACGAGATGGATGAATCGGTTCTCGACCTCGTCGTCGCCGGCACCTCCGACGCCGTGCTGATGGTGGAATCGGAAGCCAAGGAACTGAACGAAGACGTCATGCTCGGCGCCGTCATGTTCGGTCATCGCGGCTTCCAGCCCGTCATCGACGCGATCATCAAGCTCGCCGAAGTGGCTGCCAAGGAACCGCGCGAATTCGAACCGGAAGACCATTCCGCTCTCGAAGCCGAAATGCTGTCGATTGCCGAGACCGAACTGCGCGCTGCCTACAAGATCACCCAGAAGGCTGATCGTTACGCTGCCGTCGACGCTGTCAAGGCCAAGGTGAAGGCGCATTTCTTCCCGGAAGGCGAAGAGCCGAAGTATTCGAACGAAGTCATCGGCGCTGTCTTCAAGCACCTGCAGGCGAAGATCGTTCGCTGGAACATCCTCGACACCAAGAGCCGTATCGACGGTCGTGATCTGGAAACGGTTCGCAAGATCGTGTCGGAAGTCGGCATCCTGCCGCGCACGCATGGTTCGGCCCTCTTTACCCGTGGCGAGACCCAGGCGATCGTTGTCGCCACGCTCGGCACCGGCGAAGACGAACAGTATGTCGATAGCCTCACCGGCATGTACAAGGAACGCTTCCTTCTGCATTACAACTTCCCGCCCTACTCGGTTGGTGAAACCGGCCGCATGGGCTCCCCGGGCCGCCGCGAAATCGGCCATGGCAAGCTCGCCTGGCGCGCCATCCGTCCGATGCTGCCGTCGGCCGACCAGTTCCCCTACACGCTGCGTGTCGTCTCCGAGATCACCGAGTCGAACGGCTCGTCCTCGATGGCAACCGTCTGCGGCACCTCGCTCGCTCTCATGGACGCCGGCGTTCCCTTGGCAAAGCCGGTCGCCGGTATCGCCATGGGCCTGATCCTCGAAGGCGAACGCTTCGCGGTTCTCTCCGACATCCTCGGTGACGAAGACCACCTCGGCGACATGGACTTCAAGGTTGCGGGCACTGCCGACGGCATCACCTCGCTGCAGATGGACATCAAGATCGCCGGCATCACCGAAGAGATCATGAAGGTTGCACTCGGCCAGGCCCAGGGCGGTCGCAAGCATATCCTCGGCGAAATGGCGAACGCCCTTTCGGAAAGCCGTGGCCAGCTCGGCGAATTCGCACCGCGCATCGAAGTGATGAACATCCCGGTCGACAAGATCCGCGAAGTCATCGGTTCGGGCGGCAAGGTCATCCGCGAAATCGTCGAAAAGACCGGCGCCAAGATCAACATCGAAGACGACGGCACGATCAAGATCGCATCGTCCTCCGGCAAGGAAATCGAAGCGGCCCGCAAGTGGATCCACTCGATCGTCGCCGAGCCGGAAGTTGGCGTGATCTACGAAGGCACCGTTGTGAAGACCGCCGACTTCGGCGCCTTCGTCAACTTCTTCGGTTCGCGTGACGGCCTCGTGCACATCTCGCAGCTCGCTTCCGAGCGCGTTGCCAAGACCTCCGACGTCGTCAAGGAAGGCGACAAGGTCTGGGTCAAGCTGATGGGCTTCGACGAGCGCGGCAAGGTCCGCCTCTCCATGAAGGCCGTCGACCAGACGACCGGCAAGGAAATCGTTGCCGACAAGAAGGATGGCGAAGCGGCTGCTGAATAAGCGCGCCTTCGCTCTACCCGATCCGAGGCGCGGGAGTTTATCCCGCGCCTTTTTCGTACGCACCATAACCGTTTCCGTCCGCCCGAAGAGAAGACCAAACCATGAGCCGCGACACGCTGAAGACCCTGTTCCATCCGTTCACCACCGAGGCGGTTCCGCTGCCTGGCGCGGATCAGCGCTATCTCTTCCTCGGCGCCGAGGCCGGCTTCGCAAAACCTGAAGGTTTTGCTGCGGAGCTGACCGTGGTGCAGGACTTCCGGCCGGAATTTCGACGCCTGGAATTGAGCCACCAGAAGCCGGTGGCGGCTGTCGAGGGCGACAATTTCGACGGAGCGCTCGTTCTGTGCAGCAAACACAAGGGTCTCAACGAGGATCATGTTGCCGAAGCCCTGCGTCGTGTGAAAGCGGGTGGCCTTGTCATGATCGCCGGAGCCAAGGAAGAAGGGATCCTTCCGCTGCGCAAGCAGCTCGATCGGCTCGGCCTCGCCCCGGACTCGACCCCGAAATATCACGGCGTTGCAGTCTGGTTCATCGTCCCCGATGACGCGACCGCCGCAATCGCGGCACTTTCATCCAAGACCGTCACCGTCGAAGGGCGGTTCGAGACCAAGGCCGGTCTTTTCTCGCATGCGCATGTCGACGAGGGCTCCGAACTGCTGGCCAGCCGCCTGCCGACCGACTTCGACGGCAATGCTGCCGATTTCGGTGCCGGCTGGGGTTATCTGTCGGTGATGCTGGCCGAGGCTTCGCCTCGCACCAACCGCATCGACCTGTTCGAGGCAAGCCACAGCGCATTGGAACATGCCAAGCGCAATCTCGCCCACAACCATCCTGACCTTACCACCCGCTTCTTCTGGCAGGACCTGGCGACTGAGCCGACCAAGGAGAAGTACGATCTGGTCATCATGAATCCGCCTTTCCATGAGGGCCATGCAGCCGAACCCTCGATCGGTGCAGCGATGATCAAGGGGGCCCATGATGCCCTGCGCAACGGCGGCAACCTGCTGATGGTCGCCAATCGCGGCCTGCCCTATGAGCCGGTTCTGGCCGCGCATTTCAAGCAGCACGGCGAAGTCTGCCGCAACGCCCGCTTCAAAGTTTTGTGGGCCAAGCGCTGAGGCGCCGAAGTCTCACGCCTCAGTGATGGAATGACGCGGGCGACGCGCTCGACTCCGGCTACGCCTTGGCTTACCATTTCATGCCAAGATCTTCCCTTTGGGCGGCATGGAATGGGATGGCGGGTCGGAACCTCACCGATGAACTGACAACCGTGGCCGGACTTGCATCCGCCGTGGTCGTGCATGCGCTGTCCTACGGGATCGACATCAATCCCATCTGCAAGGCGCTGGAGATCGATCCAGCCTGCTTCCAGGACATGACCGCCCGGATCAGTCTCGATCGCCTGTGCCGGCTTCTGGAGGCCTGTGCGCTGCTGTCGGATGACGAAGCCTTCGGGGTCACCAGCGTCAAGGCATATGAGGCGGGATCAAGTGGTCCGTTCGGCTATGGTCTGATGTCTGCCCCGACGGGCCTCGACCTCGTGCGCTTCGTCGATCAGCATATCCAATACGTGACCCATACCAGCTATTCGCGGCTGGTCATCGACGCGCAGGGCGCCCATCTCGCCTGGACATTCGCCCCCCTCATCGTCAAACGCGACCAGTATGTGGACATGTCGGTCGCGCTTGTCATGCAGCGCGTACGGGATCTGGCCGGGCTCACGGCGGATCTCGTCGAGGTCGAGCTGGAGCGACCGAAACCACGCAACCTGCAACCTTTTCGTCAGTTTCTCACGAAGAAGGTGAGTTTTGGCGCCAGCATGAACTGCGTGCATTTTCCCCAAGCCTTCCTGGATACACACAATCCCACCGGGGACCGGCGGCTGTTCGAGTTGATGGATCTGCAATGCCGGAGCCTGAGGCCCGCGACGGCGGAACTGCCGAGCGACTTCGTCGATCAAGTGCGCCGGCACCTGCTGGTGCATGTTTCGCAGGACGAATACCCGCTCTCCGAGATCGCCCCCTATTTCGGCCTCTCGGAGCGGACCTTCCAACGACGGCTGGCGGATCACGGGACAAGTCTCAACGAGCTGCGCGACGGCATCAGGCGCGAGGTGAGCTACAATCTGCTGACCGAGAGCGAGCTGCCGATATCGGAGATCTGCTACAGGCTCGGCTATTCCGCACCCAGCGCTTTTACCCGTTCCGTCACGCGCTGGTTCGGCTCCACGCCGACTGAAGTTCGGGAGCGAAAGTCGGCGTGAACCGCACCCTGCTTGACAAGTCTGGCTGGATGCTGTGTCATCCCCAGACCCTGAGAAACAAGCCTCTCCAGGAAGAGCTTAATTAGCGCGTGTCGATAATTTTTTGGCGCACAGGGGTAACGACAATCTCCTTGATCGCCGTATAACCGCGCGCTGACGCCATGGCTTGCATGGCATTCTCCCATGGTATTTTCCAGCAATGAAAATGATGATGACCGATCCCCAAACGGCGCTCGGGCAGGAGCCCGGTTTCTCCTTGCTGACCGACAGGGAAATTCGTTGTCTGCAACTCGTCGCCGAAGGCAAGCGGCTGGAGGATGCGGGCAATATCCTCGTGCTATCACAGGAAGACGTGAGCCATGCCCTGGCCTCCGCGCAGATCAAGCTCGAGGCACGCAACCTGTTTCATGCCGTCAGTATTGCGATGCTGATGGGTGTGATCCGGCATACCGATCCGTTTCAACCGGAGTAAGCCGTGCTTGCACGGCTGGCGGACCACTTCGGATGGCGATGGCCCGGTGCGGAGACGTACCAGGCCTTTTCTTTGACTCGGTCCGGCGCCCCCAAACGACAATGGGGCGGCCAAGGCCACCCCATCCGGTTTGTCAGCAAAGAGATCGCAGATCTCAGCTGTTGTGGCGCTGGAAGACCAGGGTGGCGTTGGTACCACCGAAGCCGAAGGAGTTTGACAGAACGGTATCGATCTTGGCGTTGTCGATGCGCTTGCGCACCACCGGCACGCCTTCGAATTCCGGATCCAGTTCGGTGATGTGGGCGCTCTCGCCGATGAACTTTTCCTGCATCATCAAGAGGCCGTAGATCGATTCCTGGACGCCGGCTGCACCCAGCGAGTGGCCGGTCAGGGACTTGGTCGACTGGATGTGCGGGATCTTGTCGCCAAAGACTTCCCGGATCGCGCCGATTTCCTTCGAATCACCCACCGGCGTCGAGGTGCCGTGCGTGTTGATGTAATCGACTTCGCCGGTGACAGTGGACAGGGCCTGGCGCATGCAGCGGATCGCACCTTCGCCTGAGGGGGCAACCATGTCGTAGCCATCAGACGTCGCGCCGTAGCCGACGACTTCGGCATAGATCTTGGCGCCGCGGGCCTTCGCGTGCTCCAGTTCTTCCAGAACCAGAACGCCCGCGCCGCCGGCGATGACGAAACCGTCACGCGAGACGTCATAGGCACGCGATGCGGTTGCCGGCGTGTCGTTGTACTTCGACGACATGGCGCCCATGGCATCGAACAGGCTCGACATCGACCAGTCGAGATCTTCGTGGCCGCCGGCAAAGACCATGTCCTGCTTGCCCCACTGGATCATCTCATAGGCATTGCCGATGCAATGGGCCGAGGTCGAGCAGGCGGACGAGATGGAATAGTTGACGCCGTGCAGCTTGAACCAGGTGGCAAGCGTGGCGGACGCCGTCGACGACATCGCCTTCGGCACCGCGAACGGGCCGATACGCTTCGGGCTCTTGTTCTGGCGGACGATGTCGGCCGCCTCTACGATCTGACGGGTGGACGGACCACCGGAGCCCATGATGATGCCAACGCGCTCATTCTGCTGATAATCGGCCTCCTCGAGGCCGGCATCGGCGATCGCCTGCTTCATGGCGACATGGTTCCAGGCGCCGCCCTGGGACAAAAAGCGCATGGCACGGCGATCGACCAGTTCGGTCGGGTCGAGCGTGGGCTTGCCCCAAACCTGGCACTTGAAACCGTTTTCGGCGAAATCGGGAGAAAAGGTGATGCCGGACTTGGCATCCCGCAGCGATGCGGTGACTTCGGCGGCATCAGCACCGATGGAGGACACGATGCCAAGACCTGTTACTACAACCCGTCTCATCTCTCAGACCTTTTTCATGAACTTCAGGTGTGGACGGGGCCGGTTCAGGCCGCCTTGTCCTTCGACAGACCGACCCGCAGGTCGGTTGCCTGATAGATAGTTTCGCCATCGGCCTTTAACCAGCCATCAGCGGTACCAAGAACCAGACGGCCACGCATGACGCGCTTGAAGTCGATGCCGTATTCCAGGAGCTTGGTGTCCGGACGGACCATGCCCTTGAACTTCACTTCGCCCGTGGACAGCGCCATGCCGCGACCGGGCTCGCCGAGCCAGCCAAGGAAGAAGCCGGTCAATTGCCACATGCCGTCGAGGCCGAGGCAGCCGGGCATGATGGGATTGCCCTGAAAATGGCAGGGGAAATACCAGTCATCGGGGCGCACGTCGTATTCGGCGCGGATGTAACCCTTGTCGAAGGCGCCACCGGTTTCCGAGATGTCGGTGATCCGGTGAACCATCAGCATGGGCGGCAGCGGCAGCTGCGCATTGCCGGGACCGAAGAGTTCGCCACGGCCGCAGGAGAGGATTTCGTCGTAATTGTAGCTGGATTGTTTCGTTGTCATCGTTCTTCTTCTTCCCCCCTCTGCTTCACGTATCCGGACCCAATAGACCAAGACGGCGCTAAAATGAAGCCTTTCCGAGTGATGGGCTGCAGACGCGGATATGCGCCGATCGCCGGCCAGACCGGTTTCTTCCTCGTCGCATACAGGAAGCAAATGACCATCACCAGACCCAAAGGGCCGAAAAAGCAGCACATGCCGGGCCTGCTTCGGCTTGTCCCCACCCAAACTATTGAAACCGCCTGACTTTGAGGCTATATCCATCGCAAGGGACAGATATGCCCGCAGACAACTTGGAGTTCGTCTTTGACGATGGCACCCTGCCAAACCGGCATCGAGCTAAAATTGCGCCGTTCGGGCTTGCGCCCGACACGGCAGCGCATTGCTTTGGCCGGCCTGCTGTTTGCCAAGGGTGATCGCCATTTGACCGTCGAAGAACTGCATGAAGAGGCGATCGCTGCCGATTTCCCGGTATCTCTCGCCACCGTCTACAACACGTTGCACCAGTTTACCGAGGCCGGCCTGATCCGGGTTCTGGCCGTCGAGAGCGCGAAGACCTATTTCGACACCAACGTCTCCGACCATCACCACTTCTTCGTCGAGGGCGAAAATACCGTGCTCGACATTCCCGTGAACAATATTTCCATCGACAACCTGCCGGCTCCGCCGGAAGGGATGGAAATCGCTCATGTCGACGTGGTCATTCGTCTGCGCCCCAAACAGGGCTGAACCTCACATCACTTCATCGGGATGTCGGCCAGGCCTGCGTTTGTAGGTCGGGAAGGTCCAACCGAAAAAGAGTGCGCCTCCCCTGATGGTGAAGGCCGCAACCACGCCGGCGAGCGATGCGAGATAAAGTGGCGCGCCCAGTTCATTGGCGAGCGTGAAGACGGCGGCGCCTGCAAGAGCGGCTGTGATGTAGATTTCCGGACGCAGCAGGACGGAGGGCTCGTTGGCCAGCAGATCACGCAACACACCGCCGAAACTCGCCGTCAGGGTGCCGGTGACGATCGCGATCGTCGGCGAACCGGTGGCGGCCAGACCCTTGACCGCGCCCATGACGCAATAGGCCGAGAGACCGATGGCATCGAGCCAGATCAGCAGGCGATAGCGCGATTCGACCAGATGGGCCGTGAAGAAGACCAGAACGCCGACCGCGCAGCAGACCAGGATATAATTGGGATTCAACACCCAGAAGACCGGGGTGCGGCCAAGCACGATGTCGCGCACGGTGCCGCCGCCGACGCCGGTGGCAACTGCGAAGAAGAGAAAGCCGATCATGTCGAGCTGCTTGCGGGAGGCCGCAAGCGCGCCGGTGGCCGCGAACAGCGCAACGCCGGCATAATCGAGATAAGACAGCAGCGACATTCATCCCTCCCCTGGCACTCCCACTGGCGCGCAGGGCCAGATTTGAATCACGCCGTTAACGCCGAGGCAAGCCGGAAGCGCTAGAGTTTTGACACTACCAGCAGCCATCTGATCCGGAGCATCCGATCGTGTCGTTCCTCAAGCACCTGTTCCTTGCCTTCACCGTTCTGCTGGTCGCATCGCATGCGGTGGCCCAGCAGGAACTGCTGAAGGATCCCGAGATGTATGAGAAGACCCACTACGCCAAGCGCTGCAGCGAAGCGAAGTTCGGCGCGGGTTTCATCGAGCGGATCGACATCAACAATGACGGCATCCCGGACGCCGTGACCAACAGCAGCGAGATCATGTGCGACGGCGTTCGCGGTCCGGATTGCACCGCCGAGGGCTGCCCGTTCAACTTCTACCTCCAGGTCAAGGAGGGCGGCTATTTCATGATCGCCACGGCACAGATGTATTCCTATGATTTCATCAAGCGCTTCGGCAACATGGTCTTCGTTCTGAAGATGCATCCACGCTATTGCGAACGCGACGAGGGCGCCGAGCCCTGCGAGATGACCGTGCGCGTGCGCGGCACGAAATTCCTGACCATCTCGAAGAAGTGACGGGCCTCAGGGCGCGGGGAAAATTGTGTCTATTCGCCCCATTGCCCAATAGGCCAGGAGGCCCAGCCATTCACGTGTGGCCGTCGCCATCTGCTGGGCGTTCAGTGTTGGCTGGGTGAAATCGAGGCCGAGGCCGACCTTGCCGGTCGTGCGGAAATCCGTCGGCCACGGCGTGACGGCGATATCCGCCTTGCGGAACAGACCGACCGAGCGCGGCATGTGGAAGGCCGAGGTGATCAGCAGGCAATCAGAGAGGCCGTTTTGCGCGAGAATCTGGCGGCTGTTCTGTGCGTTCTCGTCCGTGTTGCGCGAGGTGGTCTCGGTCACCAGACGATCAGCGGGCAGGCCGAAAGCTCCGAAGAAGCGCAGGGATGCCGCCGCATCCCCCTCATAGGCGCCGCTCAGCGAGCCGTCACCGCCCGACACGAGGATCTTCGCCTGCGGATGGAGCAGTGCCAGCCGGAGCGCCTCGATGAATCGGTCGGCGGACTGGTTGAGCTCGATGCCGCTTCTGGCCGTCGTCACCTCCGTCTCGAAGGCGCCGCCGAGCACGATCATGCAGGCGACATCGGCGGGATCCGAGGCCGGGCGGGGAAAACGGGCTTCGAGCACCTGCAGAAGATATGAGCCGGTCGTGGTGTAGAGCGTGACGAAGAGCAGCAGGAGGGCCGTTGCCAAGGCACCGGTCGCTGCACGGCGCCATCGGACCAGCATCAACAGAAGCGTGAGCAGCCCTAGCAGGAAGACCAGAGACAGGGGCTGGACGGCCATCCAGAAGAGTTTCGACAACACGAACATGGCGCGCTCCTTCGCTTGGACGAACCTTCCGCGTGCAGGTTCGACCCACAGGCTTCCGTAACGTCAGCTTCGCTCAAGCAGGCGTTACTAAACCCTCGTGCCACTGTCATCATTTGGATTTGCACTTTTTCAGGAGGGGACCATGCGCTTCGCCATCGACACCGTGGACGATTCCGGCAATGACCGCATCTATATCGGCACCCCCCTCGACGTCACCGACAACACGCTGCGCCTGCGCCTGCGCGAGGGCGAGGTGAAACTCGAGATCCGCAAGATTATTGATTGGTTCCAGATCGACCGCAGCGAGAACGGGGAAAAGGTGGAGTTGTTTCCGCGGTGAGAGGGTTATTCGTTAGTCGAGATACCAAGGCTATCTCGTTCTGATCGAGAGGTCTGTTACCTACTTGGGCGTATTAGCCTGGTCGCAGGTTGGACTATCCTCAGCTACCCAATTTCCGTTGTCTTGGCAGCGATTAACCGTTCCTTTCGTCACACATAAATAGGCCCCTGGCGAATAGTGCAAGTCGCCATAAATGCACATATTTTCCCGCCATTTGGACTTCTCATCTTGAGTACTGGCATCTTCGGCAAATGCCGAATTGTGCGAACCAAAAATGCCAAGCGCCAACGCAAAAACTATTAGACAATGCCCTCTCATTTGAAGATTTCCCTACCCAGATTTTAAGCCAATCTCACCATAGCATAGCATTGCCAAAGAACACAGCCATACTTATCCCGTCCGGTGGCTATGAAGGCTAGGAATTGGCGCCGCTTCATTTGAGTATACCTTCTCGAAGCGGCAACAAGCTCCGAAGTGGTCGCTTCTTTATCGCTAAAGAGGGAAATAGATTTTGGGGGTCTCAGCCTTCAGTTGCTCGCCCTCACGGACCACTGATATGAGGCAGCTTATAGCCAACTCACGGCCCACTTCGCTTAGAGCCACGAGGCCAGCCGGACGGCGGAGCATGAAGGCACCCTGACGCACGGGCGCAATGCCAGGCAGGAGGTCGCCGGGGCATAGTGTCTGGCAAACGGGGAAGGCCCCTCCCACCGGGGGGAAAGCTCGCCGCCGCTCCTAGGTGATAGGCTCTGAAATGTGTGACCTCTGTGTATCTCCGGGGGTCCCTTAGGGCTTCATGACCTTGTTCCAGTCGATTTCATAACCGACCGCCTGAAGCTCAGTTGCTAGAGCGGACTTCCAGTTCCCCTCATAGGCGGTGTAGATGACCCCATCAAAGTCGCTGGGGGTCTCCACGTCGCCCTTCTTGAGGGCGGCCACTCGCTCCGGTCCCAGTGCCCCCAGAAAGAAACCAAGCTCCAAGATTACGTTCTGTCGGGCGCGGCGCTGGCTCGCCGTTGTCTCATCGTCTGGCGACAAGAGCACCACTGCAAACCCAGCGGTCTGCGCGACCTCCCGAAACTTATGGATGATCGTGCGCCCTTTATTGGGCTGCTCGTGGAGAATGATGGGATCAAAACCGATGGCGGAAAGGAATCTCGCCACGCCTTCTTTCATGCCTTCGTCATGGCCATGCACGATGAACACCTTACGGGATGATAACCGCGATTGATCATCGTCGTCATCGGCTATCAAGGCAGGGGTCTCGCCAATCTCCTCAAGCTTTTCGCGCAAATAAGTGACGGCACTGTCAAGAAGTTGAATTGATTTGAGCCTCTCCTTACTGAGCGCCTCGACGATTTGATAACCAGAGACGGGGCCGGCCATCGAGATGGGATAGTAGAAGTATTGGGCCGTGTAGTACCGTTTGTACTCAATTGTCCCGGCGCCGAAAGTCTCAACCAATGCCGTATCGATTGCCGTACTCAGCGGCCTTGTGGAGGCGCTCGGGTCCCGAGGATCAATCGAACTGGGCTCGAATTGCTGGACACTATCCCGACACCTTTCCAGTCGTTTGATTCCACGCTCAATCTGAGCGCGGGTAAGCTGGGCTGGCCTGAGGTCTGGGGTTGTCGGGCGACTTACCAAATCTGTTCTCCTTTTGGTGATGAACAGGTTGCACCACGCGGATACATGGAGTCGAGACCGAGCAGGGCAGAACCCACGGGCGTTTTACGTGCACAAACGCAAATGGACCTTATCGTGGGACTTCTTTTGGACTTGCCACAAAGGGACATCCCGCGACACATTGGAAAGCATACTATTTTGGGAAGGCCTGAAAAATGGTGGAGCTAAGCGGGATCGAACCGCTGACCTCTTGCATGCCATGCAAGCGCTCTCCCAGCTGAGCTATAGCCCCATCAAGGGTACCGGGTAATTTCCGGCTCCGGGAACCCCGTGGAAAGCACCGCTTCCGGTGGGGTGGCGGCTTGATACTTCCGGTCGTCGGAGATGGCAAGCCGAAAAATGAAAGCCCGGGCATTTTTTTAGGCCCGGGCTCGAAATCCTTGAAAAATCAGACTTCGTCGTCGTCGCCGGGGACGCCAATGAGACCGGTCATGTCGTCATCGTCGTCGTCTTCGTCGGCTTCCAGGAAGGTGTCATCGTCGTCGCCATCGATCTCGACGTCGTCATCGCCCATGTCGGGGATGTCGTCGCCGGATGCCTCGTCGGCGTCCTCGAGCGAGACCAGTTCGACGTCGGTGTTTTCGGTGTCGACTTCTGCGACCTCCTCTTCCTCAGCCTTTTCCATGATGGCTGCGACCGAGGTTTCCTCAAAATAGGAAAGCGGCCAGGACTTGCCCGTGTACGGCGACACGATCGGGTCCTTGTTCAGGTCGTAGAATTTCTTGCCGGTGTCGGGGCAAGTGCGTTTCGTTCCAAGTTCTGCCTTCGCCACTGTCAAAGCCTCATGAAGTCGTGAAGAATAAGGGGCATGCGCCAAGCGCCCGGCGCGAGGCCGGCCAAACTGTAGTCGGTCCCCTTAATCGCTGGCACTGCGTCTGTCAAAGGCAATCTGCGGGGGAAAGATTGGCGTGGCGGCGATCGGTCCGCCGAGCCAGTGGTTATCGCTCGTCAAGCGCTCGATCTTCCGCACCGATCGCCGCTGGTGATGCCGCTTCGCTTGGCAAGCGGAGCCAAGCTTTGTATCACCCATCAAATTCAATTGTGGATCGAGAGGAACCGGCATGATCATCGCCATCGACGGGCCGGCAGCAGCCGGCAAGGGAACCTTGTCGCGCAAGATCGCCGAGACTTACGGCTTTCACCACCTCGATACAGGGCTGACCTATCGGGCAACCGCCAAGGCGCTGATCGATGCCGGGCTGCCGCTTGACGACGAAGCGGTCGCGGAGAAGGTGGCCCGCGAACTCGATCTCGGCGGGCTGGACCGTGAGGTGCTGTCTGCGCACGCGATCGGCGAAGCGGCGTCGAAGATCGCCGTGATGCCGGCGGTGCGCCGGGCGCTGGTCGAGGCGCAGCGGGCGTTTTCCACCCGCCTGCCCGGTACCGTGCTCGACGGGCGCGACATCGGCACGGTCGTTTGCCCGCAGGCGCCGGTCAAGCTCTATGTCACGGCCTCCCCCGAGGTGCGCGCCAGGCGGCGTTATGACGAGATCATCGCCAAAGGGCTGGATGCCGATTTCGAGGCGATTTTCGCCGATGTGAAGAAGCGTGACGAGCGCGACATGGGGCGGGCCGACAGCCCTTTGAAACCAGCCGAAGACGCGCACTTGCTAGACACCTCCGAAATGAGTATAGAGGCCGCATTCTCGGCGGCAAAGATCCTGATCGACGCTGCCCTGACGAAACTGCGCTGATCCGGAACCGGCCAAGCCGCTTTCCGTTTCAGTTGGCCACTTCCCCGTCCCCGCGCCGGACAGCTCTCCACAGAGAGCGGATGGAGGATTTGGTCCCGACCAACACGAACCACCGGCGCAATCCGCATCCCAATGGATGCGACTAGGAGATTTCATGTCTGTTTCTACCCCGTCGCGCGAGGACTTTGCTGCCCTCCTCGAGGAATCCTTTGCCAAGACCGACCTGGCCGAAGGCTATGTTGCCAAGGGCATCATCACCGCCATCGAAAAGGACGTCGCCATCGTTGACGTCGGCCTCAAGGTCGAAGGCCGCATCGCGCTGAAGGAATTCGGTGCACGCGCCAAGGACGGCACGCTCAAGGTCGGCGACGAAGTCGAAGTTTACGTCGAGCGCATCGAAAACGCTCTCGGCGAAGCTGTTCTGTCGCGCGAGAAGGCTCGTCGCGAAGAAAGCTGGATCAAGCTCGAAGCCAAGTTCGAAGCTGGCGAGCGCGTTGAAGGCGTTATCTTCAACCAGGTCAAGGGCGGCTTCACGGTTGACCTCGACGGCGCCGTTGCCTTCCTTCCGCGTTCGCAGGTGGACATTCGTCCGATCCGCGACGTTACCCCGCTGATGCACAACCCGCAGCCCTTCGAAATCCTCAAGATGGACAAGCGTCGCGGCAACATCGTTGTCTCGCGTCGTACGGTTCTCGAAGAGTCCCGCGCTGAACAGCGTTCGGAAATCGTTCAGAACCTCGAAGAAGGCCAGGTTGTTGACGGCGTCGTCAAGAACATCACCGATTACGGTGCGTTCGTTGACCTCGGCGGCATCGACGGCCTGCTGCACGTCACCGACATGGCATGGCGCCGCGTCAACCATCCTTCGGAAATCCTGTCCATCGGCCAGTCGGTCAAGGTTCAGATCATCCGCATCAACCAGGAAACCCACCGCATCTCGCTCGGCATGAAGCAGCTCGAGTCGGATCCGTGGGATGGCATCGCTGCCAAGTATCCGGTTGGCAAGAAGATCTCCGGTACCGTGACCAACATCACCGACTACGGTGCATTCGTCGAGCTGGAACCGGGCATCGAAGGCCTGATCCACATCTCGGAAATGTCCTGGACGAAGAAGAACGTTCATCCCGGCAAGATCCTTTCGACCACGCAGGACGTCGACGTCGTCGTTCTCGAAGTCGATCCGTCGAAGCGCCGTATCTCGCTCGGTCTCAAGCAGACCCTCGAGAACCCGTGGCAGGCATTTGCCTACAGCCATCCGGCCGGCACTGAAGTCGAAGGCGAAGTCAAGAACAAGACCGAATTCGGCCTGTTCATCGGCCTCGAAGGCGACGTTGACGGCATGGTTCACCTCTCCGACCTCGACTGGAACCGTCCGGGCGAACAGGTCATCGAGGAGTTCAACAAGGGTGACGTGGTCAAGGCTGTCGTTCTCGACGTCGACGTCGAGAAGGAACGCATCTCGCTCGGCATCAAGCAGCTCGGCAAGGATGCTGTCGGCGACGCCGCTGCTTCCGGCGACCTGCGCAAGAACGCTGTCGTTTCGTGCGAAGTCATCGGCATCAACGATGGCGGCATCGAAGTGAAGCTGGTCAACCACGAGGACATCACGTCCTTCATCCGCCGCAACGACCTGGCCCGCGATCGTGACGATCAGCGTCCGGAGCGTTTCTCGGTCGGTCAGGTTGTCGACGCCCGCGTCACCAACTTCTCCAAGAAGGACCGCAAGGTCATGCTGTCGATCAAGGCTCTCGAGATCGCAGAAGAGAAGGAAGCCGTCGCTCAGTTCGGTTCGTCCGACTCTGGCGCTTCGCTCGGCGACATCCTGGGTGCAGCGCTCAAGAACCGCAACAACGACTAATCCTCGCTGTTGACTGAATGCAAGAACCCGCCGGGATCGCTCCCGGCGGGTTTTTTGTTGGCCATCCTGACTCCGCGGGGTCAGGCGAAATCGGACAAGCGTCGATAGAGCGCCTGTGCCGGATCTTCGTCTGGAGGGGGCAAGGCCGGTCGCGCGTCCGCAGCGTCGAGCTGCGGTGCGGCCAGGCCGAGATCGATCCGGTCATCCGGGCCGCTCGCATCGCCTTCGAATACCAGGGTTTCCGTATCCTGGTCCGGGGGATCCTCGGCTGCGTCCTCATCCGAGCTTGGCTCCTCGTCTGCGGCTTCGTCAGGGTGTTCCTCCTCATGTGCGCCCCTGCGCACCGGACTGGCGGACTTGGTCTCGACTTCGCTGTCGATGACATAATTGACAAATGCAAGCGGCAGGCCATCCCCGACATCTGCTCTGCGCGCAGCCTCGCCCTGGTGCGAGGGGAGCGTGGAGGCTCCAAGAGCGAGACGCTCCTCCCACTGGATGGGACGATCCAGGGCGGGCGCTTCGCCGTTGTCCGCCAGAGTTTCGGCCGGCGGCGTGGTTCGGGACGGCAGGCGTTTCACATCCGTCTCTTCCGGTTCCGCCGGCATCAGCGCGTCGAGCGCGCGATCGACGACGTCCGTTTCAACCTCGCTTCCATAAAGCGCCAGCAGCGTTCTGATGAGATCGCTCTCAGCCATGTCGTCCAGAAGCTCACTCGGCAAGGTCGGGAGCGTTTGCTGAAGTGTTGGCGATCCAGCTTCGGGCTTTCCACTAGCTTCGTGCGGGTGAACCTTCGCATTGGGCGGTGAAGTCAGGGACGGCGCCATGGTCGGAGAGACCGGATCGGTGCTTCGTGTGGCGCCGGGTTGGGCATTGGCCATGAACGCTGCGGCGCGGTCTGCGGCTTTTCGCGCCGAGACTGGAATGCGGTCGGTTTGCGCGGGTTCGGCGGAAGCCGTCAGCCGATCACGCATCTGGCGGAGCACCCGCAGATTGTCGGAGCCGTCGTTCGCTGACGCCTGTTCTCGCCCTCTCAATGGTTCGCCAGCTGCATGACGCCCATCCTGCTCTCCAGCCCGTCGAACCGCAGCGGGTGGAGCCAAGGTCGCGGAGATCTCCACGGCGGCCGGCGTCATCTGGCTCGACAGGGACGCAGGGGATTGAGACGAAGGCCTGGCGGGCATGGGCACGGCCGGCGAAGCTTGCTGTCCGGCGGCACGGGCATCCCGTGCCGGTTGGCCAAGGGACATTCCGCCATTCTGGCGATAGGAGGAGATCACGGCGCGCGCGCCCGGATCGCGGTCCTTCTGGCGATAAAGTTCCAGATAAATCGCGAGCGTCGCGGCCTCCGGACCCTGCGGATTATGCAACGCCTGGAGCAGAGTTCTCAGCTGCAAGCCGGCAAAGGCATCCGAGAGCATGACCTTCAGCTTCTGCCGTTCCGCAGGCGCCAGTGACGTGATGGCTTCGATCAGGCGGGCGGCGAAAGCTGTCAGCGGCTCACCCGGCTCCTGCTTCATCTTCAGCGCGGCGGCGAGAACTTCGGTGAGCACCACGAGATTCTGCGAGATGCGCTCCGGCGCACTCAGCAGCATCATGTTGAGGTTTCCGGCGATGCTTCCGGCAGCACTGGCGGGATAAGGCTCGACGCCCGCTGCGACCGGCGGGCGTCCCGTTGTGCGGGTCTCGGCCTGGGTGCGGCTCTCCTGTGGCTGCTGATACAGGTTCGTCGGGGCGCTGACGGGACCGATCATGGCGACCTCTCGCGTTCAAGGTGCCCTTTTCCACACGGTCTCTGCCTCTCGCCGAAGCGATCGGGCGCGGGATCGCCAAGGACGGTGGCGGATCTGCCTGCTTTTCAAGGAGGAGATTGGCAAAACATGGTTAACAAAAAGCAAATCTACCGGAGCGGAATGCCGGAGGCTCAAGCTTCGCACATACCTGGACTGGCACCATGCCGGCCGGCGGCTTTCTGCCGCGCAACTTTTGATGGGCGCCAGCATGACATCCAATCTCATCCTGAACACGGATAGCTACAAACTCGGGACCTTTCTGCAGTACCCGGCAGATACACGTTCCGTCAGCGCCTTCGTCACGACGCGCGGCAGCTCGTTCCGCCCGGAGGTGATGTTCTTCGGGCTGCAGATGTTCCTCAAGGATTACCTGTCGCGGCCGGTGACCCGGATGGATGTGGCGGAGGCCGAGGAGGTGGCTTCGGCACATGGGCAGCCGTTCGACAAGGCCGGCTGGCTGCATATCGTCGAGGCCCATGGCGGTCTGCTGCCGCTCCGCATCGAGGCGGTGCCCGAAGGCACGGCGCTTCGCCGGGGCGTTCCGGTGGTCCAGGTGGTCAACACGGACCCTGCCCTGCCCTGGCTCACCTCCCACATCGAGACGTCGCTGCTGCGTGCCGTCTGGTATCCCTCGACGGTGGCGACCACGGCCTGGCGGCTGCGCATGGCGATCCTGCCTTTCCTGGAGCGGACCACGGATGACCCGCACGGCTTGCAGCCGAGCCGGATCAGCGACTATGGCTGCCGCAGCACGTCGAGCGTCGAACAGTCGGCAATCGGTGGTGCGGCGCATCTCGTCCATTTTCACAGCTCCGATTCGCTGCCGGGCATCCTGCAGGCGAGGCGGGCCTACGGGGCGGCCATGCCGGCCTTATCCATGCCTGCTGCCGAACACGGGACAATCACTGCCTGGGGTCCAGATCGTGAGGTCGAAGCCTATTCGCATCTCATCGACCGGTTCAGCGAATTCGGCGCCTATTCCATCGTCTCCGACAGCTATGACCTGCACAATGCCGTCACCGAAATCTGGGGCAAGAAGCTGCAGACAAAGGTGCGGGCGGCCGGTGCGACACTGGTGGTTCGCCCCGACAGTGGCGACCCGATCGACACGCCGGTCCAGGTGGTGGCGCAGCTCGCCTACGCCTATGGCACCCGGCTCAACGGCAAGGGCTTCAAGGTTCTGGACGCGAATGTGCGGGTGATCCAGTCCGACGGGGTGTCCATCCAGGACATCCAGATGATCCTGGGGCGGCTGGAGGGCATGGGCTTTTCCGCAGAGAACATCTCGTTCGGCATGGGATCCGGCCTGCTGCACAAGATCAACCGCGACACGCTGTCCTTCACCATGCGCCAAAGCGCGGCACAAAATGCTGGTGGGGAATGGCGGGAGACCGGTCGGCGGTCCACCCATCCGCAGGAAAAACCGCCGATGGCGGGACGCGTGGCGGCGATTGCCGACGGCACGGACATCGTGGCTATTCCGCTTGCGGAGCTCGGCGCACGCACGAACCTGCTGCAGCCGGTCTGGGAAAATGGCCAATTGCTGAAGGATTGGAGCTTCGACGAAATCCGCGCACGAGCGAGTGTCGCGAGCGTTTCCTCGTAACCGCCTAATCGATCAGGCGCAGGAACATCGGGTAGAGGCCGGCTTCATCCGAAGGGGCCGGGATGCGCTTGCCGAGCGGCTGGTCCGGGCGGCTGCGCTCGTCGACCATGAGGGCATCGAGCCAGGTGGCCGGTGCATAATGCGGGCCTGCATCTTCATCCTGCTGATCAAAGTCGTCGGTGTCCGGTCGGTCCGTATCATACGTGATGGTCGAGCGGGACAGGCTATCGAGAAGGCTATTGGCTGCTTCCGTCATGGTCGCTTTATTTCTACGCTTTGCTGCTGACGAGGCCCTTGAAACACGGGACACCGTTGCCGATTTCACTGCGGTCATGATGCAAAGTCGGAGTTAATGAAAGCTTGGCGCATTCGTTTCATTGCATCTCAATTATCGTCTACAAGAACAGCTAGGCCATGAGTTGTCGACCGCCCGCTTCCCTGCTCGCGTCCGCCTCCGGAGATCTGCTGTCCGCCCTCGACCAGGAGCTTGCCGGCGAGATGGCGGATGCACTCGGACGCGCCGGGCGGAAAGCCGAAATTGCCCTGCTTCACTGCGCCGAGGCGCGCGGCAAAAGCGCCGAGATCCTGTCAGCGGCTGTCGATGAGGCTGCGCAGGCAGTCTTTGCTCTTTCGGTGCAACGGGAATTGTGCGGCATGCGGAACCAGGCGGCGATGATCCGTCAATATGACATCCCGAAAGACGTGATGGCCCGCGTCGGCATCACCCGCAAAGCCTGAAGCGGCCTTTGCGCTCAGCTGTGGGCGAAGATATCCGTCTCGTCCCAGCCGAGCAGATCGAGCTTGGAGCGGGTCGGCAGGAATTCGAAACAGGCGTTCGCATGCTCCATGCGACCATCGCGGACAAGGCGCTCGGTCAGCTTGTCGCGCAGGGCATGCAGGTACAGCACGTCGGAGGCTGCGTATTCGAGCTGTGCCTGGCTCAGCTTCTGGGCCGCCCAATCGGAGGACTGCTGCGCCTTGGAGATGTCGACCTCGAGCAGTTCCTTCAGATTGTCCTTGAGTCCGTGGCGATCCGTATAGGTGCGGCACAGGCGCGACGCGATCTTGGTGCAAAAGACCGAAGCCGTGGTCACACCGAAGGTATGGTAGAGGACAGCGATGTCGAAACGGCCGTAATGGAAGATCTTCTGGCGGGAGGAATCGGCGAGAAGGGCAACCAGATTCGGCGCTTCGGCCTGCCCGGCCGCGATACGGATCACGTCAGCGGTGCCATCGCCAGGCGACAATTGCACCACGCAAAGACGATCGCGGCGGGGCACCAGACCCAGCGTTTCCGTATCGATCGCGATCGCGTCGGTGTACCGCGCCGCATCAGCCGCAGAAATATCGCCTTCGTGGTAGCGGATCGTCGCCATCTAAGTCTCCAGACATTCTCAGGTTCTGCCCGCTATAAAGGAAAGCTGGAGGAGGTACCATCCCGTAGCGGGCATCGGACGTTGGCCAAGAGCCCTGTTACTGAAATCTGAGCCATGCCTGATGCGCATGGAAATATCGGCATCAGTCAAGGGCGCGCAGGAAACGAAGGTTCACTTCATCGTGTAAGCTCAAATTGCGAAAGACTCGAAAGTCATTTTCGACTGCGCGGGCGGTTCGCGTTACGACTGGGCGAAGGAGGCATGCATTTATCGCACTGCTGCGTTGCAACAACGAGGATTGGCAGCCGCGAGGCTTTTGGATAAAACACAAGCATCGAAGCGGCGCACTCCTCCTCCCAGCGCCGCTCGGTAGGATCGGCAATACTCCTCCTCCTCCCAATTGCCGATCGAGTTTAAGAGCCTGGCGCACCTCCTCCCGCGCCAGGCTCTTTTCGTTTCGGCTTCTGCCGACTTCCAAATTGCCCTCTCCCCGCCGTTCGCCGGCATTCCGCTTGATGCTTTGCGGGTTGGCACCATATAAGCTGCTCCGAGCTACAGCGAGGGAGACAAAAATGACGGCAAAATTCGGGACCAGTGGCCTCAGGGGCCTTTCATCGGATCTCATCGGCGCCGTTTCAGCCCTTTACTCCACCGCTTTCGCCCGTTACCTCCTGGCCGAAGGGCTTGCGCAGGCCGGCTCACCGGTGGTGGTCGCGCGCGACTTCCGCCCGTCGAGCCCCGAGATCGCCGCGACGATCATGGCCGCCCTCCGGCGTGCCGGGCTTGAGCCGATCGACTGCGGGACCATCGCAACGCCGGCTCTGGCCCTTTACGGCGCTTCGCTGGGGGCGGCCGGCATCATGGTGACCGGATCGCATATCCCGGCAGACCGCAACGGCATCAAGTTCTACCGGCCCGACGGCGAGATCAACAAACAGGACGAGCAGGCGATCACACGGATCGCCGACGCGCTGGCCGACGATCCCGAGGCGAACCTCGTGGAGAGCGCCGTCGGCGATGAACAGGAAGGCCAGGCGAGTGCGCTGTTTCTAGATCGCAATCTCCATATTCTGCCAGCGGGGTGCCTGGAGGGGAGACGTATCGGCATTTACCAGCACAGCACCGTGGCCCGCGACATGATGGTCGACGTGTTCCAGCATTATGGGGCAACCGTCTTTCCGCTCGGCCGATCGGACGTGTTCATCCCCGTCGATACAGAGGCGGTTTCGGTTGATACCGTGACCCAGCTCGCACACTGGAGTGACGAGCTGGCGCTTGACGCAATCATTTCAACCGACGGCGATGGTGATCGACCGCTGGTGGCGGACGAACATGGTTTGCCGTTGCGTGGCGACCTGCTTGGACTGATTGCGGCGCGGTTTCTCAAGGCCGGCGTTGTCGCAACCCCTGTCACGTCGAATTCCGGCCTCGAACAGGATGGCGGCTTTTCAGTCATCCGCACGCGGGTCGGCTCACCCTATGTGATTGCCGCAATGGAGACGGCGCTGGCGGAAGGCCGCGAGCGCGTGCTCGGCTTCGAGGCGAATGGCGGCTTGATGCTGGGCTCGGACTTCACCGTGGAAGGCACCCTGCTGAAGGCGCTTCCGACGCGCGACAGTTTCCTTCCGGCGCTGGCGGCGCTCGGTATGGCTGCCCAGAACGGACAGTCGCTGTCCGACCTTGCCAAGGCCTTCAGTCTGCCGGTGGCATTGAGCGACCGGCTGGAGAACTTCGCGACAGAGCGGAGCACTTCGCTGATGGCCCATATCCGGCAATCGCGCGACAACCTTGCCGGCTTCCTCGCGCCGATCGGCGCCGTGGCCGGGGTGAGTGATATCGACGGGGTTCGCGTGACGCTTGCCGATGGGCGGGTCATCCATTTCCGACCGTCGGGCAACGCGCCGGAGATGCGGTGTTATGTCGAAGCCAAGACCCATGGCGAGGCCGAGGCACTAATGAAAACCGGGTTGGAACTCCTGCGCGGTTGGGCCGGTTAAACCGGCGGCCGATGCCTGGCGTATTGGTCATGACACAACGCAAGAGGATCTCATGACCAAATGTGCCTGGATTACCGGTTCGAGCTCCGGCATCGGCCGGGCACTGGCCAAACGGCTGGTGGACGACGGCTACCGCGTGGCCGTCAGCGCCCGTAATGCCGAGTTGCTTGCGGCACTTGCCGCCGAACACCCCGGCCGGATCGTTGCCTTTCCGCTCGACGTGACCGATGGCGAGGCCGTGCGTCGCGTCGCCGATGCCGTGACGACAGCCATGGGGCCAATCGATCTCGCGGTCTTTGCTGCCGGTTCCTATACCCGCGATTATGCCGACGACTTCAGCGTCGAGCGGATGCGACAAATGTTCGATCTCAACGTCATGGGAACCGCAAATTGTCTGGAAGCGGTAATGCCGGGCATGATCGCGCGCAAAGCCGGACATATCGCCGTCGTGGCGTCCGTCACCGCGTATGTGGGCCTGCCGGGAGCGGCGAGCTACGGCGCGACGAAGGCGGCGCTGAACAGCCTTTGCGAGGCGCTGCATCCAGAGCTTGCAAGCCATGGGGTCACGCTGAGCGTCGTGAACCCAGGATTTGTGGCGACACCCCTTACAGAGAAGAACGACTTTCCGATGCCCTTCCTCGTGTCGGCCGAAGAGGCAGCCGACATCATTGCCAGGGGTTTGGCCAGCGACACGTTCGAGATCATCTTTCCATGGAAGATGGCGCTTGCCATCCGCCTGCTGCATGCCCTGCCACACAAGCTTCGCTTCGCGCTGACGCGCAAGATGCTGCGCTCCTGAAGGCAGGTGCCGAAGTGGCCGGCTCCGCCTTTTTTGTTCAGGCTGG
The DNA here is from genome assembly GCF_003610655.1 of Rhizobium sp. AG855. Classification (NCBI taxonomy): domain Bacteria; kingdom Pseudomonadati; phylum Pseudomonadota; class Alphaproteobacteria; order Hyphomicrobiales; family Rhizobiaceae; genus Rhizobium; species Rhizobium sp. AG855. The sequence continues at coordinate 127,639 of NZ_RAQG01000006.1, read as the reverse complement.
CTTGTCCAGCCTGAATTGAACCACATCGATGCGGCCGACGCGGAAGCCGACGGCGCAGTAGTGCAGATAAAGCCGCCACATCCGGTAGAAGCGACGGTCGAAGCCGAGGGGCTCGATCGACGACCAGCTGTTGGCGAAGGCATTGTCCCACGCAATCAGAGTCCGATCATAATCCCGACCGAAGCGGAAGCGGTCGCCGATCTCAAGGCCCGCACGGCTCGCATCGCGCTCGAAAATCGTCACGGAGGGCAGCATGCCACCCGGGAAGATATAGGTCTGGATGAAATCAGCGCTGCGGCGGTATTGCTCGAAGCGGCTTTCGTCGATCGTGATCGTCTGGATCATTGCCTTGCCGCCCGGGACGAGGCGTTCCTGCACGGCCTTGAAATAGACCGGCCAGTTCTCTTCGCCAACGGCTTCGAACATCTCGATCGAGACGATCTTGTCGAACTGTCCCTGACAGTCGCGATAGTCTTCGAGCCGGATGTCGACGCGGTCGGAAAGACCGGCTTTCTCCAGACGTTCGCGGGCGAACTTGGCCTGCTCGACGGACAGTGTCAGGCCTGTGACCCGGCAGCCGGTGGCGCGAATGGCGTGTTCGGCGAAACCACCCCAGCCGCAGCCGATCTCCAGCACGTGGTCATCCGGTCCGATGTTCAGCTCACGCACGATGCGGGCATATTTGGCTTCCTGCGCCTCGGCGAGAGACAGGCCGGGCGCCTCGTAGAGAGCCGAGGAATAGGTCATCGTGCGGTCGAGCCACTGGCTGTAGAACGCATTGCCCAGATCGTAGTGGAAGGCGATGTTTCGCCGGCTACCTTTTTTGGAATTCCGGCGCAGCTTGTGGCGCAGCCGCGCGATGCCCTCGAAAATGGCCGAGGATGAGAGGATCTTGCCGAGTTCGGCTTCGTTCGCCAGGGCGAATTCCACGACACTGCCAATATCAGGGCTGTCGAGGTCGCCATCGATGAAGGCCTGGGCGAAGCCCAGAGTACCGCCGGTCAGAATGCGAAGCACCGGCTTGGCGTTGCGAACGCACAGCGTGGCATGGGGACCCGGCAGCCTGCCGACGGCGACGTGTTGACCATAGCCTTCAAACTGGAGGGTCAATCGGCCAGCGGTAACACGGTCAGCCCAGCGGCACAGCAGACGCTGCCAGAACGGCAGGGAGGCGACTACGGACGGCATTTCTCGTTCGGCGTGACTCATCACTTGTTCATCCCATTCTGCAGAACGATCGTCGAGGCGATCGGCTTGGCTGCAGGCGCGTGGCGATAAACCGGAACCCCCTTCAGCCAGAGCCGCAGCGCTTCCCAATGTATCCCCCCCATCACTTTCAGGGTCATCAGGGGATAGGTCACCAGCATGCGCAATAAGCTCGCATCCGACAAGGGGGCGCGTTTGCCGGAAAAGAGCGCCGTCAATATTGGCCCTTCGCCATCGCTTTCACCAATGTGCACGCCGACCTTCTCATCGGGGGGATTGATGCGGAAATCATAGACGCAGTCCATGGGCAGGAAGGGCGAGACATACATTTCCTTCGCACATTGGTGCCTCAAAACCTCCTGCCCTTCCTCGACCGGGATGACATAGGTGTGGCGCTCGTTGAAGGTGTTGCAGACCTCGTAGAGCACGGCCTGCAATCGACCGTCGCGGTGATGGCAAAAATAGACGGTGAGTGGATTGAAGACGTAGCCGAAGATGCGGGGATAGCAGAGCATGCGGATCCTCGAACCCTTGGCCTCAAGTCCGGCCGCCTCAAGCCGCCCTTCGACCCATTGCCGCAACTGGCCGACATGACCATCACCGTGATCTGCGTCATAGACGGCATATAGGGATCGGCGGTTGTGGCCGAAAAAGCGAAGATCCCGGTCGAGATCCGCGATCTCATCAAGGTCGATCAGCAGGGAAAACACGCTGTAGCGCAGCTTGTGCTGCCTGGGGCGAGTACGCACATGCACGACATGGCCGGCATAAATGGCAGACTGCAAGCTCATTCGGCCGCCTCAAGGTGCCGGGTGATGACGATGCGGCCGGACTCGTTTTCGACAGACCAGGGACGGCGTATACCGCCGAGAGCCTCTGCTACCGCAAGGCCGGCCTGCAGGCCATCCTCATGGAAGCCACTGCCGAAATAGGCGCCGCAATACCAGGTGTTGCGATGGCCCTGGAGCTGCCAGATCTGTTTCTGCGCCCGGATGGCAGCGGCGTCGAACAGGGGATGTTCGTAGTTGAAGGTCTGGATCACCTTGGCCGGATCGATCGGGCGGCAGGGATTGAGCGTGACGAACAAGGGCGTTTCGGGATCGAGGGACTGGAGCTTGTTCATCCAATACGTGACGCAGAGCATTTCGCCGGCTTCATCCTTGCGGCTCGCGACATAGTTCCAGCTTGACCAGACAGATTTCCGCTTCGGCATCAGGGCTTCATCGGAATGCAGCACGGCGACGTTTGGCGTGTATTGGAAAGCTTCCAGCAGCTGACGCTCCCGCGTATCCGCATCCTGCAGCAAATCGAGGCTCTGGTTGGCATGGGTCGCGAGCACGACGTCGTCGAAGGTCTCGGCATGGCCGTGGATGTCAATCACCTCCACGCCAACAGCCAGGCGCCGAACATGGGCAACGGCGGTCGACAGGCGGACGGTGCCGCGAAAATCGGCAAGGATGCGCGCGACATATTCGCGGCTGCCGCCTTTCACCGTGCGCCAGCGCGGGCGATCGGTGAGCGTCAGCAGGCCGTGATTGACGAAGAAGCGGATGAAGGCTTGCAGAGGGTAAAGTCGCATCTCGGAGGCCGTTGTCGACCAGATCGCAGCGCCCATGGGCAGCAGGTGGTCTTCGACGAAGCTATCCGCATAACCGGCGGAGGCGAGGTAGTCTCCAAGCGAGACGCCATCCAGTTCCGGGCGATCCAACAAGGCAGGCGCTTCACGGTAGAAGCGCAGGATGTCCTTCACCATGCGCCAGAAGCGGGGACGGAGAAGATTGGTCTTCTGGCCGAGCAGACCGCCGAGGCCAGAGCCTGAATATTCGAAGGCACCATCACCGAGCGAGGCGGCAAAGGACATGTCGGATGCCAGCGTCGGCACGTCGAGATGCTCGAAGAGCTTTACGAGATTGGGATAGTTGCGATCGTTGTAGACGATGAAGCCGGTATCAACAGGCGTATCCTTGCCGCGCCCCGGCGCCAGGACCGTGTTGGAATGGCCCCCCGGGCGACCTTCGGTCTCATAAAGCACGACTTCGGCGCTGCGGGAGAGGAGCCAGGCGCAGGACAGGCCAGAGATACCCGACCCAATGACCGCAATCTTGCGCTTCCCGCCAAATGCGGCCCTCGTAACGCCAATATCCATAAACCACACATTCCCTTGTCGCGAAAATTCTGTTTGCATCTGACTACGCACAAGCTTGGCCAGTGGATCGACCGAAGCTAATAAATTCGTCACGGGTGATCCGATTTTCCGGCCAGGGCGTAGTCGGCTTCATGATCAACATGATTCCCATGCAGGCCGATGCGTGCCACAGTGGTCCCGGGCGTAACGCACGGCAGACTGCCGTGGCCAAGCCCCAGCGAGGGATAAGAAACGTTTCGATGACCGGATCGGTTGATGAGTTAGAGCCGCATAATTTCTCGCAACTCCTGGCTTCCGTCGGTCGTGATCGTGATGTCGAAGCGTTCGAGACAATCTTCAAGCATTATGGCCCCAAGGTGCGTGCCTATATGGCAAAGCTCGCGCGTGACGGGCAGGCCGCCGAAGAACTGATGCAAGAGACCATGCTCGCCGTCTGGAACAAGGCGGCGCAGTTTGACCCGTCACGCGGAAACGTCTCGAGCTGGATCTTCACCATTGCGCGCAACCAGCGCATCGACGCCTTCCGCCGCGCCAGGCGTCCGGTGTTCGATCCGTCGGACCCGGCCTTCGTCCCCGACGATGTGCCAGCCGCAGATATCGAATTCGAAGGGCGCCAGGAGGCAGATCGTCTGCGGCGCGCCATGGAAACCCTACCACCCGAACAACTCGAACTCCTCAAAATGTCATTCTACAGAGAAGCATCCCACAGCATGATTGCAGCCGAACTCGGCCTGCCGATGGGAACCGTCAAATCGCGGATCCGCCTGGCGTTTGCCAAGCTGCGCGCAGCGCTGGAGGAGCGGGCATGACGCTCCAGGTTCAACACCATATCAGCGACGAGCTGTTGCTCGATTATGCCAGCGGCACGCTTGCGGAAGGCTGGAGCATAGCCGTTGCCACGCATCTGGCGCTGTGCCCCAGTTGCCGCGACCGGCTGTCCTTCATGGAACATGCCGGCGGCGAATTGTTGGAGGCTGTCGACATCGATCAAACATCCAGCGCAACAGACAGCTGGCAGGCGATGAAGCGCAGGCTTGCCGCAGAGACGGACAAGCCGGCGGCTCAGGCGAAGCCTCGTGCGGCCGCTGCCAACGATGCGGTGCTGCCGGAACCGCTGCGGTCATATCTGGGCGCCGACGTGGACGGGCTGAAGTGGCGGGCGCTCGGACGTGGCGCCTATCATATTCCGATCAAGACCGGCGACACAGGGAGCCAAGTGCGGCTTTTGAGGATCCCGGCTGGCAAGCCCGTTCCGGAGCATTCTCACGGTGGACGCGAGCTGACGCTGGTGCTCAAGGGCGCCTTCACCGATGGCTCGAGCGTCTTCCGGCGTGGGGATCTGGAAGAAGCAGACGAGACGCTGACGCACCAGCCGGTGGCGACGCCGGAGGAGGATTGCATCTGTCTGGCCGTCACCGACGCGCCGCTCAAGTTCAAGAGCCTGATCGTCAGGCTGGTGCAACCCGTTCTCGGGATATGAACCCGGCAGGCTTCATACCTGCCCTTCACGGAGATGACGAATGATCTATCTGATCGCCTATGTATCGACGGCCGTCGTCTTCTTTGCACTCGACTACGTGTGGCTTACACGCGTTGCGATCGGATTTTACCGGCAGAATATCGGCGAGCTTCTGCTCGCCACGCCGAATTTCGCGGCGGCCGGGATCTTCTACCTCTTCTATGTTGTGGGTCTCGTCTATTTTGCCGTGATGCCGGCGCTTACGGCAAACAGCGTGGTAACGGCGCTGCTGCATGGGGCTCTGCTCGGCCTGCTCGCCTATGGCACCTATGACATGACCAATCTGGCAACGCTCAAGGGCTGGTCGCTTTCGGTCAGCCTCGTCGACATGGCCTGGGGTGCGGTTCTCTCCGCAACGGCTTCTGCCGCCGGCTATCTCGTCGTTTCGCGTTACGCCGCCTGACGACTGGCGGGCGCCGCCTGGCCGCCCTATGTTTCCTCCATGATCAAACCGGACCTCCTGCTGCACCCGACGCCGGGCGGGCTTTATTGCCCCATAGGCGATTTTTACGTCGATCCGGTGCGGCCGGTCGGGCGCGCACTGATTACCCATGGCCATTCCGACCATGCGCGCTCGGGGCATTCGCATGTGCTGGCGACGCAGCAGACCCTCGACATCATGGCGATCCGCTATGGTGCAGATTTTGCGGGTTCGTCGCAGGCTGCCGGATTTGGCGAGACGGTTGATGTCAACGGGATTTCCGTGCGGTTTCATCCGGCAGGTCATGTTCTCGGATCGGCGCAGATCGAGATCGAAAAGGATGGTACACGCATCGTTGTCTCCGGTGATTACAAGCGGGGCGTAGATCCGACCTGTGCCAGCTTCGAACCCGTGCCCTGCGATGTGTTCATCACCGAGGCGACGTTCGGGTTGCCCGTTTTCCATCATCCGCCACCTTCCGGCGAAATCGAGAAGCTTTTGACGTCGCTGCGGCAATTTCCGGAGCGCAGCCACCTGGTCGGGGCCTATGCGCTCGGCAAGGCTCAGCGGGTGATCTCTCTCATTCGCCGCGGAGGCTATGACCAGCCGATCTATATCCATGGCTCACTCACCAAGCTCTGCGACTACTACGAGAGCCAGGGCGTCGATCTTGGAGAACTGCGGCCCGCAACGACCGAGGATAAGAAGTCCGGGAGCCTGAAGGGCGCCGTGGTGATCGGACCGCCGTCAGCCTTCAACGATCGTTGGGCACGGCGTTTCGAAGATCCACTGCCGATCTTCGCCTCCGGCTGGATGATGGTGCGCCAGCGCGCCAAGCAGCGCGGGGTGGAGTTGCCGCTCGTGATTTCCGACCATTGCGACTGGCCGGAACTGTTGGACACCATCCGCGAGGTTGGGCCGCAAGAGGTCTGGGTCACGCATGGGCGTGAGGAAGCGCTGGTGCGGTGGTGCGAGCTCTCCGGCATCGCGGCGCGGCCGCTGCATCTCGTCGGCTATGAAGACGAGGGGGATTGAGCAATGAAGGCCTTTGCCAATCTTCTCGACCGCCTGGTGCTGACGCCGAGCCGCAACGGCAAGCTCACCCTGCTCGTCGATTATTTCAAGTCGACACCGGACCCGGACCGCGGTTATGCGCTGGCGGCGCTGACGGAGGGGCTTGATATCAAGGGCGTGAAGCCAGCCCTGCTCAAGGAACTGGTGCTGGAACGCATGGATCCGGTGCTGTTCCAATATTCCTACGACTATGTGGGAGATCTCGCCGAGACGATTTCGCTGGTCTGGGAGCCGTCCGACACTCAGGACGTGGCGGAAGCGGACGATCGACTGTCGACGATCGTGGAGCGGCTGCAGCGGTTGGGGCGGAGCGAAACGCGCGGGTTGATGCGGGCCCTGCTCGACCGGCTGGATACGTCAGAGCGCTTTGCGCTGATCAAGCTGGTGACGGGTGGTTTGCGAATCGGAGTTTCGGCGCGGCTGACGAAGCAGGCGTTGTCGATTTTCGGCAGCAAGGATGTGACCGAAATCGAGAGCCTGTGGCATGGGCTGAAGCCGCCCTATCTCGATCTCTTTGCCTGGCTGGAGGACCGCACGGACAAGCCGATCCTGGCAACACCGGCGATCTTTCATTCGGTGATGCTGTCGACGCCGATCGAGGACCGGGATATTGCCACGCTCGACCCGGTGGATTTCGCTGCAGAGTGGAAATGGGACGGCATCCGGGTGCAGCTCTCGTGTGCGGGCGGGCGCAACCGGCTCTATTCGCGTTCGGGCGATGACATCTCAAATGCCTTCCCGGACATTACCGAGGCGGCGCGGTTCGAAGGGGTGATCGACGGCGAACTGCTGGTCGGCGGGACCTCGCGGACGAATGCGCCGACGCGCACATTTTCCGACCTGCAGCAGCGGCTGAACCGCAAGACGGTGACCGCGCGGATGCTGGAGGACTATCCGGTCTTCATCCGGGCCTATGACATTCTCTTCGATGGCGCCGAGGATGTTCGACCCGAAGGTTTCCTCGCCAGAAGGGACCGCCTAACCGCCCTGATCGAGCGGCAGATGCCTGATCGGTTCGATCTGTCGCCGCTGGTGCCGTTTTCGACCTGGGAGGAACTGGAGCGGCTCAGGGCAGACCCACCCGATCCCGTCATCGAAGGGGTCATGCTGAAGCGATACGACAGCGTCTATCAGGCCGGGCGCGCCAAGGGGCCGTGGTTCAAGTGGAAGCGCGATCCGATGAATGCCGATGCGGTGCTGATGTATGCGCAGCGCGGGCATGGAAAACGCTCGAGTTATTATTCCGACTTTACCTTCGGGGTGTGGACGGCCGTTCCAGGCGAAGGTGATGTGCTGGTTCCGGTTGGAAAAGCCTATTTCGGCTTTACCGATGAGGAGCTGGAGGTTCTGGACCGCTTCGTGCGCAACAATACCGTGGAGCGCTTCGGCCCGGTTCGCAGCCTTAGGGCCGAGCCGGAGCACGGTTTCGTCGTCGAGGTGGCCTTCGAAGGGCTGGCGCGGTCAACGCGGCACAAGTCGGGAATTGCGATGCGCTTCCCGCGCATTGCGCGGCTGAGGCAAGACAAGCTGCCGAAGGATGCCGATCGGCTGGAGACGCTGGTCGCCATGCTTTGACGACCGGCGTGTTTTACAGGCTCAGCGGCTGGTGAGGCAGCGCGAGACGCTGTCCTGCCAGCCGGCGATGGCAGCTTCCCGTTCGCCCGTTGCCATTGATGGCTCGAAGCGGCGATCGCGCTTCCAGGTGGCGGCGAAGCCGGCCTGATCGGGCCAGAGACCGGCACGGGAGCCGGCAAGCCATGCAGCGCCCAAGACTGTGGTCTCAAGGACGACGGGGCGGTCGACCGGGGCGGCCAGAATGTCAGCGAGGCGCTGCATCGTCCAGTCGGAGGCCACCATGCCGCCATCGACACGCAGCACTGTCTTAGAGCTGGCGCCCATCCAGTCCTTCTTCATCGCTTCGAGCAAGTCATGAGTCTGGTAGGCGACGCTTTCGAGCACGGCGCGGGCAAATTCTGCGGGGCCGGTGCCGCGGGTCAGGCCGAAGATCGCGCCGCGTGCATCGGGATCCCAATAGGGTGCGCCGAGGCCGGTAAAGGCAGGCACGAGATAGACGCGCTGGTTCGGGTCTGCCTTGCTGGCGAGTGCATCGGTTTCGGAGGCTACCTTGACGAAGCCCATCTCGTCGCGGAGCCATTGCACGGCAGCACCGGCGATGAAGATGGAGCCTTCGAGCGCATAGGTGGTCTTGCCGTTCAGGCGGTAGGCGATCGTGCTCAAGAGACGGTTCGACGACGTGACTCGGTCGGTGCCGGTGTTAAGCAGCGCGAAGCAGCCCGTGCCATACGTGGACTTCATCATGCCCGGTTCGAAGCAGGCATTGCCAATGACGGCGGCCTGCTGATCGCCGGCGACGCCGAGGATCGGGATTTCGGCGCCGAGCACGGCCTTGTCGGTGATGCCGAAGTCGTCGGCGCAGTCCTTGACCTCGGGCAGCATGGCGCGGGGGATATCGAGGATCGCGAGAAGTTCGTCGTCGAAGCGGTTTTCGCCGATGTCGTAGATCAGGGTACGCGAGGCGTTGGTGGCGTCCGTAGCATGGACCCGGCCGCCGGTCAGCTTGAAGATGAGCCAGCTATCGACCGTGCCGAAGCAGATCTCGCCGTTGTCGGCGCGCGTCTTCAGGCAGTCAACATTCTTCAGGAGCCAGGAGAGCTTGGTGCCGGAGAAATAAGGATCAAGCAGCAGGCCGGTCTTCTCGGTGAAGAGCGCTTCCAGACCCTTGTGCTTCAGCTCGTCGCAGAAGCGGGCGGTGCGGCGGTCCTGCCACACGATGGCGCGGTGGGCGGGCTTGCCGGTCTTGCGGTCCCAGACGACGACGGTTTCGCGCTGGTTGGTGATGCCGATCGCGGTGATATCGGCAATCGTAATCTTTGCAGCAGTGAGAGCCTTGTCGATCGTCGCGAGCACACTCTGCCATATCTCGTCCGCATCATGTTCGACCCAGCCGGAATCCGGAAAATGCTGGGTGAACTCCTGCTGGGCGACGCCGACGATATGCATCGCGTGGTCGAAGATCATCGAGCGGGTCGAGGTGGTGCCCTGGTCGATGGCCAGAATGTAGCCGCTCATCCGTCTGAAACTCCCTTATAGAAGAAGCCGGGGCGTAGATATCGCCCCGGCGGTTGTCAATGATCAGAGACTGATCCGGATCACTTCTGCCAGCTCTTGACCAGTTCGTCGTAGTTGACGGTGATCGGCTTTTCCTTCTCGTTCTCGATCTTCAGCTGCGGTGCGAGGTTGCCCTTGGCGACTGCATCCTTGTTCCAGTATTCGAGATCATGCTCTTCGGCGAGCTTCGGACCGATGTCACCCTGGACGCCTGCACGCTCAAGACGCTGCAGGACCTTTTCCTGCTCGGCGCAAAGCGAGTCCATGGCTTCCTGGGCGGTCTTTGCACCCGAGGATGCATCACCGATCGCCTGCCACCACAGCTGTGCCAGCTTCGGATAGTCAGGGATGTTCGTACCCGTCGGCGACCACTGGACGCGGGCCGGCGAACGGTAGAACTCGATCAGACCCCCGAGCTTCGGCGCACGGTCGGTGAACGACTTGTGCTGGATCGTCGATTCGCGGATGAGCGTCAGGCCGACATGGCTCTTCTTCACGTCCACGGTCTTCGAGGTGACGAACTGCGCATAGAGCCAGGCGGCCTTGGCGCGGTCATCGGGGGTCGACTTCATCAGCGTCCAGGAACCGACGTCCTGATAACCGAGCTTCATGCCGTCCTTCCAGTAGACGCCATGCGGGCTCGGCGCGAAACGCCACTTCGGGGTACCGTCCTCGTTGACGACGGCGAGGCCTTCCTTGACGAAGTCGGCGGTGAAGGCGGTGTAGGTGAACATCTGCTGGGCGACGTTGCCCTGGGCAGGCACCGGACCGGCTTCACCGAAGGTCATGCCCTGGGCTTCCGGCGGTGCATAGGCCTTCAACCAGTCGAGATATTTCTGGATGGCGTAGACCGAGGCCGGGCCGTTGGTATCACCGCCACGGGCGACGCAAGAGCCGACCGGCTGGGACTTCTCGTTGACCTTGATGCCCCATTCGTCGACCGGCAGACCGTTCGGCAGGCCCTTGTCGCCATTGCCGGCCATGGAGAGCCAGGCATCGGTGAAGCGCCAGCCGAGCGACGGGTCTTTCTTGCCGTAGTCCATGTGGCCGAAGACCTTCTTGCCGTCGACTTCGCGACCGGTGAAGAACTCGGCGATGTCTTCATAGGCAGACCAGTTGACGGGAACGCCGAGGTCGTAGCCGTACTTGGCCTTGAAGTCGGCCTTGTTCTTCTCGTCGTTGAACCAGTCGTAGCGGAACCAGTAGAGGTTCGCGAACTGCTGGTCGGGCAGCTGGTAGAGGTCGCCGTCCGGAGCGGTGGTGAACTTGGTGCCGATGAAGTCATCAAGGTCGAGATTGGGATTGGTGACGTCCTTGCCTTCGTTGGCCATCCACTTGGTCAGCGAACGGGCCTGCTGGTAGCGCCAGTGGGTGCCGATCAGGTCCGAGTCGTTGACATAGGCGTCGTAGATGTTTTCGCCGGACTGCATCTGCGTCTGCAGCTTCTCGACGACGTCGCCTTCGCCGATCAGGTCATGGGTGATCTTGATGCCGGTAATGGCCTCGAACGCCGGTGCGAGCACCTTGGATTCGTATTCATGCGTGGCGATGGTTTCGGAGACGACCTTGATCTCCATGCCGGCAAAGGGCTTTGCCGCATCGATGAACCACTGCAGTTCGGCTTCCTGGGCCGCACGGTCGAGGCTCGACATGTCGCCGATCTCGGTGTCCAGGAATTTCTTTGCCGCGTCCATGTCGGCGAATGCCACGCCGGTCATGGCGAGCAGCATGGCCGCCGTCGTCGTCAAAAGGTGCTTTCGCATTTTCGTCCTCCCTAAGGTTGCGATTGCAGAGTTTCCAGTCCGTCAGGATGGCGACCTCCCGCCGCCATCCGCCGTTGTCCGGCTCTATACGTAGCGAAATACGCCGATGGCGTAGACCACGGACAGAGCGAGAGCCCACCACAGGTTCGGCCCAACAAGACCGAGCCAAGCGAGATGAATGAAGGCGGAGCCGAGCAGCGACACGAAGAGCCGGTCGCCGCGCGTAGTCTCAAAGCGCAGCACGCCGACACGCGGATTGCCGCCGGGTGAAAAATATTCCCAGACCGCCATCGAGACGATCAGCGTCAGGATCGCGATGAAGAAGAGCGCCGTCGGCAGCGTCCAGGCCATCCATGTGAAGTTCATCGACGCCTCCTCAGACGCGGCCCAGGGCAAAGCCCTTGGCGATGTAGTTGCGAACGAAATAGATGACGAGCGCGCCCGGGATGATGGTGAGCACGCCGGCGGCTGCCAGCACGCCCCAGTCCATGCCCGAGGCCGAGACCGTGCGCGTCATGATGGCGGCGATCGGCTTGGCGTCGGTGGTGGTCAGCGTACGGGCAATCAGAAGCTCCACCCAGGAGAACATGAAGCAGAAGAAGGCGGCGACACCGATGCCCGATGCGATCAGCGGAATGTAGATCTTCACGAAGAAGCGCGGGAAGGAATAGCCGTCGATATAGGCAGTCTCGTCGATTTCCTTCGGCACGCCGGACATGAAGCCTTCGAGGATCCAGACCGCCAGCGGCACGTTGAACAGGCAGTGGGCGAGTGCCACCGCGATATGCGTGTCGATCAGACCAAACGCCGAATAGAGCTGGAAGAAGGGCAGCGCGAAGACGGCGGGCGGCGCCATGCGGTTGGTCAAGAGCCAGAAGAACAGGTGCTTGTCGCCGAGGAACCGGTAGCGCGAGAAGGCATAGGCTGCCGGCAGGGCGGCCGCCACCGAGATCACCGTGTTCAGGCACACATAGATGATCGAGTTGATGTAGCCCTTGTACCACGACGGATCGGTGAAGATCACGGCATAGTTGGCGAGCGTCGGATTGACCGGCCAGAGCGATAGCGCGCCGGTGATTTCCGAATTGGTCTTGAAGCTCATGTTGACCAACCAGTAGATCGGCAGGAGCAGGAAGACGATATAGACCGTCGGGATGACGAAGCCGAAGCGCGAACGATCGTCGGAATTGCTCATCGAATGCGCCTCCTTACTGGCTCTTTGCGTCGCTGACGGTCATGACGGTGTAGAAGACCCATGACATCAGCAGGATGATCAGGAAGTAGATGATGGACATGGCGGCTGCCGGTCCTAGGTCGAACTGGCCGACGGCCATCTTGACCAGATCGATCGACAGGAAGGTGGTGGAATTGCCGGGACCACCGCCGGTGACGACGAAAGGCTCGGTGTAAATCATGAAACTATCCATGAAGCGGAGCAGCACGGCGATCAACAGCACCCGTTTCATCTTCGGCAACTGGATGTAGCGGAAGACGGACCAGCGGGAGGCGCCATCGATCTTCGCTGCCTGATAATACGCGTCCGGGATCGAGACGAGGCCGGCATAGCAGAGCAGCACCACGAGGCTGGTCCAGTGCCAGACATCCATGGCGATGACCGTGATCCAGGCGTCGACCGGGTCCTGGGTCAGGTTGTAGTCAATGCCCATGGCATTCAGCATGTAGCCGAGGAGGCCGATGTCGACGCGGCCGAAGACCTGCCAGATGGTGCCGACGACATTCCACGGGATGAGCAGTGGCAAGGCCATCAGCACGAGGCAGACCGGAACGCCCAGCCCCTTTTTCGGCATGTTGAGTGCGATCAGGATGCCGAGTGGCACTTCGATCGCCAGAATGATCATCGAGAAGATCATGTTGCGTCCGAGCGCATTCCAGAAGCGATCGGACGACAAGATCTCGGTGAACCAGTCGGTGCCGGCCCAGAAGAACTCATTGTTGCCGAAGGTATCCTGCACCGAATAGTTCACCACGGTCATCAGCGGGATGACGGCCGAGAAGGCCACCAGCAGGAGGACCGGAATGACCATGAACCAGGCTCTGTTGTTCCAGGTCTTTTCCATTGTCAGCCCTCCAAACCTACGCGCCAGGAATCAGCAAAGATGCCGATGCCTGGCGGGTCGAACGTGATTTTCGGATCGGTCGGGACCTCGGCATTTTCCGAGATGACGATCGACAGCGGCTGGTCGCAGAAGCGGGCGCGGACGATCTTCTGGCGGCCGATATCCTCGACCTTCGAAACCGTGACGGGCATGCCTTCGCGGCCGAGACGGACGAATTCCGGGCGTATACCGAGCTCGATTTTCGACTGAGTGCCGAGCTTCGGCGTGCCGGCGAGTTCAATCGCCTGATCGCCGACGGTGGCCGTCGCACCGGTGACTTTGGCCGGCATGACATTCATGCCGGGCGAACCGATGAAGTAGCCGACAAAGGTATGGCTCGGGCGTTCGAAGAGTTCGGCCGGCGTGCCGATCTGGACGATCTGGCCGTCATACATGACGACGACCTTATCGGCGAAGGTGAGCGCTTCGGTCTGGTCGTGGGTGACATAGACCATGGTGAAACCGGACTGGCGGTGAAGGCGCTTCAATTGCGAGCGCAGCAGCCATTTCATGTGCGGATCGATGACGGTCAGAGGCTCGTCGAAGAGGATCGCATTGACGTCCGAACGGACGAGACCACGGCCGAGCGAGATCTTCTGCTTCTGGTCTGCCGTCAGGCCTTGCGCCTTCTTGCGGGCCATGGGCTGGAGATCGATCATGTCGAGGATCTCGTTGACACGACGATGGACCTGATCTTCCGGCACATGGCGGTTGCGCAAGGGAAAGGCCAGATTGTCGTAGACGCTCATCGTGTCGTAGACGACCGGGAACTGGAAGACCTGGGCGATGTTGCGTGCCTGGGTCGGCAGGTTGGTGACGTCGACGCCATCGAATTCAATGCGGCCATCGGAGGGGTGCAGCAGACCCGATATGATGTTGAGGAGCGTGGTCTTGCCGCAACCCGACGGGCCGAGAAGCGCATAGGCGCCGCCGTCATCCCATTCGTGATGGACCTCCTTCAAGGCATAGTCTCCGGCGGCGCGAGCAGCCGGCGTGTAAGCGTGGCGGATATGGTCGAGATTGATGCGCGCCATGTCTATCCTCCCTCACGCTGCCAGTTCAGGCGCGACGCCAAGGGCGCGGCCCTCGGCATCGAAGGCCATCAGGTGTCGGGTGTCGATATAGACGTCGATCTCCCGGTCGGGTTCGATGTCGTGGATGCCATGCTCCAGGCTCACCCAACGGGCATTGCCATATTCGACATGGATGAAGCTCTCGGAGCCGGCGATTTCGGAAACCAGCGTGCGCGCCGCAAGGCCCGTAGAGCCGACCTCGCCAGACAAGGAGAGATGGTGCGGGTGGAAGGCAATGGTGACGGGGCCATCCGGGATCGCCCCCAGATGGGCCGGCACGGGCAATATCGGCCGGCCGTCGCGCTGGAACTGAGTGCCGACCTTGACGACGTCGAGCGTGTTCAGTGGCGGATCGGCGAAGATGCGGGCCGAGGCGAGATCGGCAGGCTTGCGGTAGACCGAGATGGTGCTGCCGAACTGGGTCACCCGACCTTCACTCAGGGTTGCGGTATTGCCGCCAAGCAGCAGCGCCTCCGAGGGTTCCGTCGTGGCATAGACGAAAATCGCGCCCGACTCAGCGAAGATTTTCGGCAGCTCTTCGCGCAGTTCCTCACGCAGCTTGTAGTCGAGGTTGGCGAGCGGTTCATCGAGCAGGACGAGATTGGCCTTCTTGACGATGGCGCGTGCGAGCGCGGTACGCTGCTGCTGACCGCCGGAGAGGCTGAGCGGCGTGCGATCGAGATAGGGCGTGAGCCGCAGCAAATCCGCAGCCTTGCGGACCTCGCGGTCGATCGTCGCCTGGTCGACTCCCGAGACGCGCATCGGCGAGGCAATGTTCTCGTATACGGGGAGGGCGGGATAGTTGATGAACTGCTGGTAGACCATGGCGATCTGACGCTTCTGCACCGGCACCCCGGTGACATCGACGCCATCGACGAAGACGCTGCCGGAGGTGGGCTTGTCGAGGCCGGCCATCAGCCGCATCAGCGAGGTCTTGCCCGAAAGCGTGGGGCCGAGCAGGACGTTCAGCGTACCCCGCTGCAACGTCAGATCGGTCGGGTGAATGTGATACTCCACCCCCACCTGTTTCGAGACTTTACGCAGTTCCAACATGTTTCCTCGGGCCTCCTCCAAACCGTCGGTCTTTTCCGTTG
The DNA here is from genome assembly GCF_003610655.1 of Rhizobium sp. AG855. NCBI lineage: Bacteria > Pseudomonadati > Pseudomonadota > Alphaproteobacteria > Hyphomicrobiales > Rhizobiaceae > Rhizobium > Rhizobium sp. AG855. The sequence goes on along the minus strand of NZ_RAQG01000006.1, from coordinate 112,097 downwards.
ATGGCTCTCAGGCCGCAGCCATCAGCCCCATATAACCGTCCAGGCCTTCCGCCTCTTCAGGCGTCAGGAACAATCCCTGCTTGGTTCGCCGCCACAGCACATCCTCTGCCGTGACCGCCCATTCCCGCTCGATCAGCCAACGGACCTCCGCCTCGTAGAGCGTGCCGCCGAAATGGCGACCGAGATCCTCGATTGCCCGGGCGCCGGCGAGAATGGCATGGGCGTCGGTGCCGTAGCAGCGAATCAATCTTTCGGCATGCGAACGCTGCAGGAACGGGTAACTCCTGATCAGCTTTTCGACGGTTGCCTCATAGGCGGTGACACCGAAGTCGCCGCCAGGCAACTGGCTGCCGGCCGTCCAGGACGTGCCCTTCACGCCGATGGTCTCACCGATCTTTTCAAGCGCATGCTCGGCGAGCCGGCGATAGGTCGTCAGCTTACCGCCGAAGACGTTCAGCAGGGGCGCCTCGCCCTCATTACCTTCGACCTTCAAGACGTAATCGCGCGTCGCCTCCTGGGCTTTGGAGGCGCCGTCGTCAAAGAGCGGGCGAACGGCCGAATAGCTCCAGACGATATCGCCGGGCACGACCGGTTCCTGGAAATATTCGCTTGCGGCACCGCAGAGATAGCTCACCTCTTCTGGGCTGATGCGAACATCCTTGGGGTCATCGGTATAGTCGCGGTCGGTGGTCCCGATCAGGGTGAAATCACGCTCATAGGGGATAGCGAAGATGATGCGATTGTCCGGATTCTGGAAGAAATAAGCGCGCGCATCGTTGAACTTCTTCTTGACGATGATGTGGCTGCCCTGAACCAGGCGGACATTGTGAACATTGTTGCGGCCAAAGGCGCCGGCGAGCACCTGGTCGACCCATGGACCGGCGGCATTGACGAGCATGCGGGCGCGATGCGTCGATACCGATCCGTCGCGCTTGCGGGTGGTGATGACCCAAACGCCATTCTCGCGCTTCGCCGACGTCACGCGCGAGCGGCTGAGGATGGTTGCGCCGCGAATTTCGGCGTCGCGAGCGTTCAAGACGACCATGCGGGCGTCGTCGACCCAGCCATCGGAATATTCGAAGGCCTTGGAAAAGATCGGCTTCAAGGGTTTTCCGGCGGGATCGCGGCGCAAATCAAGCGTGCGGGTGGCCGGCAACAGCTTGCGACCGCCGAGATGATCGTAGAGGAACAGCCCGAGGCGGATCAGCCAAGCCGGGCGGATGCCCCCCTTCTGGAAGGGCAGAACGAAGCGCAGCGGCCAGATGACGTGCGGCGCCATGGCCCAAAGCACTTCCCGCTCCATCAGCGCTTCGCGTACGAGACGGAATTCGTAATGTTCGAGATAACGCAGACCGCCATGGATCAGCTTTGTGGCACCGGATGAGGTGCCCGAGGCAAAATCATTCATCTCTGCAAGAGCGACGGAGTAGCCACGGCCGGCCGCGTCGCGCGCGATCCCGCATCCGTTGATCCCGCCACCGATCACGAAGAGATCGTAGATAGGCTGCCCCGACATCTTTCCTCCCAGTTTTCGCACTGCAGCATTTGCTGCAATAGCGAAAGCATGGATATCTAAATCGAAATTTAAACGAATGTCAAACGAAAGTTAAAGTGAATCAGGCGTGGCTTCTATTGCGGCGGTTTCGATCATTCGGACATCGTTTTCCACGCAAATGGAGCGGATGCTGTCCGAGGGACAATGGTCGGTTATAAAGGTCTGAACCTGCGAAACATGGCCAATGCGCACCGGCGCCGTTCGCTCGAACTTGGACGCATCCGAGACGAGGATGACATGACGCGCGTTGGCGATGATGGCCTGTGCAACTTTCACTTCCCGGAAATCGAAATCGAGCAAGGCGCCATCTTCGTCGATCGCCGACACACCGATTACGGCGAAATCCACCTTGAACTGGCGGATGAAATCGACAGCTGCTTCGCCGACAATGCCACCGTCGGACCCGCGGACCACGCCACCGGCGATGACCACCTCGATCGACGGAAATACACGCAAGCGATTGGCAACATTGATGTTATTGGTGATGACCATCAATTCCTTATGGTCCACAAGTGCGTCGCCTACAGCTTCCGTGGTGGTTCCGATGTTGATGAAAAGAGAGGAGTTGTCGGGGATGAGGGCGGCCGCTGCCCGACCGATCGCCTGCTTTTCCGTCGCTGCCATGGATCGGCGCGCTTCGTATTTGACGTTTTCATTTCCGGTCGGGAAGACTGCACCGCCATGGATCCGGTTCAGCGCTCGGGCGTCGCACAGATCGTTGAGATCCTTGCGGATGGTTTGCGGTGTGACTGCGAAGCGGGCGGCCAGCTCATCGACGAGCACGCGCCCGTATTCCTTGGCAAGCGCCATGATTTCCGTCTGTCGGGCCGAAAGCAGCATCTCCATCCCCTACTCTTTCGTTTTTCTTCAACTTAAGTGAAAACGAACCAAGGGCAACTGAAAACTCAAATGATGTCAGCGGCGCCTCAACAGCAGGATGAAGGACAGTCCGCCAACGAGCCCCGTGATGACACCGATCGGTACGTCCTCCGGCGCCATGATGGTGCGGGAGACGACGTCTGCGAGGATCAGCGCGATGGCGCCGACCAGGGCCGACAGGGGAATGACACGGACATTGTCACTGCCGCCCGTCAGCCGGACGAAATGGGGCACCAGCAGACCGACGAATCCGATGGCCCCGGAAAAGGCGACCATCACCCCGGTCAGCAGAGCCGTCACGACGAAGAGTTCGGCCCGGAAGCGGGAGACCGGGACCCCCAGGGTAACGGCTGTTTCGTCGCCCATGGCGAGCGCATTGATTTCCCGGGCGCGCAGGACGAGGAAGAGAAGGCAGACAGCCAGGGTCGCGGCAGGATAGACGAGGTGGCCCCATTCGGCGAGGCCGAGGCCACCCAACATCCAGAAGATCACGGTATGCGCGGCGCGGGGATCGCCAAGGAAGATCGCGAGATTGCCGAGTGAGGTGGCAATGAAGGCAACCGCGACGCCCGAGAGCACGAGTCGATCCGGCGCGGCACCCGTCATCCGGGTCACGGCGACGACAGCCATGGTCGCGACCAGCGCCCCGGCAAAAGCGAACAGGGGAACGGTGACGGCCCCGAAGATCAGGCCCGTATGCAGCAGCGCAACGATGGCCCCGAGTGAGCCGCCCGAGGATACGCCGAGCAGATGCGGATCAGCGAGCGGATTGCGTGTGATGGACTGCAGCACCGCGCCGACGACCGCGAGACCGGCGCCGACAAGGGCTGCCAGCAGCACACGCGGCAGGCGTACTTCCCAGACGATGCTGTCGCGGCCAGCCGACCAGGTCTGCTCGAACAGGCCGGGCGCCACATGGTGGCCGAGGATCTGCCAGACCATGCCGACCGGAATGCGCGCCGAGCCGAGCGAGACGCCGAGAGTGACTGAGAGGAGCAGCAGACCAAGCGAGCCTACGGTCCAGAGCAAGATCCTGCTGCCGCGCATTCTGTTCCTGTTTCTATACTGGATTCAATCCGGTCGCGGCCCCGGCGCGCGCCGAGGCCGTTCGGCCCGATTACATGTTGCGCGGGTGGAAAACCTCAGCGAGGCGCTCGATTGCCGCGACATTGCGTGGTCCCGGCGTTGCCTCGACATAGGCGAGCACCACGAAGCGATCGGCCTTGACCGCGTCGAGGTTCTTGAAGGCCGGGTTTTCCTTCATGAAGGCGATTTTCTGCTCTGCAGTGACATCGCCGTAGTCGACGATGACGATGACCTGCGGATTGCGGTCGATGACCGGCTCCCAGGAGACTTCGGTCCAGCTCTTTTCGACATCGTCCATGATGTTGATGCCGCCGGCGGCTTCGATCATGGCGGTTGGGATGCCGAAGCGGCCTGACGTGAAGGGCTTTTCCGTGCCGGAATCGTAGACGAAGACGCGGACGGGTTCCTTGATCGTGCCGATGCGCTCCTGGATCTTTGCAAGTCCATCCTTGTAGCCGGCGACCAAGGCTTCTGCCCGATCCTCGACACCGAAGATGCGGCCGAGGTTGAGCAAGTCGACAAACATGTCGTCCATGGTCGGCTTTGCCTTGGCCATGATGTGGCTGCAGGATTCCGTCAGCTCATAGACCTTGATGCCGAAGGGGCTCAGCGTCTCGGGGGTGACTTCGCCACCGACCTTCATGCCGTAGTTCCAGCCGGCGAAGTAGAAATCGGCATCCGCCTCGAGCAGAACTTCCTTGCTGGGATATTTCGGCGAAAGCTCTGGCAGTTCCTGAACACCTTCACGCAGACTTGCGTCGAGCGTTTTCCAGCCGGAGATGCCGGTATAACCGACCATGTGGTCCTGCAACTTCAGGGCGAGCATCATTTCGGTGAGATTGACGTCGTTGGAGACAGCACGCTTCGGCGCCTCGTCGAAGGTGACATCACGGTTGCAGCTCTTGACCGTCACCGGGAAGGCGGCCGCTGCGGAGGCGACAAGAACAGCGCCGAGGATGGTGGAGATGGAGAGAAGGCGGGGCGAGATCATGGTGCTTCTTTCGAAATCAGGAACTGGCAAGGGAGAAGGAAAACTGCGAGGAGGCGGAGCCGGCGAAACGCTGGCGTGAGGCAAGCACGCCGAAGATGCCGGAGATGGCATGATCGGTAAGAACGTCGTCCGGATGGCCGAATGCCGTCATCCGACCCGACTGCATCAGAGCGACATGGGTGGCAAAATCGGCGGCGAGGTTGATGTCGTGCAGGCTGGTGACGATGGTCAACCGAAGCGTGGCCAGCAGAGCCAGGATCTCGAGCTGATGCCGGATATCGAGATGATTGGTCGGTTCGTCGAGAATGACGATCTCCGGGTTCTGGGCGAGCGCGCGCGCCACGAGAACACGTTGCTTTTCACCGCCGGACAGGGTCGAAAATTGCCGTCTTGCGAGACTGAGCAGGTCCAGATGCCCGAGCGCATGGCGGGCTTCTTCACGGTCCTGCTCCGTCCAGCCGGTGAGGCCTTCGCGCCAGGGGACGCGGCCCATGAGGACGACATCCTGCACGGTGAAGGGAAAATCGGCCGGCATTTCCTGCAGGACAACGGCGACCCGGCGCGCGACCTGGCGGGGTGTCAGATCGGCCATGTCCTGACCGTCGATCTCCACCCGGCCCTCAAGCGGTGCCACGCCGCGATAAAGGCAACGCAGAAGTGTCGTCTTGCCGGCACCATTCGGACCGACGATGGCAAGGCGGTCACCGCCTTCGATGGCGAAGGTGACGTCACGCAACAGAAAATGGGAGGACTTCGGCCCCCAGCCGAGCCCGACAGACCGCAGGGAGATCCCCTTCGTGTCACAACTCATCGACAGCTCTCCCAACCTGGAAGGCGGTCGAATGTCGCCACGTCACCCGCCGAGCGCAAGGCTCATTGCTGCAGATATCCGGCATAGTTTTCCTCCGCAGGACTTCTCCGGAGGCAAAATGGCACCGATAAACGCACGCCACAGGCGCGGTTTGCAAGCCAGATCGTATCCATCGGAACACCCCGTCCGCTACGTTTCTCATTCACTTGACGGCAGGTCTCCTGGCTCGCGAATATCTGTCGTCCATCTGCCTTCCCACGATCACTCGCAGTGGCCCGACGCTTTCGCGCCGCGAGAATGGACGGCAATCCGCTTACAGTTGCGGGGGCAGCCACGGTCTTGGTCCCTTATGGGTCTTCCGCACCGTGTTCCCTATTAATCCCCTCGGAGTCATCCGGTGGGGGAACCGTCCCCTCCTGAATAGAGCCTCTCTGACCGGACGGTCAAGCGGGATCCTTCGTCGTTCGTGCTTGATATGTAATAACATTACATACGTCAATGGGAGTATGATAGAATTTCGCATCATCAAACTGAGCTGGGCGCCGAATGTCTGCGACACTTTGCATTCGGGATTTTCCGAATGCCCGATTTTTGTTCCATCCTGATGGAACAAAGGGAACATCGAGCCGTTTAGTCGTCACAGTCTTTCCTCCCCCAACCTCCCCCGGTAGCGTCAGCGCTCCCACCTCGATCCCGCTCCGGCGGGATCTTTTTCTTGCGGCGGCGATCTTTCCCCTGCCAACGCCCTCCCCCGATCCCTGGCCCGATTTGACAGCAGGCGGCAAAATTGGCAGCACTGTTCCGCAAAGGGAGGCGAGAGCGAATGGCGCGGCGGAGTGAAGGACAGACGAGGCTGGACGATGCCGCGCGCGCGGGCTGGCTCTACTATGTCTCCGGGCGAACCCAGGACGAAATTGCCGCTCTCATGGGAATTTCGCGACAAAGTGCGCAGCGCCTCGTGTCACTCTCGATTGCCGAGCGGCTGATCAAAGTCCGGCTGGATCATCCGATCGCGGCCTGTCTCGAACTGGCGGAAGCGCTGAAGGAGCGCTACGGGTTGCGGCAGGTGGAGATCGTTCCTTCCGACCCCGAATCGGAATCGGCAACAGTCGGCGTCGCAGAAGCAGGCGCAGCCGAGCTTGAGCGCTGGCTCAAGCAATCGGATCCGCTGGTGATCGCCATGGGAACCGGACGCACGCTTCGCGCCATGATCGACCAGCTGTCCCCGATCGAATGTCCGCAGCACAAGATCGTCTCGCTGACAGGGAACATCAGCCCCGATGGATCGGCCGCCTACTTCAACGTCATTTTCTCGATGGCGGACGCGATCAAGGCGCCGCATTTTCCGATGCCCTTGCCGGTTATCGTGTCTTCCCCCGAAGAGAAGGCGCTGCTTCATGCGCAACCACTCGTCGCGCCGACCATCGCGCTCGGACAAAAGTCGGACGTTACCTTCGTCGGCATCGGCGACATGGCGATCACGGCACCGCTTCTGGTCGATGGCTTCCTGAAGCCCGACGAGATGGAAGATCTGCTGCGCGCCGGAGCCGTTGGCGAGATCTGCGGCTGGATCTTCGGCGCAGATGGCAACCTGCTCGACCACCCCGTCAACGACCGCGTGGCCAGCCTCCATATTCCCTCGCGTGAGCACTCGACCGTCATCGGCATGGCGCGCGGCAAACGGAAGCATGCCGCCATCCTCGCCGCCGTGCGAGGGGGGCACATCAATGGCCTTATCACCGACGAAGAAGCGGCCAGGCGGCTTTTGAAGCGCTGACGGGCCAAGTTTTTCTCATTCATATTCATACGTTTGGGCGATTTATGCGGCGCTGCAGCAATGAATCCCGCTTGACTTTGCGCGCGCCACAACTGAGTAATTGCCCATGAGCAAATCGAATGCTCATTTTTCTTCTGGGAGGAAGACATGACATTGAAGACGATTTTGCTGGGCGCCTGCTCGGCGCTGGCGCTTGCCGGCATGGCCTCTGCCGAAACCCTGACGATCGCCACCGTGAACAATGGTGACATGATCCGCATGCAGGGCCTGACCTCGGAATTCACCGCCAAGAACCCCGATATTCAGGTCGAGTGGGTTACACTGGAAGAAAACGTCCTGCGCGAGCGCGTCACGACGGACATCGCCACGAAGGGCGGCCAGTATGACGTGATGACGATCGGCACCTATGAAGTTCCGATCTGGGCGAAGCAGAACTGGCTTCTGCCGCTCGACAACCTTGGCGCCGACTATGATGCCGCCGACATCATCCCGGCGATTGCCGGTGGTCTGACGGTTGACGGCAAGCTCTATGCAGCCCCGTTCTACGGCGAAAGCTCGTTCATCATGTACCGCAAGGACCTGATGGAAAAGGCCGGGCTGACGATGCCCGACGCTCCGACCTGGGACTTCGTGGCCGAGGCGGCCCGCAAGATGACCGACCGCGCCACCGGCGTGAACGGCATCTGCCTGCGCGGCAAGGCCGGTTGGGGCGAGAACATGGCGTTCCTGACCGCCATGTCTAACTCGTTCGGCGCGCGCTGGTTTGACGAAAACTGGAAGCCGCAGTTCGACCAGCCCGAATGGAAAAACACGCTCGACTTCTACGTCAATCTGATGAAGGACGCAGGCCCGGTTGGCGCCTCCTCCAACGGCTTCAACGAGAACCTGGCGCTGTTCCAGCAGGGCAAGTGCGGCATGTGGATCGACGCCACCGTGGCGGCTTCCTTCGTGTCGAATCCGAAGGACTCCACCGTCGCTGACAAGGTCGCTTACGCGCTCGCCCCCGACACCGGTCTCGGCAAGCGCGGCAACTGGCTCTGGGCGTGGTCGCTGGCTGTTCCGGCCGGCACGCAGAAGGCGGAAGCTGCTCAGAAGTTCGTTTCCTGGGCAACCAGCAAGGCCTATCTCGAACTCGTCGCTTCCAAGGAAGGCTGGGCCAACGTTCCTCCGGGCACGCGCTCCTCGCTCTACGCAAACCCCGAGTACCAGAAGGCCGCTCCGTTTGCGAAGATGACGCTGGACTCGATCAACGCTGCCGACCCGACCAAGCCGACCGTCAAGCCGGTGCCTTATGTCGGTGTCCAGTTCGTCGCCATTCCTGAATTCCAGGGCCTTGGCACGACTGTCGGCCAGCTCTTCTCGGCGGCTCTGGCCGGCCAGATGTCCGTTGACGATGCGCTCAAGCAGGCACAGGACGCCTCGACAGCGACCATGACCGAAGGCGGCTACATCAAGTAGTCTTCTACAAAATGAGAGCGGGGCCGCAGTCGACAGACCGGCCCTGCTCCGACCGCCCGGAAGGGGCGCTCAGCTCTCTCAATGTCTGGAATGCGCAAAGTCATGGCTGATTGCAGCCTTGCGACGGTTTCAGGCGTGCATGACGGTTTAAGAGCAGCAAGAGACCGAACGGTCCAGATCAATCGGGAGGGAACCATGGCGACGCGACAGACCCAAACGCTTGCCAGACTGATGATGGCACCGTCCTTGGTGCTGCTGTTTATCTGGATGATCGTGCCACTCGGCTTCACGCTGTGGTTTTCGTTCCAGCAATACAACCCGCTGAACCCGATCCGCGACGGCTTTGTCGGCTTTGCCAATTACGCGCTGTTCTACTCGAATCCCGCTTTTCTCTCCTCGATCATCAACACGCTGCTGATCGTGGGCAGCGTTCTGCTGATCACGGTCATCGGCGGCATTCTCCTGGCCCTGCTGCTCGACCAGCCGATCTTCGGCCAGGGCATTGTGCGCATCCTGGTGATCTCCCCGTTCTTCGTCATGCCACCGGTGGCGGCACTCGTGTGGAAGAACATGATCATGCATCCAAGCTATGGGGTCTTTGCCGATATTTCCCGCTTCCTCGGCGTGCAACCCGTGGACTGGTTTGCCCAGTATCCGCTGTTTTCGGTCATCATCATCGTTGCCTGGCAGTGGCTGCCCTTTGCGACCCTGATCCTCCTGACCGCGCTGCAATCGCTGGACAACGAGCAGATGGAAGCAGCCGAAATGGACGGCGCCGGTTTCCTATCCCGCTTCTGGCATCTGACGCTGCCGCATATGTCGCGAGCGATCACCGTGGTCATCCTGATCCAGACGATCTTCCTTTTGGCCGTCTATGCGGAGATCCTCGTCACCACCAATGGCGGACCCGGCTACGCCTCCACCAACCTGCCCTTCCTCGTCTACCAGAAGGCCTCGCTCGAGTTCAAAATCGGCCAAGCATCGGCCGGGGGCATCATCGCCGTCATCCTTGCCAATATCGTCGCCTTCTTCGCCATGCGCGCAGTCGGCAAGAACCTGGACCGCTGAGCGGAACTAAGAGGACACGTCAATGGCACGCGCTATCAGCACGAAACGCAAGGCAGTCTTCACGGTCACCGCCTGGATCGTCGCCCTGATCATCTTCTTTCCGATCCTGTATACGATCATCACGTCGTTCAAATCGGAAACCGAGGCAATTGCCGGCTTCAATCTGATCCCGTCGGGCACACTCGAAAGCTATGCCGAGGTTCAGGGCCAGTACAATTACTTCAAGCCCTTCATGAATTCGGTGATCCTGTCGGTGGGCTCCACGCTGCTTGCCCTCCTGATCGCCATTCCTGCGGCCTGGTCGATGGCCTTTTCGCCTGGCAAGCGCACCAAGGACATCCTGATGTGGATGCTGTCCACCAAGATGATGCCGGCCGTTGCCGTGCTGTTTCCGATTTACCTGATCTTCCGCAATCTCGGACTGCTGGACAGCCGCATCGGTCTCACCGTCATGCTGACGATGATCAATCTGCCGATCGTGGTGTGGATGCTCTACACCTACTTCCGGGAAATTCCCTCCGAAATCCTGGAAGCAGCTCGCATGGACGGAGCCTCGCTGTGGAACGAGATCGTCTATGTGCTGACGCCGATGGCCGTTCCGGGCATCGCGTCGACGATGCTCCTCAATATCATTCTTGCCTGGAACGAAGCCTTCTGGACGATCCGGCTGACGGCCACCAACGCTGCGCCACTGACGGCCTTCATCAGCTCGTTCTCCAGTCCGCAAGGATTGTTCTGGGCCAAGCTTTCCGCCGCCTCGACGCTCGCCATCGCCCCGATCCTGATCATGGGCTGGTTCAGCCAGAAGCAGCTCGTGCGCGGACTGACATTCGGCGCCGTGAAATAAACCGGTCAGCGGGCCAACAAGCCGAAACGGCTACGGGGAGACAACACATGGGTAACATCGTCCTCAACAAGGTCACGAAATCCTTCGGAGCGACCACCGTCATTCCGGGGATCGACCTGGAGATCAAAGAAGGCGAGTTCGTCGTCTTCGTCGGCCCCTCCGGCTGCGGGAAATCGACCCTGCTGCGCCTGATCGCCGGGCTAGAGGATACCACGACCGGCCATATCGTTATCGACGGCCGCGATGTCACCGACGAAGCGCCCGCCAAGCGCGGCCTCGCCATGGTATTCCAGTCCTATGCGCTCTATCCGCATATGAGCGTGCGCAACAACATCGCCTTTCCCTTGAAAATGGCCAAGCTTGATCCCGCTGTCATCGAGAAGAAGGTGACGGACGCCGCCCGCGTGCTGAACCTCACCAACTACCTGGACCGTCGTCCGGGCCAGCTCTCCGGCGGCCAGCGCCAGCGTGTGGCAATCGGCCGGGCGATCGTGCGCGAACCGTCCGCCTTTCTCTTCGATGAGCCGCTGTCCAACCTCGATGCGTCGCTGCGCGGCACCATGCGGCTTGAAATCAGCGAACTGCACCAGCAGTTGAAGACGACGATGATCTATGTCACCCACGACCAGGTGGAGGCCATGACCATGGCCGACAAGATCGTTGTGTTGAACGCCGGTCATATCGAGCAGGTCGGCTCGCCGCTTGAGCTTTACAACAAGCCCGACAACATCTTCGTCGCCGGCTTCATCGGCTCGCCGCGCATGAACTTCGCCACGGGCGAAGTGGCCGCACCCTACAATGCCCACACGATCGGTTTCCGTCCGGAACACGTCAAGCTCTCTGCGGAGAGCGGCACCTGGGCGGGCGTGGTCGGCGTCGCCGAGCATCTGGGATCCGATACCTTCCTGCACGTGAATGTCGACAAGATCGGCATGGTGACTGTCCGCACCAGCGGTGACTTCCCTGTCTCCCATGGCGACAAGGTTTTCATCACGCCCGATCCAAACCGCATGCACAAATTCAACGACAAGGGACTGGCCCAATGACTGGCAGACTGAACGGAAAATCGGCGATCATCACGGGATCGGCACGCGGCATCGGTCGCGCCTTCGCCGAGGCCTATGTACGCGAGGGGGCAACGGCCGTTGCCATCGCCGATATCGATTTCGACCGCGCCTCGGCGACGGCTGCGGAAATTGGTCCTGCCGCCTATGCCGTGCGCATCGACGTTTCGAACCAGGAGTCGATCGACGCGGCAGTCGCGGCTTGCGTCGACAAGGCTGGCGGCGTGGACATTCTCGTCAACAATGCCGCGATCTTCGATCTGGCCCCGATCGTTGAGATCACGCGCAAGAGCTACCAACGGGTCTTCGACATCAATGTCGGCGGATGCCTGTTCACGCTGCAGGCATTCGCCAAGCAGATGATCGCCCAGGGCCGCGGCGGCAAGATCATCAACATGGCAAGCCAGGCCGGTCGCCGAGGCGAAGCACTGGTCGGCGTTTACTGCGCGTCCAAGGCCGCCGTCATCTCGATCACGCAATCGGCCGGGCTCGACCTCATCAAACACGGCATCAATGTCAACGGCATCGCGCCTGGCGTTGTCGGCAGCGAGATGTGGGACGAAGTGGATGCGCTGTTCGCCAAATACGAGAACCGGCCGCTCGGGGAGAAGAAGAAGCTGGTCGGAGAGGCAGTTCCCTTCGGCCGCATGGGACGCGCGGAAGACCTGACCGGCATGGCGGTGTTTCTGGCGTCTGCGGAAGCCGAATACATCGTGGCGCAGACCTACAATGTCGACGGCGGCAACTGGATGAGCTGACGGCCACAAGGCCGCGCTCATAGCCAAGGAACGGGATCATGACGACCAGACTTTCCCTTGCCCATCTCGCCGAAATCTCGGCCAAGGCCTCGGTGCCGACCTATCGGCGCGAGGACATCACGCCCGGCATCCTGCATTTCGGTGTCGGCAATTTCCACCGGGCTCATATGGCGGTCTATCTGCACGAGCTGTTCAACCAGGGGCGTGATCTCGACTGGGGGATCATCGGCGCCGGCGTGATGCCGTCGGACCAGAAGATGCGGGATACGCTGAAGGCACAGGATTTCCTCACCACCGTGGTCGAGCAGGATACAACGCGTTCGGCAGCAACCGTAACGGGGCCGATGCTCGACGTGATCACCGCGCCGGACTTCGACCGTATCATCGCGACGCTCGCTGAACCCGCCATCCGCATCGTTTCGATGACGATCACGGAAGGGGGCTACTTTATCGATCCGGCCACGGGAAAGTTCGATCCCCATCATCCCGCGATCGTTGCAGACGCACAGAGCCCGGACACGCCACAGACCGTGTTCGGCCTGATCATTGCCGGGCTGAAAGCCAGACGTGCGGCAGGGCATCCTCCCTTTACCGTCATGTGCTGCGACAATATCCCCGGCAATGGCGAAGTGACAGAGGCGACGCTCTGTGGCCTTGCGAAGCTCTTCGATCCTGATTTTGCGCACTGGATCCACGAAAATGTGGCATTTCCGAATGCGATGGTCGACCGCATCACGCCTGCAACAGGGCAACGCGAGATCGGCATGACGCGTGATACCTATGGCATCGAAGATGGCTGGCCGGTGTTCTGCGAGGAGTTCAAGCAATGGGTGCTGGAAGACAAGTTTCCGCTCGGGCGCCCGGCTCTGGAGGCAGTCGGCGTCACGTTCGTGGCGGATGTCGCGCCGTATGAACTGATGAAACTCCGGATCCTGAACGGTGGTCATGCGGCCATCGCCTATCCGGCAGCGCTTCTCGACATTCACTTCGTGCACGAGGCGATGGAGCATCCGCTGATCCGCGCCTTCCTGTCGAAGCTCGAACACGAGGAAATCGTGCCGGTCGTGCCGCCCGTGCCGGACACGAGTCTATCGGATTATGTCGATCTGATTGAACGGCGTTTCCTCAATCCGAAGATCGGCGACACCATTCCGCGGCTGGCCCAGGACGGCTCGAACCGGCAGCCGAAATTCATTCTTCCGTCGACGGCAGACCGACTGGCCAAGGGGCTCGACGTGCAGGGTCTGGCGCTGGTTTCTGCGCTGTGGTGCCGCTATTTCGAAGGGGTCTCCGACAACGGCAAGGCACTGGTGTTCAACGATGCCAACGCGGAGCGGCTGCAGACGGCAGCGCTTGCCTCCCGCTCGAATCCGGATGCCTTCCTGGGGCTTACCGACATCTTTGGTGCGATCGGAAGTCACCCGCTTTTCCGCAACCGTTTTCTTTCCGCGATCAATAGCTTGCGTAGTCAGGGAACGGCCAATACCCTCCAGCGCTACCTGGATGGAACCCTGTCTGACCCATGATGCCAATGCAGCCGATACAACTGGTGATCTTCGATTGCGACGGTGTCCTCGTCGACAGCGAGCCGATCGCACTCGAGGTCCTGGTGGACATGCTGGCGGTAAAAGGCATCACGATGGATACGGACGGGGCGGCGGAGCGCTTTCTCGGGCGCAGTATTGCCTCGATGGCCGAAGTCGTGAAGGAGGAATTCCGGGTCGAAATCGATCAGGTCTTTCTCAGCCAGATGCGCGAAGCGCTCTATGCGCGGTTCAGGCAGGAACTGCAGCCGATCGCCCGCATCGAGCGGGTGATTGCTGGGCTGAAAGACAGGGGCATCGCATGGTGCGTCGCGTCGTCCAGCCAGCGCGAGCGGATCGAGCTGTCGCTGACGGCGACCGGTTTGCTTGACCACTTCAAGCATGCCATTTTCAGCGCCACCATGGTCAAAAACGGCAAGCCGGCACCGGATCTGTTCCTATATGCGGCCGCAGCCATGGGGACCGACCCTTCGGCCTGCGTGGTCGTCGAGGACAGTCCGGCGGGTATCGTTGCGGCCCAGGCGGCTGGCATGGCGGTTTGTGCCTTCACGGGCGGATCGCATACGAACCATGCCTCCTATCAGGCCGCACTCCTTGCGCTGCATCCCGACGCACGGTTTGACGCCATGGAAGAATTGCTCCACTTTGTCGGCGGAGCGAGGAGACCGGAAGACCATTCTGATGCGTGAGCACCTCATGGCCGTGGATGTTGGCACGGGCAGCGCGCGAGCCGGTATCTTTGACCTCGCGGGCCGCCAGCTCGCCCGATGTGTGGTGCCGATTTCCGTTTATCGGCCGCTGCACAACCACATGGAACAGGACAGCGAAGAGATCTGGTCTGCCGTCTGTACGGCGTCCCGGGAAGCACTGTCTGCTGCGGGCATCGGCGAAGAGACCGTCGGCGCCATCGGCTTCGATGCCACGTGTTCGCTGGTCGTGCGCGACCGGGACGGGGCGCCGCTCTCCGTCTCCACCACCGGCACATTGAAACAGGACACCATCTTATGGATGGACCATCGTGCCATTGCCGAAGCGGCTGAATGCAATGCCATCGACGATCCTTTGCTTGCGCGGTTCGGCGGACGGCTCTCGGTCGAAATGCAGCTGCCAAAGCTCCTGTGGCTGAAGCGGCACATGCCTGAAACCTGGGAAAAAGCCGGCCTGATCTTCGACCTGAGTGACTTCCTGACGTGGCGAGCAACCGGCATAGACATGCGAAGTCACTCGCCGCTGGCGTCGAAATGGGGGTACCTCCCACAGCCGCCCGGCGCGCGACCTGATGAATTCTATGCACGCATCGGACTGGCTGATCTCGCGGAAAAGGCAGGGCTTCCGGCGACCTCCCATCCTATCGGCCTGCCCGTCGGCTCCCTGTCGGACGGAGCGGCAGCGGCGCTCGGCCTGACTGCGGGGTGTATCGTTGCGCCGGGGCTAATCGATGCCTATGCCGGGGCCGTCGCGCTGTTCGGCACAAGCCGCTCTCCTGTGGGTGACCATGCAGCGCTGATCGCGGGCACTTCGAGCTGCATCGTGATGTTGTCGGAGAAGCCGATCTCAGGGCCGGGTTGCTGGGGCGGATTCCGCGATGCGGCGCTGCCAGGGCTCTGGCTGACCGAGGCGGGACAATCGGCGTCCGGTGCCTTTCTCGACCACATCGTGAAAGACCATCCAGCAGGGGGCACGCCGACGAAGGATCGCCATCGCGCCCTGCTCGATCAGATTGCCGAGCGGCTGGCGGAAGAAGGACCGGATTTCGGTCTCCCCATCAGCGTATTGCCGGACTTTCACGGGACGCGGTCGCCCGTCTCCGACCCGCTTCTGACCGGCACCATTGCGGGGCTCGACCTCGACCGAAGCCTGGAGGGCCTGCTGCGTCTCTATTGGCGCAGTTGCGTGGCGCTGGCCTGCAGCATCCGCAACATCATCGATCATCTGCCTGAGCAGGCCGGGAACCCGCAGAATCTCTTCCTCGCCGGCGGCCTTGCCGACCATCCCCTGCTTTCGCAACTCTACGCCGATGCGACCGGTTGCGTGATGCATGTTCCGGATGGTTGCGATGCCGTCCTGCTCGGTTCGGCTTTTCATGCGGCCGTGTGCGCCGGCATGTTCGATGGCACCGAGGTTGCCGGCGCTGCCATGCGTTTTCCGCTCAGGGCCGTGCATCCGGATCCGACACGGCAAAAGGCCTTGGCACGGGATCATGCGTTGCTGCGCACCATGATCCGCCATCGAAACGAGTTGGCGGCTCTGCGGTGAGCTGGATCCGCAAGTCTGGCGCGGATCGCGTGAAGTTCGACCATGGCATTCGGCACCGTGCCGTTGGCATTGGTCACAGGTAAAGCACGCGGTGTGTCGCGTTCATCCATAGCGAAAAGGGACCAGCCTCGCGGCCAGCCCCTTTTTCCACATCCGACAGATCGTTGTCGATCAGTCGCTCAACGTGTCGAAGAAATCCTTCATGCGAGCGAAGAAGCCCGTCGATTCCGGATTGTTTTCCTTCGACGACAGCTGCTCGAATTCCTGGAGCAGTTCCCGCTGGCGCTTGGTGAGCTTCTGCGGTGTCTCGATCTGGATCTGAATGTAGAGATCCCCCGTCTGTGCCGACCGCAGAACCGGCATGCCCTTGGCTTTCAACCGGAACTGCTTGCCGGCCTGGGTGCCTTCCGGAACGGTCACGCGCGACTTCGTGCCATCGAGCGTCACCACATCGAAGGTGCCTCCGAGAGCGGCCGTCGTCATCGAGATCGGCACGGAGCAATAAAGGTCTGCCCCGTCGCGCTGGAAGAATTCGTGCGGCTTGACCGACAGGAAGATATAGAGATCGCCGGAGGGACCACCTCGAAGACCCGCCTCGCCCTCGCCCTGCAGGCGGATGCGCGTGCCATCCTCGATGCCCGCCGGTATATTGACGGAGAGCGAGCGCTCCTCGGTCACGCGGCCGTGGCCGTGGCACTTGGTGCAGGGATCGGAGATAGTCTGGCCGCGACCGTGACAGGTCGGGCAGGTCCGTTCGATCGAAAAGAAGCCCTGGGCTGCCCGCACACGCCCGGAACCCTGACAGGTTGAGCAGGTCGTCGGCTTGGTGCCGGGCTTCGCGCCGGTGCCGGTGCAAAGATCGCAGGTGATCGAGGTCGGAACCCGGATCTGTGCCGTCTTGCCCGTAAAGGCCTCTTCGAGGCTGATTTCCATATTGTAGCGCAGGTCGGCCCCGCGTTCGCGGCCGCCCGTGGAGCGAGCACGACCACCGCGACCACCACCCATCATCTCGCCGAAGATGTCTTCGAAGATGTCGGAGAAGCCACCGCCGCCGGCAAAACCGCCGCCACCACCGCCGAAGCCGCCACCACCCTGTTCAAAGGCAGCATGGCCGAAACGATCATAAGCCGCGCGCTTCTGCGGATCCTTCAAGGTCTCGTAAGCCTCGTTGAGTTCCTTGAACTTCTTTTCCGCTTCATCGTCGCCCGGATTCTTGTCCGGATGGTATTTCATCGCAAGCTTGCGGAAGGCGCTCTTCAGCTCCTTTTCATCCGCCGTGCGGCCGACCCCGAGGGTCTCGTAGAAATCTGCCTTTGCCATCGTCTTACAAAGCCCTCAAAGCTTTCCCAACGCTCGTGTGACCGGACGCCGGCTTGCCGGCGAGCTTGTCACAGGCCTGCATGTCTTTTTGAAAGTCGGAAGCCGCTGCCATCGCATCGTCCATCAGGAGCTTGCGCGCATCGCCCTTGCTGATCACGCCATCGGCTGCTGATACGGCAACGAAAGCCAGCGAATGGGCGGCCATATCGCAAGCCGATACCGAACCGCCATTCTCGCGCCGCTGCAGGGCCGCCTCAATGATCTTCCCGAGTTCGCTGCCGATCCGGGAAAGAGAACGCGAGTCCTTCGCAGACAGGGCCTTGGCAACCTTGGCCTCGGCACTGCTTAGCTGCCGATAGACTGCGCCAATCTGCGCGTCCTGCGCAACAACTGACGTTGCCATCATCAATGCGATACAGGCTGGCCCGAAGGCCAGCCCGCTCGATACGATGCGCGTGAAGCGAGCCGGCATCAGGCCGACTTCTTCGCGTCTTCGTCCTTCACTTCTTCATAGTCGGCGTCGACGACATTATCGTCGCCGGCTTCGGCATTGCCACCCTCGGCCTGCTGGGCCTCGTAGATGGCCTGACCGAGCTTCATGGAGACTTCCATGAGGGCCTGGGTCTTGGTGCCGATGTCTTCCGGCGAGGGATCGGAGGCTTCGAGCGCGCCCTTCAAAGCGGCGATCGCATCTTCGATCGCCTTGCGGTCGGTTTCGGAGACCTTGTCGCCGTAGTCCTTCAGCGACTTTTCAGTCGAGTGGACGAGGCTTTCCGCGCTGTTCTTGGCTTCAACCACCGCACGACGCTTCTTGTCGGCTTCGGCATTGGCCTCGGCGTCCTTCACCATCTTTTCGATGTCGGCGTCAGACAGACCACCCGACGCCTGGATGCGGATCTGCTGTTCCTTGCCGGTGCCCTTGTCCTTGGCCGAAACCTGGACAATGCCGTTGGCATCGATGTCGAAGGTGACTTCGATCTGCGGAACGCCACGCGGCGACGGCGGCAGGCCGACGAGGTCGAACTGGCCAAGCAGCTTGTTGTCCTGTGCCATTTCGCGCTCGCCCTGCGAGACGCGGATGGTGACGGCCTGCTGGTTGTCTTCCGCGGTCGAGAAGGTCTGGCTCTTCTTCGTCGGGATCGTCGTGTTGCGGTCGATCAGACGGGTGAAGACGCCACCGAGCGTTTCGATGCCGAGCGACAGCGGGGTCACGTCGAGGAGGAGAACGTCCTTGACGTCGCCCTGCAGAACACCGGCCTGGATGGCGGCGCCGAGTGCAACGACTTCATCAGGGTTGACGCCCTTGTGCGGCTCCTTGCCGAACAACTGCTTCACCACTTCCTGGACCTTCGGCATGCGGCTCATGCCGCCGACGAGAACGACTTCGTCGATATCGGCAGCGGTGACGCCGGCATCCTTGAGGGCTGCCTTGCACGGTGCGATCGTGCGCTGGACGAGATCGTCGACCAGGCTTTCGAACTTTGCACGGGTCAGCTTCATCGTCAGGTGCTTCGGACCGGACGCGTCAGCCGTGATGAAGGGCAGGTTGATTTCGGTCTGCTGCGAGGACGACAGCTCGATCTTGGCCTTTTCAGCGGCTTCCTTCAGCCGCTGCAGGGCAAGCTTGTCGCCCTTCAGGTCGATGCCCTGGTCCTTCTTGAATTCGGCTGCGAGATATTCGACGAGACGCATGTCGAAGTCTTCACCGCCGAGGAAGGTGTCGCCGTTGGTCGACTTCACTTCGAAGACGCCGTCGCCGATTTCCAGAACCGAGATATCGAAGGTACCACCACCCAAGTCGTAAACGGCGATGGTCTTGCCGTCCTTCTTGTCGAGGCCGTAAGCGAGAGCGGCAGCCGTCGGCTCGTTGATGATGCGGAGCACTTCAAGACCCGCGATGCGGCCGGCATCCTTGGTTGCCTGGCGCTGCGCGTCGTTGAAGTAGGCGGGAACGGTGATGACGGCCTTTTCAACCTTTTCGCCGAGATAGGCTTCTGCCGTTTCCTTCATCTTCTGGAGGATCATGGCCGAGATCTGCGAAGGCGAATAACCCTTGCCCTGGGCTTCGACCCAGGCATCGCCGTTGTCGCCCTTGATGATCGGGAAGGGAACGAGGCCCTTGTCCTTTTCAACGGTCGGATCTTCGTGGCGGCGGCCGATCAGGCGCTTGACGGCGAAGAGCGTGTTGGTCGGGTTGGTGACAGCCTGGCGCTTGGCCGGCTGTCCGACGAGGCGTTCGCCATCGTCCGAAAAAGCCACCATGGAAGGCGTGGTGCGTGCGCCTTCGGAATTCTCAATGACCTTCGCATCCTTGCCGTCCATGACGGCGACGCAGGAATTGGTCGTTCCAAGGTCGATACCGATTACTTTTGCCATGTCATTCTCTCCTTGAAGCAGGCCGTCGGAACCCCAATCAGGCATTCCTGACAGCCCCTCGACGTGGATGGTCTGGGATTTGCTACAGCGGTGCTGTGGCTATGACGCGTATATAAGAAGCGGTTTTTCCGACTGCAAGGCTGGAATTCCGCTGAAAATCAGTAAAAAGAAGAGATTGGGCGGCAATCTTCAGGCCGATTTCCACACCACCTCAAGCCGTGTTCGGCATGCCCCATACCATGTCGGGCTTGCCTCTGGCAGGCGCAATGCCTGCCAACGTCAAAATCCTTATTGCCCGAGGATAAGATCGAGCAGCGTGGTGCGCCTGCGGGCACCTTCCTGCGGCGCCTGGCCCACATCGCCCGGCGGTACAGGGCCTTCCAGTACAGGCCAGTTGCCCTGCTGATCCTGCTCGGCAGGCGACTCGCCATTGGCCTGCGGCTGGGCCGGGTAGCGCTCTTCGCCTCCACCGCTCAAAACGTCCGAAATGATCGCGCCGATGGTCGGATCCTGATCGACAGGTGCAGGTTCCTGATAATCACCGCCCGGCAGGGGTGCCGGCGCCAGTCCCTGATGGGCTGCCGCCATGAAGTCGTGCCAGGCGCGCGCGGGCAGACCGCCGCCGGTGACCTTCTTCATCGAATCACCATTGTCATTGCCGAACCAGACACCGGTGGTGAGATTGCTGGTGTAGCCGACGAAGAGCGCATCGCGGAAAGACTGGGTGGTGCCGGTCTTGCCGGCGGCTTCCCAGCCCTTCAACTGCGCCTTCTTGCCGGTGCCCTGATTGATCACGCCCATCATCATCTGGTTCATCTCGGCAACGACCTGGTCACTGATGACACGGGGCGGCTCGATATAGTTGTTCTCGTAGAGCACCGTGCCGTCCGCCTTGAGGATACGCTGGACGATATGCGGGGTCGCCTTGTAGCCGCCGTTCATGAAGGGGGCGTAGGCAGCAGTCAGTTCCAGCAGCGAGACTTCGGATGTGCCAAGCGCAATCGAGGCATTGTTCTGCAGGTCCGAATCAATGCCCATGCGATGCGCGAGCTTGATCACCTGATCGGGACCGACTTCCATCACCAGTTGGGCCGCGATCGTGTTGAGCGATTCGGCGAGCGCATGGGCAAGGGTCACGGGGCCACGATACTTTTCATCGTAGTTCTGCGGCGTCCACGATCCGATGCGGATCGGCGCATCGTTGCGTGTGGAGCCGGGTCGCAGGCCGATTTCCATGGCGGCGGCATAGACGAAGGGCTTGAACGCTGAGCCCGGCTGGCGCTTGGCCTTGACCGCGCGGTTGAACTGGCTTTCCGCATAATCGCGCCCGCCGACAAGGGCCCGGATGGCGCCGGTGCCGTCGATCGAGACGAGCGCTGCCTGGGACGCATTCACCTTGGCGCCTTCGGCGGCCAGTGATTCGGTCAGTGCCGCTTCAGCCTTCTTTTCGAGCGTCATGTCGATTGTGGTTTCGACGACGATGTCTTCAGTGACCTTGCCGATCAGTGCGGTTACGTCGTCGCGCACCATGTCGGCGACATACTGACCAGCCCCGCTCCAATAGCGTTTTGCCTTGGTGGGCGATTGCGACATCGCCGTCTTGATCTCGTCGTCGGTGATGTAGCCCTCTTCCAGCATGGCCTGGAGCACGACCTGGGCGCGGGCTTCCGCCGCCTCCGGGTCACGGGCGGGGGACAACCTGGAGGGGGCCTTCAGAAGACCTGCCAGCAGGGCAGCCTCGCCGAGGTTCACGTCGCGGGCAGACTTGTTGAAATAACGCCGGGCGGCGGCTTCCACGCCATAGGCATTGGACCCGAAATAGACGCGGTTCAGATACATCGCAAGGATCTGATCCTTGGTGTATTTCTGCTCCAGCCAGAAGGCGAGCAGGACTTCCTGAACCTTGCGCTCGACCGTGCGTTCCGGCGAGAGGAAGAGGTTCTTGGCCAGCTGCTGCGTCAGCGTCGATCCGCCCTGCACGGCGCGGCCACTCACCACATTGGTTACGATGGCGCGGGCGAGACCCAAGGGATCGATGCCGAAATGCGAATAGAAGCGTCGGTCTTCGATCGCCATCACCGCCTGGGGAATGAAAGGCGACATTTCTTCCAACGGAAGCGCCTCGCCGCCGGTCGCGCCGCGATTGGCAATCACTGTGCCCTCGACAGAAACGATCTTCATGTTCGGCGGGCGCTCGGGGATGGACCAACTGCTGGCGCTCGGCATCTGTGAGCCGTAATAGGCGATGAGAGCTCCGAGACCGATGGCGCCCCAGATCGACAGGACAAAACACCAGTAGATCAGGCGTCCAAGACCGAAGCCGCCCGAGGTTTCTCGCTTGCGGGGCTGCGATTTCTTACCCTTGTTGGGTCGAGCAGCAGGGGCCGAACGCTTGCCTGAAGAGCGCGCCTTTCGGCCTCCCGCAATGCGATCGTCTGCATCCAGCCGCAGATCCTCGTCCTCGCTCTCCTCGTCGAAGCTCGGCTCAATACGGTCGCGGGAGTTGCCTCGGCTCACCATTCCGGTGGTCTTGCTCCAGATGCTCGTGTGGCCGGCCGGGCGACAAGGTCTGACGCTCGCCTAATGCCGGGTCAATTGGTGTGAAAACCGCCCTTTGAGCCGGTGCGGACATTCATCCGATTGCACAGTAATTGCGGCGATTTAAGGGGTGGTTAAGACGCGGTAAACAGCCGAAATCAAACCCGCTTTACTGGCAGAGATCGGCCCATTCCGCGTCGACCAGCGCTGCCATGCGGTCAGGCGCGATCCGCACCGCAGCATTGGTCGCACCAGCAGCGGGGACAACTTCGGGCCAAGTTTTCAGCGAGATGTCGCAATAGATCTTCAGCGGCGCTGGAAGGCCGAAAGGACAGACGCCGCCGACCGGATGGCTCGTCGCTTCGACCACAGCCTCTGCATCCAGCATGCGCGGCTTGACCCCGAACCGATCTTTGAACTTTCTGTTATCAAGGCGCTTCGTGCCGGCGGCAACGACGAGTACCACGTCCTCGCCGATCCTGAGGCAGATCGTCTTGGCGATCTGGTCCTGCTCGACGCCATGGGCTTCGGCGGCGAGCGCCACCGTGGCGGAACTCGCCTCAGTGACGATCACGGAGAGATCAGGGGCATGGTCGCGGAGAAACTGTCGGACGGATTCAAGGCTCATGCCAGCATCTTAGTCGGGATCGGCTCGATTCTTCAACTGCGCATGCTTGCGGGTCTTGAAACGGGCGGCCGCCTCCACCATCTACAGGTCACCAAGCGATGGACGCGCCGATTTGGTGCCAGGACGGCATGAAATACGAGGCGCATTAAGGAATTGTTCATCATCCCGCGCGATCCTGTGGATCTGGGATGAGTTCGCCACGGCGAGCAGACATCCGAAGCATCGCATGGCACGTTTCCACCCCTGACCACGGATGTACTGGCAGGACAGTGTTGAAACGTAAAGGAAAGGCCGGTTTTCACCGGCCTTTTTGCTTTTCTGGCTCAGGTTTTCACTTGCTGGCAAGCGCATCCAGGATGCGAATCCACGAGCGGATACCCTTGTGGAACGAGTTGAGATCATATTTTTCATTGGGCGAATGGATGCGGTCATCGGTCAAACCGAAACCGACCAGGAGCGAATCCATGCCGAGCATCTTCTGGAAATCGCCGACGATCGGGATCGAGCCGCCCATGCCGATGATGACGGCCGGCTTCGGCCACTCATCCGACAGAGCGTTCTTCGCCTTGGTGAGTTCCGGCGAATCATAAGACAGCTGAATTGCGGGCGAACCGCCATGTTCATGGAAATCGACCGAGCAATCGCCCGGGATGCGAGCCTGAACAAAGGCGCGGAAGCTTTCGCGGATCTTGGCAGGATCCTGGGTGCCAACAAGGCGGAAAGAGATCTTGGCGGAAGCCTTGGCGGCGATCACCGTCTTGAAACCCTCGCCGGTATAACCACCGATGATACCGTTCACTTCCGCCGTCGGGCGGGCCCAGGTCAGTTCCAGAACCGAGCGGCCCTTTTCGCCTGACGGGATCGACAGACCGACTTCGCCGAGGAAGCTTTCGGCGGTGCGGCCGAGGCTGTCCCAGGATGCCTTGATGTTGGAAGGCGTTTCTTCAACGCCATCGTAGAAGCCTGGCAGGGTAACCTTGCCGGTTTCGTCATGCAGGTCGGCGAGGATTTTCGTCAGGATATGTACGGGATTGGCGGCAGCACCGCCAAAGAGGCCGGAATGCAGATCGCGGTCGGCGGCTGTTATCGTCACCTCTTCGCCAACCAGGCCACGAAGCGCTGCGGCGATTGCCGGCGTCTCGCGATCCCACATGCTGGTGTCGCAGACCAGGGCAAAATCGGCCTTCAGCTCTGCGGCATTGGCTTCGAGGAAGGGCTTCAGCGACGGCGAGCCGGATTCTTCTTCGCCCTCGAAGAGAATGGTGATGCGTACCGGCAGGGAGCCCTTGACCGCCTTGTAGGCGCGGCAGGCTTCAACGAAGGTCAGCAACTGGCCCTTGTCGTCCGAGGTGCCACGGCCGGTGATGATCTTGCGGCCATCCTTCTCCTTGATCGCAGGGGCGAAGGGATCGTCTTCCCAGAGGTCCAGGGGATCGACCGGCTGAACATCGTAGTGGCCGTAGAAGAGGACATGCGGCGCGTCGGCGCGATCCGCGGCGTGATGGGCGACGACCATGGGATGGCCGGGCGTGTCCCGCAACGAGGTGTCGAAGCCGAGTTCGGTCAGTTCCTTCACCAGCCATTCGCCGGCCTTGCGGCATTCGGCCTTGTAGGCGGGATCCGTCGAGATGGAGGGGATCCGGACGAGATCAAAAAGCCGATCGAGGCTCTTGGGGAGGGTTTCATCCGCCTTGGCAAGAATGGGAGAGAGATCGGTCATGGGGAATGTCCTGCAGAATTGAAATCGCGGCGGACCATAGAGCAAAGGATCTGATGTTTCGAGGCACAACCTCTGCGAAAATAGGGGTGCGGCAATTTACAGGTCACCGAGAGTCGGCTGCTCAGAGCTTTCGTGCATTGGCGATCGCCCAGCGGATATACTCCTTCAGCAATTCCTTTTCGAAACGCCGGAAGCCGGAAAAGACCGCATCTTCGGCCTCGCACGCCAGTGCAAGGGCCTCTTCGCGCATGGCGCGGGCCTTCTCGGTCAGGAAGATCTGCTGGGCGCGTTTGTCGCGGGGATGGACCCGCCGCTCGATCAAACCGTCGCGTTCCATGCGGGCCAGCGTGTTGGCAATCGTCGCCTGCTCCACATCAACCCGATCGAGCAATTGGCGCTGGGTCAAGCCCTCCTCCTCCCAAAGCTCCAGGAGAACGGGGAATTGGCCCGGAGAGAAACCGAGACGTACGGCCCGGCTCTGCAGAGCGCGGGTCACACTGCGGGCGAACTGCATCGCCAGTTGCGTGGCAGATTCCGGGCGGTCATTGGCCATGGCTCGACAATGTCGCAAGAGAGAGATTCGGAATATGTGTCGGTGACTGTAGCGCGGAAAAACATCGCAGGCGATGCATTCCTATGGCTTACCATTCAGCAGATGCGTGAGGGATTTCGGAGGCCGCCGTGGCTTTGGGCGGGGGGACTGCCACGACGGCTCCGGAATATGGGGACAAAGGCCCGGAGAGGGGGATAAGGCCTTTGCCCGAGTCTGACGCGGCGGGGGACGAGCCTCATTCAGACTACGGCGTGATCAGACGCCGATGACTGGGATTTGTGGTTCCAAATGTGGTTTTTCAAGGGAAACGGGCATTACAAATCGGTAAGCTTTTTGTGAGCAGCGCAATTTGCGGGAGAGAGGTCGAAGCGCCCGGTGCGTCCGGGTTTTTCCGCTGCCGGAGCCAAACCGTCATGGACGTTTCGCCTGCCCCGCGCTATCCATGCCGACATGAAAAAAGGCGATCATCTCTTTCTCGTCGACGGCTCGGGTTTCATCTTCCGCGCTTTCCACGCCATTCCGGCCCTGAACCGCAAGTCGGACGGGTTGCCTGTCAACGCGGTTTCAGGCTTCTGCAACATGCTGTGGAAGCTCTTGCGCGACGCGCGCAACACGGATGTCGGGGTCACACCAACACATCTCGCTGTCATCTTCGACTATTCATCCACGACCTTCCGTAAGGAAATCTACCCGCTCTACAAGGCAAACCGCTCGGCACCACCGGAAGACCTCATTCCGCAATTCGGTCTGATCCGTCATGCGACGCGGGCCTTCAACCTGCCCTGCATCGAGACCGAAGGTTTTGAAGCCGATGACATCATCGCGACTTATGCGCGGCAGGCCGAAGCGGCTGGTGCCGACGTCACGGTCGTCTCATCCGACAAGGACCTGATGCAACTCGTCACGGCGAACGTGCACATGTACGACGCGATGAAGGACAAGCAGATCGGCATTCCAGACGTTGTCGAGAAGTGGGGCGTTCCGCCGGAGAAAATGATCGATCTCCAGGCGATGACGGGAGATTCGACCGACAACGTGCCCGGCATTCCCGGCATCGGCCCGAAGACAGCGGCTCAGCTTCTTGAAGAATTCGGAGACCTGGAAACGCTGCTGGCCCGCGCCGGCGAGATCAAGCAGGTCAAACGTCGCGAGAACATCCTTGCCAATGCCGAGCTTGCACGTGTGTCACGACAGCTGGTCGAACTGCGTACCGACGTGCCCCTGGACATGGACCTCGATGCCCTGGTGCTGGAACCGCAGGACGGGCCGAAGCTCATCGGCTTCCTGAAGGCCATGGAGTTTACCACATTGACGCGGCGCGTGGCCGAAACCTGCAATTGCGACGCAGGCACGATTGAGGCTGCAGTGGTGCCAGTTGAATGGGGCGACGCCGCGCGTGGACCTGATCTCGATGCGAGTTCCACCGCAGCGGTGGACGCCAATCCCACCACGAGCAATGCGGCGCCGGCATCTGGCGCTGGCGCCGCCAGTGGCAAGACGCCAGCAGATCTGGCGCGCAGCCGCGCGGATGGATTTGCCGCCAATCCGATCGATCGATCGACCTATGTCACCATTCGTGACCTGCCGACCCTTGAGCTCTGGGTTGCGGCCGCGCGGGAAACCGGCCTTGTCGCCTTCGATACAGAAACGACGTCGCTCGATCCGATGCAGGCGGAGCTGGTCGGTGTATCGCTCGCGATCCAGGACAACGTGCTGTCACCGGGCTCGACCACTATCCGCGCCGCCTATGTCCCCCTCGCCCACAAGACCGGGATCGGCGATCTCCTGGGCGGTGGTCATGCAGAGGGCCAGATCCCGATGGGCGAAGCGCTCGATGCATTGAGGGGGCTCCTCGAAGACCCTTCGGTGCTGAAGGTCGCGCAGAACCTGAAATACGACTACCTCGTGATGAAGCGCCACGGCATCACGCTACAGGCTTTCGACGACACCATGCTGATGTCCTATGTGCTGGATGCCGGCAAGGGCAATCACGGCATGGACGGGCTGTCGGAAAAATGGCTGGGCCATACGCCAATCGCCTACAAGGATGTTGCCGGTTCCGGCAAATCCTCCGTTACCTTCGATCTCGTCGATATCGATCGCGCCACGGCCTATGCCGCCGAGGATGCGGATGTGACACTGCGCCTCTGGCTGGTGCTGAAACCGCGCCTCGCCGCCGAAGGGCTGACCCGTATCTACGAACGGCTCGAGCGGCCTTTGGTGCCTGTGCTTGCCCATATGGAAGAGCGCGGCATTACCGTAGACCGGCAGATCCTGTCGCGCCTTTCCGGCGAGCTTGCCCAGAAGGCGGCGGCGGCCGAGGACGAAGTCTATGAACTGGCCGGCGAACGCTTCAACATCGGCTCGCCAAAACAGCTCGGCGACATCCTGTTCGGTCGGATGGGACTGCCCGGCGGCTCCAAGACGAAGACCGGACAATGGTCGACGTCGGCTCAGGTGCTCGAGGATCTTGCAGCGGAAGGTGCTCCGCTGCCGCGCAAGATCGTCGACTGGCGGCAGCTGACCAAACTCAAGTCTACCTATACCGACGCCCTGCCCGGCTATGTGCATCCCCAGACCAAGCGGGTCCATACCGGCTATTCGCTCGCCTCGACCACCACCGGGCGGCTCTCCTCGTCCGAACCGAACCTGCAGAATATTCCGGTCCGGACAGCCGAAGGGCGCAAGATTCGTACCGCCTTCATCTCGACGCCGGGGCACAAGCTTCTGTCGGCCGATTACAGCCAGATCGAACTGCGCGTCCTTGCCCATGTCGCCGATATCCCGCAGCTCCGCCAGGCCTTTGCCGACGGCATCGACATTCATGCGATGACGGCGTCGGAAATGTTCGGGGTACCGGTCGAGGGCATGCCGTCCGAGGTTCGTCGCCGGGCCAAGGCGATCAATTTCGGCATCATCTACGGCATTTCCGCCTTCGGCCTCGCCAACCAGCTGAGCATCGAGCGCTCTGAAGCGGGCGACTACATCAAGAGGTATTTCGAACGCTTCCCGGGCATCAAGGACTACATGGAATCCACCAAGACCTTTGCCCGCGAGCATGGTTATGTCGAAACCATCTTCGGCAGACGAGCGCATTATCCCGAGATCAAGTCGTCCAATCCCTCCATGCGCGCCTTCAACGAGCGGGCCGCGATCAACGCGCCGATCCAGGGTTCGGCGGCCGACATCATCCGCCGTGCAATGATCCAGATCGAGCCGGCGCTCAACGCCGCCGGCCTATCCGAACGGTGCCGCATGCTGCTGCAGGTGCATGACGAACTGATCTTCGAGGTGGAAGACGATGCCGTCGATGCCGCAATGCCCGTGATCGTCGATGTCATGGAGAATGCGGCCATGCCGGCTGTCTCCATGCGGGTGCCGCTGAAGGTCGACGCCCGCGCTGCCCATAACTGGGACGAAGCCCACTGAATTTCAGGCACGCCGTTTTGGGCGCGCCGGCACATACAAACAGGGCGTCACCGATCATACTTCCAACGCCCTCTCAACGGAGGATACGCTTTGGCGTTCAAGACCATCAACGGCCATGTCATGCACTACGAACTGATCGGGGAGGCCAAGTCTAAGAACCTGATCGTGTTTTCCAATGGGCTTGGCACGGATTTCCGGATCTGGCTGCCGCTGTTCGACGAGCTCGGTGAGGATGTTTCGGTCCTGCTCTATGACAGCCGTGGGCACGGGCTTTCCGGCGGAGCGGATGCAGCCTTCGGCATGGACGAGCTGGTGACGGATCTTGCCGCCCTTTGCGACGAGCTTGGGATCCGCAAGGCGACCTTCTGCGGGCTTTCCGTCGGTGGTCTTGTCTGCCAGGGTCTCTGGAAGGCACGGCCGGATCTGTTCCGCAAGCTGGTGCTGTGCGACACAGCCCCCCAGATCGGCAGCCCGGCGATCTGGGGCGAGCGCATTGCCGGCATCGAAAAGGGCGGACTGGAGAGCGCTGCGGACAACGCAATGGCGCGCTGGTTCACACCCGGCTTCCATGAAGATCGCGCTGACGAGCTTGCAGGCTATCGGCTGATGATGACACGGCAGTCTGTGGCCGGCTATCTCTCGACCTGTGCAGCGCTTCGCGACACCGATTTCTCTGAAATCCTGCCAACAATCACCGTGCCAACGCTGGCAATCGTCGGCGATCAGGATGGCTCGACGCCGCCGGAGACGGTGAAGAAGGGAGCGGAGCTCATTCCCGGTGCCCGGTTCGAGATCATCGAGGATTGCGCCCACCTTCCGTGCATCGAGCAGCCGGAGGCGCTGGCCGAACTGATCCAGGGCTTCATGCGGCAGAACTGAATGGCCGCGCAAGGTTGACAACCAGCCATCGGGCTTATGCCCGGTGGCGTGGAAGGACGTCCGATCTGGAAAGATACTCCAAAACGAAAAAGCCTGCCGCGGGAGGAGGTGCGGCAGGCTTTCCGAAAAGTTTGAACACCGACTGGGAGGAGGAGTGCCAGTGTTCAATAGAACGGCCTTGGGAGGAGGAGTGGCCGCTCTGCGTCGAAGCTCTGCGGGAGGAGGTGCATTGCTTCGATGACTGTGATCATACGCCGAGTTCTGCCGTTTCCAAGACTTAATGCTGCACTGCAGCTATGCGGAAAGCGCAATGCTGGATGACTAAGAATTAGGCAGAACTTTTGCGCCTCAATACCTCCCGACAGATTTTCCAGGCGTGTCAGGTGTTCCGGATGGAGAGCAGCATGCGGTGCTGCAGCGATGATCTCACGTGCCGGCGCGCTGCGTCTTCGGCTGCCTCGCTGTTGCGGGCCAGGAGCGCGGTGACGATCTCCTGGTGTTCCTTGCAGGCGTCAGCGGCCCGCGTTCCGCGCGACAGCAGGCTTGGCAGGAGGGACATCGTTACAGACAATTGGCTCAGGCTGCGCAGAAGATAGCGGTTGTGCGCGGCCAGCATGGTCATCCGGTGGAACTTGACGTTGATCTCCCCGAGCTCATCAAAGTCTCCGAGATGATCCGATTCCGATTCGGCAATTTCGGCGATGGTGCGAAGCTCGATATCGCTTGCGCTCTGGGCAGCCTGGCGCGCCGCCGCGCCCTCCAGCACTTCCCGCATAAAATAAAGTTCGACGATCTGCTGATGACTGAGGTCGGTAATGATCAGGCCGCGCCTGGGTTCGTTCGTCAGGAGGCCGTCCGCCTCCAGCCTCACGATTGCATCTCGAACCGGAGTTCTCGACACGCCGAAGCGGGTCGCCAGATCCGCCTCGGTCACGCGCTCGCCAATCGAGAGCGTGCCCTTCCGGATCGCATCGCGCACCTTGTGATAGACTTCAGAGGTCAGGTCTCCAGATCCAAGCGGATACTCTCCCGGCTTGGTCTCTGCAGCGGGCTCCTTTTTGTCACTTTTCAGCTTCGGCCGCGCCGCCATTTGTGCCCCACTCATCTGCTCAATGCCGGACCGGTTTCTTAGGGGAAAATGCCAAATGTGGCAAGGACCGCCAGGTACAACCGAATACATCTGCATGGCGCCAGACATAAGCACGAGCGATATCAATCTTCGCCGACAGGTCGGCGAAGATTGAATTCAGGCCTTCCGATCTGTCTTTGCAGCAAGAAGGCGGGACATGGCCGGAATGGATTCCCCGCCGGTGTCAAACTTCGTGATCAGCTCAAAAAGTTCCTCACACGCGGAGGAGCCGAGCACCGGTTCGACGAGCCCCTTGAACTTTTCATGGATATCGGTCCAGCTCAGGGGTTTGTCGGGGTGGCCGAGAACCACATCGACGGAGGTTAGCAGCTGCTGCCCATCGGAAAGGCTGATTTCGAGCCTTGCTGCCACTTCCGACTGGCCCTTCACCGGAATGCATTCGATCTTCGGCAGCAGGTCGGCGATGAAGGGGTCGTTGAGCGTCGTCTCGTTGAAATCAAAGGCGCTCAGACGGTAGCCGGCGATCCCCATTGCGATGCAGAAATAGGTGCTGAACCGGCCTTCAAGACCGGTCTTCGGTGCCGGGTTTCCAGCCGCGATCAAGGCAATCGGGTTCACATATGCGGTGATCTTGGTGATCGTCCGGTTGCCCAGCTGATCTTTGACGCCCCGTGCAGCCTCGGCGGCCGCATGCGTGGCCCTGCAGCTCGCAAACAGCTTGTAGCCGTTTTGCAGAAGGTACCATTGCTTCTCGAAATCAAGTTCGGGGATGACAAAATCCGCATCCTTCAAAAAGGACGGAAGAATCCCCTTGTCCGCTTCGTAGAGGTCTGCTGCAGCAATGAAGCCAGCCTTGGCCATTTCGGCAGCGAGGACGCCGTCCATGGCGGCTTTTCCCGCATGAAACGGCTTTGAGTGCGTTCCGAAGGAACCGACCAGGCCGCCAGCGGTGGTCGCTGCCACACCCAGGGCGTTCGCGGCCCCTTCAGTATCGAGACCGAGAACGACCGACGCTGATGCCGCAGCGCCGGCTCGGCCGAAGATGGATGTCGGGTGAAAGCCGTGTCGCTGAAGGGTCCGCCCGACACCGCTTTGCCCACCGCCGCCGAGCCGTGCCATCACCTCGTAACCGGTGACGAACGCCTTCAGCGCCGTCTCGTCGGATGAACCGAGATGTTCCGCCAGAGACAGCGCTGCCGACCAACACGGACCGCTTGGGTGTCCGCCACCGGCGTAATGGACATCGTCCAGATCCATGGCATGGGTCATGGTGCCATTGAGCAGGGCTGCCATCGCCGGCTGGGTTTGCCCACCCAAGAAAATGCGCGCTTTGCCAGGAGCATTCCAGCTCGCAGCCAGGCGCCTCAGCGATTGAACGGCCGGATCTTCGTGCCCGGCAATGGAAACGCCGATGTAGTCTGCCAGGGCTTGACGCCCCGCCTCCTTGACGTTGGCCGGCAAGCTTGCATCGCCGGCACCGGCGACGAAGCGCGCCAGCGTAGCCGACCGGTCTTTTTGGATGGTCATCTCGTTCATAACTTTTCGCTCCGGCGCTATCGAAACACGCATTGCACTCAAATCAAAACATATGTATGCATCGGTATACACTATGTCAATCCTCGCGGCATTGGCGATCGATGAACGTCGAAAGTCCGAAGCGATCCAGATCGCCATTGCCTGATTTCCGCCTCGATAGCCGGAGCATGAAGCATGTCACTCGCCCTGGAACTCGCCACGCGCGCCGGCGCACTCGATTTTGAGAGATTCGACCCGGAGGCCATCAAGTGGGCCAAGCAGGCGATGGCCGACATGGTCGGTTGCGCACTTCTGGGAGCGAATACGGATACGACCACCATGGCGATCGAGGCGGGGGCCTTCCCTCCTGGGAACTGCCTCGTGCTGGGGCGGAAAATGCGACTTGGAAAACTCGAGGCCGCCTTCGTCAACGGCACCTCTGGGCACGCCCTGGATTATGACGACACCAGCAAATCGCTCTCCGGACATCCGACCGTGATCATCGTCCCGGGCCTTCTGGCATTGGCCGAAGAGCTCGGTTCCACCGGCCGGGATTTCGTCGACGCCTATATTGTGGGTGTGGAAACCGCGACGCGCATGGCCCGTGGTCTCAACTTCTACCACTACGAAAAGGGCTGGCATCCGACCGCGACACTGGGAATTTTCGGGGCGATTGCCGCAGCGGCTCGCCTCATGCGTCTGTCGGAGAAGCAGATGGCGGATGCCCTTTGCATCGGTGCCTCCCTGGCGTGCGGGGTCAAGGCGAATTTCGGCACCCCGGTAAAGCCCATGCATGCCGGATTGGCCGCGCGCAACGGGCTGTTTGCGGCCCTCCTAGCGCAAGAGGGTTTTGAGGCCTCGCCAACGGCGCTGGAAGGCAAGCAGGGCTTCCTTGAGGTCTTCAACGGTGCGGGGAATTACAACGTAGACAAGATGCTTGACGGATGGGCGCGCCCTCTCGATTTGCTGGAGCCGGGAATCTCGATCAAGAAATACCCCTGCGTCTACAGTGTTCACGGGGCAATCGACGCTGCCATTGCCCTGCAAGCGGCGATCAAGCCGGCAGATGTCGAATCCGTGATGGTGCGCATGCATCCGCGTCGCATGCTACCCCATGTTCTCAACCCGGCGACCAGCGCGCTCAATGCCAAGTTTTCGCTTTCCTATGCCGTCTCGCGGGCCCTGGTGAATGGGGCTGTGACGCTCGATCATTTCGAGGATGAAGCGCTTCACGATCCCGATGTCGTCCGCATCATGAATCTGATCCAGATGAAACCTCTGGAAGACCTCTCCCATGACTACGGCGCGGAGGTCACAGTCACACTCAAAGACGGATCGACCCTCACCAATTTCGTTGCGGCTCCCCTTGGCCGAGGGCCCGAAGTGCCCATGCCGGAGACGATGCTGGCGGCCAAGTTCCTGGACTGCGCCGATCGTGCGGTGACGCGGCAGAGCGCCCAGACCGTTTTCGAGATGCTCATGGCACTCGATACCCTCCCGTCGATGCGAGATCTGACCGCCGAAATCAATGCCGGGACGCTGAAGTGATGGCTGCCACCCGCGAGGAGACCCCTACCATGACCTTTGCCCAGGAACTGGCCAAACGCGCCAATGCCATCAGACTGGCCACCGCGCCGGTGGAAGCCGTGCGAGCCGCCACTTTCGCCATTGCGGACACGCTCGGCGTTGCTCTTGCCGGCTCGTCTGCGCCTTATCTCGATGGTCTGGCGTCAGCACTCGGTGCCGCAGGCAATCATGGAGCGGCCAGTCGGATCGGTCGCAAAGGACGTTATTCCGCGCTTCATGCTGCGCTGCTCAATGGGACCGCTGCACACGCGCTCGACTTCGATGACTGCAGCGTCGTCATGTCCGGCCATCCGTCGACGCCCGTCGTCGCGGCGCTGCTGGCGTTGGCCGAGGAACGAGAAGCCAGTGGTGGGGCGGTGCTGGAAGCCTATCTGGCCGGGGTCGAGGTGGAAATGCATCTGGCCCGCGCCGTGATGCCGCATCATTACGACAAGGGTTGGCATCCGACCGCGACGCTCGGCGTCTTCGGCGCGGCAACGGCTTCGGCCCGTCTGCTGGGCTTTGATGACGACCAGTTGGCCAGCACTTTGGCGGTTGCCGTCTCAATGGCGAGCGGGATCAAGTCCAATTTCGGTAGCCCGGTCAAGCCGTTGCATGTGGGGCAGGCCGCATTCAACGGTCTACTTGCCGCAAAAACGGTGGCACACGGGATGACATCGAATGTTGCTGCGTTCGAGCATACCTACGGGTTCTTCGAGGTCTTCAACGGAGCCGGCACCTTCGATCCCGAGAGAGCGCTTGAGGGCTGGGACCGGTTCGAAATCCTCGATCCCGGTATCGCGGTCAAGCAGCATCCGTGTTGCGGCAGCGCCCATTCTGCAATCGACGCCGCCCTTTCGATCCGCAAGGCCTGGGGTCGAGACGTCGGCGACGCCATCGAGACAATCGAGATCTGGACGCACGAGCGGCGCCTGGCGCACACCAACCGGTCGATGCCAGCCACGGGGCTGGAGGCGAAGTTCAGCGTTCAGTTTCTCACCGCGAAAGCACTTCTCGACGGCATGATCAGCCTCGGCGATTTCGATGATGCGCGCTTTATGACGCCTGATGTCAAAGCTCTTCTGCCGCGCGTGGTCGCCCACTCCCATCAGGAGAAGAACGAGTATCTGGGACGCGTTCGGGTCGTCATGAAGGATGGAACGGTCCTCGAAGATAGCGCGACGACAGAACTCGGGCGCAATTCCTTCGACCTTCACGCCAGCGGCGAATTGGAGCGCAAGTTCCTGGATTGTACGCGCGGCCATCTGGGTGAGGCGGAAGCACGGTCGCTGCTCTCCGACATCCTCGCCGTGCAGGAGGCGCCCAATTGGCTCCCCATCATCCGGGCTATCGCAAACGAGAAAAGGGTATGAACATGCTGAAAATCTATGGACGTTCGGATTCTTCGAATTCGGCCAAGGTCTATTGGCTGCTCGACGAAATCGGTCAGACATATGAACGCATCGACTGCGGCGGAAAGTTCGGTGGAAACGACCAGCCCGCGTATCTCGCCATGAACCCCAACGGCAAGGTGCCGACGGTCGTGGACGGTGATGTGGTCGTCTGGGAAAGCAATGCTATCCTTCGCTACATCGCTAGCCGGCACAAGGCGGTTTCGCTGTGGCCGGAGGACGCAGCGGGACGGGCCGCGATCGACATGTGGATGGATTGGAGCGCGACGACGCTGACGCCGCCGCTCGGACGTCTTCGCAAAGCCCTGAAGGCCGGCGAAGAATTTGCCACCGCCCCCGTCTTCGCTGCTTTTCAACTCCTGGACACGCATTTGGAAGGCAGCAGGTACATCGCCGGAAATCAATTCTCGATCGCAGACATTGCCGCTGGCGCCAATATTCATCGTTGGACGTTGCTATCGCTCGAAAAGCCGGAACTCAAGAACATTGCGGCCTACCACCATCGCCTTCTCGAGCGCCCGGCATTCGTCAGCCGCATTGCCCAGTCTTTGAGCTGATCACAGATGGCGGCAGATGTGCCGGAGTGGACAGTCCAGCAGAACGCTGGCTCACTTACGGTACCTGCCGCATCTGCCCGTGATGGCCGCAGGCAATATCTGCGGGCTAGAATTTGGTAAATTTCAACCGGATGCGGTAGCCGTTTGCGATATGCCGGCGCGCGGCCGCTTCCGCCGCATCACCGTCGCCGGCGGCGATGGCGGCCACGATTTCCTCATGCTCCTCCTGGGCGCTCGCGACGCGTTCAGGCAAAGTGTAGGTGGACGCCGGGAGCAGGCTCAAGTGGATACGAAGGTTGTTCAGGGCGTCGATCATGTATTGATTGTGCGACGCATTGGCGATGTAGCGATGCAGCTGCTTGTTTGTCTCACTCAATTTCGCGGGATCGGTCACGCCCCGGTCGTTCTTGACCATCTGCTTCATGACGTCGATTTCATATGGTGACGCATGCTGTGCTGCCAGTCGCGTTGCCATTCCCTCAAGACCTTCGCGCACGGCAAAGAGCTGGCGCGTCTGATCATAAGAGATTTGAGCCACGACAAGGCCGCGCTGCACGCCATGTTCGGCAAGGCCCATGGCGTGCAGACG
This sequence comes from Rhizobium sp. AG855, assembly GCF_003610655.1. NCBI lineage: Bacteria > Pseudomonadati > Pseudomonadota > Alphaproteobacteria > Hyphomicrobiales > Rhizobiaceae > Rhizobium > Rhizobium sp. AG855. Next base: position 75,831 of record NZ_RAQG01000006.1, on the reverse strand, counting down.
ATGCAGGGCCTCTCTCACCGGGGTTCGGCTAATCCCCAGCTGTGATGCCAGATCCGTTTCCCTCAGGCGTGTGCCGGGAGGCAGGTCCCCCTGCTCAATCGCGTTGAGCAGAAGTTCCAATGGTGAGCTCTTCTCCGGCTCGCCATCTATTCGCAGATCCATTCCTGCACCCAATTTCTCGATAGCATCACTCAGTCTTCAAGAGCGATGATCTAAATGCTGCGTAATTGTATGCATAGAATTTTCTTGCAGCCATCCCGGTTGACTGAAGACGTTACGCGCTCTTCAACCGGGCGAAGCCGGCTTCGATCTCGTCAATGAGATCAGCCGGGTCCTCAAGGCCGACGTGGATGCGGATCGTTTGCCCGCCCGGTGACCACTGAGTGGCGGTACGATACACGGAAGGATTGCTCGGAACCATCAGGCTTTCAAATCCACCCCAGCTCGACCCCATGCCGAAGAGCGTGAAGCCGTCGAACATACGTGCGAGCGCGGTGCGATCAGTCTCGCGGATAACGAAGCCAAAGAGACCGGAAGAGCCGGTGAAATGACGTTTCCAGACATCGTGGTATGGGTCGCTTGCTCGGCCCGGATGCATGATCCGGATCACCTCATCCCTGGACGCCAGCCAGTCTGCAACAGCGAGCGCATTGGTTTCGTGCTGACGCATACGAACGCCCAGGGTGCGAATTCCACGCATGGCGAGGAATGCATCGTCAGGGCTGACACATACGCCGAAGCGAAGATAGGTCTCACGCAGCCGCTCATAGACCGATGCCGTGCAAGCAATGGTGCCAAGCATGATGTCACTGTGGCCTGAGATGTACTTGGTGCCCGCCTGCAAGGAGATGTCGACGCCCTGAAGGATCGGCTTGCAGAAATAGCCGCCTGACCAGGTGTTATCGATGGCTGTCACAACGCCCTTTTTACGGGCGATCGCCGTGATTGCGAGAACGTCCTGAACCTCGAAGGTCTGAGAGCCAGGCGATTCCATCCAGATGAGACGGGTCTCAGGGCGGATCAGCTCCTCGATGCCGGCGCCGATCGACGGATCATAATAGGTGGTCTCGACACCGAAGCGGCTCAGCAGCTGGCTGCAAAATTTCCGCGTCGGGCCGTAGCTGTTGTCGCTGACCAGAAAATGGGCGCCCTGATCCGCAAAGGACATCAAGACAACGGAGAGCGCCATCACACCCGACGGGGCGATCAGGGCGGCATCCGCCTCCTCCAGAGCGCAAATCGCATCCTCCAGCGAATGCGTGGTCGGCGTGCCTCTGCGGCCATATCGCAGTTTGGCTCCATCCTTCGCGTCCAGTTGGCCAAGCGTTGGGAAGAGGATAGTCGATGCGCGATATATCGGTGTGTTTACAGCACCATAGTGTTGTTCAGGGTTGCGTCCACAATGCGCAATTATCGTTTCCTGGCCATGTTTTTTTTGCATGCTGGTTTGCTCTCGATCGACTGAGTGACGCTTGAAATTGTTTGTTGCATCCAACGAAGAACATTTGTATACAAATGTTGCTCAGGCGTCAACCTAAGCGGCGGCCAAGAGGAAAAGGCCCGCTGCAAATGCCAGGTACTCAACGAAGGGGATCCAATGCGTACTTTGAAAGCATGCCTACTCGCCGCAACCGTCGCACTGGCAGCAATGCCGGTTTCTTCCGCATTGGCGGCCAATGGAGATACACTGAAGCAGGTCAAGGAGCGCGGCCTTGTCCTTTGCGGTGTGCACCCTGCCCGCCATGGTTTTGCCGCCCCAGATAGCAAGGGTGTCTGGGAGGGGTTTGAAGTCGACTTCTGCAAGGCGCTTGCGGCCGCCGCCCTCGGCGACGCGGAAAAGGTCCGTTACGTTCCCCTGTCATCACAGCAGCGTTTCCCGGCGATCCAGTCCGGCGAAGTCGATGTGCTCGCCAGAAACGTCACCGCCAACCTGTCGCGCGATACCGCGCTGGGCCTCAATTTTGCGCCGCCGATTTTCTATACGGGTACGGGCTTTCTCGTGCGGGCCGACTCCGGCGTCAAAAAGGTCGAGGATCTTGACGGCGCTGTCATCTGCATGGCGCCGGGAAGCACCACCGAGCGTAACGTCGCGCAGATCTTCGCTGCCCGCGGCCTCAAGTACACGCCTGTGGTGATCGAGAATAACAAGCAGCTCGTCGACGCCTATGTCACAGGTCGCTGCGATGCCCTGACGAAGGATAAGGCGGCGCTTCCGGGCGTGCGTGCGGTTGATACACCAAATCCGGCCGAACACGTCCTGCTGGAAGGCATCTACTCGAAAGAGCCGCTGGCAATGGCAGTCCGTCAGGGCGACGACCAGTGGTATGACATCGTCAAATGGGTGGTCTTCGCAACATTCAATGCCGAAGAGATGAAGGTCTCTCAGGCCAATGTCGACGAGATGCTGAAGTCGGATGACCCTGACATCCAGACCCTTCTCGGGGTGATCGGCGACAATGGCAGCAAGCTGGGACTTGACCAGAAATGGAGCTACAACATCATCAAGCAGGTCGGGAACTATGCCGAAATCTATGAGCGGCACTTTGGCCCGAACACGCCGATCGCACTCGACCGGGATCTGAACCGCCTGTGGAATGATGGCGGCATCCTCTACGGCCAGCCGATGAACTGATTGTGATGCTGCGCCGCGATCGCCGGCGCAGCATGCTCCCTTGGATGACGGCTCGTCATTCCCCTATGTTCAAGGAAAGACAATGTCCTCTTTAGATCCGCCCACAGGGTCGTCTCTCCCGCGCAGCAGCATCTCCGGGATTCTATACAGTGCGGCCTTTCGCTCCATCGCCTATCAGGTGGCCATGGCGATATTCGTTCTCCTTGCGGGATATTACCTCTATTCCAACGTCACGGAGAACCTGCGGGCCCAGAACATCGCCACAGGTTTCCGCTTCCTTTCCGAGGTTTCCCAGTTCGAGATCGGTGAAGCCCTGATCGACTATTCCTCCCGCGATACTTATTTCCGGGCTCTTCTGGTCGGCCTCTTCAATACGCTGGCAGTGAGTGCTGTCGGGATCGTGGTGGCAACGGTGATCGGCTTCTCCGTTGGCATCGCGCGCACCTCGGACAACTGGTTGCTCAGCAAGCTGGCCCGGTTTTACGTGGAGATCGTTCGCAATATTCCCGTTATCCTCCAGGTGATCTTCTGGTCGGTGGTCATCCGCAACCTACCGGCACCTCGTGGCGCATTCGAATTGTGGGGCGCTGGCTTCCTCAGCAATCGCGGCCTTACCATTGCGATGCCTCTCGGCCATCCATCCCATTTCTGGATGCTCATCGGCCTTGTCGCCGGCGTGGTCCTGTCGATCGGCGCCGCGCGACTCGTCAGGCGCTGGAATGAACAGACCGGCAAACATGTCGACAGCCTGTGGGTGTCCCTGGCACTCATTCTGGGACTGCCTTTGCTGATCTGGCTCGCCTCAGGCGCGCCGCTTGACATGAGTGTTCCCGCCCGCACCGGCTTCAGCTTCTCGGGTGGATCCACGTTGTCGCCGGAATTCGTGGCGCTGCTGATGGGGATTTCCATCTATGCGTCCGGCTTTATCGCCGAAATCGTCCGAAGCGGTATCCAGGCGACCCCACGGGGGCAGATCGAGGCCGCCAAGACAATTGGTCTGAAGCCTTGGTTCATCACCCGCTACATCGTCATGCCGCAGGCGCTGCGCGTCATCGTGCCGCCGCTGACGAGCCAGTATGTCAGCCTGAGCAAGAACAGCTCCATCGCCGTGGTCGTCGGATATCCGGACCTGGTCAACATTGGCAATACGGTCATGAACCAGACAGGTCAGGCAGTCGAAGCGGTCGCCATCATGATGATCGTGTACCTGACGATCAGCGTCTGCACGTCCCTGCTGATGAATTTCTACAATCGTCTTGTTGCGATCAAGGAGCGATAGACATGGCTCAGACGGAGATTCTTGAACGATCGACGGATCTGCCGCCGATCTCGGCGTCCGGTCCGGTTCAGTGGGCACGGCGTCATCTCTTCAGCAGCATTGGCCAGACCTTGCTGACCCTCGCTGTGGCAGCCGTCTCGGTCCGCGTTGCGTGGTTCCTGTTGAACTGGGCCATCCTCGATGCCGTGTGGTTCACAACAGATCCGCAGGTCTGCCGCGATGCGGCTGGCGCCTGCTGGGCGGTGATCGTCGAGAAACATCGGCCGATCTTGTTCGGCATGTATCCCTACGATCAACACTGGCGGCTTGTGCTGGTCATCGTCATCTATCTGGCGACCGTCATCGCATCGCTGAGCCCGGTTTGCTGGAGCCGCAGGATTTTGCTGCCGCTCTGGACACTTTCCATCGCTGCAATGACGATTTTGATGTTCGGCGGCGTGCTGGGCTTGACCTATGTGCCGACCAGCGAATGGGGCGGATTGCCGCTGACCATCATCCTCTTCACGGGCTCGGTTCTGTTCGGCATGCCGATCGCCGTGGTCCTCGCCCTGGGCCGACGTTCGCCCTTGCCGGTTGCGAGGGGGCTGTCGGTCATCTTCATCGAGAGCCTGCGCGGAGTGCCGTTGATCACCATCCTCTTCGTCGCCGTCAACATCTTCCCGCTTTTCCTGCCCGCCGGCATGGAGGTGAACAAGCTCCTTCGCATCACACTCTCGATTGCGGTGTTCTTCGCGTGCTATCAGGCGGAGGTTATCCGCGGTGGTTTGCAGGCCATCCCGCGAGGTCAGTTCGAGGCCGCCGCGTCGCTCAACATGACGTATTGGCAAACCACCAGACGCATTATCCTGCCACAGGCCCTGCGGATCTGCTTGCCGGCCATGACCAACCACGTCATTGCGGCGATGAAGAATACGTCCTTCGTCATCATCATCGGCCTGTTCGATATCCTGACGGCGACAACTGCAGTGATGCAGGACCCATTGTGGCGGCAGTTCTACATCGAAGCCTATCTTTTCGTCGCGCTCATCTACCTCGTCTTCGGCCTGGCGCTTTCCAGCTATGCGCGCCGTGTCGAGAGCTGGGTTGCGGTTGGTCGCATCTGAGATCATGAAAGGTCATCTCGTGACAGCTAACGATTCTTCTCCCATGGTCATTCAAATGAATGGCGTGTCCAAATGGTACGGTACCTTCAAGGTGCTCAATGACATTTCGTTGGAAATTCGCAAAGGTGAACGCGTCGTGATGTGCGGACCTTCGGGGTCTGGCAAATCGACCCTGATCCGCTGCATCAACCGCCTTGAAGAGCACCAGAAAGGGCAGATCTTCGTCAAGGGCATCGAACTGACCGACAGCATCAAGAACATCGCGGCGGTTCGCAGCAATCTCGGCATGGTCTTTCAGTCCTTCAACCTTTTCCCTCACCTTACCGTGCTCGAAAACCTGACCATAGGCCCAACGCTCGTCCGGCAGATGAAGCGCAAGGAGGCTGAGGAACTTGCCATGCATTTCCTCCGCAAGGTTCGTATTCCGGAGCAGGCGCACAAGTATCCGCTTCAACTGTCTGGCGGACAGCAGCAACGCGTGGCGATCGCCCGCTCTCTGTGCATGGAGCCGGAGATCATGTTGTTCGACGAACCAACCTCGGCACTTGATCCAGAGATGATCAAGGAAGTGCTCGATACCATGATCGAATTGGCTGAAAGCGGAATGACGATGATCGTCGTCACGCATGAAATGGGCTTTGCCCGCACCGTTGCCGACAGTATATTTCTGATGGCAGACGGTAACATCGTGGAGCGGGCCGGGCCGGAGGAATTCTTCGCCAATCCGAAGCACGAGCGAACGCGAAACTTCCTGGATCAGATATTGAAGCACTGAGCGCTTGGCGGAAAGGGAAGCTCTCACGAGCATTTCGTCGAGAGCTTCCCGTCTGGTCCTGTCGCGATTGACCGCCTTGAAGGGATCCGAACCGACGACCCGTCATAACTTCGGATCCAAGCAGGCAGATCAAGAAGCTGGTTCGACCGAATGTCGGGAAGGCAGCCGTATAGCCGTCCGTCCGCTTCTGTCTTTGAATGAACAGAAGCGGACATCTCAAGTCGGCGCGCATTCGGATCTGATGCCAGCTCTACGCTTCAGGCCTCGATGACGCAGCCTTGCTTATGAAGTGCAGCGTCGACCCAGGTCCGATCGTTTTTGCCTGCACGAATGTTCTCCATCTGCCTGGTCTCGGCCTCGTGTTTCTTTTTCGCTGCGAGGTAGATAGTCTCGGCATCATCGATCGGCACGCTCAGCAGGCCATCGGGATCACCGCAGACCAGGTCGCCTGGATTGATGACCATGCCGCCGATGGAGATCGGGACATTCACCTCGCCGGGGCCGTCCTTGTAGGGACCTCTATGAGTGATACCACAGGCGAATACGGGGAAGGAGCCGACGCTCAACTCGGCGCTGTCGCGGATCGCGCCGTAGATGACAATGCCGCCAAGGCCGCGCTGGGCGGCGTGGGCCACCATCAACTCACCGATGATGGCATTGGTCAAATCGCCGCCTGCATCGACCACCACGATGTCGCCGGGTTCGGCAATATCGAGCGCCTTGTGGACCATGAGATTGTCTCCGGGGCGCGCCTTGACCGTGATCGCCGGCCCGACCATCTTGCTCCCCGTGTAGTATGGCCGAAGTGCCGCTCCCGCCGCAGTCATTCGGCTCATCACGTCGCCGACATTGGCGACAGGCAACTGCCGATATGCCTCGACCCACTGTGCGTCGACTTTGCGCTTGCGACGGCAGACCCGAAATCCAATCATTCCAATCCTCCTTTTGGACCGACCGCACATGTCGCGGCGGCTACGAGTTCCCTGTTGGCGACCGCACAGCTGTTATAGCCTCGCCCCTCAAGCACGCCGATGATGTGTTCGGCACTCTGGACGGCCATGTTGCGGAGAGCCGAACGGCTGGCTCCGCCGACATGTGGCGTCGCGATGACCTGCGGCAGTGTCCAGAGCGGGTTGTCCGGCGCAGGCGGCTCGACTTCGAAACTGTCGAGCGCCGCTCCCGCGATCACCTGCGACTTGAGGGCTGCAACCAGAGCCGCTTCGTCGATCACGGCACCACGGGCGGTATTCACCAGAAAGGCACTGGGTTTCATCATCGCAAGGCGATCGGAATTGATCAGGTGGTGGGTCTGCGGAGACAGGGGGCAGTGAAGACTGACGACGTCAGCGACCTTCAAGACGGCGTCAAGGTCCCGTTCGACCTGGACATCGGCCGTGCCTTTCGAGAAAGGGTCATAGGCCACGATGCGCATTCCGAGCCCGCGGGCCAGCGATGCGGCCCGTTGCCCGATTTCCCCGTAACCGACGACGCCGAAGACGGCGCCTGCAAGGTCGCGGCCGACATATCTGGTTTTAGGCCAGTCCCCATTCTTCACCGCCGTGTTCAGCGGCACAACGTCTTTCATCAGACTGATGGTCAGCGTGATTGCGAGTTCGGCAACGGACTGGGCGTTTGCAGCAAGGGCGCGCAAGACGGGAACGCCTCTTGCCGTGGCCGCCAAGAGATCGATGTTGTCCACGCCACTGCCATGCTTCGCGATCACCTGCAGTCGCGGAGAAGCGTTGATGACCGATTGGTCGATCTGCCCCTGGCGGACAAGGATCGCATCGACGTCCCGATCCCTGGCAAGAGCGGCCAGATCGTTTGATGTCGAATAGGCAGGGGCGTAGATCATCTCGATGCGATGGGCGGCAAGCAGATCTCTTGCCTCTTGGACCAGTTCCGCACCGGTCACCATCACCCGCCTCGGCCGCATGTCACCGGATTCGGCTGCCGCTCTCATCTGCTCCTCCATCGCATTCCAACACCTTAACTCGACCACGGGATGGCCCGTTGACGAAAACCATTTATCGCGTATTGTACCAAATGAAAAGATGTTGTACCTAGTACAACGTACAACATCTTTCGGAGGAACCAATGCCTGGAAATTCAGCCGGCGTCGCAGCCGTAGAGCGCGCTGCATCATTGCTGGAAGCCTTCACCGACCGCGACTTCTCACTGTCGCTGGGCGAACTTTCGCGACGTGTGGAACTCGACAAGTCCACCGTCTTGAGGATCGCGCGGTCGCTCGCGAAATTCGGCCTGCTCATTCGCAACGAGGATGGAAGCTGGCGACTGGGACCCAAGCTGATGAAGCTCGGCAACATCTATCAATCGACGTTTCGGGCCGCCGATATCATCGAGCCCCTCCTGGCCCAGCTAGTGGATCAGACGGGCGAAAGTGCCGCCGTTTACGCCCGTGAGGGAGACGAGCGGGTCTGCCTGTTCCGGCATGATTCCCATCAATCCATTCGTCATTCTGCGCGTGTCGGGGACCTGCTGCCTCTTGATCGCGGTGCGCCGGGACGCGTCATACTCGCTTTCACAGGCAAGACAGGCACAGTCTACGACGAGACCAGAGAGAAGGGCTTTTACGTCGCGTTCGGCGAACGTGACCCACAGGTTGCGAGCATAGCGGTGCCGATCTTCCGCGATGGCGACAAGCTATTCGGATCGCTGGCGCTCACCGGACCACCAGCCCGCTTCACTGAAGAAGCTATCAGCAAAAATCTCGAAATTCTTCAGATGGCCGCCCGCAAACTATCGGCCGCCATGGGGGGACAACCCGGATAGTCACGCGGGACCGGGACCGCTTATTCCAATGGAGGATTGGAAAATGTTGAGACTGACACCACTTTCGCTCGCTTTTGCGGCCCTTGCCGCATCCACGTCGCTTGCCCATGCCGAATGGCCCAATGATCGTCCCATCCAGATGATCGTGGCATTTGCGCCCGGCGGCAGCACGGACGTGATGGCGCGCGCGATTGAACCTCTCCTGGAAAAAGAACTCGGCGCCGACATCGTCATCGAAAACCGCCCGGGGGCATCTGGGGAAATTGCTTATACCGCGCTGTCCAAGGCGGCGCCCGACGGTTATACCTTCTCCTACATCAATACGCCCGGCTTCCTTTCGATGCAGGTGCAGCGCAAGCTCGGCTACGACCCCAAGTCTATCCAGCCAATCGCGCGCATCGTTGACGATCCGGCGGCCGTGGTCGTCCCGGCGTCCTCGAACATTAAGACCCTCCAAGATTTTGTCGATGCCGCAAAGGCTCAGCCGGGCAGCGTTTCGTTCGGCTCGTCGGGCGTGGGAACTGACGACCATCTGGCCATCATCCTTTTGGGTGCAGCAACCGGAACCACCTTCACGCATATCCCCTTCAGTGGCGCTGGCGAGACCCGCACGGCCATCCTCGGGTCGCAGATCTCCGGCGGGGGCCTCAACATTAGCGAGTTTGCGGGTAACGATACGTCTGGATTGCGCATGGTTGCGCATTTCGGGTCCGAGCGGTCCGCCCAGCTTCCGGATGTCCCGACTGCGAAGGCGCAAGGCTTCGATGTCGAGATGACATCCGAACGTGGCATTGCGGCGCCGGTTGGCGTTCCCGCGGAAATCACCGCCAAGTTTTCCGAGGCTGTGAAGCGCGTCATCGAGAGCCCTGAATTCATGGAACAGGCAAAGCAGCTGGCCCTCCCGCTGGCTTATCTGCCCGGACCAGAATGGGAAAAGCAGATGCCAGTTCGCTTGGAGCGGTTCCAGAAAATCTGGAACGAGACCCCGTGGGTGAAGTGATGTCCGGCTCATCCAAGGTGAAGCGGGACTATCCCGATATTCTCGCCGGACTGGTCATGACTGGATTGGGAGCGCTTGGCCTTTGGGCCGGGCGCGACCTTCAATTCGGCACACCGTCCATGATGGGTCCCGGCTTTCTGCCGACCGTCATCTGCGGGATCATAGTGGCCATCGGCCTGGTCGTCCTCATCAAGGGCTTGCTCAAGGAGCATGACAGCATCGGCGCCAGTAATTTCAAGCCGCTTTTCATTCTTGTGGCGGCCATCGCGGGTTTCGCGCTCATGGCGGAAACCTTGGGCTTCGCCATCTCGACGGCCTGGCTGCTCATCGTTGGCAGCCTGGCGGATCAGGAATCCCGTTGGCGAGAGATCCTGATCTCGACGGTCGTTCTGACCGCCTTTGGCGCTTTCATCTTCATCTACGGCCTCGGCGTTCAGATGCCGATCCTGCCTCTCTGATCGGCAGTGGAAGGACTTAGACATGGGATTCCTTGACGTTCTCATCCTTGGCTTCTCGGAAGCCATGACACCCACGAACCTGCTCTTCTGTTTTATCGGAGCGCTTCTTGGCACGCTCATCGGCGTCCTGCCGGGGATCGGGCCCACCGCCACCGTCGCCATCCTGCTTCCCGTCACCTTTTTCCTGCCACCCCTTGGCGCTTTGATCATGCTGGCTGGCATATTTTACGGCGCCCAGTACGGGGGATCCACAACGGCGATCCTGGTGAACTTGCCCGGCGAAGCTTCGGCTGTGGTGACAGCGATCGACGGTTATCAGATGGCGCGGAAAAGTCGGGCTGGTGCAGCTCTCGCGATCGCTGCACTGGGTTCCTTCTTTGCAGGAACCGTTGCAACGATCGGCCTTGCTGTCGCAGGGCCCACGCTCTCGTCCTTCGCGCTGTCTTTCGGAGCAGCCGAATATGTAGCTCTGTGTGTGTTTGGCCTGCTGGCGGCAACGATCTTGGCGCACGGGTCCGTCGTCAAGGCGATAGGCATGGTGTGCCTGGGACTGGTCCTCGGCATGGTCGGCATCGACGTCAACAGCGGCGCCACCCGCCTCGCCTTCGGCTCCACCGAACTTTATGACGGGATCGATTTTGTCGTGATTGCCGTCGGACTCTTCGGTGTGGCCGAGATTGCGAGCAATCTGGAGTTCAAGGAGGCCCGGGGTGTCCTGCAGAGCACCATCGGCCGTCTCTGGCCGACGAGGCAGGAGTTCAAAGAGAGCTGGGCCGCGGTCCTTCGCGGCACCGCCGTCGGCACATTACTAGGCGTGCTGCCGGGGGGCGGCGCGACGCTCAGCGCGTTCAGCGCCTACTCGGTCGAAAAGAAGATCTCCAAAACGCCGGAAAAATTCGGACATGGTGCGATTGCCGGCGTGGCAGGGCCGGAAGCTGCAAACAACGCGGGCGCGCAATCGTCCTTCATTCCGCTTCTGACGCTCGGCATTCCTTCCAATTCCATCATGGCCATGATGCTGGGCGCCATGACGATCCACGGCATCACACCGGGGCCATCCGTGATCCAGAACCAGCCGGAGTTGTTCTGGGGACTGGTCGCGTCGATGTGGCTCGGCAATGCCATGCTGCTCATCATCAATCTGCCCTTGATCGGCATTTGGGTCCGCCTGCTGAAGGTGCCCTACCGTATACTGTTCCCGGCCATCCTCTTGTTCTGCTGCATAGGCGTCTACAGCGTGAACAATCGCGGTTTTGACGTGGCTCTGGTCATCGTCTTCGGGGTGCTTGGATATATCCTGCGCAAGGCGAAATGTGAGGCTGGTCCTCTTCTGCTCGGCTTCGTACTGGGGCCTTTGCTGGAGACCAACCTGCGCCGGGCGCTCCTTATCTCCCAAGGAGATCCGCTCGTCTTCGTCGAGCGCCCGATCAGCGCGATCCTTCTGCTCATCGCGGCCGGTATGCTCCTGACGCTTATCCTTCCGACGATCCGGAGGAGACGCAAGGAAGCGTTTGAGGCGAGCGAGGATTGAGTTGAGCATGCCAGCATCGCAGAATGTCCCAATCCGTGGTCGACTGAAGAACGTTTTGTCTTTGGAAGATTTCGAACTCCAGGCGCGGCGGCATCTGCCGCGCCCCCTCTTCGGCTACATAGCGGGCGCAGCGGAAACAAACGCATCCTTGCGTATGAATGTGGATGCCTTTCGCCGCTACGCCTTCAAGCCTCGCATCTTGCGCGATGTGTCTGCACGGTCGACCGGAACGGAACTGTTCGGAAAGACTTATGCCGCACCCTTTGGCATCGCTCCCATGGGCATCAGTGCACTGATGGCCTATCGTGGCGATCTGGCATTGGCCAAGGGAGCTGCGCAGTCGGGGATTCCGATGATCATGAGCGGCTCGTCCTTGATCCGGATGGAGGAAGTCGCTCAGGCGGCGCCGGACAGTTGGTTCCAGGCCTATCTGCCCGGCGAGGACGATCGTATCGACGCACTTCTCGACCGGGTGGCGGCTGCGGGATTTGCAACCCTCATGCTCACGGTCGATACGGCGGCGCTCGCCAATCGGGAAAACAATATCAGAGCAGGTTTCTCCACGCCGCTCAGGCCGAGCTTCAGCCTGGTCTGGCAGGGTGTGTTACACCCCCGCTGGACGACGGGGACCTTTCTCAGGACGATCCTGCGGCAAGGGATCCCGCACTTCGAGAACTCGTATGCGACCCGCGGCGCACCGATTGTGTCGTCATCGGTCATGCGGGATTTCGGCAAAAAGGACCATCTCAACTGGGTCCACCTGCAGCGTATCCGCGCACGATGGAAAGGCAATCTCGTCGTGAAGGGAATTCTTCATGAAGAAGACGCGCGACAAGCCGTTGAACTCGGTGTCAATGGAATTGTCATATCGAACCATGGTGGGCGGCAACTCGACGGCGCTGTCTCGCCGCTCGACGCTTTGCCCGCAATCGTCAATGCTGTCGGCGGTCGAACAATCGTTATGCTGGATGGCGGTATTCGGCGCGGAACTGATGTTCTCACAGCCTTGGGTCTGGGAGCCCAATTCGTGTTCATCGGCCGCCCGTTCCTTTATGCCGCCTCAGTCGCTGGCATAGGCGGGGTTCGGATGGCAGCGAATATTCTCAAGACTGAGGTGGACCGAAACATGGCATTGCTCGGTTTAAGTATACCGAGCGAGATGTCGGAAGAGCATCTACACGCGTTCTAGCTTGGTACGCTTGGTAATATATTTCTGCTCTGACAGCACGGCGCCGTGCGTCTGCTTTCCGTCATGTTGACGACATCCGGATACAACGGGCAGTGGTTCTCATCGAGAGCAAAAAGGGCCAGCACATTTCCCCTGACGAGGCAGCGCGCGCGGTCGGGCAGTCGCCGCGTCAGTTCGCCCGACTGCTCGACCTTGCACCGGCACGGCTACCCATGCACTCATCCTTCGACCGGGTGGCGGATTATCTGGCCGGGTTTGCCGTTCTCGCTGGCACGCTGCAGAAGATCGCCGGCGACATCATCTGATGCCGCTATCGTCTTTTTTGCTCATACTTTTACCCTGTAACGCCTCCGATCTCATTCCAACAGCACATCAAGCAAGCCGGGTAGCAAGTCCTTCTACGAATGTTGCGTCAAACCCGTGGGCCGCAATCAACGATATCCCAGCAGGTTCTCCACCCGCCAAAGGCAACGGCATCGTGATCTGCGGACAGCCTGAAAGCCCCGCGATGCAGAGCATTTCGATGGAGCGAGCCCGAAAGGCGGCAAAACGCTCCTGCGTATCGTCCCGTCGAGGCGGAACCGTTGGCAGGGTCGGCATCACGAGGACGGCGTCGTGCATGGTCTCCTCGAAGGCCTGACGGAAGCGGGCGCGCTGGGAGACCGCCGTCTCGTAGCTTTCGTGTGATATTTCTCGTCCTGAAATCAGGCGCTGAACAATATCCGGTGCCAGTGTCTGCCGGGCACGCTCGAACAGGACCTGGTTGGTCTGCCAAGCCTCCTTCTGCAATATTGTGGTGAAGCAGCGTGCGAGATCTGGAAGTCCGGTTGTCGACAGCGAAGGTCGTGTGACAACCGGAGCCTCAAGTTTTCTCATCGTGGCCCAGAATGCGTCGGCAATATCCTGATCACATGACGACAATAGGTCCTCCACGATCAGGATCGTCGACGGTGTGCGTGCATCATGCACACCGAGGGACTGCATCACGCGCCGCAGAGTGGCATAATCACGAGTAAACAGGCCGGGTACGTCGAAGCTTGGCGCAAGCGGTCGGACGCCGGCCGGATCCAACAGGCCAAAGCTCGGGCGCCAGCCGAACAGTCCGTTTGCCGTGGCGGGCAGCCGGATGGAACCTGATGTGTCGGTCCCGAGGCCAATGTCTGCAAGCCCGCTCGCGACTGCGACTGCCGACCCGGAGGAAGATCCCCCGGGAATGAGCTCGGGATGCGAAGGATTGATCGGCATCCCGAAATGCAGGTTGTTGCCGATCAGCGAATAGGCCAGTTCATCGGTATGGGTCTTGCCGACAAAGCTCGCGCCGAGATCGAGCAACTGGCGCACCAGCGGCGCCGTCTCTTCCTTGATGCCGGAGCCCGCGAGCAGATACGGGTTCCCGGCTGCGGTTGGATAACCCTTGACGTCAAACAGATCCTTTACCGCAAGCCGGAGGCCCGCCAACGGCCCCGTTTCTGCACTGGCAACGGGCACCGGAGGATAGGGGAGAAATGCATTGGCAAGAGGTTTCATGGATCAAATCTTCAGATGCTGGAGCACGCGTTCGCGCGTGCCGGGGCCGTTCTGATCCTGGTCGTCGATCGCGCCAAGCTTCAGGACGGCCCAGCGATCGGCGACCGAGAGCGCGAAATCGAGGTTCTGTTCCACCAGAATGACGGTCGTTCCGTTGGCATCGCGCTCATGGGCGAGGACTTCGCCAATCTTCGAGACGACCGAGGGCTGCAACCCCTCCGAGATCTCGTCGATGAAAAGCAGGCTGGGCTTAAGCATCAGTGCGCGCGATAGGATCAGCATCTTCTGTTCACCACCGGACAGCGTTCCGGCTTTTTGCTGCATCCTCTCCTTCAGAAAGGGGAAGTAGGTGAATACACGCTCAAGTGCCGGTTTGAGGTCCCGGTCGGTTTTAAGCGCCAGTCGCAGGTTGTCTCGGATCGAAAGATCCTGAAACAACGGCTGCTCCTGCGGCGCATAGCCGATCCCGGCTGCGATCAGTTCGGCAGTGCTTCGTCCGGTAATTGGCTTGCTGTCGACGCTCACCTCACCGTCGGACGGTTTAATCAAACCCAAGATCGACTTCAGAAGCGTCGTTTTCCCCATCCCGTTCTTGCCCATCAGAGCGAAGATTTCGCCGGATTGGATCGAGAGCGTGACACCGTTGACGATGCTGACGGTTCCGTAGCCGCTACGCAGGCCCGAAAGTTCGAGTTTGACGGTCTCACGCATGGGCGCCTCCCGAGTAAATGGTGCGGACGGTCTCCGACTGCACAACGTCTTCGACCGTGCCATCGAGAACCAGCTTGCCCTGATGCAACACCACAATCCGGCTTGATATCTCGCGAACGAAATCGAGGTCATGCTCGACAAGGATCGCGGCAAAGCCGAGGTCCGCTGTCAGACGCTTCAACACTGCGCCGATCGTCATGCGTTCTGCCTTGCTGAGGCCGGCCGTCGGTTCATCCAGCAGAATGAGCCGTGGTTCCAAGGCCACGACCATGGCCAGTTCCAGAGCCTGGCGCTGTCCGTGAGACAGGAGAGACACGGGCCGGTCTGCCATGTCGGTCAGCCCGGTCAGACGCAGGATTTCGATCGCTGCGGCGGGAAGGTCGATCACATCGGGACTGTGCGTCAAGGCAGGCCTCTCGTGGCGCATCCGGACCATGCGCAGACACTCGGCCACGGTCATGCTGTCAAAGATGCTGGCCACCTGAAACTTGCGGCCTACACCGAGTGCCACGACGTCCTGCGGCGGCATGCCGGCAATATCCCGGCCGGCAATTTCGACACGACCTTCGATCTTCTCCGTTCCATCGGACAGGCATCGCATCAAGGTCGTCTTCCCGGCTCCGTTTGGACCCACCACGCTGACAAGCTCGCCTGGCCGAATGGCAAAGTCGATGCTCTTGAGCACGGAGAGCGCACCAAAGGATTTGCCAAGCCCCGTGACGGCAACAACCGGTACGTCAGAGGCCAACCTATTTAAACGGCTCGCTGAAGGAAGCTCTTCAAGGCGATGCTTGCGTCCATCCCGTCCGAAACGCGCTGTCACCAGGGATGCAAGGCCGCCCGGCAACAGGATGATCATGACGACGAACACGCTCCCCACGACGAGTTGCCAGAGGAATGGCAGCTCGCCGGACAGGTTGGCGCTCAGATAGTCGATGCCAATCACACCCAACAGCGGGCCGAAGATGGTGCCGCGGCCACCGAGAGCAGTCCAGACGACCAGCTCCGTGCCGAACACGAAGCCGCTGTTTTCGGGGGCAACGACACCGGAGGCATTGGCGAAGAGAAAACCTGCCAGCCCGGCGACGCCTGCGAGAACAGCCATCAGGACGACCTTGATCCGGGACGGGCTCATCCCGAGATAGGCGACACGCGTCTCGTTGTCGCGGATGGCGACCAGCAGACGACCGGCATCCGATCGCACGAATATGAAGGCGACGACAGCAAGCACGAGCAGGCAGATCCCCGTCAGCCGGAAGAAGCCGGCAAGTCCGAGTGGCAGTGTCTGGTAGCCGACCATGCCGCTCGATGAGCCGGTCCACACGCCACCCGAGTAAATAAGCTGGGTAATGACGATGGGCACCACGAGCGAGATCACGGTCGCATAAAGGGGCGTGGAGCCATGGTAGAAGGACAGCCAGCCGACAGCGAGGCCCAGAACGAGGGGAACGAAAACAGCGGCAATGAGGGCCAAGACGAAGAGAGAGGGGCTCGCGCCGATATGGGTGAGCACCATGGCGGTGGCATAGGCCCCGACACCGAAGAAGGCCGCCTGACCGAAGGTGAGAATACCGGTATAGCCCCAGAGCAGATCGACGGTAATGGCGAGCATCGCGTAGATCATCGACCGTGTCAGGACATTGAGGCTGAAGCGGTCGAGGACCAGAGGGCCGAAGATGACCAGCAACAAGGCGCAAAGCGCGAGGGCTGCCATCAGGGTCAGCCGGAGTTTGTGTTTGTCAGGCACGGGCAAATCCCTTCGGACGAATGCGCAATACGATGGCGCAAAGCAGGGCGACGGTGATTCCGCCAAGGACAGGGCTTAAAAATATGGAGACCAGCACCTGCGCGGCCCCGAAAACGAGACAGGCGGTGGCAAGCGCGCCAAAGGAGGTGCCGGCGACCATGACCAGCATGAAGGCGCCCGTCAGCCAGGCAACACCCATGTTGGGATCAACGCTGGTCAACGGCGCCAGAAGCACGCCCGCCAGTGACGCAAGGCCTGTGCCGATCATGAAGGTCACCAATCGAATCCTGGTCGTGTCCATGCCCAGTGCCCGTGCCAGATTCTCGTTCATGATCACGGCTTGGGCGGAAAGACCGAGACGTGTTCCCTCAAGCAGGAATGCAAAGCCGAGGCCGATCACAAGGGCGGCCACAACGGCAAACAGACGGTAGAGCGAATAGCTCGTGCCGAGAATGTCGAACGTCCCCGGAAGCAGAGCCGGCGTGAAATGGACGTCGCGTCCAAACCAGAGGGTGATGAGCTGCCCGACGACAATGCCCAAGCCCCATGTGGCCAGGATGGCATCCAAGGGACGACGGTAGAGTGGGCGAACAATAAAGCGTTCGGCCAAGGCACCGAGCACGGCGCCGGTGACAAAGGCAAGTCCTGCGGCCAGCCAAGGGTTCAAACCCAATTGATTGGCAACGACCGCACAATAGGCTCCGATCGTCAGCCAGGCCCCATGGGCAAAGTTGATGATCTTCAGCACGCCGAAAATGGTCAGCAGGCCGGAAGCGACAATGAAGAGGATCGCGGCCGTGCTGATGATGTCGAGGAAAAGTGTCATGCGTGTCTTCCCGGGATCGAAGGTGGGGCTTTCGCCCCACCTTGCCAGCAATCAGAGGTTCGGGCACTGCTCGCCGGGATCGACGTCCTTGTAGCTGTCGACCACCTTGACGCTGCCATCATCCTGAACCTGGCCAAGATACATGGTCAGGGGTGCGTGATGCTGCTTGCTCATGGAAATCGTGCCGCGTGGACCGGTAAAGGAGACGCTCGGCAGCGCTTCCAGCACAGAGGCCGTTTCGGTCGAACCGGCCTTTTCGACCGCCGCCTTGTAAAGGTAGATGGCTTCGTATTGCGGCACGGACAGATCGTTCGGCGTGCGAAGCTCCGAACCGAACTTCTTGTCCATGGCCGCCAGGAAGGCCTTGTTCTCCGGGCTGTCGATGCTGGTGACATAGGATGCCGAAAGGAAGATGCCGCTCGCTTCCGCCCCCATGCTTTTTGCCGTGCCTTCATCCACCGCAAGGTTACCATAAGGCAGCGTGACACCGGATGAGCGAAGCTGCTTGGTCAGTGTGACGTTCGGCGCGCCGCCGGCAGTCGAGGTGATGATGGCATCGGCACCGGAGGCCTTGAGCTTGGAGATGACGGCCGTCCAGTCACTGCCGTCCATCGGCAGATATTCTTCACCGACGACCGACGCACCGGATTTCTCGATATAGGCGCGTGCGAATTCCAGCATGCCGCGACCGAAGGAATAGTCTGAACCGATCAGGAAGAACTTTTTTGCGCCCTGCTTACCGGTGAAATTGTCGACGAGCGGCGGCACTTGCTGTTCCGGCACCCAGGCATTGACGAACAGGTTGGCATTGCATGACTTGCCCTCGTAGAACGAGGTGTAGATGTAGGGGACATCGCCCTTGGTGACGATCGGCAGGCCGGCATTGCGCGCTGCGCTGGTTTCCATCGAGATAAGGACATCGACTTCCTTTTGGAAGACCAGACTGTCGAATGCCTTCTGTGCGCCGGCAGCGCCGGACGCATCGTCGGCGATTTCAAGTTCGAGGGGCCGGCCAAGGACGCCCCCCTTGGCATTGATTTCCTCGACCGCCAGTTCGGCGGCTTGAACGACCGATGGCGCGACGACGCTGTTGGCACCGGACAGTCCGACCGGGACGCCGATCTTGATTGGGTCTGCCGCATAAGACGCCGTGCCGAAGGCGACCGAAGCGAGAGCGAGCAGGATGGTTGTGCGTATCATTATGTTCCCCTTTTCTTTGGTAGGCGTGGTTTCGTTTTCAGCGATAGACATCCGTCCGGCGGTCACCGAGCAGATGATTGAAACTGTTGAGGGCGCGGCTTCGCGGCGCACTCGACAGATCGATTTGGACAAGCAGTATCTCTTCGCGGTCGGCGCTGGCGGGCCCGGCAAGCGGCCAGCCTTCGGGACCGACGATCAAGCTGCGACCAACGAAGGGTTGGCCCCGTTCGGTGCCGATCCGGTCGGCGCAGACAATGTGCACGCCGTTGGAATGCGCTGCCGCCTTGGTCAGGATGTTCGACATCGTATCGGCCTGGCTTTCCGATCCGGGCATAGGTACCCAGTTGGTGGGCACGCAAATGAGCTCGGCGCCGTCGAGGGCGAGTTGGCGAAACACTTCCGGGAACCAACCGTCGTAGCAGATCGCGATACCGATCTTGCCGGTGCCAATGTCGAAGACCGGCAGCCCCAGATTGCCCGGGGCGAAGTGGCGGTTCTCCTCGTTCCACAGATGGAGCTTACGATATTTGCCCAGATAGCCTTCCGGCCCGCAGAGGATGGCGGAATTGTAGAAGATGCCGTCGTCACTCTCTGCGACGCCACAAACCACGTGGATCGAAAGTTCATGGCAAAGAGCGGCAAGAAGACGCGTGCTTTCGCCATCCGGGACCGGCTGGGCCAGGCTGGACAGCTCGGTCGTATCGCGAAACACGTAACCTGAATCGGCGAGTTCTGGCAGCACAACGATATCGGCACCTTCTGCTGCCGCCTGCCGAACCAGCCTCTCGATGGCGGCGAGATTGGAGGCGCGATCGCCTATGCGTGGCTCGAATTGAGCTGCTGCAACCGTGAGATTTCGTGACGTCAGAACCGGATCGGTCAAGTCATTCTCCAAACGCAAAAAACCTCCGGCACGGAATTCAATCCGTGAACCAGAGGCTGCATAGCCATGATGTGAAAGCGGCAACCTTGCCGCAGAGCAATCCTGCTCGACGGCAAAGCTTCCATGGAACCTAACTCAAGTCAAGTCGCAAAATTGAGCAAATTTCAGCGCCGTCCAAAACTTGGGCAAAAGGGCCCTACGGGCCCTGAGTGCGACCGGGTTAAGTCTCGGTCGCCTTCTGCGCCGCCGAACCCGGCAAAGACAGGCCAAAGCTGCGCATGGTTTCATGGGCCGCAACAATCGATTCGGCGACTTGGGCCATCGGAACCCGCTTCGCCGTCGCCTGATCACGCAACAACTTGTAGGCGGTATCCTCATCAAGGCCGTTCATCGCGCGCAAGGCTGCAACGGCCTTCTCCACGAGCCGACGCCCCTTCAATGTCTCCTCGAGTTTCTGCACCTTTCCGACCAAGCGCTTTTCATAGCTGTGACGATAGCGGGCCAGAGCAAATTGGGTGAGGATACCTAGGGGTCGAAGAGGCTTGGAGATAACGCCATGGGCGTCCAGATCAATGATCGCCTGCAATGCTGTGGGACTTTCATAGGTCAGGATCGCGATGATGGCTGGCTGCTGGGCCTCGCTGATTTGGACCGCATGTTCGACAGACGTATCCTCTATGTGCAGGAACAGGGTATCGATGTCAGGCGGCAAGCTTGCGGGCAAGGGCCAGATTGCCCGCACCTCGCAACCGAGGCGGCGCAGATGCGACACCAAAACATCGCCGTCTTCATCACGCGGGTGAACAACCAGAACGCGAGCTCGCCGAAGGTCTTGAATGATCCTGTTTGGGCCTGCCATCTCAAGCCTCCAGCCATGCATCTTCGTAACGGGATGCCGTGAGATAAGGATCCGGCCTGATCGGTCCGGGTGCCTGCCAGGCGATATCGAACAAGCCGTCATCGCGGGCAATACCGATCCGAGGGTGGAGCCAGAGGTGACGCGTATCGCTGTCGAACGTCACCCGACCTTCAGGCGCCATGAAATCCTCCATCAGCACCTCTTCGGAAATACGGTGAGTCTCGAGCGAGCCGGCGCGTTCGAGCGCCCGCGCAAAAAGATGGACCTGCGTATAAGCCGGTTGGGACCAAACGCTGGTGGTCACGTCATTACCGAAGCGGCTCTTGTAGGCCTCGACAAATCGACTGTTCGCCGCACCTTCCACCGTCTGGAAGTAGGTCGCGGACAAAATGTGTCCGGAGCAGAGATTTGGACCAATTTCCCGGATTTCGGTTTCGGCCATGGTCAGACTGGCGATCGGTTTCCGACGACGGTCGAAGCCTGCTTCGGCATACATCCGGTAGAATTGCTGTGCCGGGCGGCCGATCGCGGTCGAAAAGATCGCATCCGGCTTCAGTCGGGTGATGTCCGAAAGCACCTGCTGCAGAACGTCGTCGCCGGCATGCAGCGGAATGTAGCGCTCGCCAACGACCTGCCCGCCCTTGGACTCGACGATGTCGCGCATCACCCGGTTGGATTCGCGCGGGTAGATGTAGTCGACACCGACGAAGTAGATGCGCGGGCCGTAATTACGCAAAAGGAATTCCGCGAGCGCGAAGGTATTCTGGTTCAATGTGGCGCCGGTGTAGATGACGTTTTCCGAATATTCGAAGCCCTCATACATCGAGGGATAGAAGAGCAGACCGTTATGACGTTCAACGATCGGGAGCACCGCCTTGCGGCTTGCCGAGGTTGAACAACCAAAGATGATGTTAACATCGTCCTCAGCCAAAAGGCGGCGAGCAAGACTTCGATAGGAACCGCTATCACCGCCGGGGTCATAGACGGTGGGCTGTATCGGCCGTCCCAGCACGCCCCCCGCAGCATTGATCTCCTCCACCGCCAAGGCAGTTCCCAGGAAATGCTCCGTCTCCGTCACCGTTGTGACGCCGCTGCGGGAAAAGAGAACGCCCACGCGCCATTCGCTGTTCGACATGTCCAAGCCCTGTTCTATCCACTGGTCGGGGCACCTATAGAGCGGAGCGCTCTCTCGATTTCAAGCAGCGGTATTGCTTCGGCGCGTTCGTAGGTCCTGCGAAGGTATTTCTCGCCTCAGAACCCTGGCCTCAGGTCGTGGATGCCGGACGGCGTCAACGTCTTGCGGGGCCATAACGCTGAGTACAGAACGAATACTGGATCGAAGGCCCTGCGAAACTGGCGCGGCACCGGAGCTGTGTCCGCTTTCGGGCGAAGGCGATAACCAATCTATGGCTGAGATTGGGGCGCGACGCGGTCATAGCTACGCCTTGAAAGGATACCAACCTAAGACCCTTAGTCTCGGCTTCGTGAAGATTACTTATCTATATGATTTTTATGAAGCAAAATTGTCTTTTCGCCTCTCACGCGGGAGTTGATGAAGCTTGACCATCAACTACACTGTTTCGCGTAGAGTGAGCCACTCCATCTACGAGTTGCTTACCTCAGCGACTCGTTCGCCCGCGAACAGTTCCACACAACCGCCGCGGCAACTTCTGCGGTGAATTTCCAGAGAGATTCAATTTTATGCTTCAAGTATATGGTTTGGCGGGCTGACTGGCGGGCCAGACGCAGATACTCAAAAATTCAACAACAACATCAGATAGTTATCTCAGGGAATGGCGGACAGGGTGGGATTCGAACCCACGGTACGCTTTCACGCACACACGCGTTCCAGGCGTGCGCCTTAAACCACTCGGCCACCTGTCCAGGGGGAACGCGGGAAAAACACCGCGGTTGGTCGGGCGCGATATATACCCATGAAATTCTGCCGATCAACCGAAATCTATCATTATTTTGACATTGGCCTGCAAATCCCTATCTATAACGCCAGACGGCAGTGGGACTGGAGACTGCCGGTCGAGTTCAGCCGGGGATGTTTATGGTGCGGCTTGCGTTGAGAATGATGAGTTTGCTCCTGCTATGCGCTGGGGTGGTTGCGGCGACTGTGGATACGATTGCGTCGGTCTCGGCCTCCCGCATGATCCTGACGCCGCTGTCATCGGTTTGGGCCGATGTCAGCCCGACATCGCTCTACAAACTGCAAGAAATCCTCGAAGTGCGTTTCGGCATGGGCACCTGGACTGCATTTCACGACACGCTTCTGCCCCAGCCTGCATTTGTCGTTCTGTTCGCGCTGTCGCTGGTCTTCTGGATGCTGGGATACAAGAAGCCATCGCTGGCAGGGCGATTTGCGGCCTGAGCGCTCGCTCACGCGTTGGCACCCATTGAATAGATCGCGGCGGCCGATACATCGGTCAAGAAACCCGGTCGCCGAATACAACATATATCCGAGCTTCCGCGTCCCGACGGCGGCATTCCACCTTTCCAGAAGGAGTATCGAGATGTTCCTGATCGACATGTTCAACAAGAAGACCGTGATGCCGACGTCCGAAAATGCGCTTCCCGGGCGAGCCGAGCCGCTGTCGACGGCCGAGACGCATTTCGTCTCCGGCCTGCCGCTCAAGGGTCCCTATCCCGAACAGATGCGGACGATCTATCTCGGGATGGGATGCTTCTGGGGCGCCGAGCGGCTTCTGTGGCAGACACCGGGTGTCTATGTGACCGCCGCCGGCTATCAGGGCGGGATCACGCCCAATCCGACCTATCAGGAAACCGTCACCGGGCTTACCGGCCACACGGAAGTGGTCAAGGTGGTCTATGATCCCGCAAAGATCGGCCTGGAGGAAATCCTCAAGATCTTCTTCGAGGCGCACGACCCGACCCAGGGCATGCGGCAGGGTAACGACATCGGCACCACCTATCGCTCGGCAATCTATGTCGAAACCGAAGAGGACATGGCGCTTGCGATTGCGGTGCGCGACAGGTTCCAACAGGCGCTGGTGGAGGCCGGGCGCAACAGCCGCGTGACGACCGAAATTGCTCATGCCGGCCCCTTCTACTATGCCGAGGACTATCACCAGCAGTATCTGGCCAAGAATCCGAACGGCTATTGCGGCCTGCGCGGGACGGGCGTTTCCTGCCCCATCTCCCCGGCTGCGTGAGGCGTGCTGCCCAAAGGGGCGGCACAAATCTCCTTGATCCGACTAGATTTTCACACACGGCGCTGAATTTTCGGCACACGTGTGAATCTTTACCAGATGAAAAAAATCTGGTGAATTTTTGCAAAAGCCATGCAAGGATGCGGGCCAGCCAGGACCTCTGGAAAAGGGGAGCGGCGGTTCCGCAGACATGTCTTTCCCAACGGAAAGGCTTGCGGGAGGACCCAACAAGATCAATAGCAACAAACAGGGCTGCACAATGAAGAAAACCCTCCTCAGTCTCTTTGCCTTGGCCGCGATGTCGGCAACCGCGCTTGCGGCCGACGTCAAGCCGGCGCTGGTGTATGGCACGGGCGGCAAATTCGACAAGTCGTTCAACGAAGCGGCCTATGGTGGCGCCGAGAAGTTCAAGGCCGAAACCGGCGTTGACTATCGTGACTTCGAACCGACCAGCGACACCCAGGGCGAACAGGCGATCCGCAACTTCGCCTCGAAGGGCTTCAACCCGATCGTTGCCGTTTCCTTCGCCTGGACGTCTGCCGTCGAAAAGGTTGCCGCAGAATTCCCTGACACCCAGTTCGTGATCGTCGATTCCGTCGTCGACAAGCCGAATGTCCGTTCGGTCGTCTACAAGGAAGAAGAAGGATCCTACCTCGTCGGCCTGCTCGCCGGCATGGCATCGACCACTGGCAAGGTCGGCTTCGTCGGCGGCATGGATATTCCGCTGATCCGCAAGTTCGAATGTGGCTACGAGCAGGGCGCGCGCGCTGCCAAGGCTGACATCGAAGTTCTGCAGAACATGATCGGCACCACCGGTGCTGCCTGGAACGACCCGGTCCGGGGCGGCGAGCTGGCCAAGAACCAGATCGACCAGGGTGCAGACGTGATCTACGCGGCAGCCGGCGCTTCCGGCCTCGGCGTTCTGCAGACGGCAGCCGACAACAAGAAGTTCTCGATCGGCGTCGATTCCAACCAGAACCACCTGCAGCCGGGCTCCGTTCTGACCTCGATGGTCAAGCGCGTCGACCTCGCCGTCTACAACGCCTATTCAGACGCGAAGAACGACAAGTTCACCCCGGGTCTGCTCGCGCTGGGCGTCAAGGAAGACGGCGTCGGCTATGCGCTCGATGACAACAATGCCAAGCTTATCACCGACGACATGAAGGCCGCCGTCGAAAAGGCGAAGGCCGACATCATCGCAGGGACCGTGAAGATCCACGACTACATGTCGGACAATTCCTGCCCGAAGTGATCTGAAATCCGGGCGCAGGACGGCTCCTATGTCGTCCTGCGCCCTTTTTATGTCTGGGGGACCGGAATGACTGCAACCAGCCAGGTACCGGCGATCGAACTGATCGGCATCGACAAGAAGTTCGGTGCGGTGCACGCCAACAAGAACATCAATCTCACGGTCGCCAAGGGGTCCATCCACGGCATCATCGGTGAGAATGGCGCAGGCAAGTCGACGCTGATGTCGATTCTCTACGGCTTCTACCAGGCCGACCAGGGATCCATCCAGATCGACGGCAAACCGATCACGATCCGCGACAGCCAGGCCGCCATCACCGCCGGCATCGGCATGGTGCATCAGCATTTCATGCTGGTCGAAAATTTTACGGTGCTCGAAAACCTGATGCTCGGCGCAGAAGGCGGCGCGACCTTGTCAAAGGGCGTCGACAGAGCGCGCTCAGCACTGAAGAAGCTGGAAGAGGATTACGAGCTTGAGGTCGATCCCGACGCCGTGGTCGAAGAACTTCCGGTCGGCCTGCAGCAGCGCGTGGAAATTCTGAAAGCGCTCTATCGTGGGGCCGAAATCCTGATCCTGGACGAGCCGACGGGCGTGTTGACGCCGGCCGAAGCCGATCACCTGTTCAAGATCCTCGGCGTGCTGCGCGACCAGGGCAAGACCGTCATCCTGATCACCCACAAGCTGCGCGAGATCATGGCGATCACCGACACGGTCTCGGTCATGCGGCGCGGCGAGATCGTTGCGACGCGCAAGACGGCTGAGACGACCGTCGAGGAGCTCGCAGAGCTGATGGTTGGCCGTCGCGTGCTGCTGCATGTCGACAAGCAGCCGGCCAATCCCGGCGACATCTACCTCTCGGTGCGCAACCTGACTGTCAAGGACAGCCGCGGCGTGGTCATGGTCGACAATGTTTCCTTCGACGTGCGCTCCGGCGAAATCGTCGGGATTGCCGGCGTCGCCGGCAACGGCCAGAGCGAACTGCTGGAAGCGATCACCGGCATCCGCAAGCCGACCTCTGGAGAGATCTGGATCGGTGGCCGCAACGTCGCCGGGCTTGATCCGGCCGAATTGCGCGGCATCGGCGTTGCGCATATTCCCGAAGACCGCCATCACATGGGTCTTGTTCTGCCCTTCGAGGAAAGCCAGAACGCCATTCTGGGCTATCATCGCGATGAGCGCTACGGAAAAGGCTTCTTTCTCGACCCGGATGCAATCCGCAAGGCCGCCGTGGCCGAGATCGAGAAATACGACATCCGACCGCCAAACCCGCGCCTCAAGACGGCGAACTTCTCCGGCGGCAATCAGCAGAAGATCGTTGTTGCCCGCGAAATCGAGCGTGATCCGAAGCTCCTGATCGTCGGCCAACCGACCCGCGGGGTCGATATCGGCGCGATCGAATTCATCCACAAGCGGATCGTCGAGACGCGCGATACGGGCAAGGCCGTGCTGCTCGTATCCGTCGAACTCGACGAGATCCGTTCGTTGTCCGACCGTATCCTGGTGATGTTCGCCGGCAAGGTGGTTGGCGAGAAGACACCGGATGCCGGTGAACAGACACTCGGCCTTATGATGGCCGGTATTGCCGCTTGAGGATTTGATGAGCACTGCATCCGTACCCCTTCCAAACTGGATCAATTATGCGCTGCTGCCGCTGATCAACCTGACGCTGGCCTTTCTGGTGTCCGGTCTCGTGGTCTGGATCATCGGGGAAAACCCGTGGGAGGCATTGAAGCTAATGCTGCAAGGCGCGCTTGGGCGCGGCGAGGGCATCGGCTTTACGCTGTTTTATGCGACTAACTTCATCTTTACCGGCCTATCGGTGGCGGTGGCCTACCATGCCGGGCTGTTCAACATCGGCTCTGAAGGCCAGGCCTATGTCGGCGGACTTGGGGCCGCACTGGCGGCGCTGGCTCTGGACCATTATGTGCCATGGTATGTGACGATGCCGTTCGCAATCATCGGCGCTGCTCTTTTTGGCGCCGCCTGGGCGCTGATCCCGGCTTTGCTGCAGGCCAAGCGTGGCAGCCACATCGTCATCACCACGATCATGTTCAACTTCATCGGCGCGGCGCTGATGGTTTATCTGCTCGTGAATGTGTTCATCGTGCCCGGCAAGATGGCGCCGGAAACGCGCACCTTCCTCGAAGGCGGCCAATTGCCCAAGCTCGACTGGCTGATCGCCATGTTCGGCGGCAAGCTGGGCCCTGCCCCGTTCAACGTCTCTTTCCTCATCGCACTCGCGATGTGCTTCGTGGTGTGGGTGTTGATCTGGCGGACGAAGCTCGGCTTCGAAATGCGGACCATGGGTCTCAGCCGGTCGGCTGCCGACTATGCCGGCATATCCTACACCAAGATCGTGGTCATCACGATGCTGATTTCCGGTGGTCTTGCGGGTATGATGGCTCTCAACCCCGTGCTCGGCGCCTCGGCCCGCCTGCAAGTCGAGTTCGTGGGCGGCGCAGGTTTCGTCGGCATCGCAGTCTCGCTGATGGGACGCAACCATCCGCTCGGCATCATCATCGCCGCCATCCTGTTCGGCGTACTTTATCAGGGCGGCGCCGAACTCTCCTTCGACATGCCGAACATCACCCGCGACATGATCGTGGTCATCCAGGGCCTCGTCATCCTGTTTGCCGGCGCGCTTGAATTCATGTGCAGGCCGATGATCGTTCGAGCTTACCAGACGTTCGTGAAGGGTTGAGGATCAGACCATGGATACTTTCGACATCCTCATCAGCATTCTCGGGTCGACCATCCGCCTGTCGATCCCGTTGATCTTCACGGCGCTCGCCGGGCTTTTTTCAGAACGCGCCGGTATTTTCGATATCGGGCTCGAGGGGAAGATGCTGGCTGCCGCCTTTGCAGCTGCCTGCACGGCCCATCTGACGGGTTCGGCCTGGGCAGGACTTGCCGCCGGGATCGGCATCTCGCTGTTTTTCTCGCTCATCCATGGGTTTGCCTCGATCACCAATCGTGGCAACCAGATCGTCTCGGGCGTGGCGCTGAATTTTGTTGCCGCCGGCCTCACAGTCGTGCTCGGGCAGGCCTGGTTCGGCCAGGGTGGGCGCACGCCACAGGTGACCAATGACGGACGCTTTTCGCCGATCATCCTGCCGGGTGCCGACGCGATGCGAGATGTGCCCTTTATTGGACCGATCTATGCGAACGTGATCTCGGGCAACAACATTCTTACCTATCTCGCCTTCCTCGCCGTTCCGCTGTCGTGGTGGGTGCTCTACCGCACACGCTTCGGCCTGCGTTTGCGCGCTGTGGGTGAGAACCCGGGCGCTGTGGATACGGCCGGCATCTCGGTGACTTATCTGCGCTACCGGGCCGTGCTGGTTGCCGGCTTCCTCTGCGGCTTTGCCGGCACTTATCTCGCGATCGCGCAGTCAGCGGCCTTCATCAAGGACATGTCAGCGGGCAAGGGCTATATCGCGCTGGCGGCGCTCATCTTCGCCAAGTGGAAGCCTGTGCCTGTCATGTTCGCCTGCCTTCTTTTCGGATTCCTCGACGCACTCGCCAACTTCATGCAGGGCAAGGCTGTTCCGGGAATCGGCGAAGTGCCGGTCCAGATCTTCCAGGCGCTGCCCTATATCCTGACCTGCGTTTTGCTGGCCGGTTTCATCGGTGCCGCCAACCCGCCCAAGGCCGGTGGCGTGCCCTACACAAAGGAGCGTTGATCATGGCTCACGATCTCTTCGAGGCCGCACGCGGCGCGATGGCGTTTGCGCATGCGCCCTACTCGAAATTCCCCGTGGGTGCTGCGATCCGCGCCGATGACGGGAAGATCTATACCGGCGCCAATATCGAGAACCTTTCGTTCCCGCAGGGATGGTGCGCGGAACCAACGGCCATCGGCTGCATGATCATGGGCGGAGGCAAGAAGATCGTCGAGATGGCCGTCATTGCCGAAAAGCTCGCGCTTTGCCCGCCCTGCGGCGGTTGCCGCCAGAAGATCTCGGAATTCGCCAGCGCCGAGACCAAGATCTATCTCTGCGACGAGGTTGGCGTGCAAAAGACCGTGACGATGGATGAGCTGTTGCCGCTGAGCTTCAAGACCGAGATCCTCGGATGAAGGCCGCGGTCGATCTTCTGGTCGAACGTCTGAACGGCCTCATGCCGCGTTATGGCATCGTTCTGGGTTCCGGCCTCGGTTCCCTGGTCGGTGAAGTCCGCGATGCCGTCCGCATCCCCTACTCCGAGCTGCCGGGCTTCCCCGTCAGCGCTGTTTCCGGCCATGCCGGTGAACTGGTAGCCGGTTATCTCGGCAAGACGCCTGTCATCATGCTGGCAGGCCGCGTTCACTATTACGAGCACGGCGACGCAAACGCGATGCGTGGGCCAATCGAAGTGCTGATGGGGCTCGGCGTCAGGTCGCTGATCCTGACCAATGCCGCCGGTTCGTTGCGCGAAGATATGCCGCCGGGCTCGGTGATGCAGATCAGCGATCACATCAATTATTCCGGCATGAACCCGCTGATTGGCGAGCCGAGCGATGGACGCTTCGTCGGCATGACGTCCGCCTACGACGCCGACCTGTCGGCCGCGATGCGCGAGGCCGCCGCCGCCGAGGCCATCGATCTCTCGCAGGGCGTCTACATGTGGTTTTCCGGGCCGAGCTTCGAGACGCCCGCAGAGATCCGGATGGCGCGCGTGCTGGGTGCTGACGCGGTCGGCATGTCGACGGTGCCGGAAGTGATCCTGGCACGTTTCTTTGGCCTTAGGGTTGCGGCAGCCTCCGTGATCACCAATTATGGGGCCGGCATGACCGGTGGCGAACTGAGCCACGAGGAAACCAAAGACATGGCGCCGATCGGCGGCAAACGTCTGGCCCGCATCCTGACGCGGATGATCGGCGGAGGAAACGATATTGGATAACCAGGAACTGCGCTTTGTCGCATCGCGAGCGCTTTCGCTGCTCGATCTCACAAACCTGAAGGACG
The DNA here is from genome assembly GCF_003610655.1 of Rhizobium sp. AG855. Classification (NCBI taxonomy): domain Bacteria; kingdom Pseudomonadati; phylum Pseudomonadota; class Alphaproteobacteria; order Hyphomicrobiales; family Rhizobiaceae; genus Rhizobium; species Rhizobium sp. AG855. Next base: position 45,947 of record NZ_RAQG01000006.1, on the reverse strand, counting down.
ACTGCACCCCGGAACAGATCGTGACGCTGTGCGGCAAAGCGCAGACCGCCTTTGGTCCGACGGCTGCGATCTGCATCTGGCCGCGCTTTGTCATGCAGGCTCGCACGCTTCTTGGTCCTGACAGTCCGATCCGGATCGCCACTGTTGTGAACTTTCCCTCTGGCGCGATGAAGATCGAGGACGTGCTGGCCGAGACGCGGGACGCGGTTGCGGACGGCGCAGACGATATCGATCTCGTCATTCCCTATCGCGCCTTGGCCAACGGCGACGAGAAGGCGGTCACGGACATGGTGACGGCGGTGAAGGCCGCCTGCGGCACCGCCATCCTGAAGACCATCCTGGAGACTGGCGAGCTCAAGGATATTTCGCTGATCCGCAAGGCGGCGGATCTGGCGATCGCGGCCGGTGCCGACTTCATCAAAACCTCGACCGGCAAGGTCGGCGTCAATGCGACGCTCGAAGCGGCGGACATCATGTTGCAGGCGATCCGCGACAGCCGCAAGAAGGTCGGTTTCAAGCCGGCCGGTGGAATTTCGACTGTCGCTGACGCCGCCCACTATCTGAAGCTCGCAGACACCATAATGGGCGAAGACTGGGTCATGCCATCAACATTCCGCTTTGGCGCATCCGGGTTGCTCGACAGCATTGTCGCTGTTCTCTCCGGCCAGCAGGCATCGGCCCCAACGTCAGGGTATTGACCATGCTTCCTCAGGAGATCATCCGGCGCAAGCGCGATGGCGGGACGCTGAGCGGGGAAGAAATCGCCGGCTTTATTGAGGGGCTGTCGAAGGAAACGATCTCAGAGGGGCAAGTTGCTGCCTTTGCCATGGCAGTCTTCTTCAAGGGTATGACGCCGGATGAAATCGTAGCGCTGACGCTTGCCATGCGCGATTCCGGCGACGTGCTCTCGTGGGCCGATGTTGGTAAGCCAGTTGCCGACAAGCATTCGACGGGCGGCGTGGGTGACAATGTGTCCCTGATGCTGGCACCGATCGTTGCCGCCTGCGGGCTTGCTGTGCCGATGATATCAGGGCGTGGACTTGGTCATACCGGCGGCACGCTGGACAAGCTACAGTCGATCCCCGGCTACAATGTGATGCCCGACAATGCTATTTTTCGCCGGACCGTGGATCGCGCCGGCTGTGCGATTATCGGCCAAACGGGAAATCTGGCACCGGCTGACAAGCGGCTCTATGCAATCCGCGACGTGACGGCAACGGTCGAATCCATTCCGCTGATCACCGCATCGATCCTGTCGAAGAAGCTTGCGGCCGGGCTTGAAAGCCTGGTTCTCGACGTGAAAGTCGGCAATGGCGCATTCATGGCGAAGGCAGAAGACGCCGAGGCCCTGGCACGTTCGCTGGTGCGGGTCGCCAACGGTGCAGGTGTAAAGACCACGGCGCTGTTGACCGACATGAACGAACCGCTGGCCGACTGCGCCGGGAACGCGATTGAAGTGCAGAACGCGGTCGATTTTCTAAAAGGCCGCAAAAGCGGCACGCGGCTCGAACAGGTAACTCTAGCACTGGCTGCAGAAATGCTGGTGAATGCCAGAGTCGAGAGCGATCAGGCAGCGGCCTTGGCGCGTTGCAGCGAGATGCTGACTTCCGGACGAGCCGCAGAGATCTTCGGGCAGATGGTGCACGAACTTGGCGGCCCCTTGGACTTCATGGAAAAGGCAGAGAATTATCTACCCCGCGGCAAGGTCGAGGTGGCCGTGCTCGCCGAGCGGGACGGTTATCTGAATGCCTGCGATACGCGTGAACTCGGCCTCGCGGTGGTATCGCTCGGCGGCGGTCGCCAACGTCCGAGTGACACGATCGACCATGGTGTCGGTCTTTCCGGCTTCAGCCCCTTGGGAACACGGATCACTAAAGGTGAACCGATCGCCTTCGTTCAAGCGAACGACGAGGCAGCCGCCGCTCAAGCCGCCAAGACTGTAGCAAAGTGTTATCAAATTTCCGAAACGAAGCCGATTGCCGTTCCGGCAATTGGGCTGAGGATCGGCCAAGAATGAAGGCAAAAGGATTCTATTGAAGCATCCGCAGGGCGCGGTTCTCGGCGGTATATGATCGGAGTTTTGTCAGGAAGCTCATGCCGACAAGTGTCGATGATAGTGCCTGATCGGAGAGAACAAAGGCATCGACCGCCCTTACCCTGATGGTGTCGATCTCGATGCGATCGAGAATGACATGGGCAGCTTTGATAGAGCCGTTGGCAGTGTTCACCTCGTAGCGAAAATCGAGCGCCGCCGGGCTGAAGCCCAGGCGACGGGCGGTTGATACATTGATCGCGACCGTTGAAGCACCGGTATCGACCATCGCCTCTATCGGCTTGCCGTTCATCTTGAAAGTGCCGATATAGTGGCCGCCCGGCCCCATAGGCAGCACCGTCTGGCCGGAAGGCCCCGTAGTGGCAGGCTTGGCTGCGACGTTATCGAGGGAGGCCGCCTTGCGATCGGCCAGCATGGCTTCGACCTTTACCGCGATCGTCGGCCACTGGCTGGCAGAGAGCGCGAGCATCATGACCGTGAACAACGTTCGAACAAACATCGGCTTGAACCCTTGAGCGATGTGTAGATCGTAGCAGCCAAGGCCAAGAGGCGGGATAACGCGCGAGACAAAACGGCCCGAAACCGGAGTTTCGGGCCGTCATAGTTTGCAATCTGGTTAAAAAGTCACTTCGTTCCGTACATGCGGTCGCCGGCGTCGCCCAAGCCCGGCATGATATAGCCCTTCTCGTTGAGGTGGCTGTCGATCGAAGCGGTGAAAATCGGCACGTCGGGATGGACGGCGTGGAAGTTCTTGATGCCTTCCGGTGCGGCCAGCAGGCAGAGGAAGCGGATGTTCTTGGCGCCGCGTTCCTTGAGTTTGTCGATGGCGGCGATCGAGGAATTGCCGGTGGCAAGCATCGGATCGACGACGATGATCAGACGCTCCGACAGAGCCTCCGGCGCCTTGAAGTAGTATTCGACAGCCTGCAGCGTTTCGTGATCCCGGTAGACGCCGACATGGGCGACGCGGGCGGCCGGCACGAGTTCCAGCATGCCTTCCAGGAGACCATTTCCGGCGCGCAGGATCGAGGCAAAGACCAGCTTCTTGCCCTCGAGGATCGGCGACTGCATTTCGGTCAGCGGTGTCTCGATCGTCTCCATGGTCAGTTCGAGATCGCGGGTGACCTCGTAGCAGAGCAGGGTCGAGATCTCGCGCAGCAGCCGGCGAAAGCTGGAGGTCGAGGTTTCCTTACGGCGCATGATCGTCAGCTTGTGCTGGACGAGGGGGTGGTTGATGACTGTTACGCCGTCCATGGATCGAGCCTTCTTTTCTTCTTTGTTTTCGGATGGGTCTATTTTCACGTTCTCTGGCAGGGCTGCAAGAGCGGGCGCAGAATTTGCCTAATCTTCAACAGGGCGGCGTCAGAGTTTTGCCAAAAGAGCTGCCCGTGTTTCCTCGTCGACGAAGGCGGCTTCGATAGCCGTGCGCGTCATGGCGTCGATCTCGGCATCGGAGAACCCGAATTCGGTTGCGGCAAGCTCGTATTCACGGGCCAGCGACGTGCGGAAGAAGGGCGGGTCGTCGGAGCTGATGCAGACGCGCACGCCGGCATCGCGGAGCTTGCGCAAGGGGTGGCTCTGGAAATCCGGATAGACCGAAAGCGCGATGTTCGATCCGGGGCAGACTTCGAGGACCGTGCCGAGATCGGCGAGGCGGCGGACGAGTTCCGCATCCTCGATGGCGCGCACGCCGTGGCCAATTCGAGCCGGCTTCACGAGATCAAGCGCATCGGCGACACTGAAGGCGCCGCAGACTTCTCCGGCATGGATGGTGAGCCCGAGACCCGCTTCGCGGGCGATATCGAACGCACGGGCATAGTCCGCAACGCGGCCCATACGCTCTTCACCGGCCATATTGAAGCCGGTGATCAGGGGATTGGAACTGCGGGCGGCATATTGCGCGGCGGCGATGACGCTTTCCGGACCGAAATGGCGCTCTCCCGTCACAATAATACGGGCTTCAATGCCTGTGGCGACCTTGGCCGCCTTGATGCCTGCCGTGACGCCGGCGAGATAATTATCGGCACCGAGGCCGATGCGATCCCCGTGATCGGGCGAGACGATCAACTCGCTGTAGATGGTGCCGACAGACGCCAGTTCGCGCAGATATGTCTCAGCCAGCAGTGCATAGTCCTCCTCCGTACGGAAGAGGCTCGCAACCTTGTCGTAGGCCTTGATGAATTCGGCGAAATCCGTCCAAGCGTAGCGGTCACCATCCATGAAGGTGGCAGGATCGACGCCATATTTGTGCGCCTGATCAAGGGTGAGTACCGGAGGCGCTGCACCCTCAAGATGGCAGTGCAGCTCTGCCTTTTTCAGCTTTGTTGTCACAGGAAACTCCGTCCGTGGCGGCCAGGGGTGATACCCAGATGTGCCGCAATGGTTTCGCCGATATCGGCATACGTGGAGCGAAGCCCGATGTTGCGCGAACGTATGCCTGGGCCGAAACACATGATCGGGACCCGTTCGCGCGTATGGTCGGTGCCGCGCCAGGTTGGATCGCAGCCATGGTCGGCTGTCATTAGCACCATATCGCCGGGCTTCAGCTTGCGATGCACCTCGGGTAGACGGCGATCGAAGGCTTCGAGCGCTGCGGCATAACCAGGCACGTCGCGGCGGTGACCATAAAGCATGTCGAAATCGACAAAATTGGTGAAGACGAGATCTCCGTCTGCGGCTTCGTCGATGGTTTTCAATGTCGCATCCATCAGCGCAGCGTTGCCGTTTGCCTTGATCATGCGAGTGACACCCTGATGGGCAAAGATGTCAGCGATCTTACCCACTGCATGCACTTTCCGTCCTTGGTCGATCAGTCGATCGAGCAGGGTGGGTTCTGGTGGCAGCACGGAATAGTCACGCCGGTTGCCGGTGCGCTCGAAGCTATGGACGGTTTCGCCGATGAAAGGACGCGCGATAACGCGGCCAATATTCAGCGGGTCGAGCAACTTGCGCACGATCTGACACAGCGACAAGAGGCGCTCAAGCCCGAAATGGGTCTCGTGGGCGGCGATCTGGAAGACGGAATCCGAGGAGGTATAGCAGATGGGCTTTCCGGTGCGGATATGCTCCTCACCGAAACGGGCGATGACTTCGGTGCCGGAGGCATGGCAGTTGCCGAGAATGCCCGGCAGGTTTGCCTCACGACAGATCGCTTCGACGAGAGTGGCCGGAAATGCTTCCTCCCCCGCAGGAAAATAACCCCAATCGAACATGACTGGGGTGCCGGCGATTTCCCAATGACCGGAGGGAGTGTCCTTGCCGTGAGACACCTCGCTTGCGGCGCCGTGCAGGCCAAAGACGCGATCGGGGATAGGCATGCCCGCCGGCAGGCGGCCCGTGGCCAGTTTGGCGGCCGTCAGGAGGCCGAGCGCCGACATGTTGGGCAGAACGAGAGGTCCCTGACGCAGACCCTTTCGATCACCGGCTCCTGCCGCACAGAATTCGGCTATATGCCCCAAGGTATCGGAACCATCGTCGCCATATCCGGGTGCGTCCGGTGCACCGCCAATGCCGAAGGAATCGAGAACGAATAGAAATGCGCGTGCCATGCCAAACCCAAGGCCGGTCCAGATGATGCGATGCCCGGCGTCAGCCTGCATCATTAGCGGCTGGGCTCAGGCTTGGCAAATGGGCGAGGTCAGCAGTCGCTGCAGGTAATTTGCGCGCCCAGTCGCTGGCGATAGTAGAATTCGCGGTACAGAGTGAGGCTTTTTGTGCCGCCACTGACCATACCCGGAAGATAGGTCATCATTTCGTGGGAAACGCTGAGCTCGCTGCGGATCAAGAAGGTATCCGCAATCAGGAGATTTGCCGGGACGGGAGCGGAGGTACCAACGGCATAAGGGGCGACACCGGTAGACGACCATGACCAGGCGACCTTGGCTGTCTTCGTACCGTCTATCTTGATCGCCGTGACCTTAATGAGGAGATCCGTTGGTGGATAAGGCACGAAAATCGCCTTTGCCACGTCGGACATCGTAACCAGATAGGCTTTGGTCACCTTTTCTTCGCGCGCGACGATGTCCGCGACCGCACTGCTGGCCATTGACGCCTTCTTGGCGGCACTGAAGCCCATCGTGAGCTCGAACGACATCAGATAGAGAACCAGAAGCATCGGGGCAACGAGAGCAAATTCGACACCACCCACACCCTGCTTGTCCGCTAAAATAGCACGCAGGCGAAGGATGATCCCTCGGTAGCGAGGGACGCCACGTGACGATGCGGGAGAAGCATTTTCGAGAATGGTCCTGTTCATGGATATTTCTCGTTCTTGAAAGCGGTCGTCGCCACGATCAGGAAGTCGCTTGGCATTGAACCGTCTGCCGGCCGTATGGTGGTGATGTACGGACGAATAAGATCGGTGATGACTTGCCAGCGGTAATAGGCGCGCAGCATGTTGATCGAGTCCGGACCGCCGGGCGTGAAGGCAAAACTCGCAGGATTGATATCGGAATAGTCCGCATTGCTCATGCGCGGGATCGTCTTGGGGATCGCTGCAAAGCTCGAGAATGTTCGGGCGTCGATATAGAGCTTTGCGGCCGTCGCAACTTCCGTTGCAGAACAGGTGATGAGAATACTGATCTCGTCACAGAACAACTGCCTGAACTCTTCCTTGGTCTTGTCCGTCGAACGGTTCAGACCATAGGTAATATGTCCCGTACGGATGTCCCGCCCGAGCTTGTTGACCGCATTCGTCACCAACTGCTCAGCCGAAAATGCAAGAAAGGTCTCAATGATTGCGAAGATGATGAGGAAGTACGGGACCGAGAGAATGGCGAACTCGATTGCAGCGGCTCCATCGCGCGAACGCGCCAGACGCTTCCAAAGGCGGCCCATCCGCATCCTGGGTGATCTCGCACCGCGCTGATCTTTTTCTTGGCCGCTCATAGCCCTACCCGTTCCAGACGTTGGTCAGAAGCTAAGCGGCAAGTATTGATTTTCCGTTTCCGAACTCTTTACACTTGATCCAATTGCAGAAACGCAAATTCATTTCCGACTATTGCGGCGAACCTGTCTGGGCATGCTGCTCGCAATTTGGCGTGCAAGACAGCACCGTGCGGTCTGTGGCCTTATAGACTCGCACTGTATTGGACTCATCGATCGAGACCAGGATCCGTTCATCGACGATCGCGTTGCCATCCGCATCAAGCAGAACGAGGTTCGTCGTGCCATAAGCGCGGCCGGTCAGCACTATCGTCTTCGAATCTGCCACCGTCGCATCCGCGACTTCGGAGTTGCCGACAATCACCTTGCTAACAGGGCGGTCAAGCTTCAGGATTCGCGCACTGTTCATATAGACACGAAGAATATCATCGGCCGCAGCAGCCGGCGCGGACACGACCATTGCCACGAGCAGGGCCAGCAAGGCAGCAAGGGCAGTGAAACGACGGTCGAACTTGGACATGCGTTATGTTCCGCGCGTGAGAGGGCTTGAGCGCGGAGTATGGAACGCCTTGGTGAATGAAGCGTTAAGCCGCAAAACCTGCCCCAGCTCTCTTATTTGGTCTGCAATTCTTGCGACACTTCGGCGGGGCCCAGAACGTGCGCTCCAATTTGATACAGATGACCGTGTTCGCGGCCTCTCGAGCTGGCACTTAACCACCCAATCCGACATCCAGATACCCGGAACCGAGGCGGAAAACTTGATCGCGATCACGCAGATGCCCCTATTCGCGCCCCAACGAGCCGTCATCGAACGCATTCAACTGAAAGCGCGAGACCTTTGTTTACCAAACTTCTTGCAAAGCCTCGTTCATGAGATGGTAACCGTCTTTCTTAAGTCGATGGCAAGGGGGTCGATTTAGGTTGAGGGCATCCGAGCAACGGAAACAGTTGCCGGCAGTGCTGATCAACCTCGCGGAGTAGGAGAATAACATGACCAAGCTTTTCGCACGTTTCGTCAAGGACGAGTCCGGCGCAACTGCCATCGAATACGGCCTCATCGCCGCCCTGATTTCTGTCGCCCTGATCACCGGCGCGACGACCCTCGGCAACGCTCTGAACACGCAGTTCCAGTCGCTGTCGACCAAGATGACCACCGCAAATTCCAAGAACTAATCGTTCTTTCACCTGCCTAAGAAAGCCGCCTCCGGGCGGCTTTCGTGTTCCACAGTACGAAGAGACAGGCGTGTTTCCGATTTCGCAAGGCTTGCGGGATAGTTTGTTTGGACACAGGAGATTTCAGGTTGATTACTGCAATTATCTTCGTCGTCCCGCCCCTCTGCTTGGCTATTGCGGCGCTGACTGACTTCTTGGAGATGACGATACCCAACCGCGTGTCGGCCGCGCTGCTCGGGTCGTTTTTGCTTGTTGCGCCGTTCTGCGGACTGACATTAACCGAGTTCGGCTTGCACTTGCTCGCATCTGTTGTTGTGTTCTGTGTTTGCTTCGCATTGTTCGCATTGAATGTCATGGGCGGAGGGGATGCAAAGCTATTGACCGCTGCTTCGCTCTGGTTTGGGTTCAACATATCCTTGTTCGAATTCTTAGCATTCACTGGCTATCTCGGTGGTCTCGTGACGTTAGCAATCGTACTGATGCGTTCGAATTGGGATAAGTTAGCTACACTGGGTGTTAGGTTGCCTCAGACACTCATGCACGAGAAGAAGGTTCCCTACGGAATCGCCATTGGAGCCGCCGGGCTGATGGCCTACCCCGATTCCCCGTTAATGGTTGCAGCGATCGCGAGTATCCGCTGACGCCAGCAGAAACTCTCCGTTAACCACAAAAGTAAGCAGCTCATTAACCATAAGTACACCAATTCCTGATCATTCTCTGGCCCAGAACCTATTGCGTCGCCCGAGGATCGATCATGAAACCCGCCCGTCTCATCATACTCGCTGTCGCCGTCGTGGCCGCCGGTATGGCCGGTCTCCTCGCCATGCGGCTGAGCGGCAACCAAACCGTGATCGTTCAGGACAATGCTGCGGTGGAGAAACAGCCCACCGTTGATGTTCTCGTCTCTGCGAAAAATCTCCCCGTCGGCGCCCGTCTCGACGAAAGCGCCATGCGTTGGATGCCTTGGCCCGCCGATAGCGTCGTTGATGGTTTCATCACCTCGTCGACCCGCGCCGATGCGATGACCGAACTGCAAGGCGCCGTGGTGCGCCTCCCCTTGTTCGAGGGCGAGCCGTTGCGGCGGGAAAAAATCGCCGATTCATCATCGCGAATCCTCTCTGCTCTTCTGCCTTCCGGCAAACGGGCCGTTTCGACCGAGATTTCGGTTGCCACGGGCGCCGGCGGCTTCATCCTGCCCAATGACCGGGTGGATGTGATCATGGTTCGCAAGGGTGACGAGAACAACTTCCTGACCGAAACCGTCCTGTCGAACGTCCGCGTGCTCGCCGTCGACCAGCAGATCGAAGAAGCGCCCGATGGCTCCAAGTCGGTTATCGGCACGACCGCAACGCTCGAACTGACCCCGGACCAGACAAAGGTGATGGCGGTTGCACAGCAGATGGCCGATCGTCTGTCGCTCGCCCTGCGCTCGGTCGCCGACGCGCAGGAAGAAGATACGAGCGCTGCCGACTATCTGCTGAGTGGCGGTGACGGCCAACCGACGATTCAGGTCATCAAGTCCGGCGAGGTGGTGAAATCGTCCGCCCCTGCCGCCGATTCCATGAAGTGAGTGGGGGACACATCGTGAAAATCTCGACCAACAAACTTCGTGTTTCCTTGACCGGGGGATTGGCCCTGGCCATGACCGTTTCCGGCATTCCATCGCCTCTCGGCTCCCAGATCCTAGGCATAGGCACCGTCAATGCGGCTCAGCAAAGCGTTCTGCGGATCACCGATGCCGGCCCTGGTACACGCCGCACCGTCAAGCTCGGTCTGAACAAGGCTCTCGTGGTTGATCTGCCGGCCGACGCACATGATATCCTGGTGGCGGATCCCAGCATGGCGGACGCAGTCACCCGTTCGTCGCGGCGCATCTATCTGTTCGGCAAGACCGTCGGACAGACCAATATCTTCATCTTCGGCGACAACGGCCAGGAAATCGTCAGCCTCGATATCGAAATCGAACGTGATATTGCGGGCCTTGAGGCCAATCTGCGCCGCTTCATTCCAGAATCCGACATCAAGGTCGAGATCGTATCCGACAACATCGTGTTGACCGGCAGTGTTCGCACGCCGCAGGACGCAGCTCGGGCACAGAGCCTCGCCAAGGCCTTCCTTCAAGGCGGTGAAGCAACGACGCGCAACACGACTGCTTCCAGCAGCCAGGAAGGTGGCGACGTCGCCATCTATGCAGAAGAGCGCCAGCAGTCACAGATCGTCAACCTGCTGCAAATCGAGGGTGAGGATCAGGTAACCCTGAAGGTCACGGTCGCCGAAGTCAGCCGCCAGGTGCTGAAGCAGCTCGGATTCTCCGGCAGCATTTCGGATGGAGCAAATGGCATCAGCTATGCCAATCCGTCGAACCTCGGCAACGCGATCGACCCGACGGGCACCGCCAAGATATCGAGCACGATCGGCAATGTCGGCATCAGTGCCTATGTGAACGCAATGGAACAGGCTGGTGTCATGCGCACCCTTGCCGAGCCCAGTCTGACCGCGATCTCCGGCGAACCGGCGAAATTCTATGTTGGCGGCGAATATCGTCTGGCGGCAGCTCAGGAAATCAATGTCGACGACAAGGGCCAGGCGACGTTGAGCCGCACGACCGACACTGTCGATTACGGGATTGCACTCAACTTCCGTCCCGTGGTTCTCGCTCCCGGCCGCATCAGCCTCAAGATCGAGACCAATGTTTCAGAACCGACCTGGGAAGGGAATGTGGTGACCGGGAACACGGCTCCGAGCATTCCCGGCTCCACCTATATGTCGATCCGCAAGCGCGAGGCTTCGACCACCGTGGAATTGCCCTCCGGCGGCTCCATCGTGATTGCGGGCCTGGTACAAGACAATATTCGACAGGCGATGAGCGGCTTGCCAGGTATCTCGAAGGTGCCGATCCTTGGCGCACTCTTCCGCAGCAAGGATTTCCAGCGCAACGAGACCGAACTCGTCATCATTGCCACACCCTATCTGGTGCGCCCGGTTGCCCGCAGCGCCCTGTCGCGACCCGACGACAACTTCAACCCCGAAGGGGATGGCGCAACCTTCTTCCTGAACAAGGTGAACAAGGTCTACGGCCGCCGTGAAAGCAATGCTCCTGCCGGCCAGTATCATGGCGCGGTCGGCTTCATCTACAAGTGAGCGAGGTTCAACGAGACACATGAAGACTCCGACGCTCAAGTCCACGGAAAGCCAGGAAACCATGGCCGCCTTCACCAGCACCCTGCCGCGTCTCGCTCTGGCAGCCGTGATCCTCGGCACGTCTTTCGTGCTTGCCGGATGCGGCAACCTCAACAAGGACGGGATGTCGACATCCGCCATTCCAGACGATTATCGGACCCGTCACCCCATCATGCTCAGCGAAGTCGAGCATTCGCTCGACGTGCCGGTTGCCAGCGGCGACCGAAAGCTGACCAACGGCCTTCGCGATTCGATCGGCGGCTTCGCCAACGAGTATCTGTCAACGTCCTCTGGCACGATCCAGATCATGCTGCCGCAAGGCTCTCCCAACGCGGGTGCAGCGTCGGTGCTTCGTAAGCAGATCCGCGACGTGTTGACCACGCGTGGCGTTGCATCGAGCAAAATCATCGAGACAAGCTACCAGGCGCAGGCCGGCGGTGACGTGGCACCCATTCGCCTGAGCTACGTGGCGATGACCGCGATGACAAATCCCTGCGGCGAATGGCCGGAAGACCTGACCAACAACACCATGGCCAACAAGAATTATCACAACTTCGGCTGCGCCACGCAAAGCAATCTCGCAGCGCAAATCGCCAATCCGATGGATCTGATGTCACCTCGCGCCATGGCCCCGATCGATGCGACTCGCCGGTCCACGGTAATCGGTCTCTATCGTCAAGGTAGCGACACGTCGACCAAGTGAGCGGCAACGCGTCCCTGAAGGACAGGAAAGCAGAATGAACGCGATCGACTACGAATTCGAGGATACCGCCAGCGGAGGCCACGCCACTGCCGAGCGATCTATCGCGGGCGATGTCGAGGCCCTTCGTCCCCTGCCCCGCATATCCGTTCACGCGTTCTGCATCACGGAGGGCGTGCATGAGGTGATGCAGCAATGCGCGGGCGACCGCCGCATGGCACGCGTGAGCCTGCGGGTCACCCGCGGCAACATCGCCGCAGCAGCGGTCATGTTCGCCTCAACGCCGACGCCGAACCTGATCATTCTCGAAACCGAGGCAGGCCCGCGCGAATTGATGGCCGAACTGGCACCGCTTGCCGAAGTCTGCGACCCGAGTTCCCGCGTCATTGTGATCGGCCGGCATAACGATATCTCGCTCTACCGCGAACTCATCCGGAGCGGCATCTCGGAATATATCGTCTCCCCGTTCTCCATGGCGGATATCATGGGCGCCATTTCCTCGATCTTCGTCGATCCAGAAGCAGAACCGCTTGGCCGCACCATCGCGTTCATCGGAGCCAAAGGCGGCGTCGGCTCTTCGACGATCGCTCACAACTGCGCATTCGACATTGCCTCCCTGTTCTCAACGGAAACCGTTCTGGCAGACCTCGACCTCCCCTTTGGCACGGCGAATATCGACTTCGATCAGGATCCGGCCCAGGGCATGGCGGAAGCCGTGTTTTCGCCAGAGCGGCTGGACGAAGTCTTCCTCGACCGCCTGCTGACCAATTGCGGACAAAACCTTTCGCTCCTGGCGGCACCATCGCTGCTGGACCGAGGCTACGACTACGAGCGCGGCGCCTTCCAGCCGATCCTCGACCTCCTTCAGCGCAGCGCGCCGATCAGCGTTCTCGACCTCCCGCATACCTGGGCCGACTGGACCCGGGCCGTGCTTGCGGATGTCGATGAAGTGGTGATCACCTGCGCGCCTGACCTCGCCAATCTTCGCAACATGAAGAACATGCTGGATGCGCTGAAAAAGCTTCGCCCGAACGACAAGCCGCCGCATCTGGTGCTGAACCAAGTCGGAATGCCCAAGCGTCCAGAGATCTCTCCGCAGGACTTCTTCGAACCGCTTGAGCTCCAACCGGTGGCCATCATCCCCTTTGATGCACAGCTGTTCGGCGGTGCCGCAAACAGCGGCCGCATGATCCCGGAAATGGATTCCAAATCGCCAACTGCGGAGACATTCAGCCAGCTTGCACATCTCGTCACGGGACGAGCTGCGATCAAGAAGCCAAAGCGGCCCGGCCTCGGATCGCTGCTTGAAAAGCTGCGGAAGAAATAGACCTCGGACAGGAATAGGTAGCGCTCATGTTTGGCAAACGCGGAAACGACGGTTTCGGCAAGGGAGGCTCGGTTACCGGTACGATACCGGCGCCTGCGGCTGCCGCGCCTGCGGCACGCTCAAACACGAGCCTGATCGAACCCGGTAGCCCCGAGGCCAGCACCCGTTTGCAGGTGACACCCCCGTCGATGCCGGGTGCTGCCCGCAAGAAGGCGCCCCGGACTGACGATTATTACGACACGAAGAGCAAGGTCTTCTCCGCGCTCATCGATACCATCGACCTGTCGCAGCTGGCAAAGCTCGACGGCGAAAGTGCGCGCGAAGAAATTCGCGACATCGTCAACGACATCATCACGATCAAGAACTTCGCGATGTCGATCTCCGAGCAGGAAGAGCTGCTCGATGATATCTGCAACGACGTTCTCGGCTATGGCCCGCTCGAGCCGTTGCTGGCGCGCGACGACATCGCCGACATCATGGTCAACGGTGCCGGCCAGACCTTCATCGAAGTCGGCGGCAAGACGATCGAGTCGGAAATCCGGTTTCGCGACAATTCCCAGCTTCTGTCGATCTGCCAGCGTATCGTCAGCCAGGTCGGCCGCCGCGTCGACGAATCCAGCCCGATCTGCGACGCTCGTCTGCCCGACGGCTCGCGTGTCAACGTCATCGCACCGCCGCTGGCGATCGACGGGCCAGCGCTCACCATCCGCAAGTTCAAGAAGGACAAGCTGAACCTCGCGCAGCTCGTCAAGTTCGGTGCGATTACGCCAGAGGGCGCGGAAGTCCTGCAGATCATCGGCCGCGTCCGCTGCAACGTCGTCATCTCCGGCGGTACCGGTTCGGGTAAGACGACGCTCCTCAACTGCCTGACAGGATTCATCGATTCAGACGAGCGCATCATCACCTGCGAAGATACGGCCGAACTGCAGCTGCAGCAGCCGCATGTGGTGCGTCTGGAAACACGCCCGCCGAACATCGAAGGTGAAGGCGAGATCACGATGCGCGATCTCGTCAAGAACTGCCTGCGTATGCGACCCGAACGCATCATCGTTGGTGAAGTGCGTGGACCGGAGGTTTTCGACCTTCTCCAGGCGATGAACACCGGTCACGACGGATCCATGGGCACGATCCACGCCAATACGCCACGCGAATGCCTGAGCCGTATGGAATCCATGATCGCCATGGGCGGCTTCTCGCTTCCGGCCAAGACCGTGCGTGAAATCATCTCCGGCTCGATCGACGTCATCATCCAGGCCGCCCGCCTGCGCGATGGTTCACGCCGCATCACCCACATCACCGAGGTGATCGGAATGGAAGGCGACGTGATCATCACGCAGGATCTGATGCGTTACGAAATGGACGGCGAAGACGCCAACGGCAAGATTATCGGCCGCCACATGTCGACCGGTATCGGCAAGCCACATTTCTGGGACCGCGCCCGTTATTACAACGAGGATCGTCGTCTGGCTGCCGCTCTTGACACCATGGAACAGAAGTCGAAGGGAATCTGAGCCAATGAACGCGACCATACTCGGCATCGTTCTGCTGGTCGCGGTTTCCACGGCAGCGGTCGCCTATGGTCTCCTCTACAACCGCATGGAGACCGAAAAGAAGACGGCAAACCGGATCAATCGGGTCAAGTCAGCCGAGACCGACATGGGTCAGATCAAGGCCGCCAGAGACCGGGTCCAGGAAATCTCGAAGCGCCGCAAGTCGGTCCAGGATTCGCTCAAGGAGCTCGAAAAGAAGCAGCAGGAGAAATCGAAGAAGGCAAACGAGACGAGCCTGAAATCGCGGATTGCCCAGACTGGACTGTCGATCACTCCGGTCCAGTTCTACATGTTCAGTGCAGCGCTCGGCGTCGTGGTGCTTTTGATGACCCTGATTGCGGGCATGCCACCTCTCGTCATGCTCGGACTGACCTTCGTGTCGGCGCTGGGCCTGCCCAGATGGATCATCAATTTCCTGGTCAAACGTCGCCAGAAGCAATTTCTGGAGGAGTTTCCAAACTCGCTCGACGTGATGGTCCGATCCATCCGATCGGGTCTTCCCCTCAATGATGCAATTCGCATGATTGCTTCGGATGGACAGGAACCGGTCAAGACCGAGTTCCGGCGCGTCGTCGAATCTCAGCAGCTCGGTTTGAGCGTGCCCGATTCGATCGCTCGCATGCACATGACCATGCCTTTGTCCGAAATCAGCTTCTTTGCGATCGTCATCGCGATCCAAGGACAAGCCGGCGGCAACCTGTCGGAGGCCCTGTCGAATCTGTCTCGCGTGTTGCGTGATCGCAAGAAGATGAAGGCCAAGGTGCAGGCGCTGTCCATGGAGGCAAAGGCCTCTGCGGCGATCATCGGCGCATTGCCCTTCATCGTCGCCTTTCTGGTTTATCTCACATCACCACAATACATCATGATCCTCTTCACCGACACCCGGGGACATCTGATCCTCGGCTGCTCGGCAGTCTGGATGAGCATCGGCCTCGTGGTGATGCGCAACATGATCAACTTCGACATTTAGGGACGGAACGGTATGACCGAAGACTGGGCTGCCCAATTCGTCAATCCCGCGCTGATCGTGGCGCTGCTGGTGGCGCTCGCCGTATTCGGCACCTTCTACACGCTGGTCATGCCCTATTTCGAGAAGGGCGACCTGAACAAGCGCATGCGCGCCGTATCAACCGAACGCGATCTGATCCGGGCACGCGAGCGCGCCAAAATGAACTCCGAGGCCGCTCAGAGCCGAACGAGCCTTCGAGCCAACAACAACCAGTCCGTTCGCCAGATCGTAGAGCGCTTCAACCTGCGAAAGGCACTGGTCGACGACAAGACAGTCGACAAGCTGAAAGCCGCCGGCCTGCGCTCACAGAATGCCTTGAACATCTTTCTCGTTGCCCGGTTCCTATTGCCCTTCGCAACGCTGCTCCTCACGGCATTCTGGATCTTCGTGCTCGGAAATCTTGCGGACAAGGGTTTGCCGATCCGGCTCTTCGCCACCATTGTCGGTGGCTATGTCGGCTTCTACCTACCGAATATCTACGTGTCGAACCGGATCTCGAAACGCCAGCACTCGATACGCCGGGCCTGGCCGGACGCACTGGACCTGATGCTCATCTGCGTCGAATCGGGGATTTCTCTCGAGGCGGCCATGCGCCGTGTGTCGGAAGAAATCGGCGATCAATCGCCGGAACTGGCTGAAGAAATGGTGCTGACGACCGCCGAGTTGTCATTCCTGCCGGATCGCCGACAGGCTCTGGAAAATCTCGGTACGCGAACACAGCTGGACAGCGTGAAGAATGTCGTGCAGGCCCTGATCCAGGCAGACCGTTACGGCACGCCGGTCGCGCAGGCTCTGCGTGTACTCGCCCAGGAAGGCCGCGACGAGCGCATGAACGAGGCTGAGAAAAAGGCCGCCGCACTGCCGCCGAAGCTGACTGTGCCAATGATCCTGTTCTTCCTGCCCGTGCTCGTAGCCGTCATCCTCGGCCCAGCCGGCATCCAGGTGTCCGACCGGTTCTGATAAACCGGTCGACAAAGATCAGTGGACGGTGGAGAATTCCTCGTCCAGCAGCTTGAGCGCATCCTGAAGTGCTTCCACCAGAATGTCGGTCAGTTCGTCGGACTTGTTCTCGATGAGCATCAGCTTCACGGCCATGTCCTGCTGATCAAAATATTGATCCGGTCCCTCGTTCATCATCATGTCCCCTTCTGGCCGAATCATTTCGGCTGGAACCAGAGTGAGGTGACATGCTTGCGCAAAACTGTCACGCGATGCCTGCAGCACGCATTATGCCGAGGCTTGTGAATTCTCTGCGCCGACTGCAGCGCTGAAATTGGAGAAGAACTCCGCCGCCAGCTTCTTCGACGTGGACTCAATCAGACGGCTGCCGAGTTGCGCAATCTTGCCGCCAACCTCGGCTTTCACGACGTAGGTCAGGACAGTGGCGGAGGGGCCGTCGCTTTCGAGCGAGACATCGGCACCTCCCTTGGCAAAACCGGCAAGACCGCCCTTACCTTCCCCCGAAATGGTATAGGACTGCGGCGGATTGAGGTTCTGCAGCTCCACCGCCCCTTCGAACTTCGCCTTGATCGGCCCGATCTTCAGGACCACCTTGGCCACCATCGTCGTATCCGAGGTCTTCTCAAGGCTCTCGCAGCCTGGAATTGCCTGTCGCAGGACGTCGGGATCGTTCAGCGCCTTCCATACGGCGTCGACGGGCGCTTCGATCCGCTCTGAGCCTTGCATGTCCATGGTCAATCCTCCCTTGCCAGACGGGCTCCCTCCCGCCGTCCCCAAGAGAGCATGGCGCAGGCCATAGATGCAAGCGCCCTAAAGGAGGATGGAGGGCGCCTAGACCAGAACAGCCTGTTCGATGCGGTCCTGCGATCCGAAGAAACGCAGATAGCGCTCGACTTCCGCTGGTTCGCCGGTTGCCTTTCGCGGATTATCAGACAGCTTCACCGCCGGCCGGCCATTAGCTTCCGAGACCTTGCAGACGATCGAGATCGGCTTCAGGCCATCGATCTCGACGGGTGCGCACCCAGCAAAGTCATTGGTGAGGTTGGTACCCCAGCCGAAACTCATGCGCACGCGGCCCGCAAAGTGGCGGTAGGTGTCAACGATCGCGTCAACGTCGAGTCCGTCCGAGAAGATCAGCAATTTCTTGCGGGGATCGCGGCCCATCTTCTGCCACCACTCGATGATCTTTTCGCCACCTTCAATTGGAGGAGCGCTATCCGGACGGAAACCGGTCCAGTCTGCCACCCATTCCGGGGCGTCCCGCAGAAATGCGGTCGTGCCGAAAGCGTCGGGCAAAACGATCAGGAGATTGCCGCCGTAGAGGCGGTTCCAGTCCTTGAGGACGCGATACGGTGCTGCGGCGAGTTCTTCGTCATTGCGGGCAAGGGCCGCGACCACCATCGGCAGTTCATGGGCATTGGTACCAACCGCTTCGAGATCAGAATCCATAGCGAGCAATACGTTGCTGGTACCCGTGAAGGCGGGGCCAATGCCTTCCTTCAGCGCTTCGACGCACCAGCGCTGCCACAGAAAGCTGTGACGCCGGCGGGTGCCGAAATCGGAAATTCGCAGGCCTGGGAGTTCCTTCAATCGCTCGACCTTGGACCACATCTTGGCCTTGGCGCGCGCATAGAGAACATCGAGGGTAAAGTAGCCGAGCGAACGCATAGCCGCGCGAGAACGCAGTTCATTGATGATGGCGAGTGCCGGAATTTCCCACAGTGTCGTCTCCATCCATGGACCATGGAAGGTCAGTTCGTACTGCCCATCACGTTTCGTCAGCTCGTATTCCGGGAGTTGAAGATTGCCGAGCCAGGCCAGGAATTCGGGTTCAAAGATCTGCGCCCGGCCGTAGAAGGTATTGCCGGCAAGCCAGATCATTTCCTTCTTGGTCAGACGCAGCGCCCGCACATGGTCGAGCTGGTCTCGCAATTCCTGCTCGTCAATTTCATCGGCGAGTCGGACGGACGTCGTGCGATTGATGAGCGTGAAAGTGGCGTGCACGTTGGGATAGAGCTTCCAGATCATCTGGAGCATCAGAAGCTTGTAAAAGTCCGTATCGATCAGGCTGCGAATGATTGGATCAAGCTTCCAGGCGTGATTGTAAACCCTGGTTGCAATGTCAGTCTTGGTCATTGGCCGCTGCCTTACCGATCAGCGGCACGTGGCCGCGATCAGCGGTCGCCACGTGCGACCGCTTCTGCTGCATGTTATCGGCAATCAAGAATGAGTTGTCCAGTCATGGGATCCCATCACTGGCCGGGTGTGGGATTTGACTGCGGCATATTCTGCGAGCCTGTCTCGCCAGCATTCGGCGCAGGCGCCGTCTCAGTCGTCGGCTCGTTTGCCGGATTGTTCGGAGCAATCGAATTGCCCCACCATTCAGCCGGGATCCAGACGAGCATAGCCAAGACGAGGCCTGCGAGAAGCACGATCAGGACCGGCTTGCCGCGGAAGCCCTGGCGCGCTTCGGTGGGGGTCAGGGGCTCGGGTTTAAGACCACGGGTCCGGCGGTCCGTGGCATCTGGAAGGTCGGTTCTGCTGCTCATGGCTCACTCCCTGCTGAATGGTCAGGGCGCCGTCGAGGCGCCCCGTTCTTTAGCAAACGGAAGGAGGCAACGATTGTTCCGACGGATCAGGCCCGTCAGTATCCAGAAGTCCTGTCAACGACGAACTGCAGGGGTTCTCCGCGTTCCAGCCTGCCTATCTGTTCCTCGACATGGCGAAAGAGAGCTCGAACGTCTGATGAAGCGGCCGCGTGAGGCGTCATCAGCACATTGGGCATGGCCCAGAGCGGGCTGTTGCGGTCCAGTGGCTCCTTCACGAAGACATCGAGCGACGCCGCCTTCAATGTTCCGTCGGCGAGGCAGGCGGCAAGCTCCTCTTCCTTCTGGCTTCCGCCGCGCCCGGCGTTGAGAAAAATGGGGCCACCCAGCACCCCGGTGCGCGACAGCTTGGAAAACAGAGGCCTGTCATAGATTCCCCGTGTATCCTCCGTCAGCGGCAAGAGGCCGACGAGGATATCGGTCTGTGCGAGAAACGCTTCCAGGCCGGAAGCGTCGAATGTCTCCACGCCAGCAATATCCTTTTTTCTGCGGGACCATCCGATGACCCTGAAGCCCATGACTTTCAGTTTTGCCGCAGCATCGGCACCGAGGACGCCGAGACCCATGATTCCCACTGTTACATCGCGGGCTTCGGGCTGCTCGGCGATTTCCCGCCAGATGCGAGATCGCTGCTGCTCCGTATAGATCGATCCGTTGCGGAGGTGGTACAGGCATTGCCAAACCACCCATTCGCTCATGCGGTCCGTCAGGCTGCGATCGACAAACCGAACAATCGGCAGATCCGGCAGTTGATAGTTTGAAAGAATGTGGTCAACGCCGGCGCCACCGGAAAAGATCGCCTTCAGACCGCTCGCACGCCTGAACAGATCCGGATCGGGCTTCCAGACTACGGCATAGGCCGCCTGCGACAAATCCCGGCTGCGATTTCCGGGATCACCCATGTCGATCACGGGACGACCGGGAAATGCATCAGGCAAAGCGCGCAGGACGCTGTCACGGTCAAACCGGAGATCGATGATGATGGGGCTTTTCTCTGTCATGTCTGTCTTCCGTTACTGACGGATGCCGCCGGCCTCGACGGCTTCCAGATTGAAGGCGGCGGCCATCAGGGCGCGCGTGTAATCGGCCTTGGGGGCGGCGAAGACTTCTGCGGCGGGGCCCTTTTCGACCACCTTGCCGCCGCGCATGACGATCAGTTCGTTGGCGAGTGCTTTTACCACTTTCAGATCGTGGCTGATGAAGAGATAGGCCAGATCATGCTTCGCCTGAAGATCACGCAGGAGGTCAACGACCTGGGCCTGAACGGTCATGTCGAGTGCGGAGGTCGGCTCGTCGAGCATCACAAATCGCGGCTTCAGCACCATGGCGCGGGCAATCGCGATGCGCTGGCGTTGGCCACCGGAGAATTCGTGCGGATAGCGCCAGCGGGTGGCGGGATCGAGTCCGACCTCTTCAAGCGCCCAAACGACGCGACTGTCACGCTCCTCCGATGACAGGTGCCGTTCGTGAACCTTGAGGCCCTCGGCGATGATTTCACCCACCGACATGCGGGGACTGAGGGAGCCAAAAGGATCCTGGAAAACGATCTGCAAGCGATCGCGCAGAGGCCGCATCTCGCGATAGGAGAAGGCGTGGATATCCTTGCCGATGAAGCTAATGCGGCCTTTCGACGAGATCAGCCGCGAGAGGGCGAGACCGAGCGTGGTCTTGCCGGAGCCGGATTCACCGACGACACCGAGCGTCTGGCCGGCCCTGAGCGTCAGATCGACGCCATCAACGGCCTTAACATGGTCGACGGTTCGACGCAGGAAGCCGGCCTTGATTGGGAACCAGACCCGGATATCTTTGCCCTGCATGACGACGGGCTTTGTCTCGTCCAGCGTTGGCGGTTCGCCGCGCGGCTCGGAAGCGAGCAACTTCTTCGTGTAGGCATGCTGCGGCCGCTCGAAGATATCTTCGACGGGACCCGCCTCGACGATCTTGCCCTTGGTCATTACACAGACGCGATCAGCAAATTTGCGGACGATGCCGAGATCATGGGTGATGAAGAGCATGGACATGCCGTGTTCGGACTTGAGGCGTCCGAGGAGTTCCAGGATCTGGGCCTGCACGGTGACGTCGAGGGCCGTCGTCGGCTCGTCGGCGATCAGGAGCTTGGGACGATTGGCGAGTGCCATGGCAATCATCACGCGCTGGCGTTGACCGCCCGAAAGCTCATGCGGAAAGGCGGAAAGGCGCTTTTCCGGTTCACGAATGCCGACCTGATGCAGGAGTTCCAGTACGCGGGCGCGGGCGACAGTTCCTGTCAGCCCCTGATGCAGACCGAGAATTTCGCTGACCTGCCGCTCAATCGTATGCAGCGGGTTGAGCGAGGTCATCGGCTCCTGGAAGATCATGGTGATGTCGTTGCCACGTACCGCACGCAGGTCCGCTTCGTTGGCCGTCATCAGGTCGCGGCCATCGAACAGGATTTCGCCCGAGGGATGGCTGGCGGAGGGATAAGGCAGCAGTTTCAGGATCGATGCTGCCGACACCGACTTGCCGGAACCGGATTCGCCAACCAGCGCGACGATCTCACCGCGTTTGATATCGAATGAGACCCGATCGACCGCCAGGCTCTCGCGACCGCCCTGGTGGAAAGCGACGGACAGATCGCGCACGGACAGGAGAGGCTTCATCTCACCGTTCATCGGAATGTCTTCCTCGGGTCAAACGCGTCACGAACAGCTTCGCCGACGAAGATCAACAACGAGAGCATGATCGACATGGTGAAGAAGGCCGTCAGCCCCAGCCAGGGGGCCTGCAGGTTGCGTTTGCCTTGCGCGATCAGTTCGCCAAGCGAGGGTGAACCCGGCGGCATGCCGAAGCCAAGGAAATCGAGCGAGGTGAGCGTGGTGATCGAGCCTGAGAGGATAAAGGGCAGGAAGGTCAAGGTGGCCACCATGGCGTTCGGCAGCAGATGGCGGAACATGATCGTGCCATTGCCGACGCCAAGCGCACGGGCGGCATTGACGTATTCAAAATTGCGGGCACGGAGGAATTCGGCGCGAACGATCCCGACGAAGCCGACCCAGGAGAACAGCAACATGATGCCCAGCAGGACAAAGAAGCCGGGCGGCAGGATCGCCGCGATGATGAGCAAAATGTAGAGCACCGGCATGGACGACCAGATCTCTATGAAGCGCTGCATCAGGAGGTCGGTCCAGCCGCCGAAATAGCCCTGCACGGCACCGGCAGTGACCCCGATCGCGGCTGAGGCGAGCGTAAGCGCGAGGCCAAAGAGGATCGAAATACGGAAACCGTAGATCATGCGCGCCATGACGTCGCGGGCCTGGTCGTCGGTGCCAAGCCAGTTCATGTTTCCGAGCACGCAGTTCGGATCCTCCGCCTTCAGCGGATAAGCGGCGCAGCGCTCTTCCTTGTCCATCAGCCAGAAGGGCGCGGTCGGGGCCGAGTGTGGAACCTCGGAATTGACCGTGCGATAAGAATAGCGGATCGGCGGCCAGATCATCCAGCCATTGGCGTTGATCTCATCGGCGATGAAGGGCGAGCGATAGTCGGTCACCGCAAGGAAGCCGCCAAACTTCTCCTCCGGGTAGTCGACGACCACGGGGAAGAGGATCTCGCCCTTGTAGGAGGCGATGATCGGCCTGTCATTGGCGATGAACTCGGCGAACATGCTGAGCACGAACAGGACCATGAAGATCCAGAAGGACCAGTATCCGCGGCGGTTCGCCTTGAAGTTTTCGAGGCGACGGCGGCTGGTGGGCGTGAGCCAAGTCTTTTTCGGCGGAACGACGGCCGTCGTTTCGACAGCGGACATCAGACGTCCCTCCTGTCGAAATCGATGCGCGGATCGATCCAGGTATAAATCAGGTCGGAGATCAGGCCGACGACGAGCCCCATCAGCGAAAAGATGTAGAGCGTGGCAAACACGATCGGATAGTCGCGGTTGACGACGGCGAGATAACCCAGGCGACCCAGACCATCGAGCGAGAAGATGTTCTCGATCAAGAGAGAGCCGGTAAAGAAGGCGGAGATGAAGGCGCCTGGCAGGCCGGCGATGACAATCAGCATGGCATTGCGGAACACGTGGCCGTAGAGAACCTGACGTTCAGCCAAGCCCTTGGCACGGGCAGTCACGACATACTGCTTCTTGATCTCGTCGATGAAGGAATTCTTCGTGAGCAGTGTCGTGGTGGCAAAAGCTGAGAGCAGGAGCGCGATCAGCGGCAGGGTGAGATGCCAGAAATAGTCGAGGATCTTCTGCCACCAGGAAAGCTGGGCGAAATTGTCCGAGGTAAGGCCCCGGAGCGGGAACCAGTCAAAGAAGGAGCCGCCGGCAAAGAGGACAATCAGCAGGATGCCGAAGAGGAAGCCCGGCACGGCATAACCGATGACGATGACACCAGAAGTCCAGACATCGAAGCGCGAGCCATCGGAGACCGCCTTCTTGATGCCAAGGGGGATGGAGATGGCATAGGAGATCAGGAGAACCCATACGCCCAATGAGATGGAGACCGGCATCTTCTCGATGATCAGATCGATCACCGAGGTGTTGCGGAAGAAACTCTCGCCGAAATCGAATCGGATGTAGTTCCACATCATCTCGACGAAGCGTTCGAGCGGCGGTTTATCGAAACCGAACTGCTTTTCGAGCTTGGCGATCAGCTCCGGATCCAGTCCCTGGGCGCCACGATAACGCGACCCGCCTTCCTCCGTGCCGACCTGCTGGTTCAGCATGTCTCCGCCGCCGGACAGCCGCGCATCGGCGCTGTCTCCCTGGCCGCTCAGCTGAGCAATGACCTGCTCAACCGGACCGCCGGGCGCAAACTGGATGACGATGAAAGAGATGCCCATGATGCCGATGATCGTCGGGATCATCAGCAGCAGCCGGCGGAAGATATATCCGGTCATGGAACGCCCATCGCGGACGCATCGCCGCGTTCAAACCACTGTTCCTGTCCGTCAGCCAATCCGTCGGCCCTCCTGCAAAGCGATTCGCCTATCGTTTCCTAAATAACCGGCTTCTCGACAGAAGTCCCCTCGATTAGTTTTGCACCTGCTTTGACCACCAGATGGATGGAAAGCCGATCCCATATGTCGGCAATTCGGCATGCTCGAACTTGTCCCAATAGGCGATCCGCGACGAGCGAAGCGCATAGCTCGGTACTGTATAGCTACCCGCCAGCAACAATCGATCCAGAGCCTTGACCGTGGGGATCAGCGTGTCGCGATCCTTGGCGAAAATGATCTGGTCAATCAGCTTGTCGATTGCGGGGTCGGAAATGCCGGCATAGTTGCGTGACCCCTGCTGATTGACCGACCGCGA
Organism: Rhizobium sp. AG855; assembly: GCF_003610655.1. NCBI lineage: Bacteria > Pseudomonadati > Pseudomonadota > Alphaproteobacteria > Hyphomicrobiales > Rhizobiaceae > Rhizobium > Rhizobium sp. AG855. The sequence goes on along the minus strand of NZ_RAQG01000006.1, from coordinate 21,212 downwards.
ACCCCAATAGTCCCGCTGTTCGTTGCCAGGATTGAGGCTCTGCGCCCATCCAAGATAGATCATGTCGTAGTCGAAGCTGCGGACGCGATTGGTATATTGGGCGGAATCCACCGTCCTGACGGAGACCTGTATGCCGATCTTCTTGAGATTGTCCGCGAAAGGGAGCGCGACACGCTCGATGGTCGGCCCATTCAGCAGAATTTCGAACTGCAGCGGTTTTCCCGTGGCAGCGGAGGTCATCTTTCCGCCGCGCAGTTCGTAACCGGCCTCCTTGAGAAGAGCGAGCGCAGCTCTGAGGTTCTCGCGCAGTTTGGTGCCGTCGCCTCCGACGGGGTTCCTGTATGGCTGTGTCAGAACTTCCGGCGCGACATCGGGGCCGAGCGACTTCAATATGTCGAGCTCCCTGCCCTCGGGCAAATCCTGCGATGCCAGCTCCGAGCCGTAGAAATAGCTGTCTATCCGTTTGTATTGATCGAAGAAGATCGTCCTGTTCAACTCTTCGAAGTCGAAGGCGTAATTCAGTGCCTTGCGGACGCGGGCGTCCTTGAACATCTCGCGGCGCATATTGGGGATGAAGCCGACGAGCACACCTGACGTCTTGTATTCGTTGTCAAGCACCTGCCGTTTCACACGGCCGTCGGTGACGGCGGGAAAATCATAAGACCGCGCCCAGCGCATCGCAGAATTCTCGGCCCAATAATCGATCGCTCCCGAGCGGAAGGCTTCAAACTCCACGTCCAGATCCGCGAAGTAGGTATAGGTCTGCGTTCTGAAATTGTTGTAGCCAATGTTGACGTTCAGGTTTTTGCCCCAGTAGTCATCTCGCAATTCATAGACGACCTTGGAGCCTGGGGTGAATGAGGCGATGCGGTATGGCCCGGACCCCATGATGGGCTCGAGCGTGGTTCGCGAAATGTCGCGTGGTTTTCCGTCGGACCCATTGGCAGTCCACCAGTGCTTGGGAACGATATCCAGCTCGCCGACAATGATCGGAAGTTCGCGGTTGTTCTTTTCGTCAAAGGTGAACGTGACGTCTCGGTCCCCCGTCTTTTCCGCTTTCAACACATGGGCGTAGTAGGTGGCATAAAGCGGCTTGAGGTCCTTAAACTTTTCGAAGCTGAAGATCACGTCTTCAGGTGTAACAGGCATGCCGTCCGCCCATTTGGCTTCGGCTCGCAGGCGGAATGTAGCAGTGGCATAGTCCGGTGGGTAAGACACCGCCTCGGCCAGAAGACCGTAGACCGCATCCACTTCGTCCATGGACGGTTTCAACAAGGTTTCTGTCACAAGCGACAATCTCGGAGCCAATCCGGCCGCCAGTTCGCCCTTGTCGAGAACAGGATTAAAACTGTCGAAGGTGCCGGATGCTGAGAGGTTGATGTCTCCTGCTTTGGGCGCTGCAGGGTTGACGTAGTCGAAATGGGCGAAGCCGGGCTGGTATTTGATATCGCCGACGATCGCGAGCGCATGCCGAAACGGCTCGGTCGGCTCCTGGGCGGTTGCGCTGCCGGTGAAGATCGCAACACCCGCAAGGATGAACCAATTCAGAAGTCGCCGTGAGAAAGCCATTCCAGATCCCCTGAGATTTTATTGGGCTAAGAATAGGACAAAACCCTCAGAAATACAGGCGTGGTTACACAGATTTGAATTGGGCACGTTCGCAGTTTCACCCGATTCCTGTTTCACGGTAGCATCTTCATGTGATTCATCCGGGCAGCCGGACCGTCAAACCGCTAGGAACTATCGCAGATGCCATTGCCCGAAGTCCGCCGCCTCGCCTCAGCCTTGATGTTCCTGGGAGCCATATCCGCTTCCGCCGTTGATGTCGTTCAGGCTCAGGACACGCCGGCCAAGGAATTGTTCGGCGGGGTAACATTGCCGACGCGGGCGGCGCCCTCCCCCTATGGCTCCTATGCCAAGGGCTGTATTGCGGGGGCCGTGGCCATTCCGACAGATGGCCCCACATGGCAGGCCATGCGGCTGTCGCGAAACAGGCGCTGGGGACATCCGCAGATGATTGCGCTCTTGGAGCGGTTTTCCCAGGATGCCGCCCAGTTGGGCTGGGGATCCGGCATCCTGATTGGCGATATCTCGCAGCCGCGCGGCGGACCGATGCTGTCGGGCCACGCCTCCCACCAGGTCGGGCTCGATGCCGATATCTGGTTTACGCCGAAACCGGCGCAGCCGCTGACGGCAAGCCAGCGTGAGGACATGCCGTTCACCTCGATGCTCGACAAGAGCAAGTTCCTGACGGTGGACAAGCGTCGCTGGACGAATGTGCATGCCCAGGTGGTTGTGAAGGCCGCGAGCTATCCGCAGGTGGAACGGATCTTCGTCAATCCCGCGATCAAGAAGAAGCTCTGCGAAACATGGACTGGCGATCGTGCGGTTCTCGGGAAGATCCGGCCCATTTACGGTCACGACGAGCATTTCCATATCCGCATACGCTGCCCGGAAGGGGCATCGGGCTGCAAACCGCAAGCGCCCGTTGCGCCAGGCGATGGCTGCGACCAGTCGCTGGCGTGGTGGTTCACGAAGGAGCCCTGGGCAGCGCCGAAGAAGGATCCGAACGCCAAGCCCGCACCGAAACCGCGGGCAACGCAGCTTGACGATCTGCCCAAGGCCTGTAGCGCGATCCTGCATGCTAAGGGACCCGGCAGCGAGTTGGAGGCCACCTACCAGCCGAGGGGCGGCGCCATGCCGGCCACCTCTGCATCGGCCTTTGTCGCCCCTGCCCAGGCTATTGCGACACCTTTCGAGCTTCCGGCGGAGGTTCCCGTTCCGCCCGCACGTCCGAGCGGGCTCTGAACTGCAAGTTACCGGGTGGCTTTTCAAGCGAAGGCCACTGCGGTAGAGGGTATCAAATCGATTTAAAAGAGCTGCCGATCCCGTCATGACCAGCACCCCTTGCATCGCCCTGATCGCCCACGACCAGAAAAAAGACGATATGGCGGAGTTTGCCCGCCGCCATCGGTCGAAGCTTCTGCAATGGCGGATCGTGGCGACCGGAACCACGGGCGGCCGCATCCAGGAGGCCGCGCCCGACCTCAATGTGACCCGCCTGAAAAGCGGTCCCCTCGGTGGAGACCAGCAGATCGGCGCCCTCATCGCCACCGGCGAGGTCGACATGCTGGTGTTCCTCGTCGACCCCTTGACTCCGATGCCGCATGATGTGGATGTGAAGGCACTGATGCGGCTCGCGACCGTTTACGACATCCCGATGGCGCTCAATCTCGCGACCGCCGACATCCTGATGCAGACCCTGGCTGCCTGAGCAGCGGGGGCCAAGACCGGACAGACCATGGCCAAGACACAGCGCGACGACACCCTTCCCTTTCCGATCCTGGTCGGCGACATCGGCGGCACGAATGCCCGGTTTTCGATCCTGCTCGATGACAGCGGCGACGCGATTGGTTTTCCGAATGTCGTCAACAAGGATTTCGCCACGATCGACGAGGCGATCCGGACCTGCGTGCTCGCCGAGACAAGCCATAAGCCGCGGTCGCTGATCCTCGCGCTGGCTGGTCCGATCAAGGGTGACGAGGTGCCTTTGACCAACTGCCCGTGGGTGGTCAGGCCGAAGGTACTGATGGCGGAACTGGGTTTTGACGAAGTGCTGCTGCTGAACGATTTCGAGGCACAAGCGCTCGCGGCAGCGACGCTAGGTGAAGCCGACCGGCAGCCGCTCGGCTCTCTGAGCGAGGCGCCTCTCGGCTCGCGCGTCGTGCTGGGGCCAGGAACGGGGCTTGGTGTCGCGGGGCTGGTGCGGGCACGAGACACCTGGTTTCCGGTGCCAGGCGAAGGCGGACATGTCGATGTCGGGCCTCGCACGGAACGCGACTACGCCATTTGGCCCCATCTGACGCCGGTCCATGATCCGAATGTTGCGCTCGGGCGGATTTCGGCCGAAGAACTGCTTTCGGGCCGTGGGCTCATGAACATCTATCGGGCCTTGTGCAAGGCCGAGGGAAATCGCACGCCGCGCTATGAAGAGCCGGCGGAAGTCTCTGCGGCCGGAATATCCGGCGCTGATGCGCTGGCTGGCGAGGCACTCAGCCTGTTTGCCACCTATCTCGGCCGCGTTGCGGGCGATCTGGCCCTGATTTTCATGGCAAAGGGCGGAGTCTTCCTTGCCGGGGGCATCTCGCCGAAAATCCTGCCCGCACTTCAGAGCGGCGAATTTCGTGCGGCCTTCGAGGACAAGGCGCCACATCAGGGCCTGCTGCACGCAATCCCGACCTTCGTGGTGACACATCCGCAGGCGGCCCTACATGGGCTGGCGGCATTTGCGAGGGCTCCGTCCGATTTCGGACTGGCGACCGAGGGCCGGCACTGGCGCCGATAGGCTGCTCTGCGGGCACTATGGTCAAATGTGCTGCAACTGGCTATAGAGCGGCGGCCCTATAAGGGCTTTGCCCGGAGCAACAGCACAGGACACCTCTCTTGACAGGCACTTCCAACGAAACGCTGGACAATGACAGCATCACTGCCGTCTTGCGCCGTGTCGTGGCAGAAAATGGCCGTGAGCATTTGGGCGCCTATGCCTTTGCCATCGCCTGCCTTCTGACCGTGGCCATGACAACCGCCTTTACGGCGTGGATCATGGAATCGGTCATCAACGAGGCCTTTGCCAACCGTCGTGCTGACCTGATCTGGAGCATCTGCGGCTCCATCTTTGCCGCCTTCGTCATTCGCGGCTTTGCCGGTTACGGCCAGGCCGTCACGCTCGCCAAAATTGGCAACAACATCGTTGCCAGCTACCAGCGGCGCCTGTTTGCGCATCTGATGACGCTGTCGGTGGGCTATTTCAACGAAGCGCGTTCGGCGCGTCTTTCGGCGCAGATCAACCAGAACATCAACGGCGTTCGCGACGTGCTCAATCTGACCGTGACATCCCTTGCTCGCGATCTGGTGACACTGGTGTCGCTGATCGGGGTGATGTTCGTCCAGGATGTGGTGCTTTCACTTATCGTGTTCACGGTAGCGCCGCCCCTGCTCTTCGGACTGCGCTATCTGTCCAAGCGGTTGCGCAGCGCCACACGCGAAGCGGTTATCCTGAACTCGCATGTGCTTGGCGCCATGCAGGAGACCGTGCAGGGTATTGCCATCGTCAAGGCCTTCACGATGGAGGCGCAGCTCGAGGAAAAGATCCAGTCGACAATTGATGCGGCCGAGCGACGCTCAAACCGGATCGCCCGCCTCAGCGAGCGCAATGGGCCGCTGACGGAATCGCTGGCCGGCCTCTCCGTTGCCGGTGTCATGGCCTATGCGGCCTTCCAGGCCATTTATGGCGGCGTGCTGCCAGGCGCATTCTTCTCGTTCATTACCGCTCTCCTCCTGGCTTATGAGCCGGCTAAGCGACTGGCCAAGCTGCAGGTGCAGATGGAACGCGCCGCAGTCAACGCCAAGATGATCTACGAGATCCTCGACATGCAGACGCATCAGCGCGACAAAGCAGGTGCTGGCGAGCTGGTTGTTCGGGAGGCCAAGATCGAGTTCCGCAACGTCAACTTTGCCTACACCGGCAGCGGACCGGTTCTGCACAACCTCAGCTTCGTTGCCGAAGGTGGAAAGACCACGGCGCTTGTCGGGCCTTCCGGCGCCGGCAAATCAACCGTTATCACGCTCGTCCCGCGCTTTTACGATCCGGCCGACGGCGAGATCCTGATCGACGGGCAGAACATTGCCGATGTCACCAAATCCTCGCTGCGCCACCATTTGGCTTATGTCTCACAACAGCCCTACCTCTTCGAGGGTACGATCCGCGACAATATCCGCTACGGCCGTCCGGACGCGACGGATAGCGAGATCGAGGATGCGGCAAGGCTTGCGAACGCGCACGACTTCATCCTATCCCAACCGATGGGTTATGACACGCCGGTTGGCGAGAACGGGCTGACGCTCTCCGGCGGTCAGCGGCAGCGGCTGTCGATCGCGCGTGCCCTGGTTCGGAATGCACCCATTCTGCTTCTCGACGAGGCAACCTCGGCTCTCGATACGGAATCGGAAGCTGCCGTGCAGCAGGCGCTGGAGGCGGCCATGGTCGGGCGCACTGTGATCGTCATCGCGCATCGGCTTTCGACCGTTATCAAGGCCGACAAGATCATTGTGATGCAGGCCGGCCAAGTGGTCGAAGAAGGCACACATGAGAGCCTTGCACAGCGGCCAAGCGGACTTTACGCTCGCCTGAACAATCTCCAGGCCGTTCCCAACGGTCGCGACACTTTGCAGGACCTATGATCATGAATGCCCCAATAAAGCTCGTCGTCGTCGGTGCCGCCGGGCGCATGGGGCGTACACTCATCAATCTGATCAGCCAGACGCCAGGCGTGGTGCTTCATGCTGCCGTCGAGCGTGCGGGTTCAGCAGCGCTGGGCAAGGATGCCGGCGATCTTGCTGGGGCTGGCACTCTCGGCGTTACTATCACCGATGACCCGCTGGCCGCTTTCCTGCATGCCGATGGTGTTATCGACTTTACCTCGCCCACTTCGACCGTGGAATTTGCCGCGCTCGCCGCGCAGGCACGGATTGTGCACGTCATCGGCACGACGGGTTGCCTGCCGGAGCACGAAGACAAGATCGATGCGGCAGCGCGTCATGCACGTGTGGTGAAATCCGGCAATATGAGCCTCGGCGTGAACCTTTTGTCTGTCTTGATCAAGCAGGCTGCGCGAGCGCTCGAAGCCGCCGACTGGGACATCGAAGTCCTGGAGATGCACCACAAACACAAGGTCGACGCACCCTCAGGTACGGCGCTCCTGCTGGGGCAGGCGGCAGCGGAGGGACGTGGCGTCGATTTGACCAGCCACTCCGTTCGGGTACGCGATGGCCATACCGGTGCACGCGAAGAGGGCTCGATCGGTTTTGCAACGCTGCGTGGCGGCTCCGTAATCGGCGAACACTCCGTGCTGTTTGCGGGCGAAGGTGAGATCATCACGCTTTCTCACAGTGCCGGCGACCGTTCGCTGTTTGCCCGCGGCGCCCTGAAGGCCGCCGTCTGGGCCTTCGACAAGAAGCCCGGCCGTTACACCATGCTCGACGTGCTCGGGCTCAACTCCACCCCCTGATCGTCAAGAGAGGAATTGTCGATGACCGGTACCCTCGTGCTCGTGCGCCATGGCCAGAGCGACTGGAACCTGAAAAACCTGTTTACCGGCTGGCGTGATCCGGATCTCACCGAGCTCGGTGTGCAGGAAGCCAATGCCGGCGGCAGGGCGCTCGCCGACTACGGCATGAAGTTCGACGTGGCCTTCACGTCGGTCCTCACGCGTGCGCAGAAAACCTGCAACATCATTCTGGAAAACGTCGGCCAGACCGGTCTTGAGACGATCAAGGACCAGGCGCTGAATGAGCGCGACTATGGTGATCTTTCCGGCCTGAACAAGGACGATGCCCGGGCCAAGTGGGGCGAAGAACAGGTGCATATCTGGCGCCGTTCCTATGACATCCCGCCGCCGGGTGGCGAAAGCCTGCGCGACACCGGTGCGCGCGTCTGGCCCTATTACCTGACCGAAATCCTGCCACGCGTGCTGCGTGGCGAAAAGGTGCTTGTCGCCGCGCACGGCAATTCGCTGCGCTCGCTGGTGATGGTGCTCGACAAGCTGACCAAGGAGCAGATCCTCGGCGTCAACCTCGCGACCGGGGTGCCGATGGTCTACAAGTTGAACGCGGACTCGACCGTGGCTTCGAAGGAAGTGCTGGGCGACATGTCTGCCGCCCATTGAGTTAATTGCTTGCGCCTGGGCAACAGGCCATGCGCCTTTTCTGACAGCTACTTAGTCAGCTAAACTGTGGCCGGGCCGAGGTAATCCTCTCCCGGCCATTTTTGCATGCTATCGCTTTATGTTGCTCAGGAAATCAGGGCTCCAACGGACATGCGGTAGCATCTCAGTCGAGCTTCAGTTGCGATCTTGCGAGAAGCTGAACCATCCAATCGACAAAGATTCGGACCTTGTTGCTGAGATGCCTGTTCGGCGGATAGACAATATAGAGGGGTATCGGTTCTATGTGCCATTCAGGCAGGACCCTGACCAGCTGCCCCTGTTTCAAAGCATCCATCGCCATGAAGTGGGCAAGTGGAGCAACGCCGAGTCCAGATAACGCTGCGGCGAGATAGGTACGGGCGTCGTTGACCGAGACAATGTAGCGGGTGTTAACCTCAATCCGCTCCCCCTCGCGTATGAAATCGAATGGGATCGTCCGGTTGGTCGTTGCAAGGAAGTAGTTAACGCAGTGATGCCGGTCGGCGAGTTCCCTTGGATGAGTGGGCATGCCGAAGTCTTCAAGATAACGAGGGGCCGCACAAGCGATCAGGGCCATCTCGCCAACTTTGCGGGCAATCAGTGACTGGTCGCGAAGCACCCCGGCCCGCAAGGCGCAATCGACGTTCTCCGCTAGGTAGTCCACGGTGCGGTCCCCGACGCCCAGATCGATCTGGATGTCGGGGTACTGGGTGTGAAACTGCGCCAGGGCCGGGATGACAAGGAGATCCGCAAATGCGCCTGCCATCTCGACACGAAGACGACCGGCGGGATTGGTGCGCGAACGCGACAGACTGCCGTCCAGTTCGTCGATTTCTGCAACGATCTGAACCGCTCTCTCGTAGTAGAGGGCGCCGTCTGTTGTGACCATCACACGGCGTGTGGTCCTGTTCAGCAGTTTTGTCTGAAGATGTGCTTCGAGATTCTGAATGAGGTTGCTGACCGTGGCTTTCGGTGTACCCATTGCTGTGGAGGCGCGCGTGAAGCTGCCCGTCTCCACCACTCTCACGAACGCACGCATGGCTGATAACTGATCCATGTATACCTCGTGGTAAAAATTGATTATTGTTCGAATTTCTGGACAGTGAAGCTCACATTGTCATACTTCTCATCAACTGTCGATCAATGATAGAGATTTCTGTGTCTCTCGATGGTTCGGGAGAATCAGGTGGCGAGATGACGGTCGAAACAAAAGATATGATGCTCGAAAAGGTGGCCATCGGCCCCGTTTCGGCGCGTGTCTACCAAGGTGCAGATTACGCCAAGGGGCCGCCCGTCGTTCTCTACTTTCATGGTGGTGCATTTCGGCAGTCGGGTCCGCAGGAATGCCCCGTTGCAAGATGCATTGCCCAAACAGGTGCCATTGTTGTCGTCCCTGACTACAACGGGCCATTGGGCGGCGTCTTTCCCCATCCACTCGAAGTTGGATTTTCGATCTTCTCCTACCTAGCCAAGAAGCGTGCAGGGCTTGGCGACAGAAAATCGCAGCTCTTCGTTGGTGGTGAGGAATCGGGAGGGAGTGTCGCGGCCGGCGTCGCGCTGAAGGCACGCGATCACTTTGCCGAGGAACTGGATGGACAGGTGCTGTTCTCTCCGCTTCTGGATCCCTTTATGGGGACAGCGTCTTTTCAGATGGCCGATGGGATCGGTATGCGGCAGCGCTGGTCTGAGGGGTGGAACCACTATCTGAGCGGCGGCGTGTGCCACCCGTATGCCGCGCCTCGGCTATGCTCGCGCCTGTCGGGAATGGCTCCTGCACTCATCGTGTCGGCGAAAGACGATCCTCTCGCCGACGAAGCGCTGGCCTATGCGGATTGCCTACAGCGGTCGGGCGTGATGGTTCGCAGCCATCTCCTTGCCGCCGGAACAGGTTGGCCTTCGATCTATGGTGGGGCGGTGGACCAAGCACCATCCTACGAGGACAGCATTTGCCGCTATTTCTCGGATTTCATCCGAGACTTGCGCGTTCAATGATTTTGGGAACACATCACTAGCCCTTTGATCGGGCATCAAGGAGTATAACCATGACATCGACATGGAAGCGCTGGGCCCTTATGGGCACCGGCCTGGGACTTGCTGCGTCCATTTCTGTCGCAGCGCTCGTTTATCAACTGCCGGGCACGTTCGCAGCGGCCGAAACGGATACAGTGGCGACCCCACCTTCCGCGATTCCGGTCACAGTCGCCGTGCTGGAAAATCGCGAGATCCGCTCCTGGGAGGAGTTTTCCGGCCGGCTGGAAGCGATCGAACGTGTGCAGATCCGCTCTCGCGTTGCGGGTGCAATTCAGGGCGTCCATTTTCGCGAGGGCGCACTGGTCAAGGCGGGTGATCTTTTGTTCACGATCGATGCGGAACCCTTCAAGGCAGCCGTGACCCGAGCACAGGGCCAACGCGCGTCGGCACAGGCCAGACTTCAGCTCACGTCGACGGAATTCGAGCGAGGGCGGAAGCTGTCGGCCGGCAACAGCATTTCAAAGAGCGAGTTTGACCAGCGCAGCAACGCGCTGGCGGAAGCCCAGGCTGCGGTGACGACCGCCGAAGCTGCGTTGCGGGCCGCTCAGCTTGAGCTGGACTACACCAATGTCCGTGCACCGGTCTCCGGTCGAGTTGGAAAGGTGGAGATGACGGTGGGCAACCTCGTCGCCGCCGGTTCGACATCCCCTGCGCTGACGACCCTGGTATCAGTCGATCCGATCTATGCAGCGTTCAGTGTCAGTGAAGAGACGGTTGCCAAGGCACTGGCAGAATTGCCGAGCTCCGGAGATGCACTGCCGCCGATCGAACAGATACCAGTCGAAATGGGAACGCTTACTGATCAGGGCACACCGATCAAAGGCACACTTCAACTGATCTCGAACGAGGTGGAACTCGCCAGCGGTACGGTTGCCGTGCGCGCGGTGTTCGACAATCCGGGGGGGCGGCTGATGCCTGGCCAATTCGTTCGTGTGCGTCTGGGGCAGCCTCGTGCTGCGAACAAGATCCTTGTCAGCGAGCGTGCCATCGGCACCGACCAGGACAAGAAATTCGTCTTCGTCGTCGGCGATGACAACAAGGTGGCCTATCGACCCATCGTGGTCGGGAGCATCTCCGAGGGTGGACGCATCGTCGAAAGCGGTCTGGAAGCCGGCGAACGCGTGGTCGTCAATGGCCTGCAGCGCATCGCCCCCGGCGCGTTGGTCGATCCGCAGAAAACGGACGATGTTGCCATCGCCAAATAAATGATCCCGACGCGGCGTGCCACGGCACACCGCGCCTCCCCTTCATCAAAGAACCGTCTCGGTGCGCACCCGCCCGCCGGATGAGTCCGTCTGTCCTGTTTTTCATCCCGGAGAGGGTGCTGACATGAATATTTCCCGCTTTTTCGTCGACCGCCCGGTGTTTGCCGGTGTGCTGTCGATCCTGATCGTCGTCGCAGGCTTGATCGGCATGCGCGCCTTGCCGATCTCCGAATATCCGGAGGTCGTGCCGCCTTCGATCGTCGTGCGTGCCGTCTATCCCGGCGCGAACCCGGTGGTCATCTCCGAAACAGTGGCGACGCCGCTTGAGGAGCAGATCAACGGTGTCGAGGACATGCTCTACATGAACAGCCAGGCGACGTCTGACGGCGTTCTGACGCTGACCGTGACCTTCAAGCTTGGCACGGATCCGGACAAGGCACAGCAACTGGTCCAAAACCGCGTATCCCAGGCCGAGCCACGCCTGCCTGCGGAAGTGCGGGCGATCGGGGTGACCACCGTCAAGAGTTCGCCGGACTTCATCATGGTGGTGAACCTGGTCTCGACCACCGACCGCTATGACGTGACCTATCTACGCAACTACGCGACGCTCAACATCAAGGACCGGCTGACCCGCATCGAAGGCGTGGGTCAGGTGCAGGTGTTTGGCGCCGGCGATTATGCCATGCGGGTGTGGATCGATCCACAGAAAGCGGCTCAACATGGGCTTGCCGCCAGCGACATCACCAATGCCATCCGGGAACAGAACGTGCAGGCCGCCGCCGGGATTATCGGTGCGTCTCCGACGCCTGGCGATGTCAGCCTGCAGCTCAATGTCAATGCGCAGGGGCGGCTTCGGACGCCTGAGGAATTCGGCAATATCATTGTGAAGACCGGGACACAGGGCGAAATCACCCGTCTTCGGGATGTTGCCCGTATCGAAATGGGGGCGGCGGACTACACGCTGCGCTCGCTGCTCGATGGTCAACCGGCCGTCGCTGTGGCCGTGCTGCAGGCGCCTGGATCCAACGCAATCGAGATCGCCGACAATGTCCATGCCACGATGGACCAATTGCAGCTGGCCATGCCGGAAGGCGTCAAATACGAGATCGTCTATGACACGACCAAGTTCGTCCGTGCGTCGATCGAAAAGGTTGTAGACACCCTGCTTGAGGCCATCGCGCTGGTCGTACTCGTCGTCATCGTCTTCCTGCAGACATGGCGCGCTTCGATCATCCCGCTGCTCGCCGTGCCTGTGTCGATCATCGGGACCTTCGCAGTGATGTATGCCTTTGGCTTTTCCATCAATGCGCTCACCCTCTTTGGTCTGGTGCTCGCAATCGGCATCGTGGTCGATGACGCGATTGTCGTTGTCGAAAACGTCGAGCGCAACATCGAGAAGGGGCTCAGTCCCCGTGAGGCGACCTACCAGGCCATGCGCGAGGTGTCGGGCCCTATTATCGCCATTGCCCTGGTCCTGGTCGCGGTCTTCGTGCCACTCGCCTTCATCAGCGGACTTTCTGGCCAGTTCTACCGGCAGTTTGCACTGACCATCGCAATCTCGACCGTGATTTCGGCGATCAATTCACTGACCTTGTCGCCGGCACTTGCTGCGCTTCTTCTCAAGGGGCACGACGCTCCGAAGGATTGGCTGACGCGCGTGATGGACGGGCTGTTCGGCTGGTTCTTCCGAGGTTTCAACCGATTCTTCGGTGCCGCCTCGCGCGGTTACGGCCGCAGCGTCGGGGGGCTCGTCTCGCGCAAGTCGCTGGTCGTCGGTGTGTATCTGCTGCTCGTCGGCGCGACATATGCGGTATTCAATGCCGTGCCCGGCGGCTTCGTGCCGGCGCAGGACAAACAATATCTGATCGGCTTTGCACAGCTGCCTGACGGTGCCACGCTCGACCGCACCGAGTCCGTCATCAAGCGGATGAGCGCGATCGCCATGGAGCAGCCGGGCGTTGCCCATGCCATCGCCTTCCCCGGACTGTCCATCAATGGCTTCACCATCGGTTCGAATTCCGGGATCGTGTTTGCCGTACTGGACGACTTCGAGGAGCGCACCACGCCGGAACTGTCCGGCGGCGCGATCGCCATGCAGCTGAACCAGAAGTTCGCCGGGATCCAGGACGCCTTCATCGCGATGTTTCCGCCACCGCCGGTCAACGGGTTGGGGTCGACAGGCGGCTTCAAGCTTCAACTGGAAGATCGGGCAGGCCTTGGTTATGCCGCACTCGATGAAGCGACAAAAGCCTTCCTCAGAAAGGCCTATCAGACACCGGAACTCGCGGGGCTGTTTTCGAGCTTCCAGGTAAACGTGCCGCAGCTCTATGCCGATCTCGACAGATCTCGGGCACAGCAACTGGGCGTCAGCGTGACTGACGTCTTCGAGACGCTGCAGATCTATCTGGGCTCGCTCTATGTGAACGACTTCAACTCGTTCGGTCGGACCTACAGCGTGCGTGTCCAGGCCGATTCTGTCTTCCGCGCCAAGCCGGAGGATATCGGCCAGTTGCAGGTTCGTTCACGGACGGGGGAAATGATCCCGCTTTCCGCCTTGCTCAAGGTGGACGGGACGACCGGGCCAGAACGCACGACGCGCTACAATGGCTTTCTCGCCGCAGATATCAATGGCGGCCCGGCGCCCGGCTTCTCGTCCGGCCAGGCCCAGGCCGCGATTGACCGAATCGCGGCGGAAACGCTGCCAACTGGCATCGCTTACGAATGGACGGACCTGACCTACCAGCAGATCCTGGCCGGCAATTCGACCATCGTGGTCTTTCCGCTCGCGCTCTTGCTCGTCTTTCTCGTGCTGGCTGCCCAGTATGAGAGCCTGACGCTGCCGATCGCGATCATCATGATTGTCCCGATGGGCGTGTTGGCAGCTCTTGCCGGAGTCTGGTGGACAGGCGGCGACAACAACATCTTCACCCAGATCGGTCTTGTCGTCCTTGTCGGGCTCTCGGCGAAAAATGCCATCCTGATCGTGGAGTTCGCCCGCGAACTCGAATTCGAGGGACGAACCCCGGTTCAGGCGGCCATTGAGGCAAGTCGTCTGCGCCTGCGCCCCATCCTGATGACATCCATGGCCTTCATCATGGGCGTGGTTCCGCTCGTTCTGTCGACGGGAGCCGGATCGGAGATGCGTGCGGCCATGGGCCTGGCCGTATTTTCCGGCATGATCGGGGTGACGTTCTTCGGCATCTTCATGACACCGGTTTTCTACGTGGTGCTGAGAAGGTTGGCGGGCAACCGCCCACTTGTTCAGCACGACGCGATGCCTGCTCTACAGCCGGTAGCGCCTGATGCTCGTCTCTAGATTGAGAAACGACTGACTGATGGGGCGCCCCAAAGGACTGGCAAGACCAGAGCCGGCGCATACAGCACAGGGTACGGATGGTTTTTCGTTCTTGCTTTTGTGACGGTAAAGATGTTGCGAAGCCGTTCGTTTGTCGTCGCACCATCACCACGTCGATGAAGACCGCAGCGGACCATTCGGCCCGCTGCGGTCATTTTCGTCATGCGTCCTTGAAGACGTCCTCTCGGCCGCGTCTCATGGAAGGTGAAACGGCAACGATCAAGGCCATCATGCCGACTGCCAGAAGGGTGGCGGAAAGTGGCGACTGGACAAAGGCCAGCGGATTGCCATCCGAGATGATCAGCGACTGCCGAAGCTTTTCTTCGAGCAACCGTCCGAGCACGAAGCCAAGTGCAAGCGGCGCGGCTTCAAAGTCGAGCTTGTAAAGTGCATAGCCGATGAAGCCGAAGAAGGCGGCCATCATCACCTGGGCAGCATCGTTTGCGATCGAGTACAGGCCAATGCAGCAGAAGCAGACGATGGCGGGGAAGAGCAGGCGATAGGGAACACGCAACAGCTTCACCCAGAGGCCAATGAGTGGCAGGTTGATGATGACAAGCATCAGGTTGCCGATCCACATTGAGGCGACCAGGCCCCAGAAGAGTTCCGGATTGCGCTCGATCACCTGCGGACCCGGGACGATGCCCTGGATCATCATCGCACCGACCATCAGCGCCATTACCGCATTGGGCGGCAGGCCGAGGGTGAGCAGAGGTATGAAGGAGGTCTGCGCGCCGGCATTGTTGGCGCTTTCCGGACCGGCGACTGCGGCCGGTGCCCCGTGGCCGAAATCCTGCGGCCGCTTGGAAAGACGCTTCTCGACGGCATAACTGGCAAAGGGGCCAAGAATTGCGCCGTTGCCCGGCAAAACGCCCAGCACGGAGCCAAGGACCGTGCCGCGCATGATGGGGGCGAGATTTTCGCGCAGTTCACCGAGTGTCGGCCAGAGCCGACCGATCTGGTTCCTCACGACATCCCGCGTTTCCGGATCTGCCAGGTTCTTGAAGATCTCGCCGAAGCCGAAGATCCCCATGGCAAGGACCACAAATTCGATGCCGTCGTGCAGCATGTCGAGATCAAAGGTCAGGCGCTCGCGCCCCGTCTCCATATCTGCCCCGACACACGACAGAAGGATGCCGACGACGATCATCGCAATCGCCTTGACCAGCGAACCGCGCGCCAAGACGACGGCAAAGACGAGGCCCATGATCATCAGCGAGAAATACTCCGCCGGACCGAAGAGCAGTCCCATTCGGGTCATCGGGACGCCGAGAGCGGCAATTACAATGGTGGCAATAGTTCCGGCGATGAAGGAACCGATGGCGGCGAGGCCAAGTGCAAGGCCCGCCTGGCCCTTTTGCGCCATCTTGTGACCGTCGATCGCGGTCACGACAGCGGTTGCTTCTCCGGGAATGTTGACCAGGATTGCAGTCGTTGAGCCACCGTATTGCGCACCGTAATAGATACCGGCGAGCATGATGAGGGAGCCGGTCGGATCGAGTGACAGGGTCACCGGTAGAAGGATCGCGATCGTTGCCACCGGGCCAACCCCGGGCAGCACGCCGACCAGAGTACCGATCAAACACCCGATGAAGCACAGCGCCACATTGTTGAGCGTCAGCGCGACGGAAAGGCCGAGGCCCAGGTTTGTAAAAACGTCGAACATCTCAGTATCCTAGCAACCAGGGCGCAACGGGAACCGAAAGGCCGAGCGCATAGCGGAACAGCCCTATGCAGAAGGCCGTCAGCACGGCGGAGAAAACGAGCAGCTCGGGAAGGCGGGAATCGCGGGCGGCAAGGCCAGAGGCGATGATCGCCAGCGGGCAGGCCACCGCCATCCCGAGGCTCGGGATGGCGACTGGACCGAGGTGATAACCACGGATCGTGATGGCGAACAGGATGACGCCGAGGACCACGGGAATGGTCTCCCGTATTGCCCAGTGACCCGTCGACGGACCAGGATCCTTGATGCTGAGAGCGACCTGGACAATTCCGAGCCCGACGATCATGAGCGAGAGGACGCGGGGCATAAGGCCTGATCCGACGCCATCGCTGGTCATGAAGGGCAGGTCAGCCCCACCCCACAGGCCAAGGCCGCCGAGAGCCAGAAGGACAAGCCCGGCAATCCTTTCCCGCCCCTGCCAGCCGTTTTTGGCTGGCAGGTCAGTGTGTGTCGAGATGTCCTGCATGTTATTCGACCTTGATGCCGGCGGCCTTCACCACCTCACCCCAACGGGTGCGCTCCTTGGCCATAAAATCGGCAAAGGCCTGAGCACCCATGCTGGATGGGACAGCGCCGTCATTCTTCAGCTTGCCAAGTACCTCGGCATCGCCGAGCGTCTCTGCGGTTGCCGCTTCGAGCTTTGCCTTGACCTCCGCCGGCATGCCCTTGGGACCGACAAGGCCATACCAGGCGGACGCTGTATAGCCAGCAAGCCCGGCCTCGATCGCAGTCGGAACATCAGGCAGCGTTTCGAACCGCTTGTCGCCGGTCACAGCAAGCGCCTTCAGCGTGCCGCTTTCGATGAGGCCGACGGCGGAGGGGATCGTGGTGACCATGAAATCGATGTGGCCGCCAACGAGGTCGTTCACGGCCGGGCCCGCACCCTTATAGGGAACATGCTTGACCTTGATGCCGGCCGTCTGGCCGAGCAAAAGGGCCCCGAGATGGCTGGCCGACGCATTTCCGGCGGAACCGTATACCAGTTCCTTGGTTTTTGCGGCTTCGATCAGTTCGCCGAGCGAATTGACCGGAAGACGCGGACCGACAACGACGACGAGAGAGGCATCAGCGATCATGGCGATCGGGTCGAGCGCTTCTGCCGGATCTGCCTTCAGATTGAAGATGTGGGGGTTTACCACCATCGGTCCCTGGTTTCCGATGAGGAGCGTATAGCCGTCCGGGTCGGCGGAGGCGGTCACCTCCGTGCCGATATTGGCCGCCGCACCTGGCCGGTTCTCGACGATGACGCGGCCGTCAAGCGCCTTTTCGAGGCGAGCGGCAAAGACGCGTGCGATTGCATCGGTCCCGCCGCCGGCGGCATAGGATACGACCAGCGTGATCGGTTTGGATGGATAGGCGTCCTGGGCCAGGCCGGGGCTGGCGACGGACAGTGCAAGGGCCGTGCTGCACAGAGAAAGCACGAGGCGGCGTGTGATTGTGATAGGCATTTCTGATCTCCTCCCGAGTCAAGTATGGCATTCACTTCGAAACGACGCGATGGTCTACCCCCATCGGATCGCGTTTGCGGACAAGCGCCGCACCTTCAAACAGCCGTCGGCTGGTTCTCATCACAGAGACCGTTGGACTGTTGTCTCCCTGGGCCTTCTCTATGCGGATGCGCAGAAGGCCAGTCGGATGCTCCCAAGCCAGAGATATCGGCAAGGTCATGTTGGGAAAGTGCTGCCCGACGAGGCTCGTCGGGATGGTGGCGGCAAGTCCGAGGCTGACCGCGCCTGTGGTCGCGAGTGCCGTGTGGCAGCTCGCAGGCGTGAAGTAGCGGACGGCAAGGTCGCCCTCACCCCGCGGGGCGCCGATCAGGAGCGGCTTTGGCAGGACGGACTGGCTCACATCGCCAAGGCCCATCATGCGGCCCGCTTCACGTCTGATACTTTCGAGCCTCGTCATAAAATCACTGTTTTGATCTAGAACGGCGGCCGGTTCGGACCCGGTAAGACCAAAATCCGAAGCGCGCAGCACCACCAGTGGCGTCGCGCCGTCTACGAGGGTCGCATCGACACCCAGCACGCTGTCGACGGCGTTACCAGTCGGCAAGAGCTTGCCCGTCTTGGCGCCGATGGCATTGCGGAAAGCGAGGTAAACGGGCGCTGCAGTACCGGGAACACCGTCGATCTGCGCTTCGCCCTGATAGACCATCCTGCCCTCTGGCGTGCGCACCCGCGCATCGATGATCTTGCCTGTGTTGACATTATGGACCCGGATAAGGGTCTCCCCCATTTCGGCCGAAACGAGCCCGGCCTCGATCGCGAATGGAGCCACGGCCGAGAGCATGTTGCCGCAGTTCGGCGCCGTGTCGACGGTCATTTCCAGGACCTTCACCTGCGCGAACAGATAATCCACGTCGGCATCCGGACGGGACGGCGGACCCACGATCGCGACCTTGCTGCTCAGAGGATTGCCGCCGCCGATCCCGTCGATCTGCAACGGGTGGCCAGAGCCCATGATCTCCAGCAGAAGACGATCGCGTTCCACCGCATCCACCGGAAGATCGCGGGACAGAAAAAAGGGGCCCTTCGACGTTCCGCCGCGCATCATTACGCAGGGTATCCTGATCAAATCGTTCATTCCGTATCTTCCTCCAGGCCGGTCTTGGCCAGCCGCGAGAGGAGAGTTGTCACGTCACAAATCAGTTGTGAAATGCAAAGAATTGCGCGATTATTCCACTATGCGGAATAATTTCGAATTTCTTGACCTCAAGGCATTTCTCGCCGTGCTGGACCTCGGCTCGTTCAACGAAGCCGCCCGACAGCTCAATCTATCACAACCTGCGCTTTCAAGACGCATCAAGGGGCTAGAAGAGGCGGTGGGTACACAGCTCATCGAGAGGACGACACGGCATGTCGCGCCGACGCAGGTCGGACGCGAACTTTTACCCCTTGTGCGCCGCCTTGTGGACGAATTCGAGGATTCCATCCTTTCGATCAGCGATCTTGGCGGACGTCACCGCGCGCAGGTGACCATCGCATCAGTCCCGACAGCGGCGTTTTATTTTCTGCCCAGGGTTGTGCAATCCTTCAACGAGAAATTCCCGGGAATTCGGTTCCGCATTCTCGATCTGTCAGCAAACGAGGGGCTCGATGCGGTGGCGAACGGCGAGGTGGAGTTCGGCATCAACATCACTGGTGCCGCCCGCGCAGATCTGAATTTCACCCCATTGATCGAAGACCCGTTCGTCCTGGCATGCCGCCGCGACCACCCACTCGCCACTGCGAAATCGCTCACCTGGGCAGATCTCGCCGGACATCCGCTGATTGGCGTCAGCAAGACCAGCGGCAATCGAGCCGTCCTCGACCGAGCGCTGACCACCGCCCAGGTGCAGCTCAACTGGTTCTATGAGGTCAACCATCTCTCGACTTCTCTTGGTCTGGTGGAGGCCGGACTTGGCATATCAGTGATGCCGAAGCTCGCCACACCGCAGGTGGAGCACCCGGTGATTGCCACGGTGCCGCTGACAGGTCCCCTGGTTAGCCGCACGATCGGCCTCGTCGAACGCCGTGGCGGCCGCCTATCGCCGGCCGCAATCCGTTTTCGCGAGATGCTGATCCAGGAATGGACGGATTGTTGACGCCAATGGACACTTTGACCTGCGCCCCGTTCTCACTCCAATTTTCATGGATCAGGTTACAGGTGACCTTGCCCCGTTAAAGTAATCCATTTTGAAGTAAGCTCTGGCCATTGAGAGGACCAGAGAATGAAGCGCAACCGTTTCACCGAGGAACAGATCATCGGCATTCTGAAGGAGCACGAGGCGGGCACGCCGGTCTCGGAGCTTTGCCGCAAGCACGGCGTCAGCGATGCCAGCATCTATAAATGGAAAGCGAAGTTCGGCGGCATGCACGTGTCCGAAGCCAAGCGGCTGAAGACGCTGGAAGACGAGAACGCGAAGCTGAAGCGGCTCCTGGCGGACGCGATGCTCGACAATGCGGCTTTGAAAGACCTTCTGGGAAAGAAGTGGTGACGCCCGCAGCAAGGCGGAAAGCTGTCGTTCATCTGATGGGTCATCATGAGATGAGCGAACTGCGGGCGTGTAAAGCCATGGGCTTTTGCCGAATGACAATTCGTTACGAAAGCAGGCGCAGTGACGATGATCGTCTTCGCGAGCGAATGAAAGCATTGGCGCATGAGCGCCGCCGCTTTGGTTATCGACGCATCCACGTGCTGCTCAAGCGCGAAGGGCACCGTGTGAACCACAAGAAGCTCTTCCGGCTGTATCGGGAGGAGAAGCTGACGGTGCGCAAGCGCGGCGGCCGGAAACGAGCGATCGGCACACGTGCGCCGATGCTGGTCCCGATGACGGCCCATGATCGCTGGTCGCTGGACTTCGTGTCGGATCAACTCACCGATGGCCGCAGGTTCCGCGTGCTGACGATCGTCGATGATTGTACCAGGGAATGCCTGGGCCTCGTCGCCGATACATCGCTCTCTGGCCTTCGGGTTGCCCTTGAGCTGGATCGGATCATCGAGAAACGTGGCAAGCCTAAGATGATCGTCAGTGACAACGGCAGTGAGTTCACCAGCAACGCGATCCTGCAATGGACGGACCAGGCTAAGGTGGAATGGCACTACATCGCGCCGGGCAAGCCGATCCAGAACGCCTTCATCGAAAGCTTCAATGGACGACTGCGGGATGAACTCCTGAACGAGACGCTCTTCTCGTCACTGAGCCATGCCCGATCAGCGCTCTCAAGCTGGCGTAGCGACTACAACGATCATCGACCACATTCCGGCCTCGGCTGGCTGACACTGGCCGAGTTCGCTCAGACCATCAACCCGCGACGTGATGCGGTGGTGCGCAGCCGGAATGGCTCCGCACCGCAACCCGCCGCTACCGCCCCGAATACAGCAACACAAAACCGCTGGAGCGAACTCAAAACTGGATAAAACTTGGGGCAAGGTCATCAGCACTCTTCCTGAATCTGAAGGGGATCAGGTCAACACAAGCAGTGGTATGAACTGGCCGGCTTGCGGTGGCGCCGATTTGCATGCCGCATAAACGCAAAAACCGCCTGTTATATTGGTGTGATGAGCGATTTATGTTTGAACTGGTTGCGGGGGCAGGATTTGAACCTGCGGCCTTCAGGTTATGAGCCTGACGAGCTACCGGGCTGCTCCACCCCGCGTTACCAGGTATTTGCATT
>NZ_RAQG01000005.1:428782-430704 GCF_003610655.1 Rhizobium sp. AG855 | reverse complement strand
AACGAAACAGCATCTGCTGCTGTGCCCTGCGTGATAACCGCACCCAGCGGCCATTCCGTACCGGAAAGATCGCCGAGGCCGTCGTAGGGATGATTACCCGACGAAAGAGCACTCGCGATATCGTCTTCGTCGGCCGTCACCATGACAGCCGCGTTCGCAACCTTCGGCATGTCGTCATCGACATTGATGGTGAGTGTGCCGTTGATGCTGTCGTTGTCACCATCGGTGACCTTGTAGGTCAGCGTGAAGGTCTGGTTGTTCTCGGTGTCGCCGTTCGCATGCATCAGCGGCGCAACCTGCGTCACCTTGTATTCGCCGGTCGCAGCGTCGAGCGACACCGTGATAACAGTCGTGCCGTTCTGCTTGATCAGCAGCGTGCCGTCTTCGCTCCGTTCGTAGGCGAACCCAGTGGCACCGCCGGCCGTCGCCGTCGACGTTGCAACCCAGGCAATCGAGCCGCCATCGGCGCCGAAGTCATGCGACAGAACGCCGGTGACGTTCCGCGGCGCAAAGTCGTCGTTGGTGCCGCCCTCGATGCCGTTCGACAGATCATCGTCTTCGACATAGACCGTGCTGTTGGAACCGACCCACGGGCCGTCGTCATCGAACGCGATCTTGGTGCCGATCGCGATCGTCTTTTCCACCGTATCCTGGTCGTAGTCGGTCACAGACAGAACCGCAGAGATCTTGTCCCCGAGGTTGACGCTGTCGTCGAAGTTGTTGCCGGTCGCCGAATGCTTCAGCGACAGATACTGCGCAACCGTCACCTGGCCGCTGCTGTCCATATGGATCGCAAAGGCGGCAGTGCCGTTTGCAATGCGGCCGACAACCAGTTCGCCTTCCTTCGAAAGCGTAATCGGCTGTCCATCAGTCGTGAACAGACCGGAATCCAGGTCATTGATCTTCAGCGTCAGCGAGCCATTCACCGAACCCGTGAAGAAGCCCGTATCGTCGGCGCCGCCGTCGATCGAGAAGTCCACCACGTCATCCTTGGCATAACGAACCGACATGTCCGGATCGTTGCCCTTGGAACCGACGGCCGTGAACAGCTGCGACGCGAAGTAACGCGATACAGGGTCCGTCAGGTTGTCGTCGTTGTTGCCGCCCGTCTCGTCCACACGAACCGTGCTATCCGTCCAGATCGACGTCTCCGGCATGTCGTCGACGACAGTCACAATGATCTTGCCGTCAAGACCGACGGTATCGCCGTCACGGTCCGTCGCTTCGATCACGGCACCGAAGTCGATGCCCGCGATCGAGCCACCCGGAACCTTCAATGCCGTGTTCTCGCCACCACCAGCGACATGGTCGAGCTGGTCATACTGGCGGTAGACGAACTCGCCCGTCGACTTGTCCAGCGTCAGCGTGAAGACCACACGGTCGCCGAGGCCAAGGCCCGCATTGCCCGCGACGTTGGCATAAGCCACCAGAGCGCCGCCAACATAGGTGTAGGACAGGCCCACGCCCTTGGACGAAAGACCCACTGTCGTCATCGTCGAGAGCGCATCCGATGCGAACGAGAAGCCGCCACCAGCCTTGGCGCCATCTGCACCGAACGAAACAGCATCTGCTGCTGTGCCCTGCGTGATAACCGCACCCAGCGGCCATTCCGTACCGGAAAGATCGCCGAGGCCGTCGTAGGGATGATTACCCGACGAAAGAGCACTCGCGATATCGTCTTCGTCGGCCGTAACCTTCACGACATTTTTCAGTTCCGGCGCATCGTCGTGGATGGTGATCGTGAACTTTTCGCCCAGCGTGATGCTGTCGCCATCAAAGTCCTTCGCCTGGACGATCTGGCCGAACTTGATCGGCAGGTCCAGATTCGTCTGACCGATGTGG
Source organism: Rhizobium sp. AG855 (assembly GCF_003610655.1). Taxonomy (NCBI): domain Bacteria; kingdom Pseudomonadati; phylum Pseudomonadota; class Alphaproteobacteria; order Hyphomicrobiales; family Rhizobiaceae; genus Rhizobium; species Rhizobium sp. AG855. Next base: position 428,862 of record NZ_RAQG01000005.1, on the reverse strand, counting down.
TCGAGCTGGTCGAACTGGTTGAACTCGTACGAGCCGTTGGCGTTCACCTTCAGCGTGAAGACCACGCGGTCGCCATTCTG
>NZ_RAQG01000005.1:0-428687 GCF_003610655.1 Rhizobium sp. AG855 | reverse complement strand
GATTCGTCTGGCCGGTGTGATCCAGCTGGTCGAACTGGTTGAACTCGTACGAGCCGTTGGCGTTCACCTTCAGCGTGAAGACCACACGGTCGCCATTCTGCGGATCGTAGCTGATGCCCGGCTGGCCGACATTCTCGAACGCGTAGAGGACGCCATCCTTGATGTCGTAGCTCAGTGTCGCGCCTTCAGACTTCAGCCCAAGCTGTGTCAGCAGGCCGCGCGCCGTATCCTCGTTGATGAACGAGAACGTCACACCATCGTCCGCACCGCCCTTGACGAGCCCGGAGAGCGAGCCGGTGATCGAGGCAGGGCCGCCATTGTTGACACCCGGCGTGCCGGTGAACGAGCCGTCGCCATCGCCGTCATTCGGGAAGTTGCCGAGAGAGCCGCTCGTGTCGATGTCGTCTTCGTCGACCACACGCAGTTCCGACGTGCCGCTCAGTTCCGGTGCGTCGTCGTGAATGGTGATCGTGAACTTGTCGCCCAGCGTGATGCTGTCGCCATCAAAGTCCTTCGCCTGAACGATCTGGCCGAACTTGATCGGCAGGTCCACACTCGTCTGACCGATGTGGTCGAGCTGGTCGAACTGGTTGAACTCGTACGAGCCGTTGGCGTTCACCTTCAGCGTGAAGACCACGCGGTCGCCATTCTGCGGATCGTAGCTGATGCCCGGCTGGCCGACATTCTCGAACGCATAGAGGACACCATCCTTGATGTCGTAGCTCAGTGTTGCGCCTTCAGACTTCAGCCCAAGCTGCGTCAGCAGGCCGCGCGCCGTATCCTCGTTGATGAACGAGAACGTCACACCATCGTCCGCACCGCCCTTGACGAGCCCGGCAAGCGAGCCGGTGATCGAGGCAGGGCCGCCGTTGTTGACACCCGGCGTGCCGGTGAACGAGCCGTCGCCATCGCCGTCATTCGGGAAGTTGCCGAGAGAGCCGCTCGTGTCGATGTCGTCTTCGTCGACCACACGCAGTTCCGACGTGCCGCTAAGTTCAGGGACGTCATCCCGGATTGTCACGGAGAGGTGCCCGGTCAGGGCAACGCTGTCTCCATCACCGTCGGTTGCCTGGACAACGCCGCCGAAGTCGATCGCAATGACGCCGCCGTCGACAACCTTTTCCTGCAGGTCGGTGTTCTCGCCGATTGCGGAACCCGGATTGTGATCGACCTGATCATTGAGCTTGAAGGAATAGTCGCCCCATCGCGAAACTTCGAGCGAGAAGACAAGCCGGTCTCCGCCAGGTGTATATTGGGGCCCACCTTCGCCAGCATTCACGAAGCCGACGAGCGTACCGTTGTAAACCTCATAGCTGATCAGCTGGCCCTTCGACGTCAGCCCGAGGTCGGACAGCGTCTTCAATGCAGCGTCTGTATTGATGATCGAGAACCGCGTATTCTGGTTGTCGGCACCAAAATCGACCAGATTACCGAGATAGCCGGAAACCGTTGCAGCGCCTGGAAGGTTGTTCCAGCTATCCCCGGTATAGGAACCATCGGCATTGCCGTCGTTCGGGCTGGTGCCGTTCGAACCATGACCGATCTCGTCGCGGGTCAGGATGTCGTCTTCATCAACCGTCGCAGCGATGGGCTTGCCAACGACGACCGGAGCATCGTCTTCGACCCGAACGGTCACGGTACCATCGACCCTGTCACCATCGGAATCGGTCGCGGTGAAGGGGATCTTGAAGTCGAGGAAGTCAACTGGCTTCCCAACAATCCGCGGCCCGTCGCCGTCAAAGACAACTGCCGCGCCGATGCTGTCAGACGGAACCGTGTTGCCGGCGGCTTGACCTTCGCTGCCCTCCGTCGATGCGACCGGGGCATAGTGGTCGAGATTCCCGATCAGCTGGAAGGTATAGGTACCGTTTGCCGACGTCGGATCCAGCGTGATCACGAAGACGCGAGCACCGTCGAAGTCCTTCATGGAAATCAGCTGACCGGCTTCGCCGTCTTCGGCGAAAAGCCGCTCGCCTTCAAAGGGTCCGTCAAAGAATGCCTTGAATGCGATCAGCTGATAGCCGCCATTCCACTTACCTGATTCATCGCGCGTGTACTCAATGCGGTACCTCAGCGGATAACCATCCGAGCTGAGATTGGCCAGAACCGGGATGGCAGCCTGAATTTCCGCTGACGTCGAGGAGGTATTGAGCCCCGTGAAGCTCACGGTCCGGCCGACCGGATCATCACCGGTCGCATTGCCGGTTTCACCAATCGTCTCACTCTTCAAATCATTGTCGGCACCCCAGCGGATTGCAAGGGAACCTTCAGCCGTCGGGTACTTGAACGCAGGGGGGAAGTCAGAACCAGAGTCGGATTCGGAATCTGAAATGAACTTGGCAAATTCCGGCGTTGGTTCGTCGATCTTGCTGAAAAGATCATCTTCGCTGACCTGGTCACCGGCCGGCACACCGATCGTCGGCGCATCGTCCTGAATGTCGATGTTGAACGATCCCGTAACGGAATCGCCATCGCGATCGGTTACGGTATACTGGAAGCCGAGTCGCAGAAGATCATCTAGATCGTCCTGCGAACCGTTCTGGCCAGCATCCGGATGTTCAAGCTTGCCAACGAGCTCGAACGTGAAGTCGCCGGTGACGCGGTTCGTGATTGTCAGAGTGAAAACGACGTTGCCTGCTGAATCCCGGCCTTCGACAGCCAGGAAGTCCAGATCGGCTCCGTCAGTCGGAGCCGCGAAGCTCGTGACTGTGATCGGGCGACCACCAGAGGTGAAACCGGTCAGAACTTTCAACCCGTCGCCTTCATCCACATCGGAAGCTCCGGTGAATACAACGCCGGAAATCGTCCCGAAGTCCGGACCCTGCTCAAAAGGAAGCCGACCCGTAAAGATCCGGTCGTTCGAAATTTCATCCGTGACGACAGCTTCGTCCAGAATGATGGGGCTCGTCAGCGGCGACAGGATTGTCGGCACGCCATCGCCTCCCAGACGCTGTCCATTCGGCGCACCGTCGCCGAAATCGGTATCACCCAGCAGGTCCGCCAGAGCAAACTGCTCCGGACCGTTGTTGATCGGGCTGTCGTTGAAATCACCACCATTGCTCGCCGAGCCGGACGATGCCGAGTAGGAACCGTCAGGGCCTGCGGCGACGTTGATGTTGTTGCCTTCGAGCGCGGCAAAGAGCGCCTGCTGAGGCAGCTCGACTTCACCGATGACGAAGGTCGGGATGTTGGCAGCACCGCCGACGATGACGATCTCGGTTCCATCCGCCTGGACGAGAACTAGGTTGCCACCTTCGAGGCGAATGTCGTCGATCGACACGCCGACCGGCAGGGTCACGACATTGTTCTGATCCGGGACGACTTCCGTGGGGATCGATGCAGCTGCCGTTTCTGTCGGCAGGCGATCGGTCTTGACGGCGTCGGTCGCGTTCGGCGTCGCGGCCTGGGCCATTTCGACCCCGCGGGTTTCTTCGGGTACATATCCGAGATGCTGCTCAACCGCAGAATCAAAATCGTCAGCGGAAGAATTGTTGTCAAAGCTGGACAGGCGCGGATCTTCGATGGACATGGTAACTCACCCCTTAACAAGTTGATCGCAGTTAAATCTCGACCCGGGGCACAGTGCAACGCTTTCTTAACCCTGCAGGCATAGCCGGTTATGCGTTCACAGACCATTATTGAAAGAACAGTTAATTCACAAAGCTAAAAAGCCATGAATTTCGGTATTTTAATCAAGTTTTAATGATAAAGGCCGGGGCCCCGACCACGGTCTGAGAAGGTGCGCAGCAGGAGGTCAAGGACAGGTTTTGAGGGGTTGGTTATGAGATTGAGATGAGTACGCTTGCCCTCATTAGCCCGCGTGCTCAGCGAGATTCTTCTTCATCCAGGCGTTGTGCCGACAAGGGTGCCCAATGGAGAAGCCTGCCCATCGTCCGCGCCGAGAACCGCAGGGCCGATCAAGTCAATGAGTGAGTAAACTTCACTGCGCGTCACCGGCGAGATACGTCGCCGCTTCCTTAGGATGTTGCGCTCGTCGAAAACGCGAGAGCATCTCAAACCCGGTGGCCATTCACAGCCTCGGCTGACACTTCGTCAAACAAATGCGGTCATATTGTATAATGGACAGATCAAACCGACAGATTATCGGCATTACGCCCAATCGCTTTTGTTCTTAAACTTGCGAAATCTGAACTCTTGCACCCGGTGATGCATGACTGCCCCTGCCCCTTCGGACAAAGCCTTCGTTCCCTTCGTCAGCGTGCAAAACATGATGCGTCTGGTGCATCACATCGGCATCGAGCGCGTGCTCACCGAGCTGACGGACGTAATCGAGGACGATTTCCGGCGCTGGCCATTGTTCGACAAGACGCCGCGGGTCGCCTCCCATTCCCGCGAAGGCGTCATTGAGCTGATGCCGACATCCGATGGTGAGATCTATTCGTTCAAATATGTGAACGGCCACCCCAAGAACATGGCGCAGGGCCTGCAAACCGTGACCGCATTCGGCCTGCTGGCGGAGGTGGAAACCGGCTATCCGGTTCTCCTCACCGAAATGACACTCCTGACAGCGCTTCGAACAGCGGCGACCTCTGCAATGGCCGCCCGGCACCTCGCCCCGAAGGGCGCCACCACCATGGCCATGATTGGAAACGGCGCCCAGGCGGAATTTCAGGCTCTGGCAATGAAGGCTGTTCTTGGCGTCACGCATCTGCGGCTGTTCGACATCGACCCCAGGGCGACCGAGAAGACGATCCGGAACCTGTCAGCGTCCGGTTTGCATCTGACAGCCTGCGAAACGGCGCAATCGGCCGTCGAAGGCGCGCAGATCATCACCACCTGCACCGCCGACAAGCAGAATGCGACGATCCTGTCGGACAACATGGTCGGCGCCGGGACCCACATCAACGCGATCGGCGGCGACTGCCCCGGCAAGACCGAGCTGCATCGCGATATTCTCTCGCGTGTCGACACTTTCGTCGAGTTTCCGCCACAGACCCGGATCGAGGGGGAGATCCAGCAGATGCCGGCCGACTACCCGGTCACGGAACTCTGGCAGGTCGTGAATGGCGACTCCCTTGGCCGCCGTGATCAGCGACAAATCACGCTCTTTGACAGTGTGGGCTTTGCGATCGAGGATTTTTCCGCCCTGCGCTACGTGCGTGAACGCGTGCGGGGCACGACCTTCTATCAGCCCGTTGACCTGATTGCCGATCCCGACGATCCACGGGATCTGTTCGGCATGCTCCAGCGTGCCAGGGATTGAGCGTCTTCAGTAGGTGAAGCCGCAGCCGTTCAAACTGCGCGAAGCAGGATGTCCTCGGCCTCATCCCGATCCATGTCCAGTATCCGCTTGGCGAGATCGAAGCCGAACCCCTGGCGAGCAAAGGACGCGATCTCCTTGCTCCACCGGCCATCGTCAGCCTTGACCTCAGGTCGGCGAAAAGGGCCGAACCCTTTCTTTCGTGCATAAACGACTACGGCGCGCACTTCGTCGATTTCGCCGACAGCCATCTCGATGATCCCGCGCTCGATACCCTTTTCTGCCAGCTTGCGCGCGACAGCCCGGGGCGACTTTCCGCTTCGCGCGGCCGACCCAGATCGGACCTGGGCGTAATTTTCATCGTCGAGCGCCTTCATGTTGCGTCCGAAGGCTATCGCATGCTCCGCAAGGGCGCGGAGCTGAACATCGGTGATACCCTCGAATTTGGATTTCGCCTTTCGCTTGATTGCATCGGCCAGTTCACGTTCGCTCATCATCCGGCGAGCCAGGCGATAGGCCGCGGAGTTCTTCGACCAGGACAACATTCGCGCTGTCGGCTTTTCGGCATCGCCGCCGCTCGCGCCTTCGTCCTTTGCCACCCCGTCGTCCACGTTCTCGAAAGACATCCAAATTCCTCAATCGCTCTGCCGCTCAAGTGCCTGCAGCATGGGATAGACGCTGAAGGCGGACCTTTCGGCCTTGCGTGTCAGATCACGCAGATAGCCACCTGGCGAGCGGATATCGTCAACCCTTTCCAGCATGATGGCGACGACAATTGCGGCGGCCTGTTCCCCCATCGCCTTTCTCGCCTTGGCCCAGGCATCAGGAGAAACGCCGAGCATCGAGCGAACGAGATCGGCCGCACGGACCAGATCCTGCCAGGTTTTCAGGCCTCCTTGCGCGTAATCCCCGATTTGCGGGCAGACCTTTCTCATCCGGTCCAGGCTGATCGCAACCCGCTTTTCAGGTGCCTTTGTCCCTAAATCCTGATCGCCCCCCGGCTCCGCCCCCTCTAATTCTCTTTTGCCGTTTAATTCAAATGGTTGGTCTGTGTTTGAATTCTGTATATGGCGCTCACTTTGATGGTCATTGCCGCTCATTTCTTCTTCAGAGAGGCTTGATAGATATGCATTTTCGACCTTCGCGCGAAACGACTTGAGGCTGGCGCGCAGCGCCGAAAGCGCAGCAGGATCGGGGCAGCGCGGGAGGCTGCCGAAAGACATCTCCTGGAACTCGGCCACAAGCATCTCCCAGTCCCCTGCCCGTGCTTCCTCGATTGCAGCCGTGATGATCTTCGAGATGTCGCGCAGGTGCAGCGTCACCTCTGTCCTCAGCATGCGCAAAGCCTTTGCCTCGCTGCGGACCGCTTCCGCATGGGCATGGATTTCTGCGGCTTTGAGCGCCAAGGGGGAGAGGTCGAAGCCAAATGCTTCGTCGACCACGCCACGATCGTCCCGCACGCAGTAGCGCTTTCCATTGGCGCTGTCGCGGCGAAAGATCAGGCCTGCCTCCACCAGCGCCGTCAGATGACGGCGGATGGTCGCTGGCGCCATGCCACGCGCGCGGATCGACAGTTCCCGATTGGACGGAAAAACGATAATCGGCTTGGATCCATCGAGAATGCGATCCGTCGTGAAGCTTACCAGCGCCTCGAGGAGGCCGATGGCACGGTCACTCAAGCCGAAATGCGCACGTGCTTCGGTCAGCGCGCGCAACAGCTGCCATTTATCGCCGCCGCCCGTGTCATTGCCTCCGTCGCCGGCGCGCAGTTTCTCCTGCTTTTCGGAGACGGAGGCCTGGCGGGAAAATAGCCGCGCAGACATCCTGCCGCCGCCGAAAGGCGTCGTCGCAAGTCTGTCCATCATGATCCGGTCCTCTGGTGAAGAGGCAAGACGGGCCCTTTGGACGCAGCGTCAGACACAAGCAAAAATACCCGGACACGACAATGATGCCGCCGACTCTTGACTTTGCCTGGTGGAAGTGATTCTCTCAGATTGCTACATACGAGAGGGCTTCCGAAACGGTCACGTTTTGGGGGCCTTTTTTCTTGTCTCCGCGCTTCCTTTCCTGGTTTCGCGTGTGTCTCACCGGACAGCCAGACCTCAATCAGGTCCGAATCAGTCCGAAAGCTTTGCCGGAACGGGCAGGATGGTCCCGCCCCTCCTCAATTCTGCGCCTTCAGATGCGCCGCATAGGCCTGTCTCACATGCTCGGAGAGAGCATCGAGAAAGGCCTCGTCGACATCCTTGGCAAAATCGATCCGCACGACCCGGCCCTGGCGTTTGTAGCCGGCAAAGGCCCGACCGCCAGGTGCCAAAAGCTCCGTCGGCTCCGTCTTTTCACCGCGCGCGGCCGCAGGCTGAGCGAGCCTTGCCAGCAGCAGTTCGAACCGGCGATCGGTATCGGCTGCGCGAAAGGTTGCCCGGGCCACTTCATCGGAGGCAGCCTCAGGTGCACCCTTCGCGCCAAACAGCTCCACGAGTTTCATCCAGCGTTCGCGCCCTGCCTTTGGCGCAGGGCCGATCGCGCGGATGACGGTTTCCGGCACGCCATCGGCAACCTGCAGGAGACGCGACAGCTCCGATTTCTGCACGGCGAGCGCATCGCCGATCAATCGGCGGTCGAAACCACGGGCGACAAGGGTACGCGCAAAGGCTGCGCGTTCGATGAAGGAGAGATTCCGGCGCTCGGCATTTTCCTTGCCCTGGGCCAGGATCAACTGATCGTCGGTCAGGCTGCGAACCAGCGCCTTGACCTCGATGCCGAGGGCTGCGGCCGCACGCAACCGGCGGTGGCCATAGGCGACCTGAAAGCGTCCATCCTCTGATGGGTGCGGACGCACCAGGATCGGCACCTGCTGACCACTTTCGCGCATGCTCTCGACAAGTTCGGCAAACTGCGGATCGTCGATATCACCGGCACTCAAGCGGTCGGAAACGAAGGAAGCCTCGATACGACTTGTCGGGAGGGACAAGACGCGTTCCCCCTCTTCGAGAGCCTGGCGCAGATGGCGCGCTTCTTCAGCTTCCCGAGCGATCGTATTCAGCGACAGACCCATCGCCTTCACAGCGCCGGACGCGGCACGCAAGGGCGAACCGCCCACATCCATCTGGATCGGGGATGCAGGCTTCTCCGGCAGTGGCTGAACGCCTACCGATTTGACTTCTGGCGCCCTTCCCTGCGGCGCTGAAGGCACGGCCTGACGGGTGGATGGAGGCGTCAAAGGCTGTGTCGGCGCAATGGCATCACCGAACAGTGCCTTGATCGAGTTCTTGCGGTCGCGCCCGTTCATGTCGTTCGCCCCCATGCCGTATGGACCAGAGCCTCGATCTCGCTGTTGACGGAATCGAGTGCTTCCATCGCCCGGTCATAGGTGCCGCGCGAGAAATTCTCGCGGCCGACTTCGTAGAGCGTCTGTTTGGTCAGTCCCGCATCCGAAACAGCAGTCGATTTCAGCATCGGTGCCGTGAGCACGCGCTCACCGAACAGCGACCGGAGGAAGCCGACGATCTGCGTCTGAGGCCCGTCATGTGGCTCGAAGCGGGTGACGAGATAGCGCAGGAAATCGAAATTGAGCTGGCCGCCGGCCTCGCGCACGACCGACAGGAGGTCGGAGGTCATGAACAGGAACTGGCTCATCGAGGCGACGTCAAGCATCTGCGGATGCACGGTGACGACGACGGACGTCGAGGCGCAGAGGGCCGAGAGAGTGAGGTAGCCGAGCTGTGGCGGGCAATCGATGACCACCACGTCGTAGTCGTCGGCCACGCTGGCAAGGGCCGCCTGTACGCGGGTGAAGAACAGCCCGTGGGTGTCGCCCGGTCGGCGCTCGGCAAGCGCGCGCGGCGTCACATGTTCGAATTCCTGAAGTTCCAGATTGCCCGGCACCAGGTCGAGCCCATCAAAATAGGTCGAACGGATGATCTCACGCAGGGGCCGCGCCTCACCGTCATAGCGGATCGCGCCATAAATCGTGTCGTTGCCGACCAGGTCCAGTTCCGGCTGATAGCCGAACATCGCCGAGAGCGACGCCTGGGGATCGAGGTCGACGGCCAGAACCCGGTGACCACTCAGCGCGAGATGCTGCGCCAGATGCACAGACGAGGTTGTCTTGCCTGAACCGCCCTTGAAGTTGGTGACGGAAATGACCTGCAGATGCTCGCCACGCGCCGCATCCCGCCATTTCACATAGGAGCGGGCCTTGGTTTCGTTGCCTTTCGCGCGCGCCTGATCGGCGAGAAAATGGCGAAGCGCATTGATATCCTTGAGAGAATAGAAGCGTCGCCCGCCGCTGCCGACGACCGGCTGCGGTCCATCGCCGGCAAGGGAGAGTTGGCGCAGATATCCATCCGACACACCGATGAGGCGCGCCGCTTCGCCAGAGGTGAAACTGCGAAGCGTCTTCTGCGAGGTCGGAGCAAACAGCCGCTCGCGCATCGCCTGCAGCTGCGCAGACAGCGCCTGGGCATCTTCCGCGATGGTCTCGTCGGCGGGGCGCAAGGGCATGGACTCTTCCAAAATCGCGTTGATCGATGGCTGACCCATCGGTCTTCTCCATTCTTCCAGCCCGCTCACACCGATCATGCCGCCATCATGGCGCAACACGGAACAAGCAGGGCAGACTGTCTATGACATCTGCGATTCTCGCGGCGTTGGAAATACGCAATTGCGAGCAACTAACAGAATGTGGCACCAGTTACGGCAATGAGGCCAATTATCGCCCCTTGTCCGTAAAAACCTCGTGCATCACCTGAGTCGCGTCAAGCTATTTTTGGTTAACGAGATCTTAACGGGGCAGGCCACCAGCGCCGGTCTGCGCGAAAAATACGCTCGGCCGGGCCTGGGATCTCGGGAAAGGTAAAGGCATGGAGGCCAATCCAGCCTGCGGCCTCGAAGAAATGCCTCTTAGGCGCGTCGCTCAGTGCGAACGGAGCCAGTCAACAAGTTCCGTCTCGGCCCGTTCCAGAGCGCTGTAATTGAGGAGCTTGCGCAGAAGCGCCACCGTGACGGCACGGGCCCGCAGGTTGAAGCGTCCCTCCTCGCCCTCGTCGGGCGTCATCTGGTAGACATCGAGCTTCTCGTAGAGCGATTGAAGCCTGTTCTGCACGCTGCGGAGCGACAGACCACGGCGGCGCGCGATGGTGCGGTCGGTCAGTCCCAGCGCGATGTCGACCAGAATCTCGTATTCGCTGTCGCTGAAGCCCTTTACCTGACCCAGGCTCTTCTGCTGCATGCCGCGAACCTCGCGATCGATGACGCATTGTGCCTCGACAAAAATGGAACGCAGCGCCAGTTTCAGCCGCTCGTCGGAGGCCGATTTCAGCACATAGCCGTAAGCCGCCCCGTCAGGAACGATGCGCGATACGCCGCGCACATAGGCTTCATCGGAGTAGTTCGACCAGAACAGGATGCGCGTGTCCGGTCGCTCCTTCCATATGGTGCGCGCGGCCTCGATGCCGTTTCGCGCATTCATCTGCAGGTCCATGACGACATGCGCCGATTTGTGGTCCCGGGCGAGGCGCTCGCCGTCGGCGCCATTTTCGGCCTCGATCACCGTCTTGCATTCCGGCAGGGCCGCGCAGACGGCTTCCAGAAGATAAGAGCGGTGCAGCGGGTCGTCTTCCACGATCAGGACCTTCATTGGCTGTCTCCTCCGGCTTTGCGCCGGCCATGGGTCAAAGGCAGTTGCAGGCGCACAGTGGTGCCCCCGCCGTCGCGGTTCGGTCCCAGAGTGAACTTGGCCGAGATGAGCCGGGCCCTGGTCATCATATTGTCGATACCGCCGCCCGTGCGGCGGTCTCTGCGCGGTACGCCTTGGCCATTGTCGGAAACCTCGATGACAAGCGTGGTCGGGTTGTTGCGCAGGCGCACCTCGATTGCGGCTGCCTGCGCATGACGCACGGCATTGTTGATCGCCTCCTGCACGATGCGAAACAGCGCAATACGGACTGTCTGATCGAGCAGGTCGATGAGCCCGTCCGTGTCATCGATCAGATCGAAGCAGATCTGTGATCCCTGGTCACGCACGGCGCGGTCGAGGTGGTTCTCGATCGCATGGGCAAAACCGAACAACTGGAGCACCGAGGGCTTGGCCTCCTCAATGATCTCACGCAGATCCTGCATGCAGTGCTGCAGGCTGCGGGCGATCGGCTCCAGCGCTTCGCCGTTCAGGTCCCGCTCCTGGATCAGGCGATCGAGCCGCCGCGAGAGCCGGGTAAGGTCCGCCAACGTCTGGTCATGGAGATCCATGCCGATGCGCTGGCGCTCCCGCTCGAGTGCTTCGGTCAGACTGAGTGCACCAAGCCGTAATCCCTCTTCCCGGGCGCGCGCTTCTGCCTCCACGATCGCCGACTGTTTCGCCTGGTCGGCGGCCCGGAGCGCAAAGAAATAGGGGGCAAGCAGATCGGCAATCGACTGGGCGTTCTTGACGTCGTTTGTCGTGTAGAAATCCACCTGATGCGAGGAGCAACTGAGCGCCCCGATCACCTCGCCCCCCACCTTCAGCGGCACGTGGATACGGCTGCGCAGATTGTGTTCGAAGATCGGCTGAACAAACGGGGTATCACTGAAATAGCGGCCCTCCAGCTGGGCATCGGGCGTCAGGAAAAAGTCGATTTCGCCCCAGAGCAAGGTGCGGATCGGACTACTCGTCACGGGGGCGGGAGCGGCCTGTCCCCAGAACGTGTCCAGCCCGGTCTCGTAAGCCGTATGGTAAAGTCCGCTCACCATCATGATGCAAACATCGAGATGGTCATGCGGCACGATATGCGATACCTCAACGCCTACCGCCTTAATCGCGGAACGGAAGTCCAACTGCCCCGCCAGCAAGCGCGATATCCCGAGATAGTGGTCGAGCAGCGCCGACGGCGCAATGTTGAGCATCGGTAGTCCTCCCACGGCGCCCGCTCCTCCTGGCTCCATCGCCTTAATAACACAGAGACGACCGGATCACGTCTTGCGAGATCCCGCATCTTATTTCGTAAATCCCGCACATGTGCTGCCACCTACGCCCTATACACATCCTGCGATCTATTCCATCTTGGTCCCGTCGAGAGGAGGAAACTCGACTGGGAGGTCGGCTAAAGCCCTTGCTTGGCTGACAGGAGGAAACCGGTCCAAGGAGGCCGGGCAACAGGGAGTGAGATGATGAAAGCCACCAGAATTCTTCTGGCGACAGCCGCTTTGTGCGTATCCGCCATTCCGATGACGGCCTTTGCCGACACCGCTGCCAAGAAGATCGCCTTGTCCAACAACTATGCCGGCAACTCCTGGCGCCAGGCCATGCTGACCAGCTGGGAAAAGGTCACCGGCGAAGCGGTGAAGTCCGGCCAGGTCGCCGCGGCAGATGCCTTCACGACGGCCGAAAACCAGGCCACAGAGCAGGCAGCCCAGATCCAGAACATGATCCTGCAGGGGTATGACGCGATCGTTATCAATGCCGCATCCCCGACCGCGCTGAATGGCGCCGTCAAGGAAGCCTGCGATGCCGGCATCACCGTCGTTTCATTCGATGGCATCGTGACCGAACCCTGCGCCTGGCGCATCGCTGTCGACTTCAAGGAGATGGGCCGCAGCCAGGTTGAATACCTCTCCGGCAAGCTGCCTCAGGGCGGTAACTTGCTCGAAATCCGTGGTCTCGCCGGCGTCTTCGTCGATGACGAGATTTCGGCTGGCATCCATGCCGGCGTCGAACAGTTCCCGCAGTTCAAGATCGTCGGCTCGGTGCATGGCGACTGGGCTCAGGACGTCGCCCAGAAAGCCGTCGCCGGCATCCTGCCGAGCCTGCCGGACATCGTCGGTGTCGTGACCCAGGGTGGTGACGGCTATGGTGCCGCCCAGGCGATCGCTGCTGCCAACCGCAAGATGCCTGTCATCGTCATGGGCAACCGCGAAGACGAGCTGAAGTGGTGGAAGGAGCAGAAGGACGCAAACGGCTATGAGACCATGTCGGTTTCGATCGCGCCGGGTGTCTCGACGCTCGCCTTCTGGGTCGCTCAGCAGATCCTCGACGGCAAGGAAGTGAAGAAGGACCTCGTGGTGCCCTTCCTGCGCATCGACCAGGACAACCTCGAAGCCAACCTCGCCAATACCCAGGCAGGCGGCGTCGCCAATGTCGAGTACTCGCTCGAAGACGCCCAGAAGGTTATCGCCTCGGCCAAGTAACCGCATGGACTGACAGACCCTCCCCCGATCCGTCCGGCCTCGTTGCCGGGCGGAACGGGACAGGTGACCCCGCCGAGGGTAGCCAAGCGACTGCGAATGGGATGAATGACATGAATGCGAGCGAGGCAGCGACAGCCGTCGTCAGTGTCACGGATGCCAAAGTGCATTACGGGGCGGTCCGGGCCCTCGATGGGGTCACCCTCACAATACGGGCCGGTGAGTGCATCGGGCTCGTCGGCCACAATGGCGCCGGCAAATCCACCATCGTCAATGTCATCAATGGCGGGCTTAGCCCGCATCAGGGATCCGTCGCCTTTGGCGGCACCAGCGGTCAGGGCATCAAGGCTGCCCGTGAAGCCGGGATCCGTTGCGTCTTCCAGGAATTGTCGCTCTGCCCCAACCTCACGGTTGTCGAAAATACCCGCGTCATGCATCGCGGCCTTGCGGGTTGGGGCTGGCGTTCGCGCGGTGCCCAGATCATCGCCAAAAAACTGGATGAAATCTTTCCTGGGCATTCGATCGAGGCCTCAGAGCAGGTCGGCAACCTGACCATCGCCGAACGGCAGATGGTCGAGATCGCGATTACATTCTGCGAGATCGGCAATCCGGTTCGCCTCGTCATCCTCGACGAACCCACCTCATCGCTGGATGCGCGGCTTGCCGAGCAGTTGCTCGCCTATGTGCGCCGCTTCGTCGATGCCGGCGGCGCGGTCGTCTTCATCTCCCATATCCTCAGCGAAATCCTGTCGATCGCCAGCCGCATCGTGGTGATGAAGGACGGGAAAGTGGTTGCCGAACGCGCTGCAGCCGACTTCTCGGAGCACGGCCTCATCGAGGCCATGGGCAGCGTGGTCAAGGCAAGACAGGCGCGCGAATTGGCGGCCGCGCAGTCCGGCGTACCCGTGCTAACGGCACGGCCAGCGCGTGGGATCGGACTGCCCTTCAAGGCCCATCGTGGCGAGATCATTGGCTTTGCCGGGCTCGGCGGCCATGGCCAGACCGAGATGTTGATCGATCTCTTCAATACCCGAAGCGGTAACTGGCTCCGACCGGCCGATCCGGCAGTCGCTTTCGTCGCAGGCGACCGCGCTGTCAATGGTACCTTCACGCTGTGGAGCATCCTGAAAAATTTCAGCATCGGCGTGCTCCCCGACCTGTCCCGACTCGGTCGGCTCGATGAGGAGCAGGAAGAGGCACTCGGCCAGTCCTGGAGGGAACGCATCGGCATCCGCACTCCGGACATGGAGCACGGCATCCTGTCGCTCTCCGGCGGCAATCAGCAGAAAGTGCTCTTTGCCCGCGCCCTGGCCAGCCGTGCCCCCGTGGTGCTGATGGACGACCCCATGCGCGGCGTCGACTTCGGCACGAAGCAGGAAGTCTACGGAATCTTGAGAAGCGAAGCGGCGAACGGCCGAACCTTCATCTGGTACTCGACGGAGATGGACGAGGTCTGCCTCTGCGATCGGGTCTATGTCTTCAACAATGGCGCCATTGTCGCGGAGCTTTCCGGCGATGACGTCGCGGAGGAAAACATCTTGTCTGCATCCTTCAAGGAGGCCGCGGCATGAAGGTCAACCTTTCTGCCGACAGCATCCGACTGTTGATCCCTGCCCTGTCGCTGGCCGTGCTGCTGGCTGCCGTCTTCTATCTTCAGCCCCGCGCCATGAGCTATACGGGCCTCAACCTGCTCTTCAATCTGGCCGTCCCGATCGCGCTCGCCACTATTGCCCAGATGCTGGTCATGACGATCAACGACCTCGACCTTTCGATGGGCACCTTCGTCAGCTTCGCAGCCTGTGTTGCGGCGACATTTCTCAACGACACGCCACTGCTCGGCATCGCGATCCTTGCCGGTGCCATTGGCGTCTATGCGGTGATCGGGGTCCTCATCCATGTGCGGGACCTGCCCTCGATCGTCGTCACACTCGGTATGAGTTTCGTCTGGGGTGGACTGGCCGTACTCATCCTGCCGGCGCCTGGAGGATCGGCACCGAACTGGATCCGCGCCATCATGACATCGCGCCCACCGCTGGTTCCGATGGCCATCGTGGCAAGCGTCCTGATCGCCGCCGTCAGTCACTTTCTCATCATGCGATCGTCCTTCGGCGTCGTCCTGCGTGGCGTCGGTGGCAATGCACGCTCGGTCGAGCGCGCCGGCTGGTCGATCATCGCCGCTCGCGCCTCGATCTACGCGCTGGCTGGCCTGTTTGCGGTCATGTCGGGTATCGCCCTGGTGGGCCTGACGACTTCGGCGGACGCCAATATCGCGCTTCGTTACACGCTGCTGTCGATCGCCGGCGTCATTCTCGGCGGCGGAGAATTTGTCGGCGGTCGCGTCTCTCCGATCGGGGCCGTCATCGGCGCTCTGACGCTGACGCTGGCGGGGTCGTTCCTGTCCTTTCTCAGGATATCGCCGGATTGGCAGATTGGCGCGCAAGGCGCGATCCTGATCGTGGTCCTGACCTTGAGACTTGCCCTCAACCGTTTCGAAGGCCGGAGGGCGAAGTCGTGACCTCTTTGCTGAAACGTCCCTGGATCTGGTCCTTCGTCGCGACCGCCGTCGTCTTCATCACCACGGTTCTGTTCACCGGCGGGGCCAGCACGCTCGGGCTCGCCCAGGCGGCCCTGACCTTCGCCGCCTTCTCGATCCTCGTTGGCCTCGGCCAGATGCTGGTTATCACGCTGGGGCCCGGCAACATCGATCTCTCGGTACCCGCCAACATGACACTTGCCGGTACGGTCGCCTTGAAGGTGATGAATGTCGACAATGGTACGATCCTGATCGGCCTTCTGATCGCGATCGCGATCGGCGTCGCCATCGGGATCGGCAATTACGCCCTGATCAAGCTGCTGCGCATCCCGCCGATCATCGCGACACTGTCGATGAGCTTCATCATCCAGTCGACGGCAATCTGGACCAATCGCGGATTGCGCATCAAACCGCCGGCAGCTTTGGCCGACTTCACCACGACGTCGACTCTTGGCATTCCCAATGTCGCCATCGTCGCCTTGGTGTTGTCGCTCATCGTCTGGTTCGTACTGAACAAGACCGTCTACGGCCGCTGGATCGCCGCCATCGGCCAGAGCATCAGGGCCGCCCGGATGACCGGCATCCCGATCGACGGAACACGGCTCGTCACATATGTGCTCTGCGCCGTCTTGGCGGCCATCTGCGGTTACCTTCTGGCCAGTTTCTCGGGCGGGGCCGCCCTCAACATGGGCTCGGAATATCTGCTGATGTCGATTGCGGTCGTGGTTATCGGTGGCACCGCCGTCGCCGGCGGCAATTCCAACGTGCCGGGCATTTGGGGCGCCTCGCTCTTCATGTTCCTCGTCGTGTCGATGCTCAACACCTATGGATTTGGAGCGGGTATCCGCCTGATCCTTACCGGCCTCATCATCATTGCCGTCATCATGCTACCGAGCGCCCGTCCGCTCGACAAACGATAGAACCCGCAGGACAAACCCATGTCGGACAACCCCTTCTATGAGATCCATGATCCGCGGTTTCGCGATCTCGTTGTCAGCAGCGCGGCACTCGAGGAACTCTATTCGGATTGCCGCTGGGCGGAGGGTCCGGTCTGGTTCGACGACGCCGGTCACCTCCTGTTCTCCGACATTCCCAACCAGCGCATCCTGCGCTGGGTCGAAGGCGGCGGTGTCTCGGTCTTTCGCAGCGCGTCCAATTTTGCCAATGGCCATACGCGCGACCGCCAGGGACGTCTCGTCTCCTGCGAACATGGCCTGCGCCGGGTCACCCGCACCGAGGTGGACGGCACCATCACGGTGCTTGCCGACAGGCATGACGGCAAACGACTGAATTCGCCCAACGATGTCATCGTGCGTTCGGATGGAAGCGTCTGGTTCAGCGATCCATCCTACGGAATTCTGTCGGATTACGAGGGCTACAAGGCCGATGAGGAACAGGAAAGCCGCAACATCTGGCGGCTAGACCCGGCGACAGGTTCGCTCTCGATCATGGCCCATGACTGCCTGCAGCCCAATGGTCTGGCCTTCTCTCCCGACGAGCGCCGTCTTTATGTCGCCGATTCCGGCGCAAGCCACGCCCCGGAAGCACCGCGCCAGATCCTCGTTTACGAGGTTACGGAAGACGGGCAATCGCTGTCGGGAGCTCGCACTTTCGCGACGATCGACAAGGGCATTCCGGATGGCATCCGCGTGGACATCGCCGGCAATCTCTGGTCCAGCGCGGCGGATGGCGTGCACTGCTTCTCGCCGGAAGGCATCCTGCTTGGCAAGATCCTGGTGCCGCAGGTCGTTGCCAACCTCACCTTTGGCGGTCCCCGCCGCAATCGCCTGTTCATCACGGCGACCAAGTCGCTCTATTCTATCTACACGACGACAACGGGTGCGCAGAGGCCCTAGAGTTTCCGCT
Organism: Rhizobium sp. AG855; assembly: GCF_003610655.1. Classification (NCBI taxonomy): domain Bacteria; kingdom Pseudomonadati; phylum Pseudomonadota; class Alphaproteobacteria; order Hyphomicrobiales; family Rhizobiaceae; genus Rhizobium; species Rhizobium sp. AG855. The sequence continues at coordinate 410,907 of NZ_RAQG01000005.1, read as the reverse complement.
CAGCCTCGGCCACCGGTCGATGGATCGATCTCCTGGGTCGCTTCGAGGTCTTGTTCCGCCTTAGCGACCGTCTGGTGCGTAAACCCGCGCAGGCCGGAGATCTCTTCGGCATCCCGCCCGATCTGCACTTCGCTCATCGCGTAATGCACCACCAGTTTTGCGTTCGACATCAGGGCATGCAGATGGATGCGCTCGTAGCCGTGTGAGGCATCAACGCCGAAAGTGATGAGCGCGGTGCGCACGTCGTGTCCGGCCTCGACGGCGGAGGCCGCGTCGGAGCGATAATAGCGAAAGACGTCCTTTTGCACCGGAATGCCCTGATCAAGGCAAATCTGGTGCAGCTTCTTCGACAGGTGATAGTCAAACGGGCCCGTCTGGTCGGCCATCGCGAGTGTCACGCCAAATTCCTGCGAAGCCTGTCCCGGCGCAGTTGTGCCGTTGTCGACCGCGACCAAGGAGGCGATCTCGGGTACAAGGGCTGCAGACGCACCGACGCCCACCTCCTCGCCAATGGTGAAGAGCCAATAGGTGTCAACAGGCGTTGCAACCTCCTGACGCTGCATGGCCTCGAGCGCTGCCAGCATGATCGCCACCCCCGCCTTGTCGTCGAGGTGACGTGACACGATAAACCCGTTTTCGAGAAATTCCGGCTGCGGGTCCACCGCAACGATGTCACCCACATCGATGCCGAGCTGAAGGAGGTCATGGCAATGGCGCGAAAGGGCATCGACCCGCAATTCGACATGTGGCCAGCCGGTCGGCTGCGTGTCGACCTCCTCGTTGAACGTGTGCCCGGAGGCTTTGAGCGGCAGGATCGTCCCGCGATAGATGCCCTTGGAGGAAAAGATCGAGACACGGGCCCCTTCGGCGAACCGCGCCGACCAGTGGCCGATCGACACCAGTTCCATCCGCCCGTTGTCCTTGAGCGCCTTCACCTGTGCGCCCAGCGTATCGAGATGCGATACGATTCCGCGCGCAGGCCGCCGCGCCGCGCCTGGTCTCAGCGCCCTGATAGCGCCGCGCCGCGTCAGCATGACGTCAAGCCCGAGTTTTTCGAGTTCCCGCGCCGTATAACGCACCGCTTCGTCGGTAAATCCGGTTGGGCTTGCGACCGCGAGCAGATCCTTCAGGCGGTCGGTGAGGTAAGCTGGGTCGATGTTGATCGGTTCGTTCATGCATCCCATGTGTCGCGTGAAGACGGAAGGTCAAGCTTTGCCGGAAGGCTTCCTGTCCCCCTGCCGGGGCGGTTCAACGCCGGAAGCTTCAACTGATGCAGTTTGGCCATTCTGCTGGATGTGGCGATTCCCTCGAAAATCCTCTTCAAACCGACGCTGAAAAGTGTAAACTAAATTTTACACTCAAGCTGAGGCGGGACCCATGGCCCAACCATTTCCATTCGCCGCCATCGTCGCCCAGGAAGACATGAAGAAGGCGCTCCTGATGGCGGCTGTCGAGCCCCTGCTTGGTGGCGTCCTCATTTTCGGCGACCGTGGCACGGGAAAATCGACGGCCGTAAGGGCTCTGACCGAGCTTCTGCCGGCGATCGAAACCCGCAGTGGTTGCCGCTACAATTGCCATCCCGCCGAACCGCAGCCGGCCTGTCCCGTCTGCAATCCGGCGGCTGGCTTGAAGCCGCCCGCGGTCGTCAAGCGCCGCGCTCCGATGATCGACCTGCCGCTGGGTGCCACGGAAGATCGCGTTTGCGGCTCGCTCGATATCGAGAAGGCGCTGGTCGCCGGCGAGAAGCACTTCGAGCCGGGTCTGCTCGCTACAGCCAACAGGGGCTTCCTGTATATCGACGAGATCAACCTCCTGGAGGATCATCTGATCGATCTCCTGCTCGACGCGTCCGCCTCCGGCGTCAACGTCGTCGAGCGCGAGGGCTTGAGCATCCGCCATGCCGCCCGCTTCGTCCTTGTCGGCAGCGGCAATCCGGAAGAAGGGGATCTCCGCCCACAATTGCTCGATCGCTTCGGGCTGTCGGTCGATGTCCGCACCATCGACGACCTCGATCAGCGGATCGAGGTGATCCGGCGCCGGGATGCCTATGAGACGGATCCTGTCGCCTTCGGCAAGCTTTGGGCCAAGCGCGATGGCGCCGTAGGCCGCCGCGTGGTCGCTGCCCGAAAAATCCTTCGCCAGGTCGAGATCCCCGATTCCGTTGTGATGCGCATGTCGCAACTCTGTCTGCGGCTTGGCATAGACGGCATGCGCGGCGAACTCACCCTGATGCGCGCCAGCCGGGCTGCCGCGGCGCTCGCCGGACGTTTGTTCGTCACCTGGGACGATGTCGCCGAGATCGCGCCGATGGTGCTTTGCCATCGCCTGCGCCGCGATCCGCTCGACGATGCCGGTTCGACACCGAGGGTCGAACGCGCGCTGGCAACCATCAGCGACACCAACAGCGACCGTCACGCCCATGGCTGAACTCGGCCCCCACGATGCCTATGACAAGGCCCTCGATCAGCGGGGTGCAGAACTCTGGGCGGATGCGTGGCTGGCAATCGAACTCCTTCGGATCGGTGGTGCTGGCATCGGCGGTCTCTGGCTCAAGGCCAGATCGGGAGGCGTGCGCGATCTCTTTCTGTCGCGGCTCCTGGAGCGCCTGGGCACCCACGTCACCCGCCTGCCGCCCGGAACCTCAGCGACCAATCTCGTCGGCGGTGTGGATATTGCGGCAACCGCTGCCAAAGGCAGCCTTGTCAGGCAAAAAGGCCTTCTGGCCCGGGCAGAGGGCGGCGTGCTGATAATACCGATGGCCGAACGGCTCGATGCCTCGCTCGCCGCCATGGTGGCCAACGCGATGGATCAATCGGCGACCAAAGGCTTCCTGCTGATCGCCCTGGATGAATCACTCGATGACGAGGCACCTCTTTCCGGTGGAATCGCGGATCGTCTGGCGCTGCGCATCGATCTCGACGGTATCGGCTGGCATCACGTGAGCGATATGCCCGCACCGGACGAGGCCACCACCGCGCCTGCAGCAGATTGGCGCGATGTCACCATAGACGACAAGATTCTTAAGGGTCTTGCCTCGCTTACCCATCTCGCCGGGCATCGCTCGTCGCGTATGCTCACGCATCTCGCACGCACAGCGCGCCTGCTCGCTTGCTGCGACGGGCGCAGTTCCGTCGAAGAGCGCGACGCGCTGACCGCCCTTCGCCTTTGCCTTGGCTTACGTCTCGCACCGCCAGCCGAACCGGCGTCAACCGAACCAGAAGATCCATCGTCGGACCCTCCTCCTCAACTGGATCAGCCGGGCGACATCGCGGCCTCAAACCACTCGGGGAACATAGATCAGAATACGGAAACAGGGAAATCGACCCAGCTGGACGCACTGACGGACATGCTCTCAGCCATCCAGGCCGGGGCGCTTTCGGCCGATCCCTGGCTATCCATCGCCCAGAGACCCACACGCAGCGCTGGCACTGCTGGAAAATCCGGCGGCCTGCGCAAGAATGCCCGCCGGGGCCGTCCCTTCGGCATCGGGCTTGCTCCTCCTCACCCGGAGGCGCGGCCCGATATCATCGCCACATTGCGCGCCGCAGCCCCATTTCAGCGGATCCGCGCAGCACAACGCCAGGCCGTCAGCGCTGCCAGCAGTTCCCCCTTGGTGGAAGTCAGAGCGCCACGCGCCTTCGTCACCCGTGACGATTTCCGTTATGTCCGCCTTCGCCATGCCGCTCCGTCGACCGCGATTTTCGTCGTCGACGCGTCCGGGTCAACGGCGCTTGAACGGCTGGGCGAGACCAAGGGCGCGATTGAACATCTTCTGACGCGCTGCTATGTCCGCCGTGATGAAGTCGCCCTCATCGCCTTCAGGGGCAAAGGCGCCGAGCTCCTGTTGCCACCCACACGATCGCTGACCGCTGCCAAACGCAAACTCGCCGGTCTTCCGGGCGGCGGCCCGACACCGCTTGCTGCGGGCCTCAAGGCAGCGATGGAACTCGCACTCTCCGTCGAGCGCCGAGGCAGCAGTCCGGTGCTCGTCCTGCTCACCGACGGAAGCGGCAACATTGCACTCGACGGAACGCCCGATCGGGCACTCGCCGCCGAAGAGCTCACCCGGCTTGCCACCACTTGCAAAGCCAGGGATATCAAGACGATCTGCATCGACATCGCCCGGCGCCCGCGCGAAAGCGTGACCAACCTTGCGACCATGCTCGGGGCAGACCTGCATGTGTTGCGAAAGGCTGATGCCGGCCGGGTGTCGAATCTGGTCGACCGGTCCATGCAGGAGGCCCGCGCATGAGCCTCGGACGCGATCGACTGGACTGGGCGACCGATGGCCTTCATTGGCCGAACCGCAGCGCGAGCCGGTTTTTGAAGACGACCTCCGGCGACTGGCACGTCCAGATCTCCGGACCGGAAGATGCCACCGTCATCCTGCTGCTGCATGGCACGGGTGCTGCGTCTCACTCCTGGCGCCATATCCTGCCACTGCTCTCGACCCGCTTCCGCGTCGTGGCGCCCGACCTGCCAGGCCACGGATTTAGCCGTCCGCGTGCCGAGGCCGATCTCTCGCTTCCAGGCATGGTGCAGGCCCTCACCGAACTGCTCTCCCAACTCGACCGCTGCCCGGCGGTGATCCTGGGACACTCGGCTGGTGCAGCCATTGCCGTGGAGCTTGCGGCAAGCAAGGCCTCGGCCGTGCCGCGTCATGTAGTCGGCATCAACGGCGCATTCTTGCCGATCCGGGGCAACGCGCTCTTTTCCCCCCTCGCCAAGGCGCTCTTCGCCAATCCCTTTTCCGCATCGATGTTCTCGCTGATGTCGCGGATGACGCCGCTTGGCGGCAACCTGCTCACCGCCACCGGTTCCCCGATTGACGAGCAAGGCGGGGCGATCTACCGCATGCTGCTCGCCTCGCCCGCCCATGTGCGTGGTGCGCTTGGCATGATGGCTGCCTGGGATTTGTCACGCTTCGATGCCACCCTGCAACGCCTGCCCTTCCCCATGACGCTGATCGCGGCGAAGGACGATCCCATGGTGCCGATCGAGAACTCCGCCCATGCGGCAAGGCAAGCGGCGGGCAGCCGTCTGGTTCTGACCGATCGCGGTGGTCACCTGCTGCACGAATGCCGTGCCGACGAAGTCGTAGGCTGGCTCGACGAGGCCATTGGAAACCAGAGGCCCGACGGAGCGGACGCAGCATGAACATCGCCGGCCGCTTTCCGAGACCGAAACCAAAGCCTGTCGACAACCGGCCGCATGCCGTCGTCATTGGCGCCGGCGTCGGCGGGCTCGCAACGGGTGCCCTGCTCGGCGCGAAGGGCTACCGCGTTACGATCCTCGACCCCTTGGACGACCTAGGCGGCCGTGCCTATGCCCATCGCCAGGACGGCTTCACCTTCGATGCCGGTCCGACGATCATCACCGCGCCCTGGCTCTTCGAAAACCTCTGGCGGGATTGTGGCGGCCAATTGAGCGATGATGTGACGCTCAGGCCGAACACCCCCTTCTACCGGGTCCGTTACGACGACGGCACGGTGTTCGACTATTCCGGTGACCGCGCCGCGATGGAGGCCCAGATCGCCCGGATCGAACCGCGCGACGTTGCCGGCTATCGCAGCTTTCTCGATGAGAGCCGTCGCATCTATGAAGTCGCCTTCGAACAACTGGCGCACAAGCCTTTTCACAGCCTACTCTTCACGGCCAAGACGCTGGCCGGGCTCGTCCGCCTCGGAGGTTACCGATCGGTCTATTCGGTTGTCTCGAAACACTTTCGCAGCGACAAGCTCAGAACCTTGTTTTCCTTTCACCCTCTGCTGATCGGCGGCAATCCCTTCTCCGCGACCTCCTTCTACTGCCTGATTGCCCATCTCGAAGGAAAATACGGCGTGCACCACGCGGTCGGGGGCACCAACGCGCTGGTGCGCGGCATTGCCTCGCTTGTGACCCGCAACGGTGGACGCATCCGGCTGCAGGAGACGGTCACCGAGATCGAGACGGAGGGACGCCGCGCAACCGGCGTGCGGCTAGCCTCCGGCGAGCGGCTTACTGCGGACATCATCGTCTCCAACGCCGATCCGGCAACCACCTATGGACGGCTGTTGAAAGCCCATCCCCGCCGGCGCTGGACTGACCGGAAGCTTTCGAGAGGCGACTACTCCATGAGCCTCTTCGTCTGGTATTTCGGCACCAACAGGCGCTACGACGATGTCCTGCACCACACCATGCTGTTTGGGCCTCGTTACCGCGGCCTGCTCGACGACATCTTCCGCAATCATCGTCTTGCCGAGGATTTCAGCCTTTATCTTCATCGGCCAACCGCAAGCGACCCATCTCTGGCCCCTGCCGGCTGCGATGCCTTCTATGTTCTAAGCCCCGTGCCCAACCTGGAAAGCGGAACCGACTGGACCGAAACGGCAGAACGCTACCGGCAGAAGATCGCCAGTCGGCTGGAGGAAACAGTGCTTCCGGATCTGGCACGCCACATCGTCACCTCTCGCATCGCAACGCCGCTCGATTTCCGGGACAGGCTTCTCTCCTGGCAGGGCGCAGCCTTCGCCCTTGAACCAAAGCTCTTCCAGAGTGCCTGGTTCCGACCGCACAACAAGAGCGAAGAACTCGACAATCTCTTCCTCTGTGGTGCCGGCACACATCCTGGTGCCGGGCTGCCGGGTGTCGTGTCCTCAGCCAGGATCGTCGCCGACCTGGTGCCGGATCCTGCCACCCTGCTTGCCGGCAGCTGGGAACGAACAAGAAGGGATGCCCATCCATGAGCGCCTTGGAGACCACACTGCCAGACGGCCATCTAGCGCGTCCGCTCACTCGTCGGCCGATCCTGCTGAATTATGGGTTTTCTGGCGATTTCGAGGATCAGAAGGCCTGCTCGGCTGCCATCCGACGGGGATCGAAGTCCTTTCATCTTGCCTCTCTGCTTCTACCGGGCCAGACCCGTCAGGCCGCCCGTGCGCTCTACGCTTTCTGCCGGCATTCCGACGACCTCATTGATGACATCAGAAGCGGCATGCCGGCGCTGCTGCGCCTGCGGGAGCGTCTCGATCTGATCTATGAAGGAAAGCCCGCACCTTTTGCCTGCGACCGCGCCTTTGCCCGTGTCGTGCAGGAACACGCGATCGCCAAGCCTGTCGTGGAAGCGCTGCTGGACGGCTTTGCGATGGATCTTGACGGACGTCGCCATGCGACCATCGACGACGTAAAGGCCTATGCAACCTGTGTTGCCGCAAGCGTCGGCCTGATGATGGCCTCGGTCATGGGCGTCAGGGACCGTGCGGCTCTTTCGCGAGCCGCTGATCTGGGCATCGCCATGCAGCTTACCAACATCGCCCGGGACGTCGGCGAGGATGCGCGAAACGGCAGGCTCTATCTGCCCCTCGACTGGCTTGAGGAGCAGGGTATCGACGCCGACGCATTCCTGCGCGATCCAAGATTTTCGCCTGCCCTCGGCATCGTGGTGAACCGCCTTCTCGACGAAGCCGCGCGCCATTACCGGCTCGGCCATGCTGGCATATTGAGCCTGCCGAAACCCTGCCGGCATGCGATCCGCACGGCGGCTCTGGTGTATGAAGCGATCGGTCAGGGCATCGCGGCCAACGGTTATGACAGCGTCAACCACCGGGCGACCACGAGCCTCTCCACCAAGCTTGGCCTCCTGCTCAAGGCGCGGCATGAGGATAGTCGCTGGACGGCAACCGCCGTGCGAGACCTCCATGCGGGAACCGAACCTGTCGCCCATTCGCTGGTGACACTGAGTGGCGTGCGCAAGGAGAGCGCAATTTCTGAGCGCAGACACGAACCCGAGACCGACGGGGAAACGACAGTCGGTAGGGTCACCGATATTCTGCTCAGGCTTCATGCGGAGGCCCGTCTTGAAACGCTGAAACGCCGAGAGGCAGCGCGAGCAAAGGTGGCAGGTCTTGCTTGAGCACTATTTCGGCATCATCGAAGCGATCTTTGTCTTCAGCCTGGCCATCGCTTTCTATGTCTGGCAGATGCGCGACCTGAAGAAGGAGAAAACGAAGGCCGAAATCCGCGCCCGGGAAACCGAACCGCGGCAGCCAGACGACGATCTGAAAACCGGCTAGCCCTTGCGCGGCATCCGGAAGGGAAGCATCAGCCGGACGAGCGGCATTGCAAGCCGCCGGCAATCGAGTGTCTCATGCACCATACGAACCCGATCGCCGAAGATGGCGGTTTCAACGAGCGATCGTCGATAGAATGGCGTATCCTCGAACCTGTTCCGCAAGATCGGCTCGACTGCGTCATCGCAGGCAATTCCCCCGCCGACGCCCCAGAAGCCGCGCTTCAGCGGCTGCCCCGCAGGTGGCTGAAAGGTGCAGACCGCACCATCGGCGGCATAGACCAGTCCGAAACGGTGGTTCGTTCCGCTCGCCAAAAGCGAGTCGTAAAGCACAACGGTCCGACCATCGCGCGTCGTCCCCCGCGCCCAGTCCCAACCGGCAAAGTCCGCCTCCAGTGGCCGCGCGCCAAAGTTCATGTCGTGATAGCCGTCTCCAGACCAGCCGCCTCCGGGACATGAATCGCAGGAAATATTGACCCGTCCGCTCGGCGCCACCGGCTGCCAGACATGCCCGCCCGCTTCATCAATGGAATAAGCCCGCTGCCCCAGAAAGTCGGGCGCCAACCTAATCTCGCCACGCATTCGCTTCGGTAGAAAGCGTTGCCCCGGCCATGGCAGAAACACCTCGTCGAAGGCAATCGCAAGCTCCGAACCGTCGAAGCGCATGGTGCTGCTGCCAATCGTCAGCGCCGAGCTGTTCCGTTTGAGATGGCCGGCCGAGCGCTCGGTCATCGCCCAGGCATGCCCCTGAGGCCCGTAGAGCGCGACATTGAAGGCCACATGGTTCTCGGGCATTTTGCGGCCCGACCAGTGATAGTAGGGCGAAAAGACCGAGCCGATGAACGCGATCACCGTGAAGGCGAAACGCCCACAGTCGCTCGTTCCATCGACATACCACCAGTGGTAACCACCGGCACCGACCGCCTGGTCAAAGGCCGGTCCGCCATCAACTGCTCTGCTGCACGTTTGCCCGAGAGCGCCGCCATTGGCAGACCCGGTCCCGGATGCACGCTGCCACCCGCGAGATAGAGCCCCGGCACCGGCCCCTGCGATCCCGGCCGAGCGAAAGATGCCATCCAACCGTGCGAGGCCATTCCGTAGAGCGCCCCGCCCGTCGCCGGATAAAGGCTCGCAAAGCGATCGGGTGTCGTGATGTTCGCCGGAGCCGGATCGTTCAAGAGCGTCAGACCGTTCAGCATCAACCGCTGTTCCATGTTCTTCAGACATGCGCCGACCTCACTTTCATTGAAACGGCGACGGTCGCCGTCTGCCAGCAGGTTCATCAAGGCATAGATGCGCTCCGGCCCTGCATGGGACTGCGGCAGCAGACCGCGCGCATCGCGATCCTGCGCGCAGAGATAGACGGTTGGATCGTCTGGCGCCTCGCAGCGCTTGAAGATCGCGGCGAACTCACGCTCGTAATCGCTTGAAAAGAAGACCGTGTGATGCGCGAGGGGCACCCCCGCAGGTTCTGCCAGACGGCAAGAGACAAGTGCGGAAAGCGACCGCTGCGGCAGGGTCTTTGCTGGATCCGGAGGGGTAACGCCGATCAGACGCGGAAGGGCGGCAACGTCGCCGTTGAAGATGATCTGTCGGGCAGCCAGGCTTCGGCCGGCACGCGTGAGCAGGCCAGAAACGGTCCGGCGCGAAGGATCGATCAGGATCTCACTCACCGGGTCGCCATAGCGGAACTCGACCCCGAGCCCGACCGCAAGCGAAGTCAAACGATCCGCAAGCGTGCGAATACCACCCTGGACAGTCCAGACACCTTCCTGCTCGACATGCGCGACAAGCATCAGCGTCGCCGGGGACAGATAGGGAGACGAGCCGCAATAGGTGGCATAACGCCCGAAAAGCTGGCGAAGCCGGACATCGGCAAAGTAACTGCCGAGCGCGGACCAGAGCGTCGAAAAGGGCTTGATCGCCAGAAGGTCTGCCGGGCGGCCCAGCCCTATCCGCCGTGACAAGGAGACAGGATTGGGCCGGGAGGCATCGATGAAGCTATCCTTCAACACCGCGAAGGTGCGACGGCTGTCGGCGGCAAACCGGCGATAGCCGTCGGCCTCGCGCCGTCCGGCGAAGTCATCGACAGCGCGAACGGTCTCCTCCAGATCGGCATGAAGATCGAGACAAGCCCCGCCCTGCCAGTAGTGGCGGGCGATGACAGGAGAAGCCGCAAGCACCAGTTCGTCGTCGATCGAGCGACCGGCGGCCGCAAACAGCGCGTCGAACACCCATTTCATCGTCAGCACAGTCGGGCCGGCATCGAAACCACGGCCGCCGACCTCGACGCGCCGCATCTTGCCACCGGCCTCGGTCTGCGCTTCGCAGACCACCACGCGATGTCCAGCAGCGGCAAGCCGGATGGACGCCGCCAGCCCCGCCATGCCGGCACCAATCACCACTACTGTGTCCTCGGGCGAAACCGGCACGTTCCTCTCCTGTGGCCAGTTGACTTACAGTCGCAATGTGTCAATCTTAATTGACACATTATTGAGTTGTGCAGAATTTACAACCGCACATTCTCCGGAGGCGAGCCTGATGGATTTCCCCGACCGCATCGAAACGGGCATGCAGCGCACCCTGCGTTACGCAACAGCCAACGGATGCCCGCCCCTCCTCGCGAAAGCGCTGCGGCACGCAGTGTTTCCAGGCGGCGCGCGTATCAGGCCCCGTCTCTGCCTCGCGGTTGCGGCGGCATGCGGCGACCGCGAACCTCTTGCCGCAGACAGCGCTGCCGTTGCCATCGAGCTGCTGCATTGTGCATCCCTGGTGCATGATGACATGCCCTGTTTCGACAATGCGATGACAAGGCGCGGCGCACCCAGCGTGCATGCGCAGTTCGGCGAGGAGATCGCCCTTCTGGTCGGCGACGGCCTGATCATCGCAGCTTTCGAGACGGTCGCCCGGGAAACGCAGCAGACCCCGCTGCTGACCGCACCGTTGATCGCAACCATCGCCAATGCGGTGGGCAGCCCCTATGGCCTTGTTGCCGGACAGGCCTGGGAGAGCGAACCGGAGATCAACATCACCGCCTATCATCGCGCCAAGACGGCTTCGTTGTTCAGTGGCGCCGTCTCCACCGGGGCGATCGCCTCGGGCGGCAATCCTCAGGAATGGCTGGTTCTGGCAGATGCGCTCGGCGCGGCCTATCAGGTCGCGGACGATCTCTATGATGCCGTAGGACAATCGGAAGCCGGCAAGCCGGCCGGCCAGGACAGCCGAAATGGCAAGCCCAACATCGTCGTAAGCATTGGCCTGGAAGCCGCCCTTGGCCGCCTCAAGCGCCTGGTGGCAGAGGCCGTCGACAGCGTTCCGGACTGCCCGGGTGCCGAATCCTTCCGCGCCATGATCCGCAACGAAGCGACCCGGCTGATGCCGAAGACGCTTGCAACCAGCGCGGCCTGACGCCATGGATACCGTCGGCGGAAGGGGCTTTGAGGCCAGCCCGCCGGTCGCTCAGACAGCGGACATAGCGCAGCCCACGCCGGGCATCCTGCGATCTGTGGCAATCAAAGCGAGGCTCTGGCGAAACCGCCAGATCGCATCGCCGCGCTTTCGCGCCTTCGTCGCGCGGTTTCCTCTCCTGCGCGGGATTGCAAACCGCAAGGCCAACCAGCTCTTCCGCCTGACGAGTGGCTTTGTGCACACACAGGTCCTGTCAGCCTGTGTGCAACTCGGGATCTTCGAAGCACTCGATGGCAAGGCGCTGTCCACGACCGCAATCGCAACGCGCTGCGGAATGGGGCCCGAAGCCATTCGGGCTCTGCTCGATCAGGCAAGGCGACTCGATCTCGTCATCAGCGCCAGCCCCGATCTCTGGATGCTGTCCGATGCGGGCAGCGTTGTCGCCGCAGATCGCGGCGTGCGCGAGATGATCCAGCATCACGACATGCTGTATCGGGATCTGGTTGATGCGGGCGCCTTCTGGCGAGGCGATCGCGGCGAAACGGAACTCCGCCAATACTGGGCCTATGTCCGGGACAATGATCCCGCCAAGATCGGCAACGATGAGGCTGCCCCTTACTCGGCGCTGATGCGCGAGAGCCAGGCGATGCTCGCCGACTGCATTCTCGCCTCGCATGACTTCGGGCAGTACAGATCCATCCTCGATATTGGTGGTGGCGAAGGCGCGTTTCTGAGCGCTGTCAGTGAGCGACATCCGTCCGTCAACCTCGCCTTGTTCGATCTGCCGGCGGTCACTGGGCTGGCGGCCCGCCACATGCGGGAACGCGGCATGCTCACCCGATGCACATTGCATCCGGGCGATTTCACTGTCGATGCCATCCCCGCCGGTCATGACTGCGTGACGCTCGTCCGCATCCTTTGTGACCATGATGACGACCGCGTGCTGGCGATTCTTCGAAACATTCACCGACATCTTGCGTCTGGGACCCGGCTTGTTGTTGCGGAAGCCATGGCCGGCGACAGCGAGGGCGCCAATCTCGCAGCCATTTATTTCAGCACTTATTTCGCCGCGATGGGGTCGGGTCGCTGCCGGGAAGGCCGGGAAATCATCGATCTTCTGGCGCGTAGCGGATTTCGCGATGCCAGGATGGTGCCCACCACCAACGCCCTGCTGGCGGGTTTGGTCATCGCGAGGCGGTGACGTCCGGGGTTCTGCACACCGCTTTGTGTAAATATAGATTGACACCTTGTAACGTAATCTTAAGATGACACTGGGAGCAAAAGGCATCCCGTGTCCGGGGAGGGCACGACAATGCGCAGCGCAGCCATCGTCTTCGAAAAACCGGGAACGCTCGCCGTCAGGCGATTGGCGCTCAATGCGCCCGAGGCGTCGGACGTGGTTGTGGACTCTTGCTTCAGCGGTGTCTCCAGCGGTACCGAGAAGATGCTCTACGAAGGCACGATGCCGGCATTCCCCGGCATGCGCTATCCGCTTGTTCCAGGCTACGAAACCGTTGGTACAGTCGTCGAAGCCGGCCCGACCTCCGGGCGTTCGGTGGGCGATCAGGTCTTCGTGCCAGGCGCCAATTGTTATGAAGACGCAGCCGGGCTGTTTGGCGCCAGCGCCGAAAGACTGGTCGTTCCCGGTGCCCGCACCGTCAGGACACAGTTTCACAATGCAGAGGAAGCGGCACTCCTGGCGCTGGCCGCGACAGCGCATCACGCCGTCTGTCGCGCATCGCGTGCAGCCACGCTGATCATCGGCCATGGCGTGCTCGGCCGCCTCATCGCCCGCCTCGTCATCGCAACCGGGCATCCGGCGCCGACCGTCTGGGAAACCCGTGCTGCCCGGCGCGACGGTGCAACCGGCTACAGCGTCGAAGCCCCCCTCCAGGACGGCACGGATCGCCACGACGTCATCATCGACGCCAGCGGCGACGCATCCGTCGTCGACCAGGCGATTGCCCGCCTCAACCGCCGTGGAGAGCTGGTACTCGCCGGCTTCTATGGTGTGCGTCTGGATTTCGCCTTCCCGGCCGCCTTCATGAAGGAAGCCTCGATCGCCATTGCCGCAGAATTCACGCCGGCCGATGTCCAGGCTGTGCTCGCACTCATCGCGGAAGGCCGCCTCTCGCTCGCGGGCCTGATTACACACCATTCTGCTCCGGCCGAGGCGGCTTACGCCTATCGGACAGCATTCAACGATCCCGACTGTCTGAAAATGATCATCGACTGGAGGAAAGCCGCATGAGCCTCGACCTCGCACCGGACGGCCTTGAGCGCCTGCAGGAGAACCTTCGCGAAGAGGCCGCCATCGAGCCCGATGCGCCTGTTATCGGCAAGGTGACCAAGGAAACCCAGATCATCGCGATCTACGGCAAGGGTGGCATCGGCAAGAGCTTCACGCTCGCCAATCTCTCCTACATGCTGGCCCAGCTCGGCAAGAAGGTCCTGCTGATCGGCTGCGACCCGAAGAGCGACACGACCTCGCTGCTCTTCGGCGGCCGCGCCTGCCCGACCATCATCCAGACGGCCTCGCGCCGCAAGGAAGCCGGCCAGGAAGTCTCGATCTCCGACGTCTGTTTCAAGCGCGACGGCGTCTTCGCCATGGAACTCGGCGGACCGGAAGTCGGTCGCGGCTGTGGTGGCCGCGGTATCATCCACGGCTTCGAAACGCTGGAGAAACTCGGTTTCCACGAATGGGACTTCGACTTCATCCTGCTCGACTTCCTCGGTGATGTGGTCTGTGGCGGCTTCGGCCTGCCGATCGCCCGCGACATGTGCCAGAAGGTCGTCGTCGTCGGCTCGAACGACCTGCAGTCGCTCTATGTCGCCAACAATGTCTGCTCGGCGGTGAAATACTTCCGCAACCTCGGCGGCAATGTCGGTGTCGCCGGCCTCGTCATCAACAAGGATGATGGCACGGGCGAGGCCCAGGCCTTTGCCGAAGCCGTCGGCATCCCGGTGCTTGCATCCATCCCGCAGCACGAGGATATCAGGCGCAAGAGCGCCAATTACCAGATCATCGGCACGCATGACAGCCAATGGGGTCCGCTGTTCGAAGCGCTGTCGATCAATCTTGCAGAAGCCCCGCCGGTTCTTCCCCGACCGCTCGATCAGGATGGCCTGCTTGGTCTCTTCGACGCCAGCGAGACGGGCGCCGACTACAAACTCCAGCCAGCCCTGCCGGAAGACATGTGCGCCACGGGCGCGCTGAAACGGCCGTCGTTGGAAGTCGTCTACGACAACGTGTGAGATCGGGTGAACATTATGGATGACCTTCGCAAGGAATTTGAGCCGGACGATGCCAGCGGGACAACTCCCGTCGGCAACGATGCCGCCGTCCTTGCCGACGGTGCAGACGGCAGTGGCATCGGCTGCCACGGCGGCGTGGAGCTTTCCAAGGCGGCTGCCCGCGCGGCCGGTCAGGGCGAGTTGATGGACCGCTTCGAGGCGGATTACCCCAAGGGTCCACATGATCAGCCGCAATCCATGTGCCCGGCCTTCGGATCCCTGCGCGTCGGCCTGCGCATGCGCCGTGTCGCCACCATCCTTTCGGGCTCGGCCTGCTGCGTCTACGGCCTGACCTTCACCTCGCATTTCTACGGCGCCAAGCGCTCGGTCGGCTACGTGCCGTTCAGCTCGGAAACCCTGGTCACCGGCAAGCTCTACGAAGACATCGTCGAGGCCGTGCACCAGATGGCGGATCCGGCGAAATTCGACGCCGTGGTCGTGACAAACCTCTGCGTGCCGACGGCCTCCGGCATTCCGCTCAAGATGCTGCCGCGCGAAATTGATGGCGTGCGCATCGTCGGCATCGATGTCCCGGGTTTTGGCGTGCCGACGCACGCGGAAGCCAAGGACGTTCTCTCCGGCGCCATGCTCGCTTACGCCCGCCAGGAGATCGGCGATGGCCCGGTCCAGCGCCCGCGCGGTGGTCTTAAGGACAGGCCGACGGTCACCCTGCTCGGCGAGATGTTTCCGGTCGATCCCGTTGTCATTGGCGGCATGCTGGAACCTATGGGCCTGGCCGCTGGCCCGACCGTTCCCGTACGCGAATGGCGCGAGCTTTATTCTGCTCTCGACTGTGCCGTCGTTGCGGCAATCCACCCCTTCTATACCGCCAGCATCCGTGAATTCCACGCGGCTGGCCGCCCGATCGTTGGCTCGGCCCCCGTCGGCGTCGATGCCACAGATGCCTGGCTGAAGGCCATCGGCGACAGCTGTGGCATCGCGGAAGAGAAGACCAATATCAGCCGCAATGCGATGCGCGCTGCAATCAAGGCGGCCCTGGCCGAACACCGGATCAATGGCCGCATCACGCTCTCCGGCTACGAAGGTTCGGAACTGCTGGTTGCCCGCCTGCTCGTCGAACTCGGCGCCGATCTGCGCTATGTCGGCACGGCCTGTCCGAAGACCCCCTACAACAGCCAGGATGCCGAGTGGCTGTCCGCCCATGGCGTGGAACTGCGCTTCCGTGCTTCGCTGGAGCAGGATCTCGCGGCCTTCCAGGAGTTCAAGCCGGACCTTGCCATCGGCACGACACCCGTCGTGCAGAAGGCGAAGGAGAGTGCCACGCCTGCCCTCTACTTCACCAATCTGATTTCCGCTCGACCCTTGATGGGTCCGGCCGGTGTTGCCTCGCTGCCGGCGGTCATCAATGCCGCCATCGGCAACAAGGACCGCTTCCTCGCCATGAACGCCTTCTTCGAAGATGTCGGCAAGGGCGACAGCGCCGGTATCTGGGAAAACGTGCCCGAGGACCGCAGCGCCTATCGCAAGAAGTTCGCCGCCAAGGTCAAGCAGTCGCGCAACGCCGTCGACAATGGGGAGAGCGTCGGATGCTGATCCTCGACCACGACAGAGCCGGCGGTTACTGGGGCAGCGTCTATGCCTTCACCACGATCAAGGGTCTCCAGGTGATCATCGACGGCCCGGTGGGCTGCGAAAACCTGCCGGTCACCTCCGTGCTGCATTACACCGACGCCCTGCCCCCGCACGAACTGCCGATCGTCGTATCCGGCCTCTCGGAAGACGAGCTTGGCCAGCACGGCACGGAAGGTGCGATGAAGCGGGCGCGTCTCGCGCTCGATCCGGACCTGCCCGCCGTCGTCGTCACCGGCTCGATCGCCGAAATGATCGGCGGCGGCGTGACGCCTGAAGGCTCGAACATCGTCCGCTTCCTGCCGCGCACCATCGATGAAGACCAGTGGCAGAGCGCTGATCGCGCGCTGAAATGGCTCTGGACCGAATTCGGCCCGAAGGGCGGCAAGGTGCCGGCTCCGCGCCGACGCCCGGAAGGTGCCAAGCCCCGCGTCAACATCATCGGACCGATCTACGGCACCTACAACATGCCCTCGGATCTCGCCGAGATCCGCCGCCTAGTCGAGGGGCTAGGCGCCGAGATCAACATGGTCTTCCCCTTGGGCAGCCATCTTGAAGACGTGCGCAAGCTTGCCGATGCCGATGCCAATATTTGCCTCTACCGCGAATTCGGCCGGCTGCTCTGCGAGACGCTTGATCGCCCCTATCTGCAGGCGCCGATCGGCATCCATTCGACGACCGCCTTCCTGCGCGAGCTCGGCGGCATGCTGGGCCTCGATCCGGAGCCGTTCATCCTGAAGGAAAAGCACACGACGCTGAAGCCGCTCTGGGATCTCTGGCGCTCTGTCACCCAGGACTTCTTCGCCACCGCCAGCTTCGCGATCGTCGCCAACGAGACCTATGTGCGCGGTATCCGCAATTTCCTCGAGGAGGAAATGGGCCTGCCCTGCAACTTCGCGATCCCCCGCAAGGCCGGATCGAAGACCGACAATATCGAGGTCGCAGAACTGACCGCCAAGAAGCCGCCGATGATCATGTTCGGCTCGTTCAACGAGCGCATGTACATGGCCGAGCGCGGTGCCCGCGGCAAGTTCGTGCAGCTCTCCTATCCAGGCGCCATCGTCCGCCGCCACCCAGGCACGCCGGTCATGGGTTATTCGGGGGCGGCCTGGTTGATCCAGGAAGTCTGCAATGCGCTGTTCGACATGCTGTTCGACATCCTGCCGCGTGCCGGAGAACTCGACGCGATCGAGGCGACGACCGCCCGCCCCCGCAGCGAGATGGCCTGGCAATCCGATGCCCAGGCCTCGCTTGAATCCTTCGTCGGCAACGAGCCCGTCCTCGTTCGCATCTCGGCGGCCAAACGGCTCCGCGAAGCAGCAGAACGCGAAGCGCGGCGGGCCGAAAACCACGAAGTCACCCGGCATCATGTCGAAACGGCCGCTCGCCTAGAGGGAGCCTACGCATGAACGCCGGAACGAGACCCCTTGGGGACCACTGGAGGTGAAGCCATGATCACTGCAACCCGACCCGATCAGACCGCAAGTCGCACCCGCGACCGCCAGTCCGAGCGCCAGAACATGCGGCGTCTGTATCTGCTGATTTATCCGCTCTGCCTGTTTGCGGCGGTGGCGTCTCGGCTTGCGGGCCATGCCGAAGATGCGAGCCAGCGTCCGACACAATCCGTTTTCGCCGAAGCCCGTTCTGCGGCCTATGCAGCTGCCGGTTACGCCTTCCACGCGTGACCCGATCCCTTTGCCGGTGTTCTCGACATCGGCAGAACCCGGCAGGTCCTTCACACGGCCTTCCGGAACCCCGCCGCGGGGGCGCCGCGGTGTTCGAGACTAGGAGGTGAATTTGATGGCAGAGACATCAAATGTTTCATTTTCGGGTCTGACCGAAAGCGAAGCGCGCGAGGTCCATGGATTCTTCATCCAAGGCTTCATGATATTCACGGCGATTGCCATCGTCGCGCATATCTTGGTCTGGATGTGGCGTCCCTGGATCCCGGGTCCGGAAGGTTACAGCTCTCTCGAGAGCGTTAGCCAGTCGGCTCTCACGCTTCTGCCGATGTTGACCTGAGGAGGAAGCGATATGTGGAGAATCTGGCTTATGTTCGACCCGCGCAAGGCGCTGGTTGCACTGTCTGTATTCCTGTTCACGCTTGCGATCCTGATCCACTTCATCCTGCTGAGCACGGAACGTTTCAACTGGCTGGAGGGCAAGCCCCTCAAGACCAGCTCCCTGGAGCATTCCCTCTCTGAAGGCGTGGACCTCCGGCTCATCGGCTGAAGAACCAAGACGGCAGCGGGCGGCACCTCAGTCTCGCCCGCCGCCAAACGGCATGACCCGACAACGCCGCCTGGCTGATCACCTCTGGAGGAAACGAACATGGCGCTGCTGAGTTTTGAACGCAAATATCGCGTACGAGGCGGGACGCTGCTCGGAGGCGATCTCTTCGATTTCTGGGTAGGGCCGTTTTATGTCGGCTTCTTCGGTGTCACGACGGCCTTTTTCGCCACCCTCGGCACCGCGCTTCTGGTCTATGGGGCGGCCATCGGCCCGACTTGGAACATCTGGCGCATCTCGATCGCGCCACCTGATCTGTCCTACGGGCTGGCTCTTGCGCCGCTGAAGGAAGGCGGCCTCTGGCAGATCGTCACCATGTGCGCCCTTGGCGCCTTTATCTCATGGGCGCTGCGCGAGGTCGAAATCTGCCGCAAGCTCGGCATCGGCTACCATGTGCCCTTCGCTTTCTCGTTCGCGATTTTAGCCTATACGACGCTGGTCGTTTTCCGGCCGTTGCTGCTCGGTGCCTGGGGTCATGGCTTTCCTTATGGCATCTTCAGCCACCTCGACTGGGTCTCGAACGTCGGTTACCAATATCTGCACTTCCACTACAATCCGGCGCACATGATCGCGGTGACCTTCTTCTTCACCACGACGCTGGCGCTGTCCCTGCATGGCGGCCTGATCCTGTCGGCTGCCAATCCGGGCGCTTCGATCACGGAAGCCGGCAAGCGGGCCGAAGTGAAGACACCCGAATACGAAGACACCTTCTTCCGCGACATCATCGGCTACTCGATCGGCACGCTGGGCATCCACCGCCTTGGCCTGATTCTGGCGCTGAACGCGGGCTTCTGGAGCGCCGTCTGCATCATCATCAGCGGACCGTTCTGGAATCAGGGCTGGCCGCAATGGTGGAACTGGTGGCTTCAGCTGCCAATCTGGAACTGAGGGGGACCGGATCATGTTCTTAGCGCAGTATCAAAACATCATCACGCCCATACAGGTCCGCGGGCCCCTGGAAGAGGGCATGCCGCTTCCGACGGGTGACAGCCCGCGCGCCGGGAAACCCTTTCTCGTTCACCTGTTCGGCATGATCGGCAACGCCCAGATCGGACCCATCTATCTCGGTTACCTCGGCACGCTGTCGCTGGTCTTCGGCTTCATCGCCTTCGAGATCATCGGCCTCAACATGCTGGCCTCGGTCGGCTGGGATCCGATCCAGTTCATCCGTCAGCTGTTCTGGCTGGGGCTTGAGCCGCCACCGGCAAAATACGGCCTCAAGATACTCCCACCACTGGCCGAAGGAGGCTGGTGGTTGATCGCGGGCTTCTTCCTGACAACCTCCGTTCTCCTTTGGTGGGTTCGTGTTTACCGACGCGCCCGCCAACTGGAAATGGGCACCCATGTCGCCTGGGCCTTCGCGGCCGCGATCTGGCTCTTCCTGGTGCTCGGCTTCATCCGGCCGCTGCTGATGGGCAATTTCTCGGAAGCCGTGCCTTTCGGCATCTTCCCGCATCTCGACTGGACCGCCGCCTTCTCGATCCGCTACGGCAATCTCTACTACAATCCCTTCCACTGCCTCTCGATCGTCTTCCTCTATGGCTCCGTGCTGCTGTTTGCCATGCACGGCGCAACGATCCTCGCTGTTGGCAAGTATGGCGGAGAACGGGAACTCGAACAGATCACCGATCGCGGCACGGCCTCCGAGCGCGCGGCCCTCTTCTGGCGCTGGACCATGGGCTTCAATGCCACCATGGAATCCGTCCACCGCTGGGCCTGGTGGTTCGCCATCCTCACCCCCATCACCGGCGGCATCGGCATCCTGCTCACAGGGACCGTCGTCGACAACTGGTACCTCTGGGGCATCAATCACGGGATCGTCTCCCCGCTGCCGGGCTTTCCCGGTGTCGTCGACCCGGCGCTTTAAGGAGAAGGACGATGAAACTCTGGATTCCCTTCGCCGTCTCCGCAGGCTCCCTGCTGACGATCGCAAGCTTCGTCGGCGCCGGCTGGGATGCGCCACCCGTCGAGACCACACAGATCGGGTCGCGCGGCACAGGCATGTACATCCATCGGGATGTCGAAAAACAGGAAGCCCTCAAGGCGGCAAACGTCGTGCCGCCGGCACCCTGGCAGGCAGATCCTGCGGGTGACAAGGCGCGTGACCTCTACGAAAACGTTCAGGTTCTGGGCGACCTCTCCGATGACCAGTTCAACCAGTTCATGGCCTCGATCACGGAATGGGTGGCGCCGGAGGCCGGCTGCAACTACTGCCACAACCCGGAAAATCTTGCATCCGACGAGCTGTATCAGAAGGTCGTCGCTCGCCGCATGATCCAGATGACCCAGGCAATCAATGTCGACTGGAAGGCCCATGTCGGCCAGGTCGGCGCCACCTGCTACACCTGTCACCGTGGCCAGGGCATCCCCACCAACTATTGGTACGAGGACGTTGAGCCCAAGCCCGCCGGCAACATGACGCAGAACCGCCAGGGTCAGAACGTGGTGGCCAAGTTTGGCGGCGGCACTTCGCTGCCGCAAAACGTTCTGAAAGATTACCTGCTCGATGCGAAGCCGATCCGCGTCCATTCGACGACCGCCCTGCCGACCGGCACCAACACCGCCGGCACCAAGGAAACGGAAGCGACGTGGTCGCTGATGGTCCACATGTCGGAATCGCTTGGCGTGAACTGCACCACCTGCCACAACACCCGCGCCTTCAATGCCTGGGATGAAAGTCCTCCGCAGCGCGTCACCGCCTGGCATGGCATCCGCATGGTGCGTGATATCAACGCCAACTACCTGGCTGGTCTGACGCCTGTCTTCCCGGATGCCCGCAAAGGTCCGGAAGGTGATGTCTTCAAGGTCGGGTGTGCAACCTGCCACGCCGGCGTGCAGAAACCGCTCTATGGGGTTTCCATGCTGCAAGACTATGTGGATGCATTGACCAAGAAGGGCCCGACAGCCGTTCCGGATTACAGCACCTACCAGCCGGGCACGACCCAGAAGATGGCGCCGGCCGGACAGAGCAGCGCCCTGCCTATGACACCGACATCCCAGACTGCGGCTGTCCTTCTGCCTTCAACGCAGAACCAGACCGCAAACGACTGAGCTCTCCCAAGGCGGGCCGCAAGAAGAAGGGGAGCTCTCGGGCGCCCCTTTTTTTGTCGACATGATGGTTTGGTCCGGAGCAGAGCAAGTCAGCCAAACGGGAGACCGGACTCGGCATATGCCGGCCGATCCATCACGAACGTTGTCTCCGGAGGTTTCAGGCCGCGTCTGCGAAGGTCAGCCCCGGGAAGCGCTGCAGATAGATCCGGAACCAGGGCGTGAAGTCCTCCGGGCGCTCGCGCACTTGGCGCGCAAGCTGGCCGGGCGCGATCCAGCAAACCTCTTCCACTTCGCCTGCGACAGGCTCGACGTGAAGCGTCCGTCTGTCCACCCTGGCGCTGAACAGGGTCACGCGTTCATGTTCTTTCAGCCCCTCGCCAACATCAGCCGCGTATTCGACTGTCTGGTGACGTGTCAGCGGAACCGTAAAACCGAGTTCCTCCGACAGACGGCGCTCGGCGCAATCCTCTACCGTTTCGTCCCAGTGCGGATGCGTGCAGCAGGTGTTCGCCCAAAGGCCGGCACAATGATATTTCGTTGAAGCACGCTTCTGGATCAAAAGCAGGTCGCCATCGAAGACAAAGACAGACACGGCCAGATGCAGCTGCCCGTCGCGATGCGCCTGCATCTTTTCGATCGGATAGAGCGATCCGTCGCCGGCGATCGCCGGGATCATTATGCTGTCCGTCATGCCTGGAGCATCCTGAACTGTCTTTGCGGCAAGCCGATAAGGCCTTTGCCGCGCTTAAGCAACCGCTCTCGCCAGCGCGCACTTCGACCAGAGCGAACAGAGTGCTTCGGCAAGATGCCCGATATCGGCATCGGTGTGCAGCGGCGTCGGGGTGATCCGCAGACGCTCCTTCCCGACGGCAACCGTCGGATAGTTGATCGGCTGCACATAGATGCCGAAATCATCGAGCAGCACGTCCGAAATCCACTTGCACTTCGCCGCATTGCCGACCATCACAGGCACGATGTGGCTGGGATTGTGCATATGCGGAATACCTCGGACATCCAGCGCCCGCCGCACCTTGGCAACAGTTGCCTGATGCATATGGCGTTCAAAACTGCTTTCCTTCAGGTGGCGGATCGACGCAGTTGCACCGGCTGCCAATGCCGGCGGGATGGCGGTGGTGAAGATAAAGCCAGATGCAAAAGAGCGGACGAAGTCGATCAGAACAGCCGGGCCGGTGATATAGCCGCCCATGACGCCAAAGGCTTTGCCCAGAGTGCCCTCGATGACGGTCAATCGGTCCATCAGCCCCTCGCGTTCGGCAACCCCGCCACCGCGGGGCCCGTACATGCCAACCGCATGCACTTCGTCGAGATAGGTTATGGCGCCGAACTGGTCGGCAACGTCGCAGATCTCCTTGATCGGCGAGATGTCGCCATCCATCGAATAGACGCTTTCGAAGGCGACGAGCTTTGGGGCTGCCGGATCATCCGCTGCCATCAATTCGCGCAAATGCTTGTAGTCGTTATGACGGAACTGGCGCTTGATGCAGCGCGAATGGCGAATGCCCTCGATCATCGAGGCATGATTGAGCGAGTCCGAATAGCAGATGATGCCCGGGATCTTGGCAAGCAGCGTCCCGAGCGCTGCCCAGTTTGACACATAGCCCGAGGTGAAGATCAGCGCGCCTTCCTTGCCATGCAGATCGGCGAGCTCGCGCTCAAGCAGGACATGATAGTGATTGGTCCCGGAAATGTTGCGCGTGCCACCCGCACCCGCACCGCACTTGCGCACGACCTCAATCATGCGTTCGGTCACGAGCGGATTCTGCCCCATGCCGAGATAATCGTTCGAACACCAGACGGTGACATCGCGCGCCGTCCCGTCACCGTTGTGGAACGAAGCTTTCGGAAAGGCCGAGCAGTGACGCTCCAGATCCGCAAACACGCGGTAATTGCCGGCGGTGTGCAGGCCGGCGAGCGCCTCTTCCATGTGCTGAAAAACAGTCATCAGTCTTTCCTCTTCCCGATCGTGTCTTGTGCAATTGTCGTCCAGGAGTTGTGCGGCGCGGACACAGGCCCACCCTCCTTGAGTGCGGAGGCGCCATCCGCCGCAGGGCGAATGGCAAGATTGCCCCGATCATGCCGCGCCATCGCCCAGCGCCAGAGCGCCGTATCGGAAACGGGAAGCACGAGAACGAGATGTTCGACGATGGCGAGCGCCATGAAGGTTGCGAGCAGCGTGTGGCCGACAACCGAATGTGCCTGGGTCGCCCTGTTGGCACCGACGACCAGCACGGCAAAGAGGCCCGCGGCAATCGCCAGGAAGATCGGAAACAGAGGCGTCATCCGGTCAGTCTTGAAATAGCTCTTCAGATGCCGAATGCCCTTCGGCATCAACTCGCTGACCGCATGGGGCGCACCGAGGAAGATCACCAGCTTGGCGGAAATCCGCATGCCCCAGAGCAGGCCGAAAGCGGCAAGGCCAAAGAGATTGGCGGAACCGTCGAGCACGAGCCACAGCGCGATCGCCGTCACCAGAATGGCAATCTCGTGATCGCTGACGGCCTCCCAGGCAGCTCGAAAACGGCTGAAACCAGTCAAGCCCGGCGGGCACTCGCCTGTTCGCCGTCCTGTCAGTATCCCTGTCAGGAAGGCTGCCTCGTGCCAGGCCCACACGAGGAGGGCACCGAAGAACCCGACATAGGAGCCGAGCACCGTTGGTTCCCGTGCGCCCCAGAGCATGAGAATGAAGCCGAAGACCCCGACGATCGTCATCAGCGCCATCAGTGTCAGCCCCCTGCCCCGCGGCCCGTCGGAACGATTGACCATGGCAAGCACCAGCCCGGTCGAAAGCCACCATACCGAGATGGCGACCAAAACGACGGCGAGCGGGTGCGTGAGGGTCATCGCAATCTCCTCACCAGACCGGCTGCAGGCGCGAGGTGGCGGGGATGGTGTTCGACTTCGTCGGGATCGCATACATCCTGACGAAATTGACGGCAGCAGCAGCCGACCAGAAGCCCTTGGCGATCTTGCCCGAAAGGCCACCCTTTTCATTGGCCGCCATGACCTTGCGATTGATCCGCTCCATCCGGCGGAAGCCTTCATGCAGAGCCGGATTGTCGAGATCGAGCACCAGTGGAAAGCACTGGCGCGAGATCTCGCTCGTCAGCCGGAAGACCTTCATGTCGTAATCGTCGATGTCGACGCCGAGCCCCTTGTGAAAGGCCGGCCGCATATGATCGCGCACATACATGGTGGCAAAGACGGCGAGCAGGAAGAACTTGATCCAGTACTTGTTGATGCCTTCCATCAGCCGCTTGTCGGAGCGGATGATCAGCGAGAAGGCCTCGCCATGGGAGAACTCGTCATTGCACCATTCGCGGAACCACTTGAAGATCGGGTGGAAGCGCTTATCCGGATGCTTTTCGAGGTGCCGGAAGATGGTGATGTAGCGGGCATAGCCGATCTTCTCGGAGAGATAGGTGGCATAATAGATGAATTTCGGCTTGAAGAAGGTGTATTTCTTCGCCTTTGCAAGGAAGCCCATGTTCACGCCGATGCCAAAATCCTTCAGAGCATCGTTGATGAAGCCGGCATGGCGGGACTCGTCCCGGCTCATGTAACCGAACAGCTCGCAAATCTCCTGGTTCTTTCCCCGCCGCTTCATCTCCTTGTAGAGCACGCAGCCCGAGAACTCGGAGGTGAGTGAGGACACGAGAAAATCGATGAATTCTTCACGCAGGTCATCCGGCAGGGCATCGATATCGATGTCGTCCCACTGTTCGTTGCGCTTGAAGTGGCCGCGGTTCGGGTCGCTCTTCATCTGCGCGATCAAGGCATCCCATTCGGCCCTGACAGGCTCGACATTGATCTTGTCCATCTCGTCGAAGTCGGTGGTGTAGAAGCGCGGCGTCAGCATGGTCGAGACGAGCGCACTGCGGGTCGTGTCATTGACCCCGGCCATGCGTTCCTCGACGGTCGGCTCGTGATCGGAGAGATCAGCAGGCGAAACGTGGTTGTTCATGACAGTGCCCTCTCGGTGAAGCTGAATTCGCACAATTCCATCATGTCGAGATCGCCGGTGGCCCGGATCCATGCCCGTTCCAAGGAGCCCGCACGCGTGATCGTCGCCTTGCGGCGGAAGTTCTGGCTGGACCCGTAGGGAATCTGGACAGGCGCGCCGTGCACCAGCACCTCGTCACCGGGATGCACCACGATACCGTTGTCGAACCTCAAATGCGCACCAAGCGCCTCGAAGGTGTTGTTGATCTCGACGGTACAATCGACCGTCTCCTTCCGTCGCATCAAGGCAAAGACCGGGTTCATTGGTTTTCTCCTCCCTGTGAGCCCAGAAGGGCTTCGAATGCGGCCACGTTGTCGGGGCCGAAGGCATCGAGATAGATCCGTTCGCCGGTGCCCGTATCGGACAGGCTGACCGCACCGGCCTCCCACTTGATCAGCCGATAAGGCGTGTCGAACGGCACCTTGGCCACCTGACGCATGCGCTCGAAGGCGCGAAGCGAGCCGCGGACGAATCCACCGGCCTGGGGGCCAAAGCTTGCAATTTGCTGACCTGTTTGAAGGTCTGTAACGACAACAAAGTCAGACATGCTCCGCGTGATCATGACATCCCGCATGGCGACCGGCGCACCCAGCTGCTGCTTGACCAGCCCGAGCCCGGTCGTCTGACCAAACACGATAGCCCCCGCCGTGAAGGCGAGAAGACCGATGAGGCCGAAAAACAACCCGCGCGGCAGGCGGTTTGTTGCCTTGCCCTTGCGGTCCGCCCAGTAGCCGAGATGCGAGGCCGATCCCATGTTGCGCTCCTATTCCGCCGCAACGACGGACGGCGGCAAGGCGCCGGTCGCCGTGTCCTGGACGATGATGCGCGGCTGTTCGGCGCGAGCGCCGCGATACTGGCCAATCGCTGCCGACAGCACGCTCGCGACCTTCTCCGCGTCCGGCAGGTAGATCAGGCTCGGTTCCGGCCTGGAGAAACGAAAGCCACGCACATGCGGCCACTGGATCAACCAGGAGATCCGCTGTTCCGGCAGAAGGCCGATGGCAATCATCCCAGTCTTCCCACCGATCCGGGCAAAGGCCACGCTGTTGATCTGGCGGAAGGGCAGATTGAGCGTCATCGAGATGGCGACGCCAAAACGCATGACGATGCGCTCCGTGGTGATGGTGTAGAGCGTGGTCTTTTCGACAGCCCAGGCGAAAAGCTCGACCATTCCGATCAGGACGCCGGACAAGGCGGTGAGGACCGCGACCGAAAAGAGGATGCCGCCCGCAGGCTGACCATCGTTCACACCGGCGATCACCGCCCAGCCGGCGAGGATCAGGAAGTAGCCAACGATCCAGCGGACCTTCAGAAGGTGGCGGGCAACGAGGGCCGAAGACGGCCGCCCCTGCCAGAGGATAACCTCGCCAGCCGGCGGCACGCCGGGAAGCCCCGGCAGCGGCTCGATTTCGTGTTCTTTGATGACGAACTGGCTCACAGCAGCGGCTCCTGACGCAGGCGATCCGCATAAAGGAGACCAGCGCCGAAATAAGCGGCGATCTTGTCTTCCTCAAGCAGAGTCACGAGTTCGGGGCGGTTCGTTGCCGGCACATCGGCGAACTGCGCTGCAGTGATGGCATGCACATAGAGAGACCGGACATTGCCGCGGCCGGTCTGGAAAACGACGAAGTTGTTGGGCAGAAGCACAGTCCTGCCACCGGCGCCTAGCTCTACTTCGTAATAGCGGATGAGATGTTCGGCACGATCTATCCAGACGTCTTTAACGGTGCCGGCAACCTCACGATCGCAGCCGAGCACGGCGAGGCCACGCGGATCAACGGCCCCTTCAGCAAGCCCGAAGCCTTCGGCCACACGCATCGGCACGATACGGGCATCGCCGTGGGCCGTGACATCAGGTTTGTCGGAACGCTCCGCCCAGGAACCGGGGCCTATGCCTGCGAGAAGCGGATTGCCGACCGGCTCGGATGGATAGCCGGGAGCCGGAGCGATGCGGCGGCTGGCGAAAGTGCGGGTGTCACGCTTCAGATCGGGCACCTGCTTGATGCCCTGACCATGCGGCAACACGAAGGTCTTCTTCGGCGGCACGAAGAGCCAGGGGCTCTTGTTGTAGCGACCCGAGACATCCTCTTCGAGCGGATAACCCTCACGACGGTCCTCCTGGCGCAGATACCAGATCAGCCCCGCGAAGAAGATCCAGAACGCGTAGAGCACCACTTGTGCGACATCGATATTCCCAACCAGCGACCCGGTCATATCAGACCCTCCAGTGTAGAGCGTAACCGCCGGCCATCAGCCGGGCAGTTCCGCCAATCCAAAACGCATGTCCTGTAGATAGTCCCTCTGATAGCGCCGGCCGGTGAGCGGACCCAAGACAGCCAGGCACAGGAAGAGGAGAATGATTTCAAAGCTGTAGACGACAACGTAACCCGCCGCCGGGGTCATCATGGCTTCCCCCAGGGAGCCGTTCACGGCGAACGCATTGATCGTGTTTTTGATGACACCGCCGGCCAGCATGGCCGCCCCGATCGCGGTCGCCTGCACGGCACCCCAGGCACCGACGACAAGGCCGCTGTCGGAGCGTTCGGTAATGCCCATCGCGGCCAGCATGGTGCCGACCGCGAACAGACCGCCGCCCAGACCGATGCCGAAGGCGCCGAGATGGAAGAGTGCATTGATTTGTAGGGGCTCCGCAAAGATGACGGCGGAGAAGGCACAGATCCCGATCAGCAGGCCACGCGCAGCGATCCGATACATCTGCGCGCCATGCTGCAGGCTATGAGCCGCCCAAGCGAAGCCGATCATCGTGCCGAAGGCCCAAAGCCCGGTCAGACGCGTGGTCTCACCGACGGACAGCCCCAGAATTTCGCCGCCATAAGGTTCAAGCAGGATATCCTGCATGGAAAAGGCGGCCGATCCGATGGCGACCGCCAACAGCAGCCGCATCACACCGGGGGAACTGCGGTAATCATCAAGCGCATCGAAGAAGCTCGAAAGGTCCCGGTCGACAGCCGTACGGCGCACGTCGCGCGGCTCCTGCTTCCAGATCGCGATGACATTGATGACGATGGTCAAAAGCGCCGTGCCCTGGATGACCTGGATCAGAAGCTTCGGCGAGAAATCGACGAGGAAGATGCTGTAGAAGCTGGAAGCGCCGATCATGCCAGCCAAAAGCATGAAATAGAGAAGCGCCACGACCCTCGGGCGTTTTTCTTCCGGCACAAGATCGCTGGCGAGCGCCAGCCCTGCCGTCTGCGACATATGCATGCCGAAGCCGGTGAGAATGAAGGCAAGGCTTGCACCGGCAGCCCCCGCCCATTCAGGCCCGACGGTCTGCGACTGCAGGAGAAGCAGCGCAAACGGCATGATCGCGAGGCCGCCGAACTGCAGCAGGCTGCCGAGCCAGACATAGGGAACACGCCGCCAGCCCAGCACGGATTTGTAGGTGTCGGACCGGAAACCGAAGAGCAGCCGAAGCGGAGCGACGAGAACCGGAATGGCGACCACCGCCGAGACAAGCGCGACGGAAACGCCGAGTTCGACGATCAGAACACGGTTCAGCGTGCCGGTCAGGAGAACAAGCACGCATCCGGCAGAGACCTGGAACAGCGCCAACCGCAACAACCGCGACAAGGGCATTTCAGCGGTTGCCGCATCCGCAAACGGCATGAATCTCGTTCCGACCCTCTGCCAGAACGCGATCATCTTGCGGTTGGCGGCAGCGATCGTCATGACCGGATCACCTCCATGGCCTGCGATGTGTAGAAACCGACGGCGACCTTGTGGCTGCGGCCGGACTGCCAGTGGGAAAACTCGGGATGATGCAGCATCTCGGCGACCAGGCGTGACGGATCGACCGGATAGATCGCCGGTGCGCGATTGCCGCGCGGGAAAACCTTGCCCGCAGCCAGCATGGCCCGCAGCAGGCGGGATCCAGGCGCCAGCGTGAAGATCATCTGCCGCGAGGTGCGCTCGGCCAGGGTGTGAAGCACGCGAACGGCGTCTGCCGGGCGGTAATGGATCAGCACATCCATTGCGACCACCGCATCGAAGCGACCGTGACGCGGATCGAGCATATCGCCGCTGTGGAAGGTGACCGAACCCTTGAAACGACCATGGGAGGCTTCGAGCTCATGCGCACGCTGGCGGGCATGGGCAATCATCTGGGCCGAGAGATCGATGCCGACGACGTCTGCGCCGCGTGCAATCAGCTCGAAGGAGAGAACGCCGGAGCCGCAGCCTGCATCGAGAATCCGCCAGCCAGTGAGATCCGCCGGAAGCCAGGAGGCGAGCGTGCCGCGCATATCCTCACGGCCCTTGCGGACCGTCGCGCGAATGCCGCTCACCGGCTGGTCACCAGTCAGACGCTTCCAGGCATCGAGCGCGGTGCGATCGAAGTAGTGCTCGATTTCCCCGGTGCGTCTGATGTAGTCGGCCTGGCTCATGACAACCTCACTCGAAGCCGAGAAATTCGAAAATTTCCCGGTCCTTCATCGGTTCGGCTTCAAGTGCTGGCGTGCCCGCCCAGAGCCGCTCGGCAAGCTGCATATATTCCTGCTGGATGCCGAGGATCTCTGGGCTGTCACCCATTTCGAACAGCGTGCTCTTCTTCAGGCGGCTGAGGCGCACGTGATCACTGTCAGGGACGTGAGCGAGTCGCTTGAGGCCGATCGCTTCATTGTAGCGATCGATCTGGTCCGTCTCGCGCGACCGGTTGGCGATCACGCCGCCCAGCCTGACGTCGTAGTTCTTCGACTTGGCCTTGATGGCGGCCACAATGCGGTTCATCGCGAAGATGGAATCGAAGTCGTTGGCGGCGACGATGACCGCGCGTTCGGCATGCTGCAGCGGCGAGGCAAAGCCGCCGCAGACCACGTCGCCGAGCACGTCGAAGATGACCACATCGGTGTCGTCGAGCAGGTGATGCTCCTTGAGCAGCTTCACCGTCTGGCCGACGACATAACCGCCGCAGCCGGTCCCGGCCGGCGGACCACCGGCTTCGATGCACTGCACGCCGTTATAGCCCTCGACCATATAGTCTTCCGGACGAAGTTCCTCGGAATGGAAATCGACCTTTTCCAGCACGTCGATGACGGTCGGGATCAGGCTCTTGGTCAGCGTGAAGGTGGAATCATGCTTCGGGTCACAGCCGATCTGCAGCACGCGCTTGCCGAGCATGGAGAAGGCAACCGAGAGGTTCGACGAGGTCGTCGATTTGCCGATCCCGCCCTTGCCGTAGACCGCAAAGACCTTGGCACCGTCGATTTCCATCGTCGGGTCGAGATGGACCTGCACGCTGCCTTCGCCATCCGAGCGTTCCCGGAGCTTCTCGGCAATGCGGGCCTCGCGTTCGGCGATCTTGCCATGGGTGTAGATGTTCATTGGGCAGCCTCCCTGACCAGCCCCTCGAGACGGTCTTCCAATTCCTCACCGGCCTGTTTCAGGGCGGCCAGCGTTTCGGCATCCGGCTGCCAGTAATTGCGCTCATGCGCCTCGATCAATCGATTGGCGACGCGGGCGGCCGAAGCCGGATTGAGTGTGGAAATCCGCTCACGCATGGCGTCATCAAGCACGAAGGTTTCGGTGATCTGCTGGTAGACCCAGGGGTCGACGCCGCCGGTCGTTGCCGACCAGCCGAGCGTGTTGGTGACCTGCGCCTCGATATGGCGCACGCCCTCATAGCCATGCTTCAGCATGCCTTCGAACCATTTCGGGTTCAGCGTGCGGGTGCGGGTTTCGAGCGCCACCTGTTCGCCGAGCGTGCGCACACGGCCCTCGCCCTGCGTCTGGTCGGAGATGAAGACCGGAAGCGTAATGCCGCCCTTGGCCTTCGAGACCGCCTTGCTCAGCCCACCAAGCGTATCGAAGTAGTGCTCGATCGTGGTGATGCCGATTTCGACAGAATCGAGGTTCTGATAGGCCATGTCGACATGTTCCAGCACACTGTCGAGCACATCGGCCTGATGGCTCGTCTTGCCCTTGTGATTGATCGCGAAGCTCTTCCTGTTGCTGTAGGTCTGCGCGATTTCCTCGTCGTCATCCCAGGCGGACGACGAGATCAGCATGTTGACATTGGCGCCATAGGCCCCGTCGGCATTGGAAAAAACCCGGTAGGCTGCCGCTTCGAGATCGCAGCCATGGCCCGCGCAATAGGAAAGCGCGTGCTTACGGATGAAATTCATCTCAACCGGCTCGTCCGCCGTCGCAGCCAGATAGCTTGCCTCGGCCAGCATGCTCGCCTGGATCGGCAGAAGATCGCGGAAGATGCCCGAGAGTGTCATGACCGCATCGATGCGCGGACGCTTCAGCTCCTCGAGCGGGATCAGGGTGGCACCGCAGACGCGGTTATAGGCATCGAGCCTTGGCCTTGCACCCATCAGCGCCATGGCCTGGGCAAGCGGCGCCCCGCCCGTCTTCAGATTGTCCGTGCCCCAGAGCACGACGGCGACCGTCTCCGGCAGGCGACCATCAGCCTGCATGTACCGCTCAAGGACGCGTGCTGCCTGGCGCTCACCATCCTGAACGGCGAAGGCGCTCGGAATGCCGAAGGGATCGAAACCATGGATGTTGCGACCAGTTGGCAGCATCTCCGGCGTGCGGATCAGATCACCGGAGGGTGACGGCGGCACGTAGCGGGCATCAAGCGCCCGGATAAGGCCGTCGAGTTCGCGGTTCGTCACGAGCTCCGAATTCATCGCCTTCAGGCGCGCGATGCTTTCTTTCAGATCCGGCGAACCGGCATTTTCAGATTGCGCAACCGCCAATTCGTCGCCAGCCGCAATGGCCAGCAGAAGCGCTTGCCGATCGGCATGGCCGACGATGGCCGGCATACCGGCACTGACATGCTCCAGCATGTCGAGCCGCTCCTCATGTCCCATGCCGCGACCGGCAACATGCAGACCATGCGGGATCAGCGCATATTCAAGCTCGGCCATTTCCGCGACCAGGGACTGGATGACCTCGCCTTCCGTCTGGACGAGACTGTCACGACCAAGTTCGAGTTGGGCTGCCTGCACCTGGATGAGTTCGAACAAGCGCTCGCGCTCGACCAGTGCATCAGGGGCGGCCTGTCTGTAGCGGTCAAGGCTAGCCTTGAGTTCGCTCAGGCCCTTGTAGAGACCGGCATGGGTGATCGGCGGCGTGAGATAGGAGATGAGTGTCGCAGCCGAACGGCGCTTGGCAATCGATCCTTCCGACGGATTGTTGGCCGCATAGAGATAGAAATTCGGCAGTGCGCCCAGCAGGCGGTCCGGCCAGCAGCTTGCCGACAGACCGACCTGCTTGCCCGGCATGAATTCAAGCGCACCATGGGTGCCGAAATGCAGGACGGCATCCGCTTTCCAGGTTTCGCGCAGATAGCGATAGAAGGCAGCAAAGGCATGGTTCGGGGCAAAGCCGCCCTCGAAGAGCAGCCGCATCGGATCGCCTTCGTAGCCGAAGGGTGGCTGAATGGCGACGAGCAGCTTGCCGAACTGGCGGCCGAGAACGAAGAGACCACGACCATTGCTCAAAACACGTCCAGGGGCCGGGCCCCAGTGTGCCTCGATGTCGGCGAGATGCCGCTCGCCACGCACATGCTCATCGGCAGAGATAACGGTGTGAACATTGGCTTCGGCGCCGTAAAGCGCGGCATTGCCTTCGAGGATCGCCAACCGCAAAGCTTCGGCATCCTCGGGCACGTCAACATCGTAGCCCTCGGTTTTCAGCCGGGCCATGGTTTCGAACAGGCTCTCGAAAACTGAAAGGAAGGCGGCGGTGCCGATGCTGCCGCTGTTCGGCGGGAAGTTGAAGATCGTGACAGCAAGGCGCCGTTCGGCGCGGGCTGCACGGCGCAGATCGACCATCGCAGCCAGCCGGTCGGCCAACAACGCCACCCGCTCGTCGTCAGGCTGCATGCAGGCGCGACCCGAGGGGCAGGCATTGAGCTGGCGCGAGCAGATGCAGGCCTTGGCCTTGGCCGCACCATCGGAGCGACCGCCGAAGACCATCGAGCCGATCGCACCATCGAGTTCCGGGATCGCCACCATCAACGTCGTTTCGATCGGCGTCAGCCCTTGGCTCGACTGAACCCAAGCTTCGCGCGTCTGGAATTCAGTGACGAAGGCCGAGAAATAGGGAACGTCCAGTCTTTCCAACAGCGCGGCCGCAGCCTCAGCATCGCTATAGGCAGGACCACCGACCAATGAGAACCCGGTCAAAGAGCAAAGGGCATCGATCTTCACACCGGCTGCGCCGCCGGTCATGTAACGCTCGATCGCGCCGCGCATGTCGAGTCCGCTGCAGAAGACGGGCACGACGTTGAAGCCACGCATCTCCAGCTCGCGAATGACCCGGTCGTAATGACCTGTATCGCCGGAGAGAATGTAGGTCCGCATCAGCAGAAGACCGATCGTTCCACGCGCTCCGGGCTTGAACGGCATAGCGGACAGCTGGGTCGTGACACGCGGCTTCAGACCCGGATGATAGAGACCCATATCCGGATGTTCGACGGGATCGCCCACGGTCACCCGGCCCTGAAGCCCCTTGCGCTCGCCCTTGGCATATTTGCCGACCAGCAGGCGCACCATGTTGGCGATGTTCTCGTCCGAGGCCGCGATGCGGTATTGCAGCGTCAGGAAGTAGTTGCGCACATCCTGCGCCGTGCCGGGAATGAAGCGCAGGAGCTGCGGCAGACGACGCAACATGGCAAGCTGGCGCTCGCCGGCCGTGCGGCCGCTATCCTTGCCGCCACGCGAGCTCTTGCCGCGAAGCTTCTTCAGGAGCGCCAGCGGCCCCTTCTGCTCTTCGCTCATCTTGAAGCGGCCCATGGTCGTGTATTTCATGATCGTGCCGGCGGACATGCAGCAGACCATGGCGTCACATTCGCGATGCCGGGCTTCCACGACGTCGGCGATGGCGCGCACATGCTCTTCGACGAAGATCATCGAGATGATGATGATGTCGCCGGCAAGGATCGCCGACCTGCAAGCGTCGAGGCTCGCGGGATTGTCGTTCCAGTCAGTCGCCGCATGCACGGAAAGCGTCAGTCCCGGCAGATCGCGCGAAAGGCTGCGACGGGCGTCATCGACCGCTGCCACGATGTGGTTGTCGAGGGTTACCAACACCACCCGGACCGGGGTGCTGTCAGCGGGCGAAATGGGCTTTCGCGTCATACAGCGTCTCCACGGTGATCGGGCGGATACCCTTGCGGGTGGCGAAAAGTTCGGTATTGCGGCGTGCCTTGCCGCGCACGAAGAAGGGAACCTTCTTGAGCTCGCGCTCGGCATCAGGTGTCCAGACGGCATCCTCTGATGGCGCCTGGGCCATCAGCATGGTCCCGCCGTCAGCCTCTCCTGCAGCGTCAGCGGAAGCGGGAGAATGGCCATGCAGATGCGAGGCCTGGGCCTGGTCGTTGAACTCGAAGTCGTCGCGGAACATCTGCAGAAGGTGCTCTTCGAGCCCCATCATCAGCGGATGGACCCAGCTGTCGAAGATCACGTTCGCACCTTCGAAGCCCATCTGCGGCGAGTAACGGGCCGGGAAATCCTGGACATGCACGGGGGCCGAAATGACGGCGCAGGGAACCCGCAGCCGCTTGGCGATGTGACGCTCCATCTGCGTTCCCAGCACCAGCTCGGGCCGGGCGTCGATGATCGCCTGCTCGACGTCGAGATGGTCGTCAGAAATCAAGGCCTCGACGCCGAACTCTTCCGCAGCTTCCCGCACTTCGCGGGCAAATTCGCGCATATAGGTGCCGAGACCGCAGACCTTGAAGCCCAGCTCTCGGGCCGCAATGCGGGCCGCAGCAATCGCATGGGTCGCATCGCCGAAGACGAAGACGCGCTTGTTGGTGAGGTAATTGCTGTCGATGGAGCGTGAATACCAGGTGGCGCGATCCTCTGCTTCACCGACGGGCTCGTCATTCGAAAGACCGGCCAGCGCCCGGACTTCCGCAAGGAAGGTGCGGGTCGCGCCGATGCCGATCGGAACGGTCGAGACAAAAGGCATGCCGAAGGTCTTCTTCAGATAGCGCGCGACACTCTCGCCGATCTCGGGATAAAGCACGATGTTGAAGGCGGCTTCCGGCAGCTTCGCGAGATCGGCAACGGTTGCACCGAGCGGTGCGACAACGCGCACGTCAATGCCATTGGCGGAAAGCAGCCGGCAGATTTCAGTCACGTCGTCACGGTTGCGGAAACCAAGGGCGGAAGGACCGAGGATGTTGCAGCAGTTCGGGGCGATCTCAGTGGGATGCTCGCGACCGCCGGCAAAGCTGCGCACCAGACGATAAAAGGTCTCAGCAGCGCCCCAGGCTTCCTTCTTCTGGTAGGACGGAAGCTCCAGAGGCACCACGGGAATGCCAACATCCAGCGTACGCGCCAAACCCGCATGATCATCCTGCAGAAGTTCTGCGGTGCACGACGCACCCACCAGAAGCGCATCCGGCTGGAAGCGCTCGACCGCATCGCGGCAGGCCGACTTGAACACATCAGCCGTGGAGCCTGCGAGATCGCGCGCCTGGAAGGTCGTGTAGGTCACCGGCGGGCGCGACGGGCGTCGCTCGATCATGGTGAAGAGCAGATCGGCATAGGTGTCGCCCTGCGGCGCATGCAGAACATAGTGCACGCCCTTCATCGAAGCGGCGATCCGCATGGCACCCACATGCGGCGGTCCTTCATAGGTCCACATGGTGAGTTTCATGATGCGACCCTCCGGCTGCCGGAGCGGTCGCCCGCGATCATCGCCTTGCGCGTCAGCGGACGGGCAAAGAGTTCGGCGAGATCGCCGGCCTGCTCGTAACCCTGGATCGGGGTGAAGGCGAATTCGATCGACCACTTGGTCACGATGCCCTGAGCCTCGAAGGGATTGGCAAGGCCCATGCCGCAGACAACGAGGTCGGGCTTTGCCGCCCGGCAGCGGTCGATCTGGATCTCGACGTCCTGGCCCTCGGAAATCGAGACTCTCGGCGGCAACATGGCGAGTTCCCCGGCCACGTGCTCGCGGTGCAGATAGGGGCTGCCGACTTCGATGATCTCGGCGTCGAGCTCGCGGCTGAGATAACGGGCAAGCGACGGCTCGAGCTGACTGTCGGGAAAGAGGAAGACCCGCTTGCCCTCAATCGTCGGACGGTAGTGGGCGGTCGCTTCGAGCGCGCGGCGGCGCGGAGCTTCGGTGACGGCGGCAAAACGGGCCGGTGACACCCCAAACGTATCGGCAATCGCCTTCAACCATGCCGTCGTGCCTTCTTCGCCGAGCGGGAAGAGGGCATTGATGCGCGTCGCGCCGAGGCTCTCAAGTGCGGCGGCCGTGGCCCCGAGATAAGGCTGCGCCAGAACGAAGCGCGTATTCGGCCCGATCCTGGGCAGGCGGTCGCTGCTGCGGCC
Source organism: Rhizobium sp. AG855 (assembly GCF_003610655.1). Classification (NCBI taxonomy): domain Bacteria; kingdom Pseudomonadati; phylum Pseudomonadota; class Alphaproteobacteria; order Hyphomicrobiales; family Rhizobiaceae; genus Rhizobium; species Rhizobium sp. AG855. Next base: position 373,886 of record NZ_RAQG01000005.1, on the reverse strand, counting down.
GGGCAGGAAGACGACATCTTCGAGGCCGAGATCATCGAGCAGGCGGGTAAACTGGTCTTCCACGACATCGGCTACCGAGCCGGCAACGACGAGCTTCGCTATCTTGTCGCTGGCACCGTGCACGGCTTGATCGCGCACCAGAGCGGCGAGGAAGTTATCTTCACCCTGGGTAAAAGTCGTCTCGATCCCGCTGCCGGAATAGCAGAGCACACGGGGCTTGGAGCCGTAACGGCGATCAAGGCGCTCTGCCGCACGGTTGAGATCGAACTTGATCACTTCCGACGGACAGGAGCCGACCAGCACCAGCATGCGGATATCAGGACGGCGCTCAAGCAGGCGGGCCACCTCCCGGTCGAGTTCATCATGCATGTCGACCATTCCGGCGAGATCGCGCTCTTCCATGATAGCCGTCGCGAAGCGCGGCTCCGAGAAGATCATGACGCCGGCAGCGGACTGGATGAGATGGGCGCAGGTGCGCGAGCCCACGACCAGGAAGAAGGCATCCTGCACCTTGCGATGCAGCCAGATGATCGAGGTCAGTCCGCAGAAAACCTCGTGCTGGCCACGCTGGCGGATGGTGGCGGAAGGCGTGGCGCAGGAGACGAGTGGCTGGTTCATGAGGTGCTCCCCGAAAGCGAGGAGCCATTGCCGAGCGCCAAGGCCCTGCCGGCCTGGTCGAGCCGGGCCAGGCGCAGCTTCCAGAGAAACTGCCCGGCATTGATGAGGTAGGTCAGATAGGCTGCAAGCGCGAGCGCCATCAATGCGCCGGATGACAGCGCATCCGTGAACAGAGCAAGCAGATACGCCGTATGCAATGCCAGCACGAGGATGGAAAAGACATCTTCCCAGAAGAAAGGCCGGGCAAAGAGGTAGCGGCCGAAGACAACCTTTTCCCAGATCGAACCCGTGACCATGATGGAATAGAGCGTCAGCGTCTTCACCACGATCGAAAACTCAGCCGCGATGAGGCCTTCGCCGGTGGCGAGATACCGCAGGATCAAACCGAGGCTGACAAGAAAAACGAGGAACTGGACGGGAGCGAGGATGCCCTGCACCAGCGTCCAGACAGTTTCGTCGCGTCTGCGGCGTTCGTCCGTCGTGTAGAGGGCGCGGCCAGATGCCGATGGTTTGGGTATGCGCATGGCAGTCCATCCCTTCTCCCATCCCCTCCCAAGGGCAATCGGGATTAACGGAAGACTACGCCCCAGACAATCAAAGTGTCAACTTAGGTTGACGTATATTTTCATTTACAGAAACACAAACTGGGTTCATTCTGTCCTGGCTCGTCTGACGGGATGCCTACCGTCCACGCCTGACGCCGCACAGGTTCGGTTTCGCGGATGAGGGGCTCACGCGGGATGATTGACGGATCACTTCAGGGCGAGAACAACTGGCCAAATGACCCAAAATCGTCGCGTTGCGAGGGCTTGAAGCCGTTCGTAAGGCTTGCCGCGGAGCGCAAGAGAGCATACCTAACCCAAAGTGACGGAGAAAAGCTCCGTCGCCTGATCGAGGGGACGGTGGCTTCGATGACGGCCGAGAAGCTTTCGGCGCGTTACGACCGGGGGCTGGAGCACGATCGCCTTTACGAGAAGGCGCTCGCAGAGTTTCGTTTTCTTATTCTCAATCCCCGTACCCGCCTCGCCTCTCTTCGAGCCTTTCTCGAACACCAATTGCCCCCCGGTCGCCCCTTTTACGTGAAGGTCCTTTTCCTCGAGACGGTTGCTCGCCTCCTGGGCAGGGAGTGGGTGTCGGACGACTGCGATTTCATCGACGTCACGATTGGCAGCGCGCGACTGCAGGAGTTGGCAACATCACTCTCGCTCGAACTGAGCGACGCCGAGCGAGAGGCGCCCTGCGCCCTGATTCTGACGCCATCGGGCGAGCAACACACGCTGATGCCGCACCTGATCGGGTTGCTCTTCGAAAGTCTCGGTTGGGCAAGCCAGGTACTGGACCCGGCGGCGACGAAAACGCCTGCGCTCCGGCGCGCACTTGAAGGTGCCGATATCGCCTGCATCGGTTGGAGCAATATACGCCTGGCGGCCGAATTCAAAAGCCTCGTCCAGGATGTGCGCAAGCTGCGTGGCGAGGCGCGTCTACCCCTCGTTGTCGGAGGCGCCGCAGCCTTGGATTCCGTTGATTTTCTTGTAGGTTTGGGGATTGACTGCATCTGTGACAGCGTTTACTCCGCCGTGAAGATCTGCGACAGTTACTATGAATTGGAAAGAATCAGCCAGCAGGCTCGCGCCGCCGGCCGAACAGCAGTGGTTACACCCAGCGGAATCGATTGGCTCACTCCATGAAGCCACTGAACGGTCATAGCGGTACGGATGGGTTTGCAGTTGCAGACAGCCTGCTGAAGACCCTCGATCTGGATTCGATCGGTTCGCTCGTCAGCCTCGGCGCCGATGTCGTGATGCTGATCGACCACAGCGCCATCATCTCCCAGATCTATCTCGCAGGGAACGATCTGGCAGACTACGGCTTGGCGAAGACCGTCGGAAAACGCCTGCAGGATTGCGTCACGATGGAGTCGGTCCCGAAGATCGACTCCATGCTGTCTGCCGGCAGCCATCACCATCCCGTGCGCGGCTATCAGGTCAACCACAAATGCGCCGGCAAGCCCGATTTGCCGGTCGTCTATTCCGCTTACAACGCCAAGGACTTTCCCTATACGATCGTTGTCGGCCGCGAGTTGCGCCAGCAGATGCATGACCAGCAGCGTCTCGTACAGACGCAATTGGAGCTGGAGGCCGACTACCGCGAGCTGAAGGAAGCCGAAACCCGCTACCGCACGGCCTTCAAGGTCGCGACAGTGGCTTATGTTATGCTCGACGGCGAGCGGCGCACCATTCTGGATGCCAATCCGGCAGCCGCATCGCTGCTATCCACCACGGCCGCTCCCCTTTCCGGGAAATCGATCCGCGACCTGTTCGGAAAACATGAACGGGATCGCCTTGGCGACGCCATCAGTGAAGCCCGCCACAGCCCGAACCCGGTGCATCTGGATGGCATCGGCATTGCCAAGGGGCAGTCGATCTCGCTGACACTGCGTTCCTATCGGGAAAACGGCATCACGAATGTACTGCTCGCGCTCTGGCCATCGGAGCAAGATCTGGAGAGCAAGCGCCAGCGCACGGAAAAGCCGGTCGGCATTGCAGAGATTGGCCTCGCGGACCTGCCGGAAGCGGTGGTGCAGACGGATACGGATGGCGTTGTGCTTGCTGCCAACACCCTGTTTCTCGACCTGATCCACGCCCCGTCGATGACACAGGTTCTTGGCCGCAACGTTGCCTCCTGGTTTACCGGCGCTTCCATCGACGTTCGCGTCCTGTACACGCGGCTGCTTGATGAGCCTTGCGTGCGCGGCTTCACATCAACGCTGACGGACAATCTTTCGGCCGAGAGCGCCGTCAGCATTTCCGCCCGATTGAACCCCACGAATGGTACGGTGCAACTGATCGTCATGCCGCAGGCAACAAGCGCCGAACGCCTGACCATTCCCTCCCCTGGAGTATCCGACCAGGCGGAAGGTTTTTCGGCCCTTGTCGGCAAGGTCCCGCTGAAGGATCTCATTCGGGAATCGCTCGATGTGATCGAAAAGATCTGCATCGAAGCAGCCCTTGACCAGACCAACAACAACCGCGCCTATGCCGCTGAAATTCTCGGCCTGTCGCGTCAGAGCCTCTACATCAAGCTGCGCCGTCACGGCCTTGAAGACTATCGTCCCGGTAGCGGACAAGCGAGCTGAACGACACAGCGACTGTCAATTTAAGTTGACACATTCATGGGTGCGGCATAGCCTTCTCCCATGGCTCAGATCCCATCCCACGTACCGGCAGCATCCTACCCGTCGCCTGCGGCGGTCGTGCAGTTGCTGAAGCCGATCACCTGGTTTCCGCCGATGTGGGCCTATGCCTGCGGCGCCATAGCATCCGGCGCCGGCACGGGTGAAAGGTGGCTCCCGATTGCAACCGGCATCCTTCTCGCCGGTCCCCTGCTCTGCGGCACCAGCCAGGCCGTCAATGACTGGTTCGACCGGCATGTCGATGCCATCAACGAACCGGACCGCGTCATTCCCTCCGGCCGAATGCCGGGGCAATGGGGGCTCGCTGTTGCCATCGCCATGTCAGCATTGTCGCTGGCTGTTGCGGCTCTGCTCGGTCCCCTCGTGTTCATGGCTGCACTCTGCGGGCTTGCGCTGGCCTGGGGTTACAGCGCGCCACCCGTCCGCTTCAAGCAGAATGGCTGGATCGGCAATGGTGTCGTCGGCCTCAGCTACGAAACATTGCCCTGGATCACGGCGGCGAGCGCTGCCCTTGGCCATGCCCCATCCACAATCACCGTCCTCGTCGCCCTTCTTTACGGGCTCGGTGCCCACGGCATTCTCACCCTCAACGACTTCAAGTCGATCAGGGGCGATCGCGAAATGGGTGTCGCAAGCTTGCCGGTGCTGCATGGACCAGACATGGCCGCGCGGATCGCCTGCCTGGTGATGGCAACGACGCAACTGGGGGTGATCCTGCTTTTGGCGCAGCAGGGGCTTTCGACCGGCGCAGCCCTCGTCACCCTTGTTCTTGTGCTGCAGGGTCTCTGCATGCTGCGTTTCCTCAGGGATCCCGAAGGCAAAGCCGTCTGGTATTCGGCTTTCGGTGTCGGGCTCTATGTCAGCGGCATGATGGCCGCAGCAATCGCCTTGCGTGAGTCATCGCTTGCGGCGATGACGGTCGGTTAGGAGAAGCCTCATGGGTCGGATCGCCCTCGATACCGTCGCTCAAAGGCCTTCGATCCCTGGTCTCGGATGGTTCGCCATCGTCAGGCTGGGGCTTGTCCAGGCAGCGCTTGGTTCGATCGTGGTCCTGACAACATCAACGCTCAATCGCGTGATGATTGTAGAACTGGGCCTGGCCGCCGTAATCCCTGGCCTTTTGGTGGGCCTCCACTACGGCGTCCAGATTTCGCGACCGGTCTGGGGCCATAAATCAGATACCGGCCGATCGCGAACGGTGTGGATCATCGGCGGCCTGGCCCTTCTTGCCTGTTCCGGCACTGGAGCTGCGGCAACCACGCTCCTTTTCGAACAGTCCTTTATAGCCGGCATCACCGCTGCCATTTTCGCCTACATCCTGATCGGCATCGGTATCGGCGCCTCCGGCACGTCACTGCTGGCGCTGATCGCCATGAAGACCGCCGTCGAACGACGCGCTGCAGCCGCAACCATCACCTGGATGCTGATGATCGCGGGGATTATCGTCACCTCGATTGTCGTTGGAAAACAACTCGATCCCTATTCGCACGAGCGCCTGATCGCGATCACCGCCGCAACAGGGTTCGTCGCCTGGCTGCTCGGGCTCATCGGTGTTGCCGGCATGGAGGCGCGACCGACGGTCGACTCGCCCGCAACGCAGGCGCCGGCCACGACCTTTCGCGACAGCCTGCAGGATGTACTGGACGATCGCGAGGCCCGGCTTTTTACGTTGTTCATCTTCCTCTCGATGCTGGCCTTTGCCACACAGGATCTCATTCTTGAGCCCTATGCCGGCCTTCTGTTCGGCATGACCCCAGGGGAGACAACCAGCCTCTCCGGCACCCAACATGGCGGCGTTCTCCTTGGCATGATCATGGTCGGGATTTCCGGCGCCCTTTTTGGAAAACGCTATCCGGACCTGCCCCGTCACTTCATCACAACAGGATGTTTCGGCTCTGCGCTTGCGCTGGCAGCCCTGGCCTTTTCGACACAAGTCGCGCCTGATTGGCCGCTCAAGATCAACATCTTCCTTCTCGGCGCAACCAACGGCGCCTTCGCGGTCGCCGCCGTCGGCACAATGATGATCCTGGCCGGTCGTGGGCAAACCGCGAACTACGGTATGCGCATGGGAATCTGGGGCGCAGCACAGGCCATCGCCTTCGGGCTCGGCGGCGTCCTCGGCACAGTCGCCCTCGACCTCGGCCGCTGGCTGACGGCAAGCGATGCGGATGCCTTTGCCTCCGTCTTTTCGATCGAGGCAAGCCTCTTTCTCATCTCGGCGCTCGTTGCGACCCGCATAGGGCGAGAGCGACAGACTGCAACGGACACCGCGCCTGAGACAGCCTTCATGCCCGGAGAATAAACCCTGACGCCGGCGCGCCGGCAGGGAGAAGCGCATGCGGAAGACCTATGATGTCGCCGTCATCGGCGGAGGACCCTGCGGCGCCATGGCGGCCGAACGACTGGCGGAAATGGGCCACAGTGTCGTCCTTGTTGACCCCGACAACCGCATCAAGCCCTGCGGCGGAGCCATCCCTTCGCGAGCGCTTGTCGACTTCGCAATTTGCGATGACCAACTGGTCGCGCGGGCAAACGCCGCCCGCATCATCGCGCCATCCGGGCGAAGCGTCGACATGACGATCGGTGACATCGGTTATGTCGGCATGGTCGATCGTGCCACGTTCGATCCCTATCTGCGCCAACGCGCGGCCGAAGCCGGTGCCAACCGCCTGACCGCCGAGCTTGAAGCCGTTCGCGACGGCGACCAGGGAGTGCTCGAATTTACGCTGAGCCCGACAGGGGGCGAGGAACGCGACCGTTCCGCCATTCACATCACTGCGCGTCGTGTGATCGGTGCCGATGGTGCGAATTCAGCCGTCCGCCGTCTGATGTTTCCTGCCGCGCGCAAGCCGCCTTATGTCTTCGCCTATCATGAGATCATCGAGACTCCGGTCGACCACTTGCCCGACGGTTTCCGAGCCGATCGATGCGACGTCATCTATGACGGCCGGATTTCGCCGGATTTTTACGGCTGGGTCTTTCCACACGGCAAACACACCAGCATCGGCAGCGGGACTGCGGTCAAGGGACACAATATCCGGGAGGCCACAATCAAGCTGCGGCAGGCTGCAGGGCTTGGCGACTGCAAAACCATTCGTCGAGAGGGGGCACCTTTGCCGCTCAAGCCCATGAAGCGTTGGGACAATGGCCGCAACGTGCTTTTGGCCGGCGATGCCGCCGGCACAGTGGCCCCGTCCTCAGGAGAAGGCATCTATTACGCCATGCTCTGCGGCCGTCTATCGGCCGAGGCCATGCATCAGTCTCTGCTCCTGAACAGCGGCAAGCCTCTGGCGGAGGCACGCCGCAGCTTCATGCGAGCCCATGGGCGTGTGTTCTTCATTCTCTGGATGATGCAGACGATCTGGTACCGCAACGACCGTCTGCGCGAAAAATTCGTCGCCATGTGCGCTGACCCCGATGTGCAGCGGCTGACCTGGGAATCCTATCTCAACAAGAAGCTCGTCCGGCGTGATCCGCTGGCGCATTTGCGCGTTTTCACCAAGGACCTCGCGAAGCTCTTCGGCATTCCGGCGTGGCAGAGATGACGGCGTGGCTGACCGCATTCTTCACCTCCGGCTGGGTCAGCGTGATCGCGATCCTCGTGCTGTGGACGGTCACGATCGCAGCTGCCCGGCTGTCGCCTGCACCCCGCGCCACTCTGCGCGCGCTCCTGGCCAATGCCGTCTCGGGAAGCGCATTGCTTGCGGCATTCGGCAGCGCGATGCGCCAGGGGCCTATCCTGTTGCTCGCCGGTCTTCTTGCGCTTTCGCTGATCGCATTTCTGCTGGATTTGCGCGCCAGGCTCTCCGCTCAGGCGTCCGGATTGAGGCGTCGAACGGAATGATTGAGGCTGGCTGCAGCCGTTACCCAGGCGAGATAGGGCACGAACAGCAATGCAGCGAGCGGCACCACGGACCATGCGGCGACAATGAACAGGGCCACCGAGAGCCAGAGTATGGCGACATCAACAAGTGCAAGATCCATGCGCCGCAGGCCAAAAAAGAAGAAGGACCAGAGTGCGTTCACCACGATCTGCAAGGTCCACAGCCCCATTGGCAAGGACCAACCGGCGGTCGTCCAGACCAGCCAGCCGGCATAACCGATCATCACGTAGAGGATGGACCAGACGACGGGAAAAGCCCATTTCGGCGGCGTCCAGCCGGGTTTGCGCAGGGTCTCGTACCATTCTCCGGGCTTGAAGATGGCGCCGCTGGAGGCGGCCGCAAGCACGATGACAATAAAGACGACTGCTGCCATGATCCGGCTCCCGGTCTGTTTGCGTATTATCAAAAGCGAACTGCACGTGTGCGGTTCCGCAGAATGCACCACGATGCAAGACTGACCATCCAGCGCCCTTGCGCAGATGGCGAGACTTCATGCCAGCAATACATATGATTTTTATCCGCGATGCCATGGGAGGATACCAATGTCGAGGATTATTGTAGCCGCATGCACAGCCGCCGCACTGCTCTTGTCAACCAACGCCTTTGCCCAGGAAGGCGACGCCGCTGCCGGCGCAACGGTGTTCAAGAAGTGCGCCGTCTGTCACAACATCGATAGCGACAAGCAGAAGGTCGGCCCGTCGCTTCAGGGCGTGATCGGCAGGCAACCAGGCACTGCGGCAGGCTTCAAATACTCCAAGGCCATGACCGATTTCGGTGCGGGGAAAGTTTGGGACGAAGCCCTGCTGACCACCTATCTCGCCGACCCTCGTGGCGTCGTGAAGGGCACCAAGATGGCCTTTCCCGGCCTGAAGGATCCGAAGGACGTCGCAAACGTGATTGCCTACGTGAAAACCTTCAGCCCGGCTCAGTAAGCTGCGTCTTTCGCTCCGCCGGGATGAAAATTCCGGCGGAATCTGCGACCAAAGTGTAAAAAAAAGTTTACATATCGCATTTCTTCTCCGAAGATGTGCCTATTGGACCATTCTCAGGCAACGACTTCCGTAAGCGCCAGATTGGCAAATTCGAAAGCAGCAAGCCGCGAAGAATTGGCCACATGCGTGGGAGGAGAGCGCAGTGGGTCTGTCTTGTGCGAATGATGTCGCCACCCCTTTGCTCGACCAGGTGAGATCTCCGGACGACCTGAAGCGTATGGACCGCAATGCGCTCTGTCGTTTGGCGGGAGAGCTCAGGGACGAGACATTGCGCATCGTTTCGGAAACCGGCGGCCACCTCGGATCCAGCCTCGGCGTCATAGAGCTTACCGTCGCCCTGCACACCATTTTCGACGCCCCAACGGACACGATCATCTGGGACGTCAGCCACCAGTGCTACCCCCACAAGATTCTGACGGGACGGCGCGAGCGAATGCGCAGCCTCAGGAAGAAGAACGGTCTCTCCGGCTTTACCCGCCGCCTCGAAAGCGCCTTCGACCCCTTCGGGGCCGCGCATTCGTCGACTTCGATTTCGGCCGGCCTTGGATTTGCGACAGCCCGTGACCTTAAGGGTGAGGACGGTCACGTCGTGTGCATCATCGGCGACGGCGCGATGTCGGCGGGCATGGCCTTCGAAGCCTTGAACAATGCGGGCACGTCCAACCGCCCGCTAATCGTGATCCTCAACGATAACGATATGTCAATCTCGCCCTCAACCGGTGCGTTGACCAACCATCTGGCCGAGATCCGAAAAGGAGCAGAAGTCGTTGCGGGCAATCTCTTCAGCAATTTCGGCTTCGACTACCGTGGGCCGGTGGATGGCCACGATCTTGATGCCCTTCTCGCCGTGCTTGGCGAGCTCAAGTCACGGACAGGCGGCCCGGTTCTTCTGCATGTGCGCACACGCAAGGGTGCCGGCTATGGCCCGGCTGAACAGGCCGCCGACAAGTATCACGGCGTCAATCCCTTCGAGGTGACAACCGGCATCCAGCAGAAGATACAAGCCAAGGCGCCGAGCTATACGAAGGTTTTTGCCGATGCTTTGATCGCGGAAGCGAATGTCGATAACCGAATTGTTGCAATCACGGCAGCCATGGCATCGGGTACAGGCGTCGACCGCTTTGCAGCGACCTTCCCCGAGCGCGCCTTTGATGTCGGCATTGCCGAACAGCACGCAGTCACCTTCGCCGCAGGACTTGCCGCGAGCGGCATGAAGCCGTTCTGCGCCATCTATTCCACCTTCCTGCAGCGTGCCTTCGACCAGATCGTCCATGATGTCGCCTTGCAGCAGCTGCCGGTGCGCTTCGCGATCGACCGGGCCGGGCTGGTGGGTGCCGACGGACCGACCCATGCGGGTGCGTTCGACATTCTCTACCTGGCCAACCTGCCCGGCTTCACGGTCATGGCCGCGAGCGACGAGGCGGAACTGGTCCACATGGTGGCGACGGCCGCTGCCCATGACCAGGGGCCTATCGCCTTCCGCTTCCCGCGCGGCGAAGGCACCGGCACGCCCTTGCCGGCACAGGGCGAGCTGCTCCCGATCGGCAAAGGCCGCATCGTCGAACAGGGGAGCCAGATCGCATTGCTGTCGTTCGGCACTCGGCTGGGCGAATGCCTGAAGGCACGGCGGCTTCTTGCCCTGGAAGGGTATTCGGTGACGGTTGCCGACGCCCGCTTTGCAAAGCCGCTTGATACTGCCCTGCTAACCGATCTGGTCGAAAACCACGTCATGCTGGTGACCGTCGAGGAAGGCTCGACCGGCGGGTTCGGTGCACTCGTCCTGCATCATCTGGCCAATCGCGGCATGCTGGACGGTCGCTGCGCAATCCGCACGCTGACATTGCCCGACACCTTCATCGCTCAGGCAAGCCCTGAAGACATGTATGAAGAGGCAAAACTGACGGCCCGGCACATCGCAGCGGCCGCACGGACAGGCGCAATTCCTGTTCGCACATCCGCCGATCTCCGGCGCTCTGCCCGCGCCGGTCAACAGGAATTGCCGGCTCGTTTGCACCGCGCAGAGGATCGCTGAACTAAACCGCAGGACGCCGGTCAGCGTATAAGACTACGATCGGTTTGGCGACAGGGAAAGAATGAGGTAGTATCCCATCGGGATGAGCGGATCCGCCCAAGCCGATGACCGGGAGGGTAACATGGCGGGTGACAAATTCGGGGGGCCGCCGAAAGGGACCGGCGATCCACCCCAAAGGAACGATGGGAAATCGGCCCACAACACCGGCGATCCGAGGCTCTCGAGCCTCGAACAACGCGTGCTCGAAAACGCCATACGAGGTGCGGTCCCTAGAATTGTAGGGGCAGCGCACAAAGAATTGGTGACGGATCTGTCCGATGAGGCCATGCCTTCGGATATCGACTTTCACCTTCACCCGGAACTCGATCCAAAGGCGCGCCAGCTTCCCGGAACGGAAACGGCGATTGGTTATCGCGGCGCGCTCTCCGCCGCCCTGATCCAGGCCGATCCGCGAGGCCATCGGGACATGATCGACGAGCTGCAGCGCAGCGACATTCCCATGCATACGCTGGCAATCCACCTCTTCTCGCCGGTCGCAGCGCAGCTGGGCAGGCTTTGGTGTCACGACGAAACGGACTTCATTCAGGTTGCCGTGGCATCCACGCGGCTTGGCATGATCGTCAACCATCTCTCACAGAGCCGCAGCCAGACCATTCGCGACCGCCAGCGGTCTCGACGCGTGCTGCTGGCTCGAACGCAAGGCGCGATGCACACCATCGGGGTCTCGATCGTCGCCTCCTGTTTCCGGGACATGGGATGGGATGTCGATGGCGGCGCCGATCTTGAACTGGACGACAGCCTCTATATGCGGCTTTCCAATTCGTCCTATGCGCTGCTCGGGATTTCCGTCGGTCGTATCGACGAAGTCGAGCAATGTGCCGAGGCTGTGCGCCGGATCCAATCCAACCGCGCCTTAAGCAGAATGAAGATCGCGCTCGGTGGCCCCGCAGTCATGAAGCACCCCCTAGCCTTCAACGCGATCGGCGCCGACATGGTGGCAAAATCCGCGCTTGAAGTGATGCATCTGGCAGACCGGATTGGCGCCTGAGCCATCGCGTCCGTTAAAACGCGAAACGCGCTGCGACGGACGCGGGCACGGATAGCGAGATATGGCGAGGCTGGCGGCAGCCTCTTTCTTTCGAGTGCTTTGCGGCCTTCCACTCATGACCACAGTTCCGGATTCGGGTCGTCACGCGCGTTCCGCGTCGATGCGCTGTTCTGTCTCCTGATCGAACAGATGCAGATGGCGCGGATCGAAAGACAGGCCGATGACCTGCCCGTGGCTCAAGGTCTGTCGATCGCCGACCACCACGCTGATTTCAGGCACTGTGGCCGATGTGATGTACGTGGTTGATCCCGTGCTCTCGACGACTGCGACCGGCAGCCGCAACATCGCATCGTGATCCGGAACGATGCGCAAATGTTCGGGGCGAAGACCGACGATGAGCTTGCTGACCTGCGGAACCGGGCGATCGAGCGTGACGACCTGCTGTGTCCCAAGGTCGAGTATCAGGGAACGCCCATCCGGCCCCGGCAAGGCGGGAATGAAGTTCATCGCAGGCGAGCCGATGAAGCCCGCCACGAACTTGTTGACCGGGCGGTCGTAGAGATCAAGGGGGGCGCCCTGCTGTTCGATCACACCCTGGCGCATGACGACCACATGATCGGCCATGGTCATCGCCTCGATCTGGTCATGGGTGACATAGACGGAGGTTGCCCCGAGCCGGTCATGCAGGGTCCGGATCTCCTTGCGCATATGCACCCTCAGCGCCGCGTCGAGATTGGACAAGGGCTCGTCGAAGAGAAAGGCCTTGGGATTGCGAATGATCGCACGGCTCATCGCGACGCGCTGGCGCTGACCGCCGGACAGCTCACGCGGGTAACGATGCAAAAGGTTCGACAACCCCGTGGTCGCCGCGACTTCCTCTGCCGCCTTTTTCGCCTCGGCTTTTTTCATGCCGCGGATGCGCAAGGAATAGGTGAGATTCTGCTCAACCGTCATATGCGGATAGAGGGCATAGGACTGAAACACCATGGCCAGATCGCGCTTGCGCGGCGGCACATTGTTCATTCGTTCGCCAGCAATCATCAGATCACCGGCGGATATCGTCTCCAATCCGGCCAATGAGCGCAAAAGGGTCGACTTGCCGCAACCCGATGGCCCAACCAGCGCGACAAAGGAGCCTTTCTTGATCTTGAGGTCGATATCGCGCAGGGCGTGATAGGCGCCGTAATATTTGTTGACACCCGAGAGTTCGATCTGGTGGGTCATTTCAGGGCTCCGGAGGTCAGACCGGAAACGATCCGGCGCTGCAGTAGGACAAAGACGGCGAGGATCGGGGTCACATATATCGTGGCAAAGGCCATGATGTTGTTCCACTCATTGGTGTTCGGCCCCATGAAGGAATTCAGCCCCACGCTGGCCGGCTGGTATTCGGCGGCCTGGATGATCGACTTGGAATAGACGAACTCACCGAAGGCCTGCATGAAGATCAGGATGGCAGAAACCAGGATGCCGTTGCGGGCAAGCGGCAGGACAATGTGGAAGAAGGCGCCAATGCGCGAATTGCCATCGACGAGGGCCGCCTCTTCCAGCTCCATGGGCACGCTCATGAACGTGGCGCGCACCAGCACGACGAAGAAGGGCATGCTTTTGGCAGCAATCGCGATGATCACGGCAATCCGGGGATATTCCAGCATGCCGACCTGAGAGAAGCCGACGAAGATCGGCGTGATCATCAGCGATGCCGGCAGGACCTGCAGCATGAGGATCAGGAACAGCCCGACATCGATCCAGCCATTGCGGTAACGCGCCAGTACATAGGCGCAGCCCGTGCCCAGCACCGTGATCAGCGTGACGGCACCGAAGGCAATGACCAGCGAGTTCCACAGGTAGCGCCCCATGTTCCGGCTTTCCCAGACATAAGGAAACGCTGCCCATTGCGGATCACTGGGCCAAAAGCTCGGTGGTGTCGCGAACATCGCCGATCCGGTCTTTACCGTGGTGATGTACATCCAGTAGAGCGGGAAAAGATAGATCGCCGCCAGCACGATGGCGATGGCAAGCATCAAGCGGTTGCGTGCAGTATCACTCATCCGCGGATCTCCTGCCGGGTCGAGCGGACATAGACGATGGACGCCAGCATCACGAAGATGATCATGATGACGGAGATGGTCGCGCCGCGCGCAAAATCATATTGCCGGAAGGAAAGATCCCAGGCCCAGTACTGGGCGACATTCGACGAGTTGTTCGGACCGCCGGACGTAATGGCGGCGAAGAGGTCGAACTGCTGCAGTGTGAAGATCAAGCCGAGCGAGATGACCGCGCCGATGGTGGAACGCATCATCGGAAGCGTGATGGTCCAGAAGCGCTGCCAGACATTCGCACCATCGAGCTCGGCGGCCTCGTAAAGATCCTTCGGAATGCCGGAGAGGCCTACCGAAAGCAGGATCATGTTGAACGATGTTCCGAGCCAGATATTGGCGATGATGACGGCCCATAACGAATACTGCGGATCGGAGCGCCAGAATATGTTGGAGGAGATAATGCCCGTCTCGCGCAGAAAATAGTTGAAGACGCCGAAATCGCCCGAAAGGATCCAGTTCCAGACAGCGCCCACCACCAGCCCTGGCATGATCCAGGAGACGAGGAACAGCCCTCGCAACCACGAGGCACCGGGAAAATTGGTCCAGAAGAACAGGGCCAGCCCGAATCCGATCACGAACTGCCCGGCAATCGAGGCGGCGACGAAGATCGTGGTATTCGCAAAGATCGGCCAGGTTTCCCGCTGGGAAAACAGCGTCACATAATTCTTGAAGCCGACGAAGGGACGGAAAAAGCTGCCCAACGAAAACATGTCGACTTCCTGGAAGCTCATCAGAACATTGTAGAGAAGCGGCAGGCCGGACATCAGAAGCAGGAAGCCGAGCGGAAGCGCGACGAGGCCGATATCGAAGCCGCGCCCGTCCGTCAGGCTGGATATAATCTTGCGCATGGATGTCTCCGCACAGGCGCTCATGGCTCCGGTCGGGCCGCCCCCGCAACTGGGGAACGAGGACGGCCCTCCGGGAGGTTCAAAGAGCCGGCGGTCGGGACATCTGATCCCATTCCGCCAGCCGATCGGTCAGCCGGTCACGGCACTGATGGTTTCAGCGGCTTGATCGAGCGCGTCCTTCGGCGACATCTGGCCGGTAAGCGCGGCCTGGATGGCATCCTGGATCGCCTTGGAGATCTTCGGCCATTCCGGATGCGGCCCACGTGCCTTCGCGTATTTCAGCTGCTCCTGGAAGACCTTCAGCGCGGCGTCCTTCTTCTCGTTGCCGGTCGGCGGCAGCGAGATGTCGGACCGGGCCGGAAGCTGGCCATATTTCTCGAACATCTTGTCGTCCTGCGAGGCAAAATACTCCAGCGCCTTGAACGCTTCATCCGGATGTTTGCTGTTCGCGAAGATCGCCCAGTTGAAGTCACCCATGGCGGACGAACGTTCCGCCCCGACCTCAGGCACCGGCAAGAGGGCCACGCGCCAGTCAAACTTGGCTTCGTCCGACATCCGGTTCAGTTCCCATGGACCGGAGATTGCCATGGCGGCATTGCCGGAATTGAAGGTGCCGGTCGAATCCCACTGACCGCGTGTCAGGCTATCGGGCGAAGCAAGCTTCTCATCCAGAATGGTCTTCCAGGTTTCCAGCGCCTTGACGGCTCCGTCGGTATTGATGTGCTGGTAGCTGCCACCGCCCATCTGGGCCCAGGGAAGGAACTGGAACGTGCCCTCCTCATTGCCCTTGGCCGAGAAGGCGAGACCGTAGACGTTCTTGGCAGGATCCGTCAGCTTGCGGGCGGCATCGATGAGTTCGGCCCATGTCTGCGGCGGCTTGTCGGGGTCCAGCCCCTTCTCCTTGAACATGTCGGCATTGTAATAGAGCGCGATCGTATTGGTTGCCTTCGGCACACCGAAGAGCTTGCCATCCCAGCTGACGGAATTCAGCGGGCCGGCAAAATAATTTTCGGGGTTGATGATTTCGGATTTGGCAACGCGATCCGTCACATCGAGAAATGCGCCACGCGAGGCAAAAAGCGCATGGTCGGGATTGTCGATGGCGATGATATCGGGCGCCTGACCGGTCGAATAGGCGCGCATGGCTTCGCTGACCACATCGTCGAACTGGATGAGGCGATACTCGACCTTGATGCCGGGTTCCTTCTCGTCGAATTCTTTCGCCAGGTTGAAGGCCGGCTGTTCCGGCTTGTCCAGGCTCCAGATGGTAATGGTGACTTCTTCCTGCGCATGGGCAGCCAGCGCCAGTGCGGATACGGAGGCAAGCGCCAATGCGCCCGCCACGAGGCTCTTTCGAATAGACATGCTCTCCTCCATTGTTGGACCATTGATCCGCGCGGCTTCCTCCAAGCCGGGCGGCAGTCTTCATTGCGGGTCGATGACGAAGTCCCCACCCCGGCAATTCTTCAGATAATTCAGCGCGTGCACCTGCCCTGTCATTTCCAGCGCATCACGATAGACAGGGTCATGCCAACCCTCGATGTCGATCGAACCGGACCAGCCGGCGAGCCGCAGCTCGGAAATCACATCCGTCCAGTTGGTATCGCCGAAGCCGGGCGTGCGCATGAAAACGAAGGGATGTTTGCCAAATACACCGTGTTCGCGGATCACATCCCAGCGGATGGTCGCGTCCTTGCCATGCACATGGAAAAACTTGTGCGCCCATTTGCGGATCTGTGGGATCGGATCGATCAGATAGACCATCTGGTGGCACGGCTCCCATTCAAGCCCGATATGCTCGTCCGGTGTCTCGTTGAAGATCAGCTCCCAGGCGTCGGGATTGTGCGCGATGTTCCAGTCGCCCGTCTGCCAGTTGCCGTCCATGGCGCAATTTTCGAAGGCGATCTTCACGCCCTTGTCCGCCGCGCGCTTTGCAAGCTCGCTCCAGATCTCGCGGTAACGCGGCAGGCTCTCGGTCAGCGGCCGGTTGCGGATGCGGCCTGTGAAGCCGGCGATGCAGGTCGCCCCGAAATGATGGGCGTTGTCGATGCAATCCTTCCAACCCTGAAGGGTCTGGAGGTCCATGTCCTTCTCTTCCAACGGGTTCCCGAACATGCCGAGCGTCGACATGGTGATGTCGCGATCGCCGATCGCATCCATGCAACGCTTTCCGAGCTCAGCGAGATCCTGGCCGTTTGTCGTCTGCCAGAAGAAGGGCTCGAAGCTCTCGAAGCCGAGTTCGGCGATCTGGCCGATCCGCTCAGCCGCCTTGCCGCCGCTGGCGCTGACCATGGTTCCGACGCGTATGGAGTTTGCGGGATTGCTCACGGGTTTAAAGTCCTTCGACTGAAATACTGACGGGAAGTCCGGTCCGGGCGCTTTCAATCGCACCGAAGACCATGGAGAGGCTCTTGATGTTGTCGTCGCTGACCGTTTCCGGCCTGCGGCCGGTTTTGATCGCGTCGATGAATTCGGCCAGCACGCTGCGATGTCCGTGGGTCTGCTCTTCATCCGGCGCCATGGGGATGGGCACGACCTGATGGCCGCGCAAAAGACCCGGATCGCTGCCGGCAAGGGTCGCTTCGAAAGCCTCCTCGCCGTCCCAGGTCAGCATGCCCTTCGAGCCCACCAACCTCCAGGCGCTTTCCCAACTGGTGCGGCGCCCCTCGGCGCACCATGATCCCCGGTAGGTGAAAACGGCATCACCCGAGAGCGTGAAGATCGCATTGGCCGACGCACCATGGGCGTACCAGGAACCCGACGGGTTCGTCTCCACACAATAGACCTTGAGCGGCTGCTTGCCGGAGACAAAACGTGCGGCATCAAAGGTATGGATCGCCATGTCGAGAAGAAGGACATTGTCCATCGCTTCGCGGAAGCCGCCGAAATGCGGGCCAATGAAGAAGTCGCAATGGATGCCGGAGACCTCACCGATCAATCCATCTTCGACGGCGCGACGCAGGCGGCGGACGCCGGAGATATAACGGCGGTTTTGGACCACGGCATGCACCCGGCCCGTTTCCGCAGCCAGCGCCAACAGAGCCTTCGCTTCGTCCATGGAGGCGGCAAGCGGCTTTTCGGAAAGAACGTGGCAGCCGAGGCGAAGGGCCGTAGAGACAACCGAGAAGCGGGCAGAAGGCACGACGACGTCGAACAGAATGTCGGCACCGGTCGCATTGATAACGGACGCCAGATCCGTGTCGATCACCACATCATCGAGACCAAATTCAAGTGCCAGTGCCTTGGCAACCGACAGATCGAGATCAACGAGGCCGACGATCTCCACCTCCTGCTTCAGTTCGGAACTTGACTGCAGCGCTCGGAGCCAGCCCTTGGCCATGGCTCCGCACCCGCACAAAACGGCCCTTAATGTCACTCTACCCTCCCAAAGAATGCCCGGAGCTCCTTCTCCGCACATCCCGTAAACGTTTACGACACTATGAACGAGACGCCGCATGTGTCAATAGAGATTTCGTAAACGATTACGGCGCGGTTCCTTGGAGGGGTCATGAAGGGCATCCGGCAACTGGCGGAACATCTCGATATCTCCATCGGCACCGTCTCACGCGCGCTGAACGGCAAGCCTGATGTCAACGAAGAGACCCGCCGTCGCGTGCTCGAGGCGGCTGAAGAACTGGGTTATGTTGCCAATCAGGCCGGCCGCTCGCTCCGCAAGGGGGCGACCGGCATCATCGGCTTCATGATCCAGACGGGTCACGACATCACCGGCCAGGGCGACACCTTCTTCATGCGGGTCTTCGACGGCGTGCAGACGGTCCTGGCGCGCCACAAGCTCGATCTCGTCGCCCTTTTGTGTTCATCCGAGGAAGACCCGGATGACTATCTCAAGCGCATCGTCGCGCGTGGCTTCGCGGATGGCATCATCCTCTCAGCAACCCGCTTTCAGGATCCGCGCTTCGAATTGCTGAGCAGGGCGAAAATTCCTTTCATCACGCTCGGCCGAAGCCAGACCGATGTGGGCCAACCCTGGTACGACCTCGACTTCGAGGGCATGGCGGAGGATGCCTTGGAACGTCTGGTCGCCAACGGCCATCGGCACATCGCGATCAGCCGTCCGCATGGCGACATCAACCTCGGCCATGTCTTCGAGGATCATTGCCGGCTCATCCTGGCACGTCACGGACTTGAACTGCAGCCGGCGCATGTCTACCGCTCGGGGCCGAACGAGCCCGGCGGCTACCAGGTCGCGCAACAGGTGATGAAATCGCGCGACCGTCCGTCCGCCATCATCCTCCTCAACGAAGCGACTGTCGTCGGTTTCTATCGCGGCCTTCAGGAAGCAGGGTTGAAGCCTGGCCGGGATATCGCGGTCATCGGCCAGTACAGCCCCCAGGCACAGTTCCTGCATCCGGTGATGACCTGCTTCCGGCCCGATCTCAGGGCTCTTGGCATTGCACTCGCCGAGAGCCTGCTGGCCACCATGCCAGACTTCGCGCATCACTATCCGGATGCCACCCGCCGCCGGCTTTGGCCCATGACACTGATCGAGGGCGAAAGCGGCTGATAACCGCCATCACTGAGCGTTGGATGCAATATAGGCGCGCCAGCCACCAAGCTGCGTGACCTCCTGCGCGCCCTCTATGGCATAGGGCTCGCAGAGGAAGCCCGAGACCTGACTTCCGTCGTCGAGGGTGACCTTGCCGATTCCGAGCGGTGCGGGGATGTTCTGGACGAAGCGGCCGAAGGCAGCGGGCGTCACCTTCCAGACCTCCACCTCCAGTCCCTTGCCGGCGAAGCCCGGCTCGCGGATCAGGCCCGGCTTGGGCGGCGTGGTGTTGGGCAGGACGAAGAGGCGGTAGTCGCCGGCGGTGCGGCAGGTCTTCACCAGTCTGCCGCCCGGGCCCGTCAGTTCGTGGTTGAGCGGCATGCCGGTCAGATGCGCGCCGACGACCATGATCGTGACGAGGCCATCGTCGGGTTCGGCAACCTTCGAGGCTTCCGGCAGGGCCGCCGTCTTGTCCTTGCCCATGCCGGACTGGGCGGCGCGGTGCATGGCATCGGCAAAGGGCGCCAGCGCATCGTCGGAGAAGGAGGGGCCGAAGAAGGTCACGCCGCTGGGGAGACCATCAGAACCGAAGCCGCCGGGCACGGCGATGGCCGCATAGCCGAAGAGATTGGCGAAGTTGGTATAGCGACCGAAATGGCTGTTCTTGACGATCGGGTCTGCGAGCATCGCCTCGACGGTATAGGTGGTCGGCGAGGTCGGCAGCATCAGCACATCGAGCTTTTCCCATTCGACAAGCGCCTTCTGGCGGAGATGGCCGAGCTTGTACTGGCCTTCGAAAGCCGCCACCGCATCATAGGCCTTCGCGCCTTCGATGATGGTGCGCACCGTCGGGTCGAAATCCTCGGCATTGGTGCCGATGAACTCCTTCACCGCAGCCAGACGCTCGGCCACCCAGGGGCCGTTGTAGAGCAGTTCGGCCGCCTGTCGGAACGGCGCGTAGTCGAAGGGAACGATGGTAGCCCCGAGTGATTTCGCCCGCTCGATCGCCTGATCGTAGAGGGCTTCAACGGCCTTGTTCCCGAAGAACTCGCGCTCGGCTCCTTCGAGGACACCGATGCGCAGGCCTGAACCCGGCAGGGACGCTGGCGACGCCTTGCGGGAATAGGGATCACTGGCATCATAGCCATCCATGATCCTGCGGATCGCGACACCATCGCCGACGGTCGCAGCAAAGACCGTGACGACATCGACACTGCGGCAGGCCGGCACGACGCCGACATTCGGCACGAGGCCGGGCGTCGGCTTGATGCCGACGAGGTTGTTGAAGGCGGCGGGCACGCGTCCGGAACCGGCGGTGTCGGTGCCCAGCGCAAAGCTTGCGAGGCCCGCCGCAACCGTGACGGCAGAGCCGGACGAGGAGCCGCCCGAGACATAGGCCTTGTCGAAGACGGAGCGCGGGGCACCATAAGGGGAGCGTGTGCCGTTCAGGCCCGTCGCAAACTGGTCGAGATTGGTCTTGCCGATGACGATGGCACCCGCAGCCTTCAGTCTTGCAACGACCGTTGCGTCCTTCTCCGGCTGGTAGGCGAAGGCCGGGCAGGCTGCGGTGGTCGGCAGGCCTGAGACATCGATATTGTCCTTGACCGCGAAGGGCACGCCCCAGAGCGGCAGACTGTTCGGCTCGGGCGCGCGCTCCATCAGGGCCTTTGCGGCTGCCCGCAAATCCTCGTCCGGGGTCTGAGTAATGAAGACCGCCGGATCGTCGGAGGCCTTGCGGCGGGCGATCACCTCCTCGACAAGGTCGAGCGGCGTCACACCGCTGGCATAGGCGGCCTTGAGCGAAGCGAGATCAAGAATAGTCGGCAGCATTACAGATCCTCCAAGATGACCAGGACATCGCCGGCCTTGACGTTGCGACCCGGCCCGGCACGCAGATCCCGGACTTTGCCGGCAGCATGGGCGGTGACGGTGATTTCCATTTTCATCGACTCGATGATGGCAAGCGTGTCGCCTGCCTGCACGGACTGGCCTTCTTCGACCAACAATTTCCAGACATTGCCGGGCACGGCACTTTCCACCCCGAAGCAGCCTTCGGGGATATCGCCGCCGAGGCTAACGCCCGCGCCGTCATCCACCTGGAAACTATCGAGCCCTTCGTCTTTCCAGCGCTTTCGCTCGGCCTCGAAGGCCGCCTGCTGTCCCTGCTTGAAGGCACCGATGCTCTCTGCGTTGCGGCCCATCTCCGCCTCGTAATCGGCATAGGAGAAGGTGCCCTCCTCGATGCGGATCGGATAACCGCCATGCGGGAAGGCGGCGCGGGCTTCCCTCAGTTCTTCATGGCTCACGGGGAAGAAGCGGATCTGGTCGAAGAAATCGAGCAGCCAGGGCTTGTCCTTGGCAAAGACATCCGTCTGCCGCCAGGTGTTCCAGACCTGGATCGTGCGGCCGAAGAGCTGATAGCCGCCCGGCCCTTCCATGCCGTAGATGCACATATAGGCGCCGCCGATGCCGACGGCGTTTTCCGGCGTCCAGGTGCGGGCCGGATTGTACTTCGTCGTCACCAGCCGGTGGCGCGGATCGATGGGGGTTGCGACCGGGGCACCGAGATAGACATCGCCGAGGCCCATCACGAGATAGGAGGCGTTGAAGATCGTGTCCTTCACCGCCTGCTCGTCGGGGAGCCCATTGATGCGGCGGATGAACTCGATGTTGGAGGGGCACCAGGGGGCGTTCGGGCGGACGAGTTCCTGATACTTGCGCATGGCCAGTTCCGCATCCGGATCATTCCAGGAGAGCGGCAGCCAGACGGTCCGGCTCGGCACCTTGACGGCGGAGACCGGAGGCAGGCTTTTCTCGATCTCGGCGAGTGCGCCCAAGAGTTTCGAGCGCGACAGCGTGGTGCTGTCGTAGTGGATCTGCAGCGAGCGGATGCCGGGCGTCAGATCAATCAGGCCCTGAAGCCTCGCCTGCTTGACCGCCTGCATCAGCAGGTGCACGCGCATGCGGATGCCGATATCGAGCTGCATCGGGCCGTATTCGACCACCAGGTTGTCGTCGCCCTGGCGGCGGTAGACGACGGGGATCGGGCCGGTATCGTGGGAGGCGAGGATGGGAGAGCCGAAGGCGGTGTGCCGAGCCTTACCCCCCTCTGCCCTGCCGGGCATCTCCCCCACAAGGGGGGAGAGCGGGGAGGCGGCCGTCTCGCCTGCCGCATCGGCTGAATTGGACGTGATCTCTTTTGCAGTCTCAGGCGAGGCCGGCGATGGACCACTCTCCCCCCTTGTGGGGGAGATGCCCGGCAGGACAGAGGGGGGGAAACCGGGCACGGAACCTGCGGAGAGGACACCATCTTCCTCACGCGCGACGGCATGGAACCGGATCTTGTCTCCCGGCTTGAACTGGCCCATCTTCCACTGCTCGTCGCGGGCAATCACCGCAGGGCAGACGAAGCCGCCGAGGCTTGGGCCGTCGGGGCCGAGGATGATCGGCATGTCGCCGGTGAAATCGATGGCGCCGATCGCATAGGCGTTGTCATGCAGGTTGGAGGGGTGGAGCCCCGCCTCGCCGCCATCGGTGCGCGCCCATTTGGGTGCCGGGCCGATAAGGCGGACGCCCGTGCGCGCCGAGTTGAAATGCACCTCGTAAGGGGTCGAAAACAGTGTCTCGATGTCTTCCTCCAGGAAGAAGTCGGGCGCGCCATGCGGACCGTAGAGCACACCGACGGACCACTCGCGGGTCAGTTCCGCCGGCTCGGTTGCCGGCAGGACATCGGTCTGGCTGCTACGCGCCAGCCGCAGCACATGGCCGGCCCGCAACGTGCCGGTGGCATTGCCGCCGAACTGGCCGAGGCCGAAAGTGGCGCGGGAGCCCATGACCAAGGGCGCATCGAAGCCGCCGGAGACCGCCAGATAGGCACGCTGGCCGGCACCGGTGATGCTGCCGATGGCCAGCGTCTGGCCAGCCTTAACCTCGACCGCCTGGTTATGGGGCAGATCGAGGCCGTCGAGCTTCATCGGCATCACCGCGCCGGCGAGCGTGATCACGGTATCTGAGAAGAATTTCAGCACTGGCCCGGAGACGGTGAGTTCCAGAGCGGCCGTATGATCGTGGTTGCCGACCAGCCGATTGGCATGGCGGAAGGAGCGTTCGTCCATCGGGCCCGAGGGCGGTACGCCGACATGCCAGAGGCCGAGGCGGCCCGGCAGTTCCTGGAGGCTTGACTGCGCACCGGGGGCGATCACCTCGACGACATCGGGTACGAAGGCGAAATCCTTCAAGGCCGTGGTCGCAACATCGCCGCTGCGGAACAGATCGGAGGCGGCGATGGCCTTCAGATATTCGAGATTGGTCTCGATGCCGGCAAGCGAGGTTCTTTCCAGCGCGGAGGAGAGCGCCGCAATGGCTGCGTTACGATCCACGCCCGAGACAATCACCTTGGCCAGCATGGGATCGTAGAAGGGCGTGACTTCGGTTCCCGTCTCCACCCAGCCATCGACGCGAATGCCATCGGGAAAGACCACTTCGGTCAGCAGGCCGGCCCTCGGGCGGAAACCGGCATGGGGCATTTCGGCATAGACGCGCGCCTCGATCGCGGCACCCTTCGGCACGAGGTTTTGCCTGCCCGTCAGTACATCCTCGCCAGCGGCCTGGCGAATCATCCATTCGACCAGATCCACACCGAAGACGGCTTCCGTCACCGGATGCTCGACCTGCAGTCGGGTGTTCACCTCGAGGAAGTAGAATTCCTCGCGGGCAGGATCATAGATGAATTCGACCGTGCCGGCGGAAGCATACGCCACCTGCTCTCCAAGCGAGACGGCAGCGGCATGCAGGCGCTGGCGCACGGCATCGGACAGCCCGGGGGCCGGCGTTTCTTCGATGACCTTCTGGTTCCGGCGCTGCAGCGAGCAGTCGCGTTCACCGAGCGCGATCACCCTGCCCTTGCCGTCGCCGAAGATCTGCACCTCGACATGGCGGGCCTTGGAGACGAAGCGTTCGAGATAAACGCGGGCGTCACCGAAGCTGGATTTTGCCGTGCGCTGGACGGTGTCGAAGGCTGCGGCAAGCGCCTCGGCACTATCGCAGAGATGCATGCCGATACCGCCGCCGCCGGCGGTGGATTTCAGCATCACGGGATAGCCGATCTGCTCAGCTGCGGAGAGCGCCTCTTCCCGGCTGTCGAGCAGGCCGGAGCCGGGCAACAAGGGCACGCCACTCGCCTTGGCCAGCTCGCGGGCCGTGTGTTTCAGGCCGAAGGCGGAGATGTTGTCCGGCGTCGGACCGATGAAGATGATGCCTTCCGCCTTCAGCCGTTCGGCAAAGCCGATGTTCTCCGAAAGAAAACCATAGCCCGGATGCACGGCTTCAGCACCCGTCTGACGGCAGGCGGCAATGACGGCGTCGACGTTGAGGTAGCTTTCGCTGGCGGGTGCAGGCCCGAGGCGCACAGCCTCGTCGGCCATCAGCACGGGTTTCGAAAAGCGGTCGGCATCGGAATAGACCGCAACGCTTGCGATCCCCATTTTCTGCAGCGTCTTGATGACGCGCACGGCGATCTCGCCACGATTGGCAATCAGAACCTTTTTGAACATCAGGCTGCCTCGTCATCCCAGACGAGCACCCGGATCGGCGTGGGATCGAAGCCGTTGCAGGGGTTGTTGATCTGCGGGCAATTGGAAATGACGAGCAGCACATCCATATCCGCCTTCAGCTCGACATAGTCGCCGGGGGCGGAAATGCCGTCCACGATGGTCATCTCGCCTGAGGGTTCGATCGGCACGTTCATGAAGAAGTTGATGTTCGGCACGACGTCCCGCTTGCTCATGCCATGTTTGGACACCTCGATGACGAAGTTGTCGCGGCAGGCATGCAGGTATTTCGTGTTGTGGCCGAAGCGGACCGTGTTGCTTTCGCAGGAGCAGGCGCCGGCAGAGGTATCGTGCCGGCCGCAGCTGTCGGCGGTCACCGTCAACATCACCCGGCCTTCGTTGGAGATCACCTTGGTTCCGGTGGAGATATAGGCCGCCCCCTGCTCGCGCATGGTGTCCTGGCTGGAATAGCGCTCGGAGAAGTCATGGGCGTTGTAGAAGAGCGTATCGACGGCCTGCTGGCCATAGCTGTCCTCGATGCGCACCACCTGACCCTTTTTGATGAAGGTCGAGAAGGGCGCTTCGGCAGCGATATAGTGATCCTGCGCGGTGTTGGAGAGCGTGCGGGCGGGAGAGGTCTGGATAAAACTGGTCATGGTCGCCTCTCCTCTCACAGGGCCGCAAAGGCGTTGTTTTCGAAGCCCCTGACAGCTTCGGCGGTGGCGGTCCGGCAGAGGTCATCCGCCGCTGGCTCAATGGCCGCGATCCTGAGGACGCTGACGGGATTGGGGGCGTAGACCGGGTTCGGATCAAGCGGGTGCGGGCAATTCGAGAAGCCGGCGATCATGTCCATCTCGGCACGCAGATCGACATAGTCACCATCGGACACGAGATCCGGTTTCCACTCGAATTTGCCATCGGCATCGACACGGACAGGTGCGAAAAGGGCAAGCGCTGCCGGAATGTCGCGCTTGTCGAGGCCTGATTTGGTGGCGATCAGCACGAAGTTGTCGCGGGTGTTGCGCAGCGCCGGACCGTTCTGGCCGGCATATTTCTTCGCGTTAGAGGAGGCTGTCGAGCCGCCCATCAACACGTCATGGGCGCCGCAGCTGTCTTCGGTGATCGAGAACATGACCTTGCCCATGTCGGAGAAGATGACACGGCCCTTTCCAAGCCCGGTGGTCCACTGCACTTTGACGGTGTCCGGCAGGTTCATGCGCTCGGTTGGGTCCTCGGCATTCCAGGCGACGACTGATACGGTCGAAAAACCGTCGTCGAGCGCGATGCGCAGCGTCTCGTTGGCCTTGACGCGGATCCACCAGTACCAGCCACCGGGCAGCTTCTCCTGGTGCACGATCTTATCGGCAGCGATTGCGGGTGCAGGTTTGGCGCTCTCGGCCGGCAGCGCCTTCGGTGCGAATTCCAGCCCCTTCTTCTGATGCTCCTCGTAGCGCGCCCGGTTGGCGGCGATCTCTTCGGGGGAACGTCGGATATGCATTGTCATCTCCAGTGGTTTCGTTGGCCGGGTCGTCCCGGCTATTGACCCTGTGAAGAGACCGGGCCGTCCCGGTCGGGGCGAAAGAGGGAGGCCTCGCCCGCCTTGCGGGTCGGCCAGATGGCGATGTCGCGGGTGATCGTCGCGCCGTAGCGGAGCTTTTCCTCCGGGCGGTCGCGGGGACGCTCGAAGGCAACGACGCGGGTAGCCAGCGTGAAGGCCTCGCGCATGTCATGGGTGACCATGACCACGGTCATCGGCGCTTCGTGCCAGAGCTTCTTCATCAGCGTGTGGATTTCAGCCCGAATACCCGGATCAAGCGCGCCGAAAGGTTCGTCGAGCAGCAGAACCTTGGGTCGCATGATCAGCGCCTGGGCGAGTGCCAGTCGCTGCTGCATGCCGCCGGAGAGCTGGGCGGGATACTTGTCCTCGGATCCGGCAAGCCCGACCGCCGCGATCATTGCGCGGGCTTCGTCCTCAACCGCGCGCTTCACGGCACCGAACAGGCGGGCGGCGACGCGCGAGGCTTTCAGCTCCTTGCCGAGCATGACATTGCCGAGCACGGTCAGATGCGGAAAAACGGAGTAGCGCTGGAATACCACGCCCCGGTCCGGTCCCGGCTCTTTCGGCAGGGCCAAACCATCGAGCAGAATCTCGCCCTTCGTCTGCCGTTCCTGGCCGAGCAGAAGACGCAGGAAGGTAGACTTGCCGCAGCCGGAAGGGCCGACCAGCGCGACGAAGGCTCTGGATTCGATCTCGATCGAGACATTCTCCAGCACGATCTGGTCGCCATATTCCTTCCAGAGGTTCTTGATGGAGAGCGCGCTCATTTGCCCTTCTCCAGTTCGGACCAGGGGAAGACGGCGATGCGCAGGCGATCGAGCAGGATGTCGGTGAGGATCGCGAGCAGCGTGATCCACAGGACATAGGGGAAGATGACGTCCATCGAGAGATAGCGACGGACAAGGAAGATCCGGTAGCCGAGGCCGCTGTCGGAGGAGATCGCTTCGGCGGCAATCAGGAAGAGCCAGGCGGGGCCAAGCTGCAGGCGGAGCGTGGTGATGAGACGCGGCAGGATCTGCGGCAGCACCACACGCAGCGCGATCTGCCAGGAGGAGGCCGAGAGTGTTTCGGCCTTGACGATCATTTCACGCGGCAAGGAGATGGCTGTTAGCGCCAGATCGCGGACCATGATCGGTGCTACGCCGATGACGATCAGGGCGATCTTGGAGGCCTCACCGAGCCCCATGACGATGAAAAGGATCGGAAGCAGCGCCAGCGGCGGGACCATGGAGATGGCACCAACGAAGGGAGACAAAGTTGCCCGTGCATAGGGCAGGATACCGATGACGAGGCCGAGGAGCATCGCGATCGTGGTGGCGATGCCAAGCCCGGCAAAAAGGCGCCCCAGGCTCGCCCACGTATCCGACCAGAGCAAGTATTCGCCGGTTCGGACGTCAGCCGTGAAGGCCATGCGGTTCACACCGTCCCAGACGGCGGCAAAACCGGGCAGCAGCTTGTCGTTCGGGTTTTCGGCAAGCCGTTCAGCCGAACCGATCATGTAGGCGCCGAGCACCAGCACGAAGGGTAGAAGCACGAGCGTCAGGCGCGCGCCATTTCCGGGATGAGCATTGATCCAGCGCATCGACCACTCCAGGATTTCAGGGAGGCGTGAGCCGCCCGGACGACATCGTCAACCGGGCTGCATTGATCTGCCTCAGAGCGCACCCTTGGCGGCCGCGTCCATGTAGGTCGTGGTGAAGCGGAACTTGACGTTCTCCTTGTCGCCAAGAACCGAGCCGTCCGCCAGTTCGATGCCGATGACATCGGCAGACGACGCGCCGCTGCCGAGAAGGCCCTTTTCGAAGAGGAAGTTGCGGACGAGATTCATGGTCTTCGAGAGATCCGGAGAGGCCGCAAAGGCAACCGCATCGGCCGGTTTGTCGAAGAGCTTGGTGGCGGCCATCTGCGCCTCGAAGCCGGCGAGATCCGTCCCGGAAGCCGTTCCCATCGCAGTCCGGACCGTCTTGCTCTCTTCGGTCTGCGCCGTCATCACGGCCATGGTATCGTACCAGATCCCGGCCAGCGCCTTGCCGAAGTCCGGATTGTCCTTCAGCACATCCGAATTGGCGACCATCAGGTCGATGATTTCGCCCGGGATCTGCGAGCTGTCGAAGACCTTCTTCGCAGATGCGTCTTCCAGTATCGTTGAGACCAGCGGATTCCAGGTGACGACAGCGGTCACGTCAGGCGTCTGGTAAGCGGCAACCATGTCGGCATCCGAGGTGTTGACCACCTTCACATCCCGCTCGGAGGAGCCGATGCTTTCGAGCGCGCGGGCGAGCAGATAGTGGGAGACCGAGAACTCGACGAGATTGACGTTCTGGCCCTTCACGTCCTCAAGCTTGTCCTTGTCCTTGAGGACCAGGGCGTCATTGCCGTTCGAGAAGTCACCGACGATGACGGCGGTCGTGTCGACGCCACCGGCGGCCGGGATCGACAGGCCATCCATGTTGGTGAGGGTCACCGCGTCGAAGGCACCGGCGGTATACTGGTTCATCGATTCGACGTAGTCGTTGAACTGGGTGACCTCGATGTTGATGCCGTATCTGTCGGCCCACTTCTTCACGATGCCGGTGTCGTTGGCATAGCCCCAGGGCATCCAGCCTACATAGATCGACCAGGCCACCTTGAAGTCTTTCTTCGGTGCGGCTTCGGCGGGCCTCATCTGGCCGAAGGCAAATGCGCCGGCCAGCGCGGTGATGGACAGGAGTGTCTTGACAGTCTGCATGTAGAAATTCCCCTTTTGCGTCTTCAAAAAGGGATCGGCATGGACCATCGCTCCGCCAATCCCTTGGCTTACGAGGTCTCCCGGGCTTTTGTCCCGCCGTGCACCCGATGGGATGTCTCTCCATCGGGAGCCGCTCTCGGACCAGCCGCGCCCTGCGGCGCCGGAACCCTAGCGGCTAACTCGATTGAGAGAAAGCAAATGGCGTGCCAGACGCCAAAACGCCGGAAAACCTGATGATCCGATTAAAAACAACCAAAAAGTGCATACATTTGAAGCAAGGATGCCCGCAAAAAAGGCATCGATCGCCCCTGATCGAAGAGGGGGCGACTGGGGTTCATTCCCGATCGCTGAATCACGGACACGGCGCTGGCTGGTGGCCAGAGGTAAGCAGGCGAACGAGAGGCGACGGGACGCCGGCGTTGTTGGCGCTTTCCGGCGCAGAAGTACGACATTGAGCAGACAACCCATGGGTGGCCAGAGTGCTACCGAAAACTGGGGCGCCTTCGAGGCTCGTGTCTCCGCCTCAGGACGTCACCTTTGCGGTCCTGCCATAGGCTAACAGCATGCCAATGATGACAGTGCCGTAGATGATCTGCCGGCCGGCCTCGGGCATCTGCATGATGGAGAGCACCGAGTTCAGGAGAACGATCAGCACCACGCCGACAAGCGTGCCGATGTAGCGACCCTGCCCGCCGAGAATGCGCGTTCCGCCAAGAACAACGGCTGCAATGGCCGGCAGCAGATAGGGAAGCCCCATGCCTTGATAGGCCTTCGCCGAATACCCGGCCAGAAGCACGCCGGCGATCGCCGCGCAGATGCCGGAAACCATGAATGTGCCGACGATGACCAGCCGGGTACGAATGCCGGAGAGATAAGCTGCGCCTTCGCGATTGCCCGTTGCGTAAATTGACCGTCCGAAGCTGGTCCGGGTCAAGATCACCGCTATACACACCGACACCATCGCCCAGACGAAGATCGCAACGGGTATACCAAGGATATGATCGGCCGCGAGAAACCGCATAAGCGGCGTTGCCTGATCTTGCGGTGCAAATCCACCGGTATGGGCAACCATGAGGCCCCGAAGAACCGAATCCACGCCCAGTGTGAAGATCATGGAGGGAATGCGCAGATAGGCAACCCCCAGTCCGTTCAGGAGCCCCACTATCAGCCCGACCGCGATGCCGGTGGGCAAAGCCATGTTGCCACCGACGCTCGCCGCCATCATCGCCGAGGCCGTCAGTGTCCACGGCACGGAAAGGTCGATATGGCCAAGCAGAATTACCATCATCATACCCGCCGCAACGATGCCGAGGAATGATCCTGTCTGCAGTTGCTGCAGGAGATAATGCGGCGAAAGGAGGGGCGCCGTCCCCTGCATAGTCAGCGTATAACCTGTGCCGATCAGCAGGATGACAATGATGCAAAGCGAGGCAGCGATGATCGGCTTGTTTTCGGGCTGGATACTGGAAAGGAATTTGGTCATCACATCTCCTAGCGAAAGAGGTCCAGTCTGTTCTTGACTCGAAGCGTACGCAGGGCGCCGAGGCTGACCGCTGCCAGCAGCACGATGCCTTCCATCAACGGCTGCAGGAGCGGGTCAATCGAAACGATGCGGAAATAGAAGGAGATGACGCGAAGGATACAGGCCCCGATAAGCGAGGCGATTGCACCGCCGACGCCACCCAGCAAGGATGTGCCGCCAAGCACCACCGCTGCGATGGAATTGAGAGTATAGGCGCCAGCCTGCATCACGTCGGCATTGCCGGAGGACGTCTGGATCGCCAGATAAAGGCCGCCGCAGGCGGAAAAGAAACCCGCCAAGGCGAAGGCAGCAATCTTGGCCCGGTTGATGGGAAGTCCGGACATGTAGGCCGCGCCCTCTGCTGACCCGATGGCATAGACGGTGCGCCCGGTAACCGACTTGCGGAAGGGCATCCAGACAGCAAAGGCCACGAGAATCAGAATGACGAGCGGTGTCGGGATCCACGCGAAGGGGGCAAACCATGCGGCATCCGGATCGAAGACCTGATACGTATCAACAAAGTCCCATAGGCTGTTGGTGACAGCCCAGTTCAGGTCTCCGTCGATTTCGCCGCCCGGCTTTGGCCGGATGAAAAGGGCCAAGCCAATGGCAATGGCGCCCGTCGCCAGCGTGACGATAATCGGCTGCAGCCTCCCGTAGACGACGATGATGCCGTTGATCAGGCCGAATGCCGTGCCCGCGAGCAGAGTGATGACCATGCCGAACAGGATTTCGGCGGGTGAACCGTTGACCAGTTCTGACGCAAGACATGAGGTCAGCGTCATCACTGCACCGACGCTCAAATCCAGGCCTCCAAGCAGAACCGGCACGGTTTGAGCCATGGCGAGAAATGCTATTGCGACTGTTTCATTCGCATTCTGGACCAATACGGCTGACGAGAATCCGCGAGGGTGGAGGATATTGTAGACAAGATAGATGACCAGCAGCAGGGCGAGTGCACCATAGAAGGCTCGGCTTTGCCGAACGCTGTTAGCCAGATTGCTCTTGAAGCTTTCCATGCCAGCCCTCATGCTGCCGTCTGCGCGCTGATGTTGAGAGACGCGGCGACAATGGTTTCCTCGTTGATCGCCTCGCCGCTAAGTTCCCTTGTGATCACGCCGTCATACATGATGGCGACACGGTCACAGCAGCCGACCAGCTCGGCATAATCGGTCGAATAAAACAGGATCGCCTTGCCCGCATCGGCGAGTTCGCGCATCAGTTTGTAGATCTCCTGCTTCGTGCCGACATCAATGCCGCGGGTCGGATCGTTCAAAAGGATGACGTCCGGCTGGGTCATCAACCATTTTGCGATGACGACCTTCTGCTGGTTGCCCCCAGACAGCGTTGCCACGGCGTCGGACGCCTTGTTGACCTTGATCTGCAGTTTGCGGATGCCATCCTCGACCGCTGCCTTTTCCTTGATCCCGTTGATGAAGGGGCCGCTGCAAACCTTGTCGAAAGAGGCAGCAAGCAAGTTGTCTGCGATCGACATGGGCAGCATCAGCCCTTCAGTTTTCCGGTCTTCCGGAACCAGGGCTATACGTGTCCTACCGGTTTTGGCTTTATACGGCGAGGAAGCCGCAACAGGGCTTCCGCTGGCTTTCACGGCGCCGCCGACGCCTCTCAAGACGCCGAAAAGGGCGAGCAGCAATTCCTTCTGCCCCTGACCGTCCAGCCCGCCGAGCCCGACGATTTCACCCTTGCCCAGGTGCAGATTGACACCTTTCAGCCGGTTCTCCCAGGAGAGGTTTTCGATCTCGAAGAAGGGCAAGGCCTGGCGCGGCGGCTTGGGCGGAAAATGCGCCTCCACATTTCTCCCGATCATCATGCGCACGATCTCTTGAGAGGAGCGCTCACCTTTTGCGAAGGTGTCGACGTGACTCCCGTTTCGAAAGACAGACAGCGTATCGCAGAGCCGATCCACCTCATGCATGCGATGAGAGATGAACAGCGATGCGACATTCTCGTTCTTCAAGTCACCCAGCAGCCCGTAGACGGTCTCCACATCGCGGCTCGTCAGCGCCGAGGTCGCTTCGTCCAGGATCAGCACCTTTGGCTGCATGCCCAATGCCTTGGCAATTTCCACCATCTGCCGGCGCGAAAGAGACAGGTCGCGCACAAGCGTATTGGGGTTCACGTCTTCGCATTTGATGCGGGCGAGAAGCGCCTCGGCACGGCGTTTCTGTTCGCGCCCATTGATCAGACCGAAGCGGCGCGGTGGATCGGAAATGGAAATATTGTCCGCGACAGTGAGGTCCGGCATCAGCGACAGTTCCTGGAAAACACAGACAATCCCGCATTTCGCAGCCTCTGCAGGCGACCAAAATCGCATCGGATGGCCGTTGAGGTGCATCTCGCCCCTGTCGGGCTGGAGCACCCCGGACATGATCTTGATCAGCGTCGATTTGCCTGCGCCGTTCTCGCCCAGGATGGCGTGAGTGCTGCCGGTGCGGCAGGAAAAGTCGACGCCGTTCAGCGCAATGGTGCCCGAGAACGACTTCGAAATTCCGCGCAAGTCCATGATCGGAATACCCGCATGGCTATTGTCGGTCACGATTTTCACTCCTCCCAATCCCCACCATGAAAAGCTCATTCAGCCGGCCCGCGGCACATAGACGGGAAACCGGATAAGCATGCCGGCCAGAGCCGGCATGCCTTGCCTGATGTCTGGATTTAATTCGTGTCGGACTCGTCCTGCGCCATAATGGCCGGACCCGAGATATTCACGCCGCAGGGTGGGAACTCGTTGACCGTGAAAAAATTGTCCGGAAGGTTGGACCAGTAGTTCTCGCCATCTTTGAGTTCCTTGTAGGTCGCAACCGGCAGCGGAACCGAGATCAACTGCGGCATCACGTTACCCTCGAGCGCCGAGATCGCCGCCTTCATCGCGATCGCCACGAGACCGGGTGACTGGCCAATGGAAATGCCCTTGAGACCGTCAGCGGAATGCTCGGCAATGGCCTTGCGGAAGCCGTTCTCCGATTCACCGGCGATCGGCACCCAGGGATGACCTGCATCCTTCAGCGCCTGGATAACGCCGTTGGAACCGCCCTGCCCCACAACGGCATTGAACTGCCCGTGCACGGCAATCGCGTCTGCGACAACCTTCTGGGTGGTGCCGTCGTCCCAGTTGCCGACGACGGAGACCATCTCCCACTTGCCACCATCCTTGGTAAACACCTCGTTGATGCCGATCGAACGGTCGCGATCCACGGAGTTTCCGGGCAGGCCTCTCACCTCAAGGATCTTGCCTTCCTTGACGCCCTTGGCGTGCAGTTCATCAAGCGCGAACTGACCCCACATGCGGCCCATTTCGAGTTGGTTCTCGTTCACCTGCATGACCTTGTCGGTGTCGAGGACATTGTCGAACGGAACCAGGACGACATTGTTCTTGTCGGCAAGCCGGATCACGCGATCGAAACCGTCTGGCGCAACCGCAATCGTGACGATGGCGTCATAGCCCTGATTGATGAAATCCTCGATGGCCCCAAGCTGGGCGGGCGCGTCCGTTCCCGTCGAGACGACCTTGAACTCGGCAATTTTATCCTTCACGGCCGGGTCCTGAGCATAGGCCTTGGCGGTCTTGATCATCTGAATCCGCCAGGTATTGCCGACGAACCCATTGACGATGGCGACCTTGTAGGGGCCATCCTTCTTCGGCCATTGCATATATTTGGTGTCAGCGCTCCACGGCGCGAAGCAACCAGGTTCTGCGCCGGGACCCGACACGACTTCGGGGCCAGCGAATGATGTGGCCGCGCTCAACAGCAGCGAAGCTGTGGATGCGATCAATAAAGCCTTCAGTTTCATGCTCCTCCTCCTTGGTACCTTCTCTGGCACCCTTGTTGGTAGACGCCACCCCATGTGTGCGTCTCACGTCGCGGCCGGAAAGCCTCCTCCCTCCGGCAGCATCCCCGACCGCCAAGCCCCGAACTGCGGCAAGCCTGCATGCAGGCGCCCCTCCATTCTGACCTCAGAAGCGATGCGATCATCGGCCGGCGACCCGCGAAGTCGGGCGCGCAAGTGCTCGACACACACGCACCGCGACTTGCGCCTCGTCATCTCCGGACAGTTTCTGTGCCTTACCCCCTGCAACCGCAGCTGCAGGGGCATTAACAGCCCGGACCGCCTCTGAGTCAATAATAATATTAATTATTATTAAGAATAATATTACTAATCGTGTAGCTTGGCATTACCCCCACCGAAGCCATCCGACAACAGCGATCCACGCGCCGTACAAACGCCGCCCGGACCTTCATCACGCTTGATCTTCAAGGGGCCGGAACCGCGCCCGTTGCTGCGGGACCAATGTCCGTCAAATCGAGTTCGCTTGCGCGCTTTGCACCTGACGGATGGGATCAGACCCTCTGTCCCGATTCAGACAGCGCAAGCAAACACCACAGGAAAAACACCGTCTGTGCCAGACCGACCGCCGCGCACCGTTGACAATCACCAGGCCCACTGATTGATATGATGTCAGACCAATTTGAGGTGACGATGAAGTCCGCCCTTACCCCTCTACCGCCTGCAGATCGCGGCCGACAGGTGACGGATTCGCTGGCGGCGTATATCCAGCAATCGGCGCTCGCTGCAGGCGACCGACTGCCAGCAGAGCGGGAATTGATGGCAGCGCTCGGTGTCGGTCGCTCGACCATCCGCGAGGTCATCCGCCAATTCCAGGCACTCGGCGTCATGGAAACCCGCAAGGGCAGCGGCACCTATCTGTTGAAGCCGATCACATCGGCGACGATCCATATGCCGCTCTCGGTCAACATGGGCAGCCTGCGCGATGCGCTATTGCAGACGCTCGAAGTTCGCCGGGGCATCGAATGCGAGGCTTGCATGGCGGCGGCCCGCCGCCGCACCAAGGATGATCTTCGCCGCATCAGCGAGACGCTGGTCGAAATGGAACGCGTGCATCTGGAAAAGGGCACCGCCGGCAAGGAAGATTTGGCCTTCCACCTCGCCATTTACGACGCCACCCACAATCCGCTGTTCCGCCAACTGCTCGAACAGATGCGCGAAGCTTTCGAGCGCTTCTGGGACACACCTTTCGACCGGCCGGACTTTGCCTTCAGGTCCTTCCCCTATCACCGCACCCTCTACAACGCGATCGTCGCCCAGGACACCGAGGCGGCACGGCGCGAGACCATCAAGATCCTCGACATCGTTGAGGAAGACATCAAGGAAATGTCCAAATGATCAACGGCTCCGACCCGTTCGAGCTTGCCTCCCTCATCGTCGCCCATGACGAAACCAATGCTTTTGAGGCGGTCGTTCCGCCGATCGTGCAGACCTCCCTCTTTACGTTTGAGACCTACGACGAGATGGTTGCGACCTATCGCGGCGAGCGCAATCGCCCGGTCTATTCGCGCGGCCTCAATCCGACGGTGCGTCATTTCGAGGAGATGCTGGCCAAGCTCGAAGGCGGCGAGGATGCGCTCGGTTTCGGCA
Source organism: Rhizobium sp. AG855 (assembly GCF_003610655.1). Classification (NCBI taxonomy): domain Bacteria; kingdom Pseudomonadati; phylum Pseudomonadota; class Alphaproteobacteria; order Hyphomicrobiales; family Rhizobiaceae; genus Rhizobium; species Rhizobium sp. AG855. The sequence goes on along the minus strand of NZ_RAQG01000005.1, from coordinate 337,851 downwards.
GCGGCATGGCGGCGATCTCCTCGACTGTCATCACCTTCGTCGAGCCCGGCGACCGGATCGTTGCGGTGAAAAACCTTTACCCCGATGCCTTCCGCCTGTTCGGCACGCTTTTGAAACGGATGAAGGTTGAAGTCACCTATATCGACGGCACCGACCTCGACGCAGTGGACGCGGCCATGGCCGGTGCCCGCCTGCTCTATCTCGAAAGCCCGACCAGCTGGATCATGGAGACCCACGACGTCGCGGCACTCGCGGCTATCGCCAGGAAACACGGTGCCGTCAGCGTCATCGACAACAGCTGGGCAAGCCCGATCTTCCAGCGCCCGCTGTCGCTCGGTGTCGATATCGTCCTGCATTCGGCCTCGAAATATCTCGGCGGCCACAGCGATGTCGTGGCCGGCGTCGTGACGGGCTCGAAGACCCTGATCGACCGCATCCGCGGCGAGGCCCTGCCCTATCTCGGCGGAAAGATGTCACCCTTCGATGCCTGGCTGCTGATCCGCGGCTTGCGGACGCTTCCGATCCGGATGAAGGCGCATGAGGCGTCGGCGCTCGACATCGCCCGCCGGCTGAAGGCGCTCGATGTGGTCGAGCAAGTCAACCATCCGGGCCTTGCCAATCAACTGCCGCCGGGCCTTTCCGGCACCTCCGGCCTCTTCTCCTTCGTCTTCCGCGAGGGCGTCGATATCAGGGCCTTCTGCGACCAGCTGCAACTCTTCAAACTCGGCGTCAGCTGGGGCGGCCACGAAAGCCTCGTGGTGCCGGGCGAAGTCGTGCTGCAGCAGAAAGCCCAACCGAATTCCGCGCATGCCTTCGGCATGAACCCGCGGTCCGTGCGCCTCCATGTCGGCCTCGAGGGAACCGAGGTCTTGTGGAGGGATCTGGAGACGGCCATCGCCGCCGCCCGACTACCCTGAGCCTGTCGAACCAAACCCAAAAAGCAGTGGAGGAACTGTATAATGAAAGCCCTTTTGACAGCAGCCCTGATGAGCGCGCTGATGGCGGGGACCGCCCTTGCCGACACCACGCTCAAGCTCGTGGAAGTGATCACGAGCCCCGAACGCACTGAAACTCTGAAATCGATCGTCTCGAAATTCGAGGCAGAGAATCCGGGCACCAAGGTGGAGATCATCTCGCTCCCCTGGGGCGAAGCCTTCCAGAAATTTGCCACCATGGTCTCGGCCGGCGAAATTCCTGATGTCATGGAAATGCCCGACACCTGGCTGTCGCTCTACGCCAATAACGGCATTGTCGAGAGCCTTGAGCCCTATCTCAAGACCTGGGACCAGACGGCTGATCTCTCGGATCGCGCGCTCGAACTCGGCCGCGATGTCAAGGACACAGCCTATATGCTGCCTTACGGCTTCTATCTGCGGGCGATGTTCTACAACAAGAAGCTGCTAGCGGAAGCCGGCGTCTCCGAACCGCCGAAGACCATGGAAGACTTTGCCGAGGCGTCCAAGAAGGTTTCGGCTCTGCCCGGCAAATACGGCTATTGCCTGCGTGGCGGACCGGGCGGCCTGAACGGCTGGGTGATGTTCGGCGCTTCCATGGCCGGCTCGAACGCCTTTTTCACGGAAGACGGCACCTCCACCTTCAATTCCGAAGGTTGGGTCAAAGGTCTCACCTGGCTGATCGATCTCTACAAGAACGGTTATGCGCCGAAGGATTCGGTCAACTGGGGCTTCAACGAGATCGTCGCCGGCTTCTACAGCGGCACCTGCGCCTTCCTCGATCAGGATCCCGATGCCCTGATCGCGATCGCCGAACACATGGGTGAGGACGACTACGGCGTGATGACCATGCCGAAGGGACCGGATGGCAAGACCTTCCCGACCATCGGTTATGCCGGCTGGTCGATGATGTCGGCCAGCGCCAACAAGGATTTGTCCTGGAAGCTGATCGCCACGCTGGAAGGCAAGGAAGGCAATATTGCCTGGAACAAGCGCACCGGGGCGCTTCCGGCGCTGAAGTCCGCCGAAAGCGATCCCTTCTATGCAAGCCCGCAGTTCAAGGGCTGGTTCGAGGAGCTTTCGGACAAGGATGCGGTCCCAACCGTGATGCCGACGCATCTCGAGGAATTTGCGTTCTTCAAGGATTCGCTCGTCATCAAGACCTCGCAGCAGGCCCTGCTTGGGGACATTACCCCGCAGGAACTGGCCGACCAGTGGGCCGACTACCTGACCAAGGCGCAGCAGAAGCACCTGGCCAAGAAATAAGCCATTGACGACCGGGCGGAGCATTCCAACTTCGCCCGGTCGATTGATGCCCAACCAGAAGAAGGCCTGAACGATGACATCGACCCTCCACCGGGGTGATCGGCGGACGCTGCTCAAGCGAATAGCCGATGCATCGGACCCGTATCTCTACAGTGCGCCGGCGCTGGTCCTGATCATTGCGGTCATGCTGGTGCCGCTGGTGCTGGGCATTTCCTATGCCTTTCGCGACATCCAGTTGCTCAACCCCTTTTCCGGCGGCTTTGTCGGCCTCGACCACTTTCGCGCCCTCGGACAGGATGCCGATTTCTATCGGGCGCTGAAGAACACGCTTTGGTGGACAGGCGCATCGGTCGCCCTGCAATTCATCTTTGGGCTGATCTTGGCCCTTCTGCTCGACAAACCGTTTTACGGCAGAGGTCTCGCCCAGGCGCTCGTCTTCCTGCCCTGGGCAGTCCCGAGTTTTCTCGCTGGCCTCAACTGGGCATGGCTGTTCAATCCGGTCATCGGCCCCCTGCCCCATTGGCTCTTTGCCATGGGCATCCTTTCCGAACCCAACAACATCCTGTCGGATCCAGCACTTGCCATGTGGGGGCCGATCGTCGCCAATGTCTGGTGGGGCATCCCTTTCTTCGCCATCACGCTGCTCGCCGCCCTGCAGGCGATCCCCCGCGACCTCTATGAGGCCGCTTCCATCGATGGTGCCGGCCCCGTGCAACGCTTCTGGTCGATCACGCTTCCCTTCCTCGCCCCGACCATCGCCATCACCGTGCTTCTGCGCACGGTCTGGATCTCGAACTTCGCCGACCTGATCATCGTCATGACCAATGGCGGGCCGGCCGATCGCACCCAGATCGTCGCCTCCTACATCTTCACCCAGGCCTTCAAGCGGCTCGATTTCGGTTATGCCTCGGCGATCGCGCTGGTGCTGCTCGTCCTGCTGCTCGCCTATTCCATGCTGATCGTGCTGCTCAGGCAGTCGCTGTTGAACAAGGATTGAGCGCATGAGGCCGTCCCGCATTGCCCTGACCGTCGCGCACCGATTGGCGATCCTCGCCTATATCGTCGTCGCCCTCTTTCCGCTCTACTGGCTCTTGAAGGTCGCGGTCACGCCGAACGATCTGCTCTACAGCGAGGGGGTCAGGATGTGGCCGTCGCGCACGACCTTCGAGCACTTCACCTATGTGATCGCGCACAGCGCCTTCCCGACATTCTTCAAGAACAGTCTCATTGTGGCCGGTTCGACCGCCTTCGTCGTCACGATCATCGCCTCCCTGTCCGGCTATGCGCTGTCGCGCTTCAACTTCCGCGCCAAATACTGGATCGTGGCGCTGATGCTTTTGACCCAGATGTTTCCGCTGGTCATGCTGGTGGCGCCGATCTTCAAGATCCTCTCGCCGCTCGGCCTCACCAACAGTCTGACCGGCCTCGTCGTCGTCTATTCCGCCTTCAACGTGCCCTTTGCCACGTTCCTGATGCAGTCCTTCTTCGACGGCATCCCGAAGGATCTGGAGGAAGCGGCGATGATCGATGGCGCGACCCAGTTCGTCGCCTTCCGCCAGATCATCCTGCCGCTGACACTGCCGGGGATCGCCGCCACGCTCGGTTTCGTCTTCACCGCGGCCTGGTCGGAACTGCTCTTCGCCCTGATGCTGATCTCGGGCAATGACGCGGCCACCTTCCCCGTCGGGCTCCTGTCCTTCGTGTCGAAATTCTCGGTCAATTTCGGGCAGATGATGGCAGCCGGCGTGCTTGCCCTCATCCCCGCCTGCCTCTTCTTCCTCCTCATCCAGCGCTATCTCGTGCAGGGCCTGACGGCCGGCGCGGTCAAAGGCTGAAAGGTCTTACCCCATGGCTTCCATCGACATTTCCGCCATCCGCAAGAGTTACGGCCATTTCCCGGTTCTGCACGGCGTGGATCTCACCATTCGTGACGGCGAGTTCATCGTTCTGGTCGGCCCCTCCGGCTGCGGCAAGTCCACACTGCTCAGGATGATTGCGGGGCTTGAAGAGGTAACCTCGGGTGAAATCTCGATTGAAGGCCGACGGGTCAACGACCTGCCGCCAAAAGACCGCGACATCGCTATGGTGTTCCAGTCCTATGCGCTCTATCCGCACATGACGGTTGCCGACAACATGAGCTACAGCCTGAGGCTCAGAAAAACAGGCAAGGAACGGATCGCCGAAATCGTCGCCGGTGCCTCGGCGAAACTTGGGCTCGACGCTCTTTTGCAACGCCGTCCCAAGGCGCTTTCCGGCGGCCAACGCCAGCGCGTTGCGATGGGCCGCGCCATCGTGCGCCAGCCCAAGGCCTTCCTGTTCGACGAGCCGCTCTCCAATCTCGATGCGCGACTGCGCGAGCAGATGCGCGCCGAGATCAAGAAGCTGCACAAGGAACTGGGCGCAACCTCGATCTACGTGACCCACGACCAGATCGAGGCCATGACGCTCGCCGACCGGATCGTCGCCATGCATGGCGGCGTGGTCCAGCAGGTCGGCGCGCCGCTCGACCTCTATGACCGCCCTGCCAATCTCTTCGTTGCCGGCTTCATCGGCTCGCCTGGAATGAACTTCCTTGAGGGCCACTATGTCCTGGAGGGCGGTCAGGCCTCTGTCCGCTTTGCCAACGGGACCTCCGTTGCAGTCGAACCGCGCAAGGCTTTGGCATCCAATAGCAAGGTCACGCTCGGCATTCGGCCGGAGCATGTGGTGATCTCTTCTGCGGGGGCAATCGAAGCAGGCGTCGACCTCGTCGAGCCGACAGGTTTTGGCATCATCATGCACCTTTCGGTCCACGGCCTGCCGTTCAAGATCTTCACCCTCGACCGGAGTGTCCTGAGCGCCGACCGCACCATCCGCGTCGACTTCCCGATCTCCCGACTGCACCTGTTCGACGGCGAGGGACAACGGGTCGACTAATTCGCGTGCTGGACCTCGGACGTCGTATGCCGAGCACGTGTTCCGGATGGCCCGAGTGAGCGACCGCTCATCACCGCCGAATGATGCCGCCTGATTGCGACGCTGATCAGCCATGCCGACGCGCCCGCGCTTTGATCTGCCTTTGCGGCTTCGGCTTACCCGCCCACCGAAGAGCATGTCGTAAAGGTCTCGACAGGGTTTATCGCCGTGCTACCGCAACGCCCTGGACGAGCTGAAGCTCGACACCGGCCCCATCCAGTGCCTTGGCGACATCCTCCGGCGGCGCGCGATCGGTGACGAAGTCGGTGATGGCATCGAACCCGCAGACGCGCACCAGGCCCTCACGGCCGAATTTCGACACGTCGGTGACCACCATGGCGTGCCGTCCTCGACTGAGAACCATGCGAGCGAATTCTGCCTCTTCGAGATCATAGTCCATGATCCCCTGCGCATTGACGGCTCCGGCAGAGATGACCGCATGGGTCACGGAAAAGCGGCTGACAAAATCGATTGCCGTCGAGCCGAAAGCGGCGCCATTGTCGCTGCGCAGTTCCCCGCCCGCCATGTAGACCTTGTTGTCGTTGACCGTCGCAAGCGTGCGGGCGATGTCGGAGGAATTGGTCACGACGGTCAGGCGGCGATGCTTCAGAAGCTCGCGCGCAAGAAAACTGGTGGTCGTGCCGGTATCCAGCATGATCGAATCCCCGTCGCGGATCGTGGATGCCGCCTTGGCCGCGATCGCCCGCTTGGCCTCGGCATTCTCGCGAATTCGCTTTTCGAACGGTGCCTCGCCGATGATCGACGGGAGGCTGACCGCACCATGCATCTTGATCAAAGCGCCATCGCGATCGAGCGGCTTCAGATCGCGCCGCACCGTTTCAAGGGAAACGCCAAGTGCCGCCGCAAGATCGGCAATCGTGATCGTGCCCTCACGTTCGACGAGACGCAGGATGTCGCGATGTCGTTTCGATGGCGTCATGGCTGCAGCTTCCTCTTCCCCAAATCCGCCACCCAAAGCGGCGTATTCGGGCATAAAAACACAAAATACCACAAATGAACATTGACATTTCCCTGTGCCCCATCTGACATTGCGTCCAGCACCGGCGGCACAAGATAGGAAAACCACAGGGAACGTTGCCGAGGCTGAAACCGCGCCCGAACGGGCGATCACAGGTTCACTGGGAGACGTCGCATGCGTGAGGCTGAACCGGCTGTCAGAACTGTGGAGCCCGACGAAATCAGGCGGGCCGCAGCTGTGAGAAAAGCGCCATGACCTCCATCGACCGCCGCACAGAGGACCGCATTTACCACCTCTCCTGCTGGAACGGGCCGGTCTCGATAGAAGCCCTGCATGGGGGCTTGAGCAATGAAAGCTATCTGGTGAGTGACGCGTCCGGGCGCCATGTCGTGCGGCTCGGGGTCGATTATCCCTTCCACCATGTCTCGCGCGACCGCGAAACCATGACGGCGAGGGCCGCCCATGCCGCCGGCTTCGCACCGAAGGTGGAGCATTCCGAGCCCGGCATCATGGTGACGCAGTTTCTGACCGCGCAGACGCTGGCCGGCGCCGACATCGCTACCCGCAGCGATCAGATCGCGTTGATGCTCAAGCGTTTCCACCAGGAAATGCCGCATCACGTGACCGGCCCTGGCTTCATGTTCTGGGCCTTCCACGTCATTCGCGACTATGCCCGCACGCTTGACGCGGGCAACAGCCGGATGCGGGCGGAACTGCCCCGGTATCTTTCGCTTGCCGCAGAACTGGAAGCAGCTCAGGCCCCACTTCCCATCGTCTTCGGCCACAACGATCTCCTGCCGTCGAACATTCTCGATGACGGCGATCGCCTCTGGCTGATCGACTTCGAATATGCAGGCTTCTCGACCGCCATGTTCGACCTCGCCGGCGCGACCTCGAATGCCGGCCTGTCGCCGGATCAATCTGAGGCCTTCTTCAACGCCTATCTGGGTTCGGAACCATCAGCTGAACTGCGTCGCGCCATGGCCGCCATGCAATGCGCCTCCCTGCTGCGTGAGGCCATGTGGAGCATGGTGTCCGAACTTTACCTCGATGCGCCGGGTGCCGACTATGTCGGCTACACGGCCGATAACCTGAAGCGTCTCGATGAAGCGCTCGACCACTATTATTCCATCTATGGGAAACAGACATCATGACGCTGCCCACCCACGCCCAGATCGTCGTCATCGGCGGCGGCATCATCGGCTGCTCGACGGCCTATCACCTTGCCCGCGATCACAAGGCGGATGTGATCCTGCTCGAACAGGGCAGCCTCACCTCCGGCTCGACCTGGCACGCGGCCGGCCTCGTCGGCCAGTTGCGCTCGTCGGCGTCGATCACCCGCGTGCTCAAATATTCGGTCGATCTCTACAAGGGGCTAGAGGCCGAGACTGGCCTTGCCACAGGCTGGAAGATGACGGGGTGCCTGAGGCTCGCGACCAATCAGGACCGCTGGACAGAGTTCAAACGGCTGGCGACCACCGCCGGCAGCTTCGGCATGGAGATGCATCTTGTCTCTCCGGAAGAGGTGAAGCGCATGTGGCCGCTGATGAATGTCGACGATCTCGTCGGCGCCAGCTGGCTGCCGACCGATGGCCAGGCGAGCCCCTCCGACATCACCCAGTCGCTGGCCCGCGGTGCGCGCATGCATGGTGCGAAGATCGTCGAGAATGTCCGCGTCACCGGCTTTGAGATGAAGGACGGCCGGATCCTGAACGTGAAGACCACACTTGGCGACATCGCCTGCGAAAAGGTGGTCAATTGCTGCGGCCAGTGGGCCCGCCAGATCGGCGCCATGGCCGGCATCAATGTGCCGCTGCAGCCGGTCAAACACCAGTATATCATCACCGAGAAGATCGAGGGCCTGTCGACAGATGCGCCGACCATCCGCGACCCGGATCGCCGCACCTATTTCAAGGAAGAGGTCGGCGGCCTCGTCATGGGCGGCTATGAGCCCAACCCACAGCCTTGGACGACGGGTGACGTGCCGGACGAATGGGCCTTCCGCCTGTTCGACGACGACTTCGATCATTTCGAACAGCATATGATGCAGGCGATCGACCGCATCCCGGCGCTGGAAAAGGCCGGCGTCAAGCAGATGATCAACGGGCCTGAGAGCTTCACCCCCGACGGCAATTTCATTCTGGGGGCAGCGCCCGAATGCAAGAACATGTTCGTCGGCGCCGGCTTCAACGCCTTCGGCATCGCCTCGGGTGGCGGCGCCGGCTGGGTGCTGGCGCAATGGGTTATCGATGGCGAGGCACCGCTCGACCTCTGGGTGGTTGACATCAAGCGCTTTGCCGGCATGCATCGCGATCGGCAATGGGTGCTCGACCGGACGCTTGAGGCCTATGGCAAACACTACACCATCGGATTTCCGCATGAAGAATATGAAAGCGGACGGCCGCGTCTCGTCTCGCCCCTCTACGAGCGGCTGAAGAGCCATGGGGCGGTGTTCGGCTCGAAGCTCGGCTGGGAACGGCCGAACTGGTTTGCGCCTGCCGGTGTCGAACCGAAGGACGTCTACTCGATGGGGCGGCAGAACTGGTTCGCACCCGTCGGCGATGAGCATGCCCATGTCCGGGACGCAGTCGGCGTCTTCGACCAGTCTTCCTTTGCCAAATTCGAGCTGTCGGGTCCCGATGCACTGAAGGCGCTCGACTGGATCTGCGCCAATGACGTGACAAAGCCGGTCGGGCGACTGACCTATACGCAGCTTCTCAACACGCGTGGCGGCATCGAGGCGGACCTGACCGTGGCCCGCATCGCCGAGGACCGCTTCTATATCGTCACCGGCACGGGCTTCCGTACCCATGACTTCGGCTGGATCGCGGATCACATTCCCGCAGGCCTTAACTGCCATTTCTCGGACATCACCGAGGAGTGGGGCACGCTCTCCCTGATGGGACCAAAGGCGCGAGACGTGCTGGCGAAGGTGACGACGGCTGATGTCTCCAATGCAGGCTTCCCGTTCGGGCAGGTTCGTGATCTCCAGATCGGCGGCGTTGGCATCCGGGCCCTGCGCATCACCTATGTCGGCGAACTGGGCTGGGAACTGCATGTGCCGATCCACGCCCTCGGCGAAGTGTTCGACGCGCTGATGGCAGCCGGTCGGGCTCATGCGATCAGACCGGTTGGCTACCGTGCGCTGGAATCGCTGCGGCTGGAGAAAGGATACCGCGCCTGGGGTGCGGATATCACGCCGAACGACACCCCCCTGGAAGCTGGCCTCGGCTGGGCGGTCAAGCTTGCCAAGGGCAGTGATTTCCTCGGCAGGGCCGCACTTGAACGGCAAAAAAGCGAGCCTTTGAAAAAGAGACTGATGGGGTTCACCGTAGCGGACAAGGATATCGTGCTGGTCGGTCGCGAAACGATCATGCGCAATGGCGAGCCGGTCGGCTACCTCACCAGCGGTGGTTACGGCTACACGATCGGCAAGAATGTCGGCTATGGCTATGTTCGCAATGCCGAGGGCGTGTCTGACGACTTCCTCCGAAGCGGCACATATGAACTCGTGGTCGCGGCCGACAGGACGCCCGCAGAAATCGCCTTCGGCCCGCTGGTCGATCCTGCCATGGCCCGCGTCAAGGCCTGATCCGCTCGAACGTGGTGTCCTTCCGGGCGCTCACCTTCCGGCCAGCGCTCTGAAGCTTGGAAAATTTCCGAAGCGGCCCAGGTAAATATTTTCTTGAGATTTCCTCGCCAGGCTTCCATAAGCTGATGGCGAGGAGTTGTCGTGCCATGGTCACAATCAAAGAAATCGCCAAGGCGGTGGGCGTGTCGTCCGGCACGGTGTCGCGCGTCCTGAACTATGACCAGACGCTCTCGATCTCCGAGCCGAAGCGGCAGGCGATCATCGAGACGGCCGAAGCGTTGAATTATGCGACACCTCGGGCGCGGCGCAATGCACAGCTTCCACCGCTGCAGATCGCCATGGCAAACCATGCGGATGTCTCCGCCCGGATCGCCGTCATCCACTTTCTCGCCCCGAACGAGGAACTCGTCGACCCCTATTATGTCGGCGTTCGCCTCGCGATCGAGGCGCGCTGCCGCGAGTACAAGATCGAGATTGCCAAGGTCTTCAATCCGGATGTGCCTGTCGACCTCTCTTTGCTGGCCGGGCTTTCTGCGGCCATCATCGTCGGCCACCACCCCCGCGCGGAAATCGAGGCCATGGCCCGGATCTGCCCGCAGCTGATCATGGCCGACTACAATCCCCGTATGCCGCAATTCGACTGTGTGCGTGCCGATCTGGGCGAGGCAACCGTCAACATCCTCGACAGTCTCGATCAGGCCGGCTACCGCCGGATCGGCTTTGTCGGCGGCTACGAACTGATGGACAATGATGCCCTGATGCATGGCGAGCAGCGGTGCAAGGCCTTCATCGAATGGCACGAGGCGCGCGGGCGCTATCGCCCCGACCTGCTGGCGCTTGGCCAGAGCGAACGTTTCGGGCAGAACCTGCGCCTGGAAACGGGTTACCAACAGGCCCGGACCCTGTTGGCGCTGCCCGAGCGCCCCGATGCCATCGTCGCGGCCAACGACAACATGGCGATCGGAACCTATCGGGCAATCCAAGAAGCCGGGCTGTCGATCCCGAATGATATCGCCGTCGTCGCCTTCAACGACATTCCCGTTGCCCAGTTTCTGGTGCCGCCACTGTCCACCATGCGCATTCCGGGAGAACTGATCGGAGAGGCCGCCGTCGACCTGATGGTCGAGCGGTTGAACGGCCGTGACTATTCCAAACATGTCACGATCCCGACGCAGATGGTGTGGCGCGGCAGCACCCGCAAACCCTGATCGAAGGATTAGGTTCGATTCCAGCCACTTACCGCACTGCAAAAAATATTTAGTAAAAATTTTCTTGGCTGCCCCCGGTTTTTCGGGAATAGTGACGGCGAGGCAGGGGATGAGGCTGCCGCGTTCAACGTCATAAGGGAGGAACACATGGATTATTCTCGCGTGCTCAAGCGCTCCGTCTCGGCCGCGCTGACGGGTGCAGCACTTCTGTGCAGCACGGCCGCCTTTGCCGGCGAAGTCACCGTCTGGTGCTGGGACCCGAACTTCAACGTCGCGATCATGAAGGAAGCGGCAGCCCGCTATACCGCCAAACATCCGGAAACGACCTTCAACATCGTCGACTTCGCCAAGACCGACGTCGAGCAGAAACTGCAGACGGGCCTTGCCTCCGGCATGACCGACACGCTGCCGGATATCGTCCTGATCGAGGATTACGGCGCACAGAAATACCTGCAGTCCTTCCCCGGCTCCTTTGCCGCGCTGACCGACAAGATCGACTACTCCGGCTTTGCCAAATACAAGGTCGACCTGATGACCCTCGAAGGCCAGGTCTACGGCGTGCCCTTCGATTCCGGTGTCACCGGCCTTTACTATCGCAAGGACTATCTCGAGCAGGCCGGCTACAAGGCCGCCGATATGGAGAACCTGACCTGGGACCGCTTCATCGAGATCGGCAAGGACGTCAAGGCCAAGACCGGCCACGAAATGATGGCGCTCGACACCAATGACGGCGGCCTGATCCGCATCATGATGCAGTCCGCCGGCCAGTGGTATTTCAATGCCGATGGCAGCCTCAACATCACGGGCAATGCAGCACTCAAGGCAGCCCTCGAAACCCAGGCGCGGATCGTCAAGGAAGGCGTTGCCAAGCCGACAAGCGGCTGGAACGACGGCATCAATGCCTTGACCTCCGGCGACGTCGCCTCGGTCCTGATGGGTGTCTGGATCACCGGCACGGTCAAGTCCCAGGCCGACCAGTCCGGCAAATGGGCGCTGACTGCCATCCCGAAACTGTCGATCGACGGCGCAACTGCCGCCTCCAACCTCGGCGGCTCCAGCTGGTATGTTCTCGACGCTTCCGCTGAAAAGGATGAGGCGATCGACTTCCTCAACGAGATCTATGCCAAGGATCTGGACTTCTACCAGAAGATCCTCACCGAGCGCGGCGCCGTCGGATCGCTTCTTGGAGCCCGCACCGGCGAAGCCTACCAGAAGGCCGATGAATTCTTCGGCGGCCAGACGGTTTGGCAGAACTTCTCCGACTGGCTCGTCCAGGTGCCGGCCGTCAACTACGGCATCTTCACCAACGAACTGGATACGGCCGTGACGGCCAACTTCCCGGCGCTGGTCAAAGGTACGTCCGTTGATGACGTCCTGAAGGCGATTGAAAGCCAGGCTGCCGGCCAGATCCAGTAATCCGATCCCACAGGGGCTCTTTCCTGTGATCGAGCCCCTGTCCTCCCGGAGACGTGCGGCGCAAGCGCCGCGCGCCTTCGCGTCGCACAACAAGGTTCAGTGACCGCTGATCGGGGTCGGAAACACCGCATGGCCAGCACATCCAGATCCAGCCTGAGGCGCTATTACGACGTGAACGGATGGCTGTTCGTGGCGCCTGCCATCGTGCTCATCTCGCTGTTCATGCTCTATCCGATCCTGCGTTCGCTTGCGCTGTCCTTCTATTCGGGCCGCGGGATGATGCTGAAATTCTCTGGCACCGGCAACCTGGCACGGCTCTGGAACGACCCGGTCTTCTGGCAGGCTCTGGAAAACACGGTCATCTTCTTCATCGTGCAGGTGCCGATCATGATCACCATGGCGCTGATCCTGGCAGCCATGCTGAACAATCCCAAGCTGCGTTATTCCGGCCTCTTCCGGACGATGATCTTCCTGCCCTGCGTTTCCTCGCTGGTTGCCTATTCCATCCTGTTCAAGAGCATGTTCTCGCTCGATGGCGTCGTGAACAATGTGCTCCTGACGATCGGCATCATCGGACAGCCGATCGAATGGCTCACCGATCCCTTCTGGGCCAAGGTCCTGATCATCATCGCGATCACCTGGCGCTGGACCGGCTATAACATGATCTTCTACCTGGCCGCCCTGCAGAACATCGACCGTTCAATTTACGAGGCAGCGAAGATCGACGGCGTTCCGTCCTGGGGTCGCTTTGCCTTCCTGACGATCCCGATGCTGAAACCGGTGATCCTGTTCACCACGATCACCTCGACGATCGGAACGCTGCAGCTGTTCGATGAGGTCTATAACCTGACCGAGGGTAAGGGCGGGCCGGCCAATGCAACGCTGACCCTTTCGCTCTACATCTACAATCTCACCTTCCGCTTCATGCCGAATTTCGGTTATGCGGCGACCGTCTCCTATGTCATCGTGCTGATGGTGGCGGTTCTCTCCTTCGTGCAATTCTACGCCGCGAGGGAACGCACATGATCTCGACGCTTCGCCGCCGCCTGCCTGACATCGTGCAATATGCCGTGCTGTCGCTCGCCGCCTTCCTATCCGTCTTCCCGTTCATCTGGATGGTGATCGGTGCGACCAATACGACGAGCCAGATCGTGCGGGGCAAGGTGACCTTCGGCACCGCGCTCTTCGACAACATCGCGTCTTTCTTCGCTCAGGTGGACGTGCCGCTGGTCTTCTGGAATTCGGTGAAGATCGCGATGGTGGGCACCGCGCTGACGCTGCTCGTTTCCTCGCTTGCCGGCTACGGCTTCGAGATGTTCCGCTCCAAGCTCCGCGACCGCGTCTACACCGTGATCCTGCTGACCCTGATGGTGCCTTTTGCGGCCCTGATGATCCCGCTCTTCATGATGATGGGTAAAGCGGGGCTGATCAACACGCATGTGGCAATCATGCTGCCGATGATAGCGTCTGCCTTCATCATCTTCTACTTCCGTCAGGCCTCGAAAGCCTTCCCCACCGAGCTTCGCGATGCGGCCAAGGTGGATGGGCTGAAGGAGTGGCAGATCTTCTTCTACATCTATGTGCCGGTGATGCGCTCGACCTATGCGGCGGCCTTCGTCATCGTCTTCATGCTGAACTGGAACAACTATCTCTGGCCGCTGATCGTCCTGCAATCGAACGACACCAAGACGATCACACTCGTCGTCTCGTCGCTCGCCTCGGCTTACGCGCCCGAATACGGGACTGTCATGATCGGCACAGTCCTCGCCACCCTTCCCACCCTTCTCGTCTTCTTCGCCATGCAACGACAATTCGTGCAGGGCATGCTCGGCTCCGTGAAATAGGATTTATCAATGCGCATTATCGAGACCCTCAACAGGAACTGGACCTTCCTGGCCGGCTTCGAACCATCCTTCGCCGCAACCCGCCAGCCGGGCGAAAGCGTCCAGCTTCCCCATACGGCGGTCGAGCTGCCCTACAACTACTTCGACGAGAAGAGCTATCAGAAGGCTTTTACATACCAGAAGGTAATCGCCTGGGATCAGCGTTTCGAGGGACGCGAAGTCTCGCTGGTATTCGATGGGGCCATGGCGGACAGCGTGGTCTACCTCAACGGCGTGGAGATCACCGCGCACAAGGATGGCTACACGCCCTTCGAAGCGCGGCTCACGCCGCATCTTAAAGCCGGCGACAACCTGCTCACCGTGAAGATCGACGGATCCGAGAACCCGGAGATTCCGCCCTTCGGCGGCGTGATCGATTATCTGACTTATGCCGGGATCTATCGTGATGTCTGGCTCAAGGTGACGGCGCCCGTATCGATCGCCAACGTCAAGATCGAGACGCCGGACGTGCTGGCCGAGACGAAGCAAATGACGGCACGGGTGTGGATCTCCAATCAGACGAACCAGACGCTGTCCGGCAAGGTCACCGCAGTTCTCAAAAACAATGCGGGCGCGGAAATCGCAAGAACGGAGGCGGCCGTTTCCGGAGCAGAGGCCACGCTCGGCTTTTCCGGCCTTCAGGGCATCACGCTCTGGGATATCGACAATCCCGCGCTCTATCACCTCTCGGTGACGCTTGAGACAGCAGCCGGGACCGATGCAGTCACAAACCGCTTCGGCTTCCGCGCGGCGGAATACACCATCGAGGGCTTCAAGCTGAACGGCCGTGTGGTCAAGCTTCGCGGCCTCAACCGGCACCAGGCCTGGCCGCATCTGGGTTACGCCATGGGTCGGCGGGGCCAGGAGAAGGATGCCGATATCCTCAAGTTCGATCTCGCCTGCAACATCGCCCGCACCTCGCATTACCCGCAGTCGAGTATTTTCCTCGACCGCTGCGATGAGATCGGCCTGCTTGTCTTCGAAGAAATCCCAGGCTGGCAGCATATCGGCGGCGACGCTTGGAAGGCGGAGAGCGTTCAGAACGTGCGCCGGATGATCGAGCGCGACTGGAACCACCCCTCGATCATCATCTGGGGTGTGCGCATCAATGAGAGCCAGGATTCCCACGATTTCTATGTCGAGACGAATGCCATGGCGCGTTCGCTCGACACCACCCGCCAGACCGGCGGCGTACGCTACATCACCGATAGCGAACTGCTCGAAGACGTCTATACGATGAACGACTTCATTCTCGGCATGGAAGAGCTGCCGGGACACAATCGCGAACGGATGGCACTGCGCGACCAGCGCGAGGTGACCGGGCTCGACCGCAAGGTGCCTTACATGATCACCGAATATGGCGGCCACATGTATCCGACCAAGCGCTTCGACCAGGAACAGCGGCAGGCGGAACATGTCGGCCGGCATCTGGCGATCCTGAACGCGGCCGCTGGCGATCCCTCGATCTCCGGCTCCACCGGCTGGTGCATGTTCGACTACAACACCCACAAGGATTTCGGCTCGGGTGACCGCATCTGCTACCATGGCGTCACCGACATGTATCGCGAGCCGAAATTTGCGGCTTATGCCTATGCCTCGCAGGGCGATCCGAAGGACGGGGTCGTGATGCAGCCGGTGAGCTTCTGGGCACGCGGCGAGCGCAATATCGGCGGCGTGCTGCCGCTGATCGTGCTCACCAATTGCGATTATGTCGAGATCCGCATGGGCCAGATCGTCAAGCGGATCGAGCCCGACATCAAGACCTACCCGCACCTGCCACATCCGCCCTGCGTTCTCGATCGCAGCATGGTGACGCCGGAAGAATTTGGCGAATGGGGCATGACCTGGCGGGATGGCGAACTCGTGGGCTTTCTTGATGGCAAGGAAGTGATCCGCCGCCACCTGCCGGCAGATCCGGTTCCGACAGTGCTCGACATCGCTGCTGACGATACGGAACTGAGGGCCGGTGAGAAGGATACGGTCCGCGTGATCCTTCGGGCTCTCGACCAGGGCGGCAACGTGTTGGGCTTCTTCGATGATCCGGTCGAGATCTCGCTCGAAGGTCCGGGCCGGATCGTCGGGCCCACGCTTCTCTCCTTCAAAGGCGGCGCCGTCGGTGTTTATGTCGAAGCCGGAAATGATGCCGGAAGCTTGACCCTGTCGGCGACTTGCCGTCCCTTCGGGACCAAGCGCATCACCTTCAACGTCGGCTGATCGAGGACAAGATGGCAGAGGTCAGGCTCACCGATATCCGCAAGTCCTACGGCTCGCTTGAGGTCATCAAGGGCGTGGACCTCGACGTCTCCGCGGGAGAATTCGTCGTCTTCGTCGGCCCCTCCGGCTGTGGCAAGTCCACCCTGCTCCGGATGATCGCGGGACTTGAAGACATCACCTCCGGCGAGCTGACGATCGGCGGCAGCGTGATGAACGATGTCGATCCTTCCAAGCGCGGGATCGCCATGGTGTTCCAGACCTATGCCCTCTATCCGCACATGACCGTGCGGGAAAACATGGGCTTTGCCCTGCGCTTTGCCGGCATGGCGAAGGGCGAGATCGAAACCCGCGTCAACGCGGCGGCGAAAATTCTCGAGCTCGGCCCGCTGATGGACCGCAAGCCGAAAGCCCTGTCCGGCGGTCAGCGCCAGCGCGTGGCCATCGGCCGGGCAATCGTGCGCCAGCCGGATGTGTTCCTGTTCGACGAACCGCTCTCCAACCTCGATGCGGAACTGCGCGTGCATATGCGTGTCGAGATCGCCCGGCTGCACAAGGAGCTGAACGCCACCATCATCTATGTCACGCATGACCAGGTGGAGGCGATGACGCTCGCCGACAAGATCGTCGTCCTGCGCGGTGGCCGCGTCGAGCAGGTTGGAGCGCCCCTTGCGCTTTATGACGACCCAGACAATGCCTTCGTCGCCGGCTTCATCGGCTCGCCGCGGATGAACTTCCTGCCGGCCAAGGTGACCGCCATCGGCAGCGGTTCGGTCACCGTCGCACTTACCGCGCAGCCGGAAACCGTGCTGACGCTCCCTGTGACACAGGCCTGCAAAATCGGCGACCTCGTGCAACTCGGCGTTCGGCCGGAGCATTTCCTCGGCGAAGGCCAGGGAGACACACAGCTGACGGCCCGGGTCGACGTGATCGAACATCTCGGCAATACGAGCTATGTCTATTCGCACATCACGCCAGGCGAACAGATCATCATCGAAAGGGAAGAACGACGCGGCGTCGACCGGAAGACAGACCAGATCACCGTCGGACTGTCAGCCGCCCATTGCCTGCTGTTTGATGACAAGGACCAGCGGATACGTTGACAGCCGAGATGCACCGAGCGAGCATCAAACGAAGCGGCGAAACCCGTTTCCCATGTCGTTGCGCAGAGGATCGTGATTTGACGATCGGGCCGCTTGACAAAGTCGACGTGAGCAGATTTTAATCAAGCCCAGAAAGTAAGCACTTCTCGCTTCCACCTTACATTTGGCGCTCAGCGCCACCGGGCAACAAAGCCCACAACGCCCCGCCATCGGGATCTGCGTTGTGGGCTTTTTCGTATTTGGAAAACGCATGCAGCAGACGGCAAAAATCGGCGTCCTCTATTCGACCACCGGCCCTTACGGGGCCATGGGGCGGGATGCTCATGGCGGCGTCGCCTTTGCGTTTCACGAATACAGGGCTCGCGGCGGAAACAAGATCGAGCCGGTCTTCTATGATCCGCAGGGCGATCTTGCCGCCTATCTCGAAGGTGCGCGCAGCCTGACACGCGATAGCGGCTGCCGGCACATCATCGGCACCATCACGTCTGCCGCCCGCAAGGAAGTGCTGCCGCTCGTCGAAAAACACGACAGCCTGCTCTGGTATGCCTGCCCTTACGAGGGCTTCGAGGCCAACGAGAACGCGCTTTACATCGGCGGCTGCCCGAACCAGCACCTGATCCCGCTTTTTGAGCACCTGATCCCGCGCCATGGCGCACGGCCGTATCTTGTGGGCGCCAATTATGTCTGGGGCTGGGAAATGAACCGGCTGGCGCGCGAACTGATCGCCAATGCCGGCGGCTCGGTGCTCGGGGAGCGGTATCTGCCGATCGAGGAAACCGGCGTCGAGCGGATCATCGCCGACATCGCCGAAAAACGGCCGAGCTTCATTCTCAACAACCTGATCGGCCCTTCGAGTTATGCCTTTCTCGAAGCGATGAGAGAGCTCGGCAGTCGCGATCCAGCCTTCCTGCCGGAAAACTGCCCGGTCGCCAGCTGCGACCTGCAGGAATCCGAACTCGATGAAGTCGCAGACGGTGCCGCGGTCGGCCAGCTCTGTGCTGCCTCCTATTTCAACACCTTCAACAGCACCGAGAACCGCGATTTTCAGGCGCGGCTGCGCGATTTCGCTCCTGAGATCGGCGCGGTTTCCAGCATTTTTGCCAGTGCCTATACGGCAGCAACGCTCTGCATCGCCGCGATTGAGGCAACAACGACCGACGAGCCGGCCGGTGTGCGCGAGCACATCCTGTCCCGGACATGGCCGGGCCTCTTCGGCGACATGGTCTTCGATAACAAGACCAATCATGCAAGCCTCCCCTTCCTGCTCGGCCGGGTGAATGCGGAGCGCGGCTTCGACGTGATCGCCTCGCGCCTACCGCTTGCCGCCGACCCCTATCTCACGGCCGCGACCAGCCGTGCGCAACCTTGGCTCAGGGTGGCGAAATGATCTCGAAGACGCCCAATTTCACCGGCTGGAAAGCGGTGATCCTCGCAGAAGAGGACGGCAATGTTGAAAGACTGCGCCGCCAGCTCTCGTTGCTCGGCTTTGCCTCCTCGGTGCAATGGCTGCCGCTTTCGGGTGGCGACCTGCCGGATCTCGTCATTGTCGATGCTGACAGAGGCTGGGACGAGTTGCTGCCCTGGCCAACCCAGCGCCCGGCCCGCCCGGTGGTGGCGCTTCTCGGCTCCGAAGCGCCGGGTCGCATCGCCTGGGCGATCGGCTGCGGGGCCGGCGCCATCATTCCCAAGCCCGTGACGTCGGCATCCGTCTATCCGGCACTCGTTCTGGCCGTCAGCGGCCATGAACAGCGCAAAGAGGAGGAAGCCCGCATCGCGCATCTGGAAGAACGGCTTCGCCTTCGTCCGGTGGTCTTTGCCGCCATCGAGCGCCTCAAGGCCAGCAAATCCATCGACGAGGAAGCCGCTTATGCCCTGCTCAGGGACCATGCCATGCGCCAGCGCATGCCGATCGAACGACTTGCCGCCCTCTTCCTCGGCGGGGCTGACGTGATGCGGGAGGTCGGTTGATGCGTGTGCTTCGCGAAATGCTCCGCCAGCCGGCGGCTCTGTTCGGTTTGGCGATCATCCTCATCGTCGTGATCGGCGCCCTCGGCGCGCCGCTCTTCGCCCCCTTCAATCCGGATGAACAGATGTTCGACGGATTGACGCTGGAAGGGGCCCCCATGCCCCCGGGTGGCCCCTTCCTGCTGGGAACCGACACGCTCGGCCGTGATCTGCTGTCGCGCATGCTGTTCGGCGCGCGCACCTCGCTTTTGATCGGGCTCGTTGCCAATGGCGTGGCCGTCGCGATCGGCCTCCTCGTTGGCATCACCGCCGGCTATATGCGCGGATTTGCCGGTAACGTTTTGATGCGGTTCACCGACCTGATGATGGCCTTCCCGGCCCTGCTTCTGGCCATCGTGCTGGCGGCCCTGTTGAAACCCAGCCTCTGGATCGTCGCCATGGTGATCGCGCTGGTCAACTGGGTGCAGGTGGCGCGTATTGTCTATACGGAAACGCGCGGCCTGGTGGAGCGTGACTTCATCCTGGCCGAGCGCTCGCTCGGAGCCGGCCATGGGCGCATTCTCTTCCTGCACATCCTGCCGCATCTCATCCCGACCGCGATCGTCTGGGGCACGCTCGGGATTGCGACGACCGTGCTGCTGGAGGCAACGCTCTCCTTCCTCGGCATCGGCGTCCAACCGCCGAACCCGTCCTGGGGCAATATCATCTTCGAGAGCCAGAGCTATTTCCAGGCCGCCCCCTGGCTGGTCTTCTTCCCGGGCGCCGTGATCCTGCTCACCGCGCTCGCCTTCAACCTGGTCGGAGACGCACTGCGCGATTTGCTCGATCCGACCCAGCGCGGGAGGGGTTGATGCTCCAGCTTCTTGCCAAGCGGCTCGTCCAGTCGGTCCTGATCCTGTTCGGCGTCTCCGCCATCACCTTCGTGCTGCTCTATGCACTGCCAGCCGATCCCGCCCGCATGATTGCGGGGCGCAGCGCAACCGCCAAGACGGTTGAAAACATTCGCCACGAACTCGGCCTCGACAAGCCGCTGGTGGTCCAGTTCGGTCATTATGTCGGCGGCCTCGTGCAGGGCGACCTCGGCCGCTCCTATGCCCAGAAGACGGAAGTCTCGACGCTCATTGCCGCACGCCTGCCGGCAACGCTGACGCTGATGGCAGCCGGGATCGCGCTTGAGGTTTTGTTCGGCATGGTGCTCGGCGTCACGGCCGCGCTTTATCGCGGCAAGCTCGCCGACCGCGTGATCATGATGTCATCCTTTGTCGGCGTCTCCGCCCCGCAATTCGTCGTCGCCCTTCTCCTGCTCTATGTCTTCGCCGCCACCCTCGGCTGGTTTCCGATGTCAGGCTACGGCACCGCCGCCCATGTGATCCTGCCGGCCGCTACCCTCGGACTGCTTGGCGCCGGCTGGTATGCCCGCATGGTCCGCTCGGCAATGATCGACGTTTTGAACCAGGACTATGTGCGCACCGCCCGCGCCAAAGGGCTGTCGCGCGCCCGCGTCGTGCTGCGCCATGCGCTGCCCAATGCGACGCTTCCGATCATCGCCATGATCGGCATCGATATCGGCCAGTTCATGGGCGGCGTGGTCGTGGTCGAAGCCGTCTATGGCTGGCCCGGCATCGGCCAGCTCGCCTGGCAGGCAATCCAGCAGGTCGACATCCCCATCATCATGGGCGTCACCCTGACCTCGGCGCTCGCCATCATCCTCGGCAACCTTCTCGCCGACATCATCGCGCCGGCCATCGACCCGCGCATCCGTTCACACTGAAGCTCGAAACAAAGGGGAACCACAATGTTCAGACGCTTGCTTCTCACCTCCACCGCTGCGGCGATGATGGCATTCCTGCCATCGATTGCCGGTGCGCAGGACACACCTGCTAAGGGCGGCGACATCGTCGTCACCTACAAGGACGACATCACCACGCTCGATCCGGCCATCGGTTACGACTGGGTCAACTGGTCGATGATCAAGAGCCTGTTTTCGCGCCTGATGGACTACGAGCCGGGCACGGCCAATCTCGTGCCGTCGCTGGCCGAAAGCTTCGACGTCTCCGCTGATGGCCTGACCTACACCTTCAAGCTGCGCCCGGGCGTGAAGTTCTCGAACGGCCGCGCGGTCGTCGCCTCGGACGTCAAGTATTCGATCGAACGCGCCGTCAATCCGAAGACGCAAGGCCCCGGCGCCGGCTTCTTCGGCGCGATCGCGGGCTTCGACGCCGTCTCCGGTGGCACCTCGGAAACGCTCTCGGGCATCGAGACGCCTGACGATCAGACCGTGATCTTCAAGCTCTCGCGCCCAGACGCGACCTTCCTCCACGTGCTCGCCATCAACTTCGCCTCGGTCGTACCGAAGGAAGCCGTCGAGGCCGCCAATGGCGACTTCGGCAAGGCGCCAGTGGGCTCGGGCACCTTCATCCTGAAGGACTGGACGATCGGCCAGAAGCTCGTCTTCGACCGCAACCCTGATTACTTCAACAAGGACCTGCCTTACATCGACAAGGTCACCGTCGAAGTCGGCCAAGAGCCGCTGGTGGCGCTGCTGCGTCTGCAGAAGGGTGAAGTCGACATCGCCGGCGACGGCATTCCGCCGGCAAAATTCCTCGAGATCAAGAACTCGCCCGAGGGCGCGCAGATGATCGTCGATGGCGAACAGCTGCATACCGGCTATCTGACGCTCAACACCAAGATCAAGCCGCTCGACGACGTCAAGGTTCGTCAGGCGATCAACATGGCCGTCAACAAGGAGCGCATCACCCGCATCCTGAACGGCCGTGCGACGCCGGCCAACCAGCCCTTGCCACCACTGATGCCGGGATACGACAAGGCCTTCACCGGCTATGCCTTCGACGTCGAAAAGGCGAAGGCCCTGCTGGCAGAAGCCGGGTATCCCGACGGCTTCGAGACCGTTCTCTACTCCACCAACACCGACCCGCAGCCGCGCATCGCCCAGGCAATCCAGCAGGATCTCGCTGCCATCGGCGTCAAGGCGGAAGTGCGCGCGCTTGCGCAGGCCAACGTCATTGCCGCCGGCGGCGCGGAAGGCGAAGCGCCGATGATCTGGTCGGGCGGCATGGCCTGGATCGCCGACTTCCCGGATCCGTCCAACTTCTACGGCCCGATCCTCGGCTGCAGCGGTGCGGTTCAGGGCGGCTGGAACTGGTCGTGGTATTGCAACGAAGCGCTCGACAAGCGCGCGATCGAAGCCGACTCGATGTCCGATCCGGCCAAGGCAACCGAGCGCCAGGCCGTCTGGGGCAAGATCTTCACCGATATCATGGCAGATGCCCCTTGGGTCCCGGTCATCAACGAACGTCGTGTCGTTGCCAAGTCGCTCCGCATGGGCGGCCCGGACAACATCTACATCGATCCGACCCGCGTCATCAATTACGACGCGATCTTCGTGAAGCAGTAAGCCTCTTCCGATGCGTCTCCGTCTCCCCGGCACCACGGGGAGACGGACCAACCGATAAAACCAGCTGAACACCCGGAGGCATTCCCATGTGCGTCGCCTGCAATCACACCATCCACAGGGCTCAACACAATTTCGGCTGGAACCGGGATTTTCCGCCGGCGCTCACGGCAAAGCCCGGTGAAACCATTCTGTTCGAATGCATGGACTCTTCCGGCGGCCAGATCGGCCCGGACGCGACGCTGGAAACGCTTGCCAATCTCGACTTCGGCAAGATCAACCCGGTTTCCGGTCCTGTTTATGTCGAGGGTGCCGGGCCCGGCGATGCGCTCAAAGTCACCATCCGCAAGTTTCATCCGTCCGGCCATGGCTGGACCGCCAATATTCCAGGCTTCGGCCTGCTCGCCGACCAGTTCAAGGATCCGGCCCTGCATGTCTGGTCCTACGACACCGCTTCGATGGCGCCGGCGGCTTACGGCCCGGGCGGCAAGGTGCCGCTAAAACCCTTTACCGGCACCATCGGTGTGGCACCGGCAGAAGCCGGCCTGCATTCGGTCGTCCCCCCACGGCGCGTCGGCGGCAACATGGATATCCGCGACCTGACGGCAGGTGTCACGCTTTATCTGCCGATCGAAGTCGAGGGCGCGCTGTTCTCCGTTGGCGACACCCATGCGGCCCAGGGTGACGGCGAAGTCTGCGGTACGGCCATCGAAAGCCAGATGAACGTCGAGCTCACCCTCGACCTCGTCAAGGGTGCCAATCTCAAGACACCGCGTTTCACCACGACCGAACCCGTCACCCGCCATCTCGATGGCGCCGGCTACGAAGTCACGACCGGGATCGGCCCGGATCTGATGACCGGAGCCCAGGAAGCCGTCATGCGGATGATCGATCTCCTGACCGGCGAACACGGCATGAACCCGGTTGACGCCTATATGCTCTGCTCGGTCTGCGGTGACTTGCGGATCAGCGAGATCGTCGACATGCCGAACTGGGTCGTTTCCTTCTACTTCCCGAGGATCGTCCTCCTGTGACAGGCACAGTTTCTGCATCGACACCGGTCCTGTCGGTCCGCAACCTGACCCTCGACGCACGCACGCCGACGGGTCTGAAGCGCATCCTCGACGATGTCAGCTTCGAGATTGCGGCCGGCGAGACGCTGTGTCTGGCCGGCGAATCCGGCTCCGGCAAGTCGGTGACCTCGCTTGCCATCATGGGCCTGCTACCGAAGGCGGCATTGCGCGTAGCATCCGGCGAGATCCGGCTCGGTGAGACGAGCCTTCTCGGACAAAGCGAACGTGCGATGCGGAGGATCCGCGGCCGCGAGGTCGCGATGATCTTCCAGGAACCGATGACATCGCTCAATCCGGTGATGACCATCGGCGCCCAAATGGAAGAGGCGATCCGCGAGCATCGGTCCGACAGCGCAGAGAGCCCGGAAACCATCGCCCGCCAGATGCTCGATGCCGTCCATATGACGGAGGCTGCGCGCCGCCTCACGCAGTATCCGCATGAGCTTTCCGGCGGCATGCGCCAGCGTGTGATGATCGCCATGGCGCTTTCCTGCCGTCCGAAGGTGCTGATCGCCGACGAGCCGACCACGGCCCTTGATGTGACCGTTCAGGCCCAGATCCTCACGCTGATCCGGGAACTCCGCCGCGAATTCCAGACCTCGATCCTGATGATAACCCATGACATGGGCGTGGTGGCGGAGATGGCCGACCGGGTCGCCGTCATGCAGCAGGGCCGTATCGTCGAACAGGGTGATGCGCTTGAGATTTTCGAACGCCCGACGGCCGCTTATACGCAGCAACTGCTGGCGGCCGTCCCGCGTCTCGGTGCACTTGCCGGGACATCCGAGCCGCCGAAGGTCACGTCTCATCCGCCTTTGCCTGCCTCTTCGTCGCCCGTGCTGGAGGTCGCCGACCTCAGCGTCACCTATGGCGCCAAGACCGGCTGGTTCTCGCGCGGCAAGGCACCTCAGCCGACGGTGAAGAAGATCGGATTCGAGCTGAAAGCCGGCCAGACGCTGGGCCTCGTCGGCGAAAGCGGGTCTGGCAAGTCGACGACCGGCAAAGCCGTGCTCGGCCTCATTTCCTTCGACGGCAGCGTGCGGATTGCCGGACGCGAGGTCTTCCCGTCCTCGCCCTCGATCATGCTACCGATCCGCCGCAGCGCGCAGATGATCTTCCAGGACCCTTACGCCTCGCTCGATCCGCGCATGAGCGTGGGGGCGGCGATTGCCGAACCGCTGGTCATCCACGGCATCGCCAATGCCTCGGAGCGCCAGGACCGGGTTGCAGCCTTGCTGAAGCGGGTCGACTTGCCACCAGAAGCGGCAGACCGCTATCCGCACGAGTTTTCCGGCGGACAGCGGCAGCGTATCTGCATTGCGCGTGCGCTCGCCCTCAAGCCACAGTTGATCGTCGCCGACGAAAGCGTGGCAGCGCTTGATGTCTCGGTCCGCGCCCGCGTGCTCGATCTGATGCTGGAGCTGCAGGAGGAAATGGGGCTCGCCTATCTCTTCATCTCGCATGATATGGCGGTGATCGAGAAGATGGCGCATAATGTCGCAGTCATGCGTGGAGGTGAAATCGTGGAGATAGGATCCCGAGCCCAGGTCTTTGAAGACCCCCGCGACCCCTATACACGCGCCCTCATGGCAGCGGTCCCGATCCCGGATCCACGCCACTATCGCGGACCAATGCCGCAATGAGCGAAACAAACTCCTTTTATCGCCCATAATTATCATGCATTATGGGCGATAAATTGGAATTTATCACTCATGGCTTGGAATTGGGAATTAGAGGGGTGGCCCGCATTCGCTTGGCGCCCCGAGCGGTTGAAGGCAAGGGAGCAGGCATTCATCGAGAATGCGGCCATCGCCGTCGGCACAATGCGGCATCTGGGACAGGGCGACCGCGAGGATCTCGTCATTGAGCTGCTGAGCTCCGATGCCATGAGCACATCCGCCATCGAAGGGGAAGTGCTCGATCGCGAAAGCGTTCAATCCTCTCTGCGCCGGCAGCTTGGTATGTCGGCAGCAAGCCTCCGCAGCCGACCGGCGGAAGCGGGGATTGCCGAAATGATGGCGGATCTTTACCGCCACCCGCTCACCCCAATCACCGAAGAGCGGCTTTTCGAATGGCACCGTATGGTCATGAACGGCCGACGCGACATAACCAGCATCGGTGCCTATCGCGGTCATGACGAACCGATGCAGATCGTTTCCGGTGCCTTCGGCCGCCAGCACGTGCATTTCGAAGCGCCGCCCTCCGAGCGCCTGACCCTTGAGATGGGGCGCCTTCTGGCGTGGCTCGAACGCACTTCGCCCGACGGCGACGAGCCGCTTGCAGCGCTTGCCCGTGCCGGCATTGCCCATCTGTGGTTCGAGAGCATCCATCCCTTCGAGGACGGCAATGGCCGTATCGGCCGCGCGATCGCGGAAAACATCCTTGCGCGCGCCATCTCCACGCCGACCTTCAGCGCATTGTCGAAATCGCTGTTGAAGCATCGCCGGGACTATTATGCCATGCTGGAGGCGGCGAGTACCACGCTCGATATCGACGCCTGGCTCTCATGGTTTGCTGACCGGGCACTCGAAGCACAGAACTCAGCCGATGACCTGGTCCGCTTCCTGATCGAAAAGACAAGACTGATGGACAGGCTGAGAGGCGCGCTGAACGACCGCCAGGAAAAAGTCCTGCTGCGCATGCTGGCGGAAGGACCCGATGGATTCGTCGGGGGTCTCAGCGCCGGCAATTACGCGACGATCACCGGTGCTGCGCCATCCACCATCACCCGCGACCTCTCCGACCTCGTCGAGAAGGGCGCGCTGCTGCGGGACGGCGAGCGCAAGGCAACGCGCTATCGACTGAATCTCGCTATCGATCCCTGAGGGATCGAACATGCACAGCCCGCGATGCATGCTGCCCGGCGTCCGTCAGATCTTCTTGCTGAAGCTCTCGGTGAACTGGACTGAACCATCCTTATGGCTTGCCTCGCACAAGACGACGTCCATCGCGTCTGCCATGACATTGACGACGGCGAACCCGCCCATGAAAGCGGCTTTCGGCTTGAAGATATCGATGCCGTCGCGGTTGTAGATCATGGCAGTCTCGTGCTGGTGCCCGTGGAACAGCCCGATGACATTATAGGGTCTTAGAAGCTCGACCATTTTCTCGCGATCTTCGGCGCTCCACCAATGTGGCGGACCATTGCCCTGCTGATCGAAGGTTTGCTTGTCCGCATCCCAAACCTCGGTCGAGAATGGATCCCAGCCATAATGCTGGAACAGGATGACGGGTTTCCGGTTGGTCGCATAGGTCGCAAGGTCATCGGCCAGCCACTTCAGTCCCGAGACGGCTCCCTTGTTCATATCACCGGCAAAACGCTGTGTTTGCACGAGGTGCACATTGGGCCAGTCCCAGGAATAGCAGTCCGATTCCACATCGTAACTGGTCACCGGGACCGGCGGTTTGAAAAACACGGTCGAGCGGTGATTGAGTTCGACATAGTCGCGAAGTTCACGCCGATACCAGTCGACATGCGGTGCCGGACCATCCTGGTCAAGGTCGTGATTGCCGAGGCCGAGATAGACCGGGAAATGCACCCGGTCCGGCCCTACCCCTTCCTGATATCTCTGGCTGAACTGTCGCAACTGATAGCCTTCGCCGGGGATGGCCCCCTGGCCACCGCCGTCATCGGTCAGATCGCCGCCAATCACGACACCCCTGGGAGTGCCGATCTTCCTGCCGGCCCCGACCAGCGTTGTGGGTTTGCCGGATATCTCAGCCGGCCAAGACAGCTGCGGCACTGTGTTGATGGCGCGGACATGGAGCAGCAGGTTCTCGTCCGTCTTTCCTTCTGCCGCACAGTTTGGCGCCAGACCATTTGCCATGCGGCAGGCATGGATGTCGTTCGTAAATATGAAAGTCGAAGCCTCTTTCTTCTGTGCGGCCAGAAGCCCCGAGGGATACAGCAGGCTGGTTGACACTGCTGCAGAGGCGGAACGCAGAAAATTGCGCCTATTCATAACCGGCAATAGGATGGGGGCCATGTCTTGTTACATTCTCCTGGACGGCAAAGTCGGCATGTGGCGGATGGGGCTGGCAATTACCCAAGGTTACGGTTGCGGGCTGCCCTCGTCCAGAGCTGCCTTATGCGTCATCGTCAGGCAAAATCGAGCACGGCCTCGAAAACAGCCTCTCCGTCGTTGGCGACATGCGATCGCAGCTTCAGCCTGCCGTTCATCTGCGCCATCAATCGATGAACGATTGCCAGCCCGAGGCCGGATCCCGGTTGGTTCGTGCGGCCTCGGCGGTAGCGCTGGCGATACTGTTCGACATCCTCGTCCAGCCGTCCCTCGACCACGTTGACCACACTGATACGGCGTTCTGCCAAGGCACTTACCTTGATCGGCCGAGCCTCGGCGCCATATTTGACTGCGTTTTCGAGCAGGTTCTTGAAGGCAATCCCGAAGGCATCCGGATCGATCGGCAGGAGGACGGCTTCCTGCGGGCGATCCCGTGTCACCTCGATTTCGACCGCCGGGTGAGACCGCACGAAATCCTCGAGCACGAAGTCGAAAAGCGCAAACAGGTCCGACGGTTCGGTGGCGGTGCCAATGCCCGCATCAGCGCGGGCAAGTTGCAGCAGCTTTTCCGCCATGGCAGAGAGCCGCCGCAAGGCTGATTGGACCTGCACGGCGCGCGCTCGGGCAGCGCTGTCGTCGAGCTCCGCCACCAGCAATTCTGTCTGAGCCAGAGCGCCGGCAAGT
The DNA here is from genome assembly GCF_003610655.1 of Rhizobium sp. AG855. Taxonomy (NCBI): domain Bacteria; kingdom Pseudomonadati; phylum Pseudomonadota; class Alphaproteobacteria; order Hyphomicrobiales; family Rhizobiaceae; genus Rhizobium; species Rhizobium sp. AG855. The sequence goes on along the minus strand of NZ_RAQG01000005.1, from coordinate 309,129 downwards.
GGTGTGCGCAATTCATGCGCGCTGTTGGCCGACAGATCCCGCTCGGCCTGCAAGGTCGCGGCCAATCGCTCCAGGAGTGTGTTGATCGAACCCGGGATCGCGGCCAGCTCCGCCGGCAGGTCTGCCATCTCGATCGGTGCCATATTCGCACCGCTGCGCTCAGAAATGGCGTCGCCCAGACGCGCGACAGGTGCCGTGGCACGAGAGACGATCCACCAGATGGCAAGCATGCCCAGCGGCAGTAGAATCATGATCGGAAGCAGCAAGGCCAGAGCACTTTCCAGCGTCGCCTCGCGGCGGTGATCAAGCGAATCCGCGACCTGTACGAACAGGCTGTCGCTCACCGTGGCCACGGTAAAAATTCTCCGGTCGCCATCCCTGAAGAAACCCGGGACGAGGGGTGCCCCATAGGGCTCGGCGGAGACATTGTTCGAATGCAGGAGGACGCGCCCCGAGGCATCACGCACCTGGTATGTGAGGTATTGATCGTGAATGTCGGGCCGGGGATCGACAACACGATATGGCTCTTCGCGCGCTTCGCGACGAAACAGGTCATCGACCACGAGGGGCACCAGCCGCTCCGTGGTTTCCTGCAGGCCACTGTCGAAGACTTCGTCGAATTCGTCGCGCATGATCGAGATCCCGAGCAGCACGGCGATCGTCCAGAAGCCAAACAGGAGGGCGGCAAGCGAGACGGTCAGGGTGCGGGACAGGCTCGCCGGTTTCCTTGCCATCTCAAGCAATCCTGTATCCGAGACCGCGCATCGTCTCGATCACGTCCTTGCCGAGCTTTCTGCGCAGACGGCTGACATAGACTTCCACCGTATTGCTCTCCACTTCGGCACCAAATTCGTAGAGCGCCTCTTCGAGCTGCCCCTTCGAGACGATCGCATGGCGGCGGGCGATCAGGCGGTCGAGCACTGCCCATTCGCGTGACGACAGACTGATATCGACGCCCTCTTCCGAAATGACGCGACGTTCGGCGACAAATATCTTCAGGGTGCCCAGCGTCACCTCCGGCAGTTGCTGGCTTCCATAGCGCCGCGCAACTGCCTGCATGCGCGCCTCAAGCTCGCCCATGTCGACCGGCTTCACCAGATAATCATCTGCGCCAGCATTGAGGCCGGCAATGCGATCCGACACCTGGTCGTGCGCAGTCATGATGATCACCGGCGTTGAGTCCCGCCTTGCGCGCAGTCCTTTCAGGATGTCGATGCCATTTCCGTCAGGCAATCTCAGATCAAGCAGAACGAGATCATAGGGCGCGGCTGCAAGGCTCGCCTCAGCCGCCTCGCGCGTCATGGCCCAGTCGACGGCATGCCCCTGCCGCCGCACATGTGTGCGGACCGCATCCCCCAGCAACTCATCGTCTTCGACCAATAATACGCGCATATATTCGCCCCGTGGAGGCCATGAAACTTGCGGCTAGTTGGTAATCTCCCCGCCTGAAAGGTCAAGGCCGGCGTTTTGGAGACAGATGGGGGAGGCCAAACGGATCCCGTGATCAGAGGGAACTGTTGCAGCGCCGCATGAGTTGTGTGTGGGCTTGCAACACAGGAAGGAGCGACAATGGATCACAGCAATCACGTCCGCCTCACCGCGACCGAACTCACCCCCTCGGTTCTGCAGGGCGCTACCGTTTACGGCGCAGACGACCACAAGGTCGGGAAAGTCGACCACGTGCACGGTGTCGGGGCGATGAGCCATGCCGTCATCGATGTCGGCGGCTTCCTTGGCATTGGTGCAAAACCGGTTTCGGTGCCGCTGAGCGACCTCGACTTCATGCGCGACGAGGATGGCGATGTTCATGCCGTCACGGCCTGGACGAAGGATCAGCTCAAGGACATGCCCGAGCATAAACACTGACCTCGGTCCACAGATTTGCGAAAACCCGGCCTTTGTGCCGGGTTTTTGATTTCCTGGGGCAGCAGGTGCGCGCACAGAATCTTGCCAATCGCCCGGGCGGGAATGCCCGGGCGATGTGCTCAGAAGGTCCGGAAGTGAGACGGCCTCGTGGCGGGCGCGCCGTCTCAGTGCTCCCTGGACGTCTCCGGAACGGCTTAGTTGATCAGCGCCTTCAAGGCTCCGGCCTGGCTCTTGATCCAGCCCTCGAAAGCCTGAGGTTCGAGACCCGTCAGGGTCTTGTAGTCCGTCGTGACCTGGGCCAGGCCGCCGACGCCGACCATGGTATCGATGGAGGCGTAGACGCGTGCGACCGGCTCGGGCAGGCCGGCACCGACCATGCCCTGCACGAGGCCTTCCAGCGGCACCTCGACCACGGCGATCTCCTTGCCGGCAGCAGCGCTGATGAGGGCAGCGATATCAGCGTGGCTATAGGAGTTGGCACCGGTCAGAGTGTAGATCATCTTCGCGTCGCTGGGGGCGATCAGGGCTGCCGCAGCAGCCCGCCCGATGTCGTCACGGGCGATATGCGCGATGCGTCCACCGGCGGCGGCCGAATACCAGTGGCCTGATGCGAGGGCAGGGCCGGCCGACAAGAAGATGTTTTCGAAATACCAGTTGTTGCGCAGGATGGTCCAGCCTGGGATCGAGCTCGCCTTGATCGCTGCCTCCGTTCCTTCGTGGTCGGGCGCAAAGAGCAACGGCGAATTGGCGGGTTCCGGCATGGAGGTGTAAAGCAGGTGCTGGACGCCGGCCTTTTCGGCGGCAGCGATTGCGGCCTTGTGCTGGATGAGACGATGGCCCGGACGATCGAGCGTGTCGGTGCTGATGATCAGGACCCGCCCGACGCCTTCAAAGGCCTTTTCCATCGACGCGATGTCATCGAAATCGACCGCACGTGTCTGGACGCCCTTATCTGCCCAGGTGGCGAGCGCTGCGGGCTTCCGGCTGGCAGCCACGATATCGGCGGGTGCGACCTTGTAGGTTTCCGTCAGATGGTGAAGGACGCTCTGGCCAAGTTTGCCGGAAGCGCCGGTGACGAGATATTTTGCAGTCATGGATCATACATCCTTGCAGCGATGAATTGGGCTCAAAAACAGTGCTGGTCTGTTTTTCAGAGTTGCTGTAGATTGCAGATCCGTGAGACGCCGTAAAGTAGGCAGTTTTTTAGAACCACGTCGGATGGAGAATACCGGTGACCGCACATGTGAAACTGAATCCGGACGTCGATCAGGCGATCGGTGCGATCAAGGCCATGCTGGCCGAGCCGGCAGGCGGCCCTTTCGATCCCAAGAATTGCCCTGTCCGCGACGTGTTCTCGCACATCGGTGACAAATGGGCATCGCTGATCCTGCAGGTCTTGTGCACGCAGAACCATCGCTTCGGAGAGTTACGCCGCGCCATTCCCGACATTTCGCAGGCGATGCTGACAAGCACCCTTCGCACCCTCCAGCGCGACGGCCTCGTGCATCGCGAAGTCTTCCCGACGCAACCGCCAAGCGTGGAATACAGCCTGACAGAATTGGGACAATCCCTGATCGGACCGATCGCCGGCTTGGTCTTCTGGTCGGTGGAGCACCATGGGCGGATTCAACAGTCACGCCGCCAATATGACGTCGACAATCCTCCGGTCCGAAAATTGCGCTAATCGGCGACCCCGGTCCGATCTGAAGGTCAGGCGCTCAGATCGGCAAGGCTTCCCTCATCGCAATCAACTCGTCGCGGCTTTGCAACTGCCAACGATATCGAGTTCCGGATCGCGCACCTCGGTTTGGACATGCATCATGCCGAGCACCGTGTGGAACAGATTGTCATGCGAGGCTGCTTCGGACGTCTTGGCACTCAGGCAGGTGGTGTCGACCTGAGACTTCGCCATCGATCCGAGCCAGAGCACGAAGGGGATATGTGTCTGCTGGCTCGGCGCGAACAAATAGGGCGTGCCATGCAGATACAGCCCGTTTTCACCGAGCGACTCGCCATGGTCTGACATGTAGATCATGGAGGCGTCGATGCTTGTATCGCGTGCCTTCAACTTGTCGATGATCGAGGACAGAATGAAGTCGGTATAGAGCAACGCATTGTCATAGGCGTTGGTAATCGTCTCAGGCGTGCAATCCTTGAATTCGACCGTGCGGCAGTCGGGCGTGAACTTGCGGAAAGCCTCCGGGTAGCGGGCATAATAGGCCGGGCCATGATTGCCGAGCTGGTGCAGAACCAGCACGGAATCGCCCTTCACCCCGTCGAGCCAGCCGTCGACCTTGTCGAGCATGATCTCGTCCAGGCATTCGCCATTCGTGCAGTAGCGAGGATCCTTCATCTTGAAGAAGTCCTGGCTGCCGATACGGTCCGCGACGTTCTTGTCGCCCGTGTTGTTGTCCCACCACTCGGTGCGCACGCCCGCGTGCCCCAGAACGTCCATCAGATTTTCGGTCGCGAGGGCCTTGGCGTGGGAGTATTCACTGCGGGTATAGCGTGAGAACATGCAGGGCACGGAGATGGCGGTCGCCGTTCCGCAGCTGGACGTGTCCTTGAAATAGAAGATATCCCGCTTGGAGAGTTCCGGATTGGTGGCACGCTCATAGCCGCCCAACTGAAAATTCTGCGCCCGCGCCGTTTCGCCCACCACGATGATGGTGACGCGCGGCTTGCGTGCGCCGGGTTGAAGGGCATCCGTCACCTTCGCATCGAGCCCGATCGGTTCGGCCACGATGTTCTTTTCCTCGGTCGACTTGACGGCGTAGCTGATGGCCGCACCGATCGGGAAGATCGGGTTCAGGCTGCGGAACCAGTCACGATGTTCGCGGATATTGAAGATGAAGGTGCCACTGTTGGTGACACCGGCTCCTGCTAGAACCAGCACGGCCGGCCCTATGACGGCGAGATTTCGCACCACCTTTCGCAGCAGCGTGCGGTGCTTGACCTCGACCCAGATCACCAGAAGCGACGGCAGCAGACCGTAAAGCGCGATATGGAAGAGAAATGTCGGCGTGATCAGATGGCCGGCTTCGGGACCGGTGGTCTCTGCGGCGTTGCGGATCATCTCGCTGTCAATGACCACACCGAAGCGGTCCATGAACCAGGCCGAGGCAGTGGCCGACAGGATCAGGAACACCAGGACCGGCTTGATGACGAATTTGGCTGAAAAGGTGACGAGGATCGCCACGAATCCGGCGAACAGCCCGATCGCGAGACACGCAAGCGCGAAGGTTTCACCCGACAGATAGGCTGCGGACTTGTGCCAAAAGGTCGCATTCATGAAGACCAGCAGATAGGCCGAAACGAGGACGCTCAGCCATTCGCTGCTGATGCGGGGTCGAGGAAGAGATCGGAGCAAGGCCGGCAATGCGGTATCCTTCATGGCACTGTAAATTTGCCGGAAGCTCTGAAGGATAAAGCTGACACGCACCTGAACGCGTTTCATGCGGTGAATACGTTCTGTTCCCCTCCCTGTCCAAAGCCGGAACCTCCCGAAGACCTTGGAGCTAATCGGCGTCGCAATGAACTATGTCTTTGTTTTCACGCAATTCCGGACGCAAAACCGCTTCGCACTTTTGCTGGAACTGCTCTATGTCTCACACCGGTAGTGGCGCTCGCCCGGTCAGCGCGTGCTTTCGCGCACGATCAGCTCCGGCTTGATCAAGACGTCACCGACATCTGCGCGACCGTCAAGAATGCCGAGGAGCAGCGCACCGGTGCGGCGACCGATGTCGCGCGCATGGGCATCAATGGTGGTCAGCGTCGGCACGCAGATACTGCCGATTTCATACGCGCCAAAACCGCCGATGGCGATCTGATCGGGGACGGCAATGCCCCGGCGCTGACATTCGGTGAGTGCACCATAAGCCGAGAGGTCGGAGACGCAGATGACGGCGTCCGTATCGGGGTATTCGGCAAGCAGAAGCGCCATGGCGTTCGCGCCCTCGCGCATGGAAATTGGTGGCGGTCCGGCCGCAATCAGCCGCGACGTATCAAGCCCATGCGCCTTCATGGCCTCGAGAAAGCCGAGGCGGCGGTCGCTGCCGCGCGTGTCGCGCCCGACATCACCGCCGATGAAGGCGATTCGGCTGTAACCCGCTCGGACGAAATGGTCGACCATGTCGCGCACCACGCCGGCATTGGAAAAGCCGACGAAATTCCCGATCGGCTCCGCCGGCACATCCCAGGTCTCGATGACGGGGATATGGGCGTTTTCCAGCAGTTTGCGGGCGCGCGGCGTGTGTTTGCCGCCGGTGACCACGATGCCTTGAGGTTTGCGGCGAAGCAGCTGCTCGATCAGCCGTTCCTCTTCCGCCATGTCGTAATTGGTGTAGCCGAGCAGGATCTGCATGTTCCGCTGTGCAAGCGTTTCGGAGAGGCCACCGACGGTATCGGCAAAGTTGGCATTGTTCAGCGAGGGAATGGTGACCGCAACAAAGTCGGTCTTTTGCGAGCGCAGGTTTGATGCGGTGGAATCGAAGACGTAATCGAGATCTTCGGCCGCCTGTAGGATGGCTTCCCGCGTTTCCTTGCTGATCAGACTGTCGGTCTTGAAGGCGCGCGAGACCGTCATGGGCGACACACCGGTCACCCGCGCAATATCCGCCATGGTCGGTGGTTTGCGAATCTGGCTCATATCGGCCCTTTGTTATCGATATCAGGGCACTACAGCGTGTTTGTCTCACCAATGCAAGACGCGAGACAATGTCATCCCCATGCGGCCATTTCTGACGCGCATGGGGACGCGGATTTCAGAGCGAGAACTCGTTGGCGAGCGTCACGTGATGATGGATGCGCCCGTCGAAGAAGCGGGACAGCACGCTTTCCGTCGCAGCCCTGGCTTGGGTGCGCACGGGGCTGGCCAGGGCTGCATCGACGGCGGCCAGATCCGGATAGTTGATCGCAAGGATCATCGGATATTCCGGTGCGCCATCGTGGCGGGCTTCGGCAAAGGAGACCCGGACATCGAGTGCGCCTGGAAACTCTTTCCAGCGCGGCAGGATTTCCGCCATCACGGCAGCCCGGAAGGCCTCCGTCTGGCCTGGTTTGTTTGTCCCTTCGAACAGGGCGTAACGTGTGATCATGGCTCCAACTTGCTCCTCGCTCCCTTGAAATACTCCATCAGTGCCGCCTGGTCCTCGCCGCCGAGGCCGGCCGCCGTCAGCATGCGATGCACCTCGGCGCAGACGGCCGTCAGTGGCATGGCCGTATTGGTGCGGCGCGCCAGATCCTGGGCGCCGTTCAGGTCCTTGACCATGTTGTCGATGCGACCGGTGCGACGATAATCGCGGGCAACGTAACGCGGCATGTATTCCTGCAGGATGGCGCTGTCGGCGCGCCCGCCCTTGAGCGCCTGCGGGATCTTGGCCGCATCGACGCCGGCATCGAGCGCCAGTTGTGTTGCTTCCGCCACCGCGAGGAAGTTCAGCCCGCACAGAACCTGGTTGATCAGCTTGGTGATCTGGCCGGCGCCAACCGGTCCCATATGGGCGTAGTTGCTGGCGACGTGTTTCAGTACGACATGGGCGTCGGCGACGTCCTGCTCGCTGCCGCCAGCCATCAGCGTGAGTTCGCCGGTGAGCGCCTTGGGTGCCCCGCCAGAAAGGGGGCTGTCCACCCAGCGCAGACCACGTTCCGCCGCATCTGCCGCAATCTCCTTCGTCGCCTCCGGATCGATCGAGGACATGTCGATGATCAATGTACCGGGCCGTGCACCATCGGCCACGCCATCTTTGCCGAGCACAGCGGCCCGCACGATTTTCGGGGCGTTGAGGCTGAGAATGACATAATCGGAGACGGCGGCTGCGTCTGCGGCCGAGGCTGCGGATGTCGCACCGAGTGCGGTGAGGGTCGCCACCTTCTCCGGATCGAGATCAAACACGGTCAGGGCATTGCCGGTCTTCACCAGCCGCGTGCCAATGGCGCCGCCCATGGCGCCAGCCCCGATCAGGGCGATCTTCAGGGTCATGTCCGGTCCTCCAAAAATTGTTTCATGGCCTTGGCCACGAGATCGACCAGCGGCATTGCGATATCCAGCGTGATCGCAGCCTCGTAGGCGCCCGGTGGTTCAAGCGCTGCAAACTGGCTGTCGAGCAGTGACGTCGGCATGAAATGGCCCGGCCGTTTCGCCATGCGCTCGGCGATCAGCGCCTGGCTTCCGGCACAATGGATGAAGGTCACCGGGGAGCCGGCAGTCTTGCGAATGAGGTCGTGATACACGCGTTTCAGCGCTGAACAGCCGATCAGGATCGTGCCCGGATGCTGGGCAAGCGTTTCCCCGATACGAGTGAGCCAGGGCCAGCGATCGTCATCGGTCAGTGCAATCCCGGCGCTCATCTTGGCGATGTCGTCGGTCGAATGCAGGTCGTCTCCGTCGATGTCAGGCGCTCCCATCCTGGTGCTGAGGGCCGCCCCAACCGACGACTTTCCGCTTCCGGCCACGCCCATCACGATGACCTTGCGGTTGCCTGTCATCTCACAGCGAGGCCGTGATGCCGCCGTCGACATAGAGGATATGGCCGTTGACGAAGGTGGAGGCATCGGACGACAGGAAGATGCAGGCGCCGACCAGTTCCTCGACCTTGCCCCAGCGTCCGGCAGGTGTGCGCTTTTGCAGCCAGGCGGAGAATTCCGGATCGGCAACGAGGGCGGCATTCAGCGGCGTGTCGAAATAGCCTGGTGCAATGGCATTGCATTGCAGGCCGTATTTTGCCCAGTCGGTCGCCATGCCCTTGGTCAGGTTGCCGACGGCACCCTTGGTCGCCGTATATGGCGCAATCGAAGGGCGGGCGAGTGCGGTCTGGACGCTGGCGATGTTGATGATCTTGCCGCGACCGCGCTTGATCATGTGGCGGGCAGCAGCCTGACCGACATTGAAGACGCTGGAGATATTGGTTTTCAACAGCCGCTCGAATGCATACTCGGGAAACTCTTCGAGCGGTCCGCGATGCTGCATGCCGGCATTGTTGACGAGGATATCGATCGCGCCGTGCTCGGCTTCGAAGCCGTCGATGGCGCTGCGGGCGGCGCCATGATCGGTGACGTCGAAAGTCAGGATCTGGACAGGTTTGGCAAACTGCGAGGTCGCCTCTGCAAGTTTGGCCGGATCGCGACCGTTGAGCACGATCTCGGCGCCGGCATCGCTGAGACCCTTGGCCAGCGCCAGGCCGATGCCCTGTGACGAGCCGGTCACCAGCGCGCGACGACCGTTCAGATCGAAAAGTTTCAGCGACATGGTTTCCTCCACATTTTGTCTCGACAAGCACCTTTGAAGGCGCTTATGTTATCGATAACATAAACTGTCAAGACATTTCCATGGGAGGAGACGAGAATGGCGAAATCCGGCATCCTGCAGGTGGGTCCCTATCCACAATGGGACGAGGAACCGCTGAACGAAGCCTTTGCCGTGCATCGCTATTTCGAGGCCGAAGACAAGGGTGCGTTGCTCGCCAAGGTCGGACCTGAGGTCCGTGGCATTGCGACCCGCGGCGAACTCGGCGCCAACAGAGCGATGATCGAGGCCTGCCCCCATCTCGAGATCATCTCCGTCTATGGCGTGGGCTTCGATGCGGTCGATCTGGCCGCCTGCCGCGAGCGCGGCATCCGCGTCACCAACACGCCTGATGTGCTCACCAATGATGTCGCCGATCTCGGCGTTGCCATGATGCTCTGCCAGTCGCGGGGCATGATTGGTGCCGAAACCTGGGTGAAGGATGGCAGCTGGGCGTCCAAGGGACTCTATCCGCTGAAGCGTCGCGTCTGGGGGCGCCGTGCCGGCGTGCTCGGCCTCGGGCGCATCGGCTTCGAGGTGGCGAAGCGCCTCAAGGGGTTCGACATGGAGATAGCCTATAGCGATGTAGGCCCGAAATCCTTTGCCGAGGGCATGGAGTTCATCGCTGATCCGGTGAAGCTTGCCGAACGCTCGGATTTCCTCTTTGTCACGCTCGCGGCCTCTGCCGACACCCGCCACATCGTTGGACGAGATGTGATTGCGGCGCTTGGGGCCGAGGGCATGCTGATCAACATTTCCCGCGCCTCGAATATCGATGAGGATGCCTTGCTGGAGGCTCTGGAAAGCGGTGCGCTCGGTTCGGCTGCGCTCGATGTCTTCGAAGGCGAGCCAAAGCTCAATCCACGTTTCCTCAAGCTCGACAACGTGCTGGTGCAGCCGCACCACGCCTCCGGCACGATCGAGACTCGCAAGGCGATGGGCAAGCTCGTGCGCGACAACCTGACCGCCCATTTCGCCGGCAATCCCCTGCCGACGCCTGTCTTGTAAGGAGACATCCGATGAAAGCCATCGTCGCCCATGCGGCCAAGGACGTTCGCATCGAAAACACGCCCGATGTCGTGGTTGGCCCCGGAGAAGTGCGTTTACGGCTCGCCACCGGCGGGATCTGCGGCAGTGATCTGCATTACTACAATCATGGCGGCTTCGGTGCGGTGCGTCTGAAGGAGCCGATGATCCTTGGCCATGAGGTCTCGGCCGTGGTTGAGGAGCTGGGCGCCGGCGTGACAGGCCTGGAAGTTGGCCAGCTGGTGGCGGTCTCCCCCTCCCGCCCCTGCCGCAGCTGCCGTTACTGCCAAGAGGGTCTGCACAATCAGTGCCTCAACATGCGCTTCTACGGCAGCGCCATGTCCTTCCCCCACATCCAGGGTGCGTTTCGCGAAAGTCTGGTGGCCGACGCCATCCAGTGCGTCGCGGGCGACGGCCTGTCGGCCGGTGAAGCGGCCATGGCCGAACCACTGGCGGTCACGCTGCATGCAACGCGTCGTGCCGGCGAGATGCTGGGCAAGCGCGTGCTCGTCACCGGCTGCGGGCCGATCGGCGTCTTGTCGATCCTGTCCGCAAGACGGGCAGGTGCGAAGGAAATCGTCGCCACGGATCTTTCAGATTTCACCCTCGCCATGGCGAAAGCCGCCGGGGCCGACCCGGTGATCAATACCAAGGACGAGCCGGAGGCGCTCGCCGCCTATTCAGCCGACAAGGGTACATTCGACGTGCTCTATGAATGCTCGGGCGCCGCTGTGGCGCTTGCCGGCGGCATTGCAGCGCTCCGTCCGCGCGGCGTCATTGTCCAGCTTGGCCTCGGCGGAGACATGAGCCTGCCGATGATGGCGATCACGTCGAAGGAACTGGAGCTGCGTGGCTCCTTCCGCTTCCACGAGGAGTTCGCGACGGGTGTCGAGCTGATGCGCAAGGGCCTGATCGATGTGAAGCCGCTGATCACCCATACCGTGCCGCTGTCTGACGCCATCTCTGCCTTCGAGATCGCCTCGGACCGCAGCCGGGCGATGAAGGCGCAGATCACCTTTTCGACGGCGTAAGCAGGCACGAAGGAGGTTCGAGGCGGCGGGATACTTCCTGTCGCCTCGACCAATGAGGTGGAAAGCTATCTCAGACGGTTTCCGCGTCGATCGCAGCCAGCGCCGCGCGAGCCACGTCTTCGTCCTGTTCGCCCGAGCCGGAACCGACGCCGATCGCACCGACGAGCACGCCCTTGATGCGGATCGGAAGCCCACCTTTCAGGCCCGTCACCTCCCCTTGCGTGGCGCCGGCGATGAGCAGCCGGGCATGCTCGGGGATGCTGGCGCTCGGACCGTTGATCGAGGCGGCGGTGCGGGCCTTGGCAAGCGCGCTCTTCAAGGACAGGAAGCGCGAACCGGCCATTCGGAAGGAACTCAAGACCACCCCGCTTTGGTCGACGATCACGATGCATTGCGGCTGGCCCATGCTGGATGCGGCCTCGATCGCGGCCGACTGCATGGCCAGCACGCCGGCATCCGTCAGGCGGGCGCTTTCCTGTGTAAAGCTCATCTCTGTTTCTCTCCTGCTTGCGACAAAAGCCGTTTATGTTATCGATATCAGACCATGTACGCACGCGGGAGGCAATCGCAATGGCATTCTTCGAAGTCGTCGATCCGATCTTTTCCACCTATGTGCTCGGCAATGCGCCGGTCAAGGAAATCGCGGCCGGCTTCGACTGGGTCGAAGGTCCCGTCTGGTTCGGTGACCTGAATTGCCTCGTCTTTTCCGACATCCCGAACAACCGCATGTATCGCTGGATTCCCGACGTCGGAACGAGCGTCTTCCGCTCGCCCTCCAACTTCTCAAACGGCAATACCCGCGACCGGCAGGGCCGGCTGATCACCTGCGAACATGGCGGGCGGCGGGTGACACGCACCGAGATCGACGGGTCGATCACCGTCATTGCCGACAGTTTCGAAGGCAAGCGACTGAATTCGCCCAATGACGTCATCGTCGCCTCGGATGGTGCGATCTGGTTTTCCGATCCACATTACGGCATCTCGATGGATTATGAGGGGACAAAGTCGGAGCAGGAACTGCCCTGCAATGTCTACCGCGTCGATCCCGATGGCTCGATCAAGGCTGTGTTGACCGACTTCAACGGCCCGAACGGGCTGTGCTTCAGCCCTGACGAAAAGCGGCTTTATGTCGCCGATACCGGGCGCATCTTCACCCAGGATAGCAGGCATATCAGAGCTTTCGATGTCGGCTCCGACTGGTCACTGTTCGGCGGCGACGTGTTCCAGATGATCTCCCCCGGCTGCGCCGACGGCATGCGTGTCGATCAGGACGGCAATCTCTGGTCCTCGGCCGGTGATGGCGTGCATTGCATCGCGCCGGATGGGCGACTGCTCGGCAAGATCCTTGTGCCGCAGACCGTCTCCAATGTCTGTTTCGGCGGACGCCACAAACACGTGCTGTTCATCACCGCCTCGACCAGCGTCTATTCCGTTGCGCTCAACCGTCGCGGCTGCTGAGCGGCGAGGGTCCTTCCCTCGCCCGCTTTTTCGGGATCAGCTGCGGATGGTGAACTGCACCCGGTCGGCCGGAAAGCGGGTGATCGCGTACTGGATCGGTCGGCCCGCCGTGTCGGTGTTCAAGGCGCGGGTGACCAGCACGATGGCGCCGGGTGTGAGCTCCAGGCTCGCCACGTCATCCGGTTCGGCATGGACGGCCGAGATTTCCGTAAAATCACGCAAATAGTCATCAATGCCGAAGCGGGCGAGTGCTTTCGTGATCGAGCCGCTTTCAGCAAAGGCTTCATCGATCCCGGCAAAGCGGTTGGCCGGAAACCACATGGTCGACCGGGAGACGGCGCGACCATCGGCGCGGCGGACGCCGTCGAGCCGCAGCACGGTCTCGCCCGCAGTAAGCCCCAAACGCTTCTGCACCTCCACCGACGCGGCCTCAGTCTGTGAGGCCAAGAGCACGCCCTTCAGATCCCGCGCCTGATCGCCGATGCCCTCGGTGAAGCGCGTCCTGCGGCCGATCGGGAAATCGAACTTGTCGCGCCGCTCGATCATCGTGCCGCGCCCCTGCGATGCCTTGACGATCCCCTCCTGCGCGAGCGCCGAAAGGGCTGCCCGCACCGTATGCCGGTTGACCCCGAATTCCTGCGCCAGCGCCGTCTCCGCCGGCAGCATATCCGTGGCGTCGTAAAGCCCGGCCGCGATGTTGGCGCGGATACGATCGGAAATCTGCCGCCAGAGCGACACTCCCTTCTGTTTTTGAATCATGCTTTTTGCCTGCCCCTGTCACACCCTTGTCACGCCGCACCTCTAATCATACAGTAACTTGTATGGTTGTCTATATTAATAGACATTATGAGGATTGGCGATGAACAGAGCCCTTCAGACTGAAATGGCCGAGATGCCGGCCCGCAAGCGGATCGTCGATCTGCTCGCCCGCGCCACAAGACCGGAACTCAAGACGGCACTCGCCGGCCTCGGTGATGTTCCCGATCACGCCCTGTTGCGCGGCCCTGAAACGGGCCTCGTGATGATCCGTGGCCGGATCGGTGGCGGTGGTGCGCCCTTCAATCTGGGCGAGGCGACGATGAGCCGCGCCAGCATTCGCCTCAGCGACGGCCGGGTCGGTCACGGGTACCGCTTGGGCACCGATCGCAAGGCCGCAACACTCGCAGCATTGATCGATGCGCTGGCACAGGATGCGTCCGCACTCGCCACACTCGAGGCCGGGCTTTTCTCCGAGATCACGGCCCGCCTCGAAGACGAGGCTCGCCAGACGCGCGAGGAAACGGCCGCCACGAAGGTGGATTTTTTCACCATGGTCAGGGGAGAAGACTGATGACCCAGACGACTGAAAGCCTGGTCGGCGGCTTTGCCGATGCCGTCTTCGATGCCCAGACGGTGTTTCGTGCCGTGATGGACGCCATAGCGCGGCCGGGCACAATCGGCTCCGTGCTGCCGCGCGTTGGGCCCCCCTCACCGCTCGGTGCCGCAGCCGGCGCCCTGCTCCTGACGTTGTGCGATCATGACACGCCGGTCTGGCTGACCTCCACGCTGTCGAAGTCCGCCCTGCCTGGCTGGATCGGTTTCCACACCGGAGCGCCCCTGACACCGAAAAAGACCGAAGCGAAATTCGCCTTTGTCGAGGCGGGCGCCCAGCCGCCGTCGCTTGCCCATTTCACCCTCGGCAGCCAGGATTATCCCGACCGGTCGACGACATTGATCCTTGAAGTGCAGAGCCTAGAGGGCGGCCCTCGCCTCGATCTGCGCGGCCCCGGCATTCGCGAGACCGAGACGATCGCGCCGAAGGGTTTGTCGGACACGTTCCTGCGTCAGTGGACCGACAACCGCGCCCAGTTCCCGCGCGGTGTCGATGTCGTTTTGACCTGCGGTCGCCAATTTCTGGCCCTGCCGCGCACCACCAAGATCCGCCATCTGGAGGCCTGAGCCATGTATGTTGCCGTCAAGGGTGGCGAAAAGGCCATCGCCAACGCCCATCGCCTGCTCGCCGACCGTCGTCGCGGCGATCGCAACCTGCCCTCGGTCACCATCGACCAGATCGTTGCCCAGCTCGGCCTCTCCGTCGACCGGGTCATGGCCGAGGCCTCGCTTTATGACGTGAAGCTTGCAGCGCTCTCGCTCAAGCAGGCGCGGGGCGACATGATCGAGGCAATCTTTCTCTTGCGCGCCTACCGCACCACCCTTCCCCGCTTCGGCACCTCGCTGCCGGTCGAGACCGGGGCCATGCGGGTGGAGCGCCGCGTCTCTGCCACCTACAAGGACCTGCCCGGCGGCCAGCTGCTCGGGCCGACCTTCGACTACACGCATCGTCTGCTCGATCCGACGTTGCTGGAAGATGACGAGATTGCCGGTCCGGAACTGCGCGAAGACGCCCACGAGCCGGTCATGCGCGTCTCCGACATCCTCGACGGCGAAGGCCTGATCGAGCCGGATGGCGAGATGCCCGAAGATCATCTAGCCGGCGACATCACCCGCGAGCCGATGGAATTTCCGATGCCGCGTGACCTGCGCCTGCAGTCGCTCGCCCGTGGTGATGAAGGTTTCCTCTTGGCACTCGCCTACTCCACCCAGCGTGGTTATGGCCGCACCCATCCCTTTGTCGGCGAAATCCGCATGGGTCTGGTCGAGGTGGAGTTCGATGTTCCGGAACTCGGCTTTGCCGTCTCGCTCGGCGAAATCCGGGTGACCGAATGCCAGATGGTCAACCAGTTCAAAGGCTCGGCCAAGGCGCCACCGCAGTTTACCCGTGGCTACGGCCTTGTCTTCGGCCAGAGCGAACGCAAGGCCATGTCCATGTCGCTCGTCGACCGGGCGCTTCGCACGGAAGAATTCGGTGAGGATGTCGTCGCCCCAGCCCAGGACGAGGAATTCGTCATCTCCCATTGCGACAACGTGCAGGCGACCGGCTTTGTCGAGCACCTGAAGCTGCCGCATTACGTCGACTTCCAGGCGGAGCTCGATCTTGTGCGCCGGATGCGGGCGAAGCACGAGGCAAGCGCTATCCCCCAGACAGATATGAAGGAGGCCGCAGAATGACCGCGCCGGCAACCGAAGCAACCGAACTTGCATCCTACAACTTCGCCTATCTGGACGAGCAGACGAAACGCATGATCCGCCGGGCGATCCTGAAAGCGATCGCCATTCCCGGCTATCAGGTGCCGTTTGCCAGCCGTGAAATGCCCATGCCCTATGGCTGGGGCACCGGCGGCGTGCAGGTGACCGCCTCGATCATCGGACCTGACGATACGCTGAAAGTCATCGACCAGGGTGCGGATGACACGACCAATGCCGTCTCGATCCGCGCCTTCTTCCAGAAGGTCGCCGAGGTCGCCGTGACCACGAAGACCGGCGACGCGACGATCATCCAGACGCGCCACCGCATTCCCGAGGAGAAGCTGAAGGAAGGCCAGGTGTTGGTCTATCAGGTGCCGATCCCCGAACCCTTGCGCTTCCTCGAGCCGCGCGAAACCGAGACCCGCAAGATGCATGCGCTGGAAGAATACGGCCTCATGCATGTGAAGCTCTATGAGGACATCGCCAAGCACGGCCGCATCGCCACGACATACGCCTATCCGGTGAAGGTCGAGGGGCGTTATGTGATGGACCCCTCCCCGACACCCAAGTTCGACAATCCGAAGATGCACATGTCGGAGGCGCTCCAGCTCTTCGGCGCCGGTCGTGAGAAGCGCATCTATGCCGTTCCACCCTTCACCGACGTCGTCAGCCTCGACTTCGAGGATCACCCCTTCGAGATCCAGACCTTCGACAAACCCTGCGCGCTTTGCGGCGCCACACATGTCTACCTCGACGAGGTCGTGCTCGACGACAAGGGCGGCCGCATGTTCGTCTGCTCGGACACCGATCACTGCGAAACGCGTCAGGCCGAGGGCCATGTCGGCGAGATGCTTGCCCAATCTAAGGAGGCCGCAGAATGAGCGATCAACCGCTTCTCAAGGTTCGCAACCTGTCGAAATTCTACGGCAGCCGCATCGGCTGCACAGAGGTCTCCTTCGACCTCTGGCCGGGTGAGGTTCTGGCCATCGTCGGCGAAAGCGGTTCGGGCAAGACGACACTTCTGAATTGCCTGTCGACCCGATTGATACCGACCGCCGGCAGCGTCGACTACCACATGCGCGACGGTCAATACCGCGAGCTCTACCACATGAGCGAGGCCGAACGCCGTTTCCTGATGCGCACGGACTGGGGATTCGTGCACCAGAACCCGGCCGACGGACTGCGCATGACGGTCTCGGCCGGTGCCAATGTCGGTGAGCGGCTGATGGCGGTCGGCGACCGGCATTACGGCCGCATTCGCCAGACCGCGACGGAATGGCTGGAGCGCGTCGAGATCGGCGTCGACCGTATCGACGACCAGCCGCGCGCCTTTTCCGGCGGCATGCGGCAGCGCCTGCAGATTGCCCGCAACCTCGTCACCGGCCCCCGCCTCGTCTTCATGGACGAGCCAACCGGCGGCCTTGATGTCTCGGTCCAGGCCCGCCTGCTCGATCTGGTGCGTGGCCTCGTCAACGATCTGGGCCTCTCGGCCATCGTCGTCACCCACGACCTTGCGGTGGCCCGACTTCTCTCCCATCGGATGATGGTGATGAAGGACGGACATGTCATCGAACATGGTCTCACCGACCGCGTGCTCGACGACCCGCGCGAACCCTATACGCAGCTGCTCGTATCCTCGATCCTGCAGGTCTGATGGAGAAAATCATGGCCACGCCCCTTATCGTCTCCGACGTCTCGAAAAGCTTCACCATGCATCTGCGCGGCGGACTTCGCCTGCCGGTCGTATCGAATGTATCCTTCTCCGTTGCGTCAGGGGAATGCGTCGTGCTCGGCGGCCCCTCGGGTATCGGCAAGAGTTCGATCCTGAAGATGCTCTACGGCAACTACGCCGTCGATGCCGGCCAGATCCTGATCAATAAGGACGGCCGTATCGTCGATATCGCCTCTGCAGACCCGCGTGCCGTGCTCGATGTCCGGCGCTCGGCGCTGGGTTATGTCAGCCAGTTCCTGCGCACCGTCCCGCGCGTCTCCACCCTTGATGTCGTCGCTGAACCGCTGGTTGCCCGTGGCGTCGCGACCGACGAGGCCCGGGAGCGTGCGGCTGAGCTTCTTGCCCGGCTGAACCTGCCGCGTGATCTCTGGCAGTTGCCGCCCTCCACCTTTTCCGGTGGTGAACAGCAGCGCGTCAACATTGCCCGTGGCTTCATCACCGATCATGCGATCCTTCTCCTGGACGAGCCGACGGCGTCGCTCGATGCGGCCAACCGTGCCGTTGTCGTCGAGATGATCCGCGCCAAGAAGCGCCAAGGTGTCGCACTGCTCGGCATCTTCCACGACGAGGAAGTCCGCGAGGCCGTTGCCGACCGCATTCTCGACGTTATCAAGTTTTCGCCGCGAAAGGCCGCCGCATGACTAAGAAGCTCGGACTTGAACCGCTGGTCCATCCCGGCGCCAGCGTCAACAACTCCACCCTCGGCCGGTATACCGAAGTCGGGGAGCGCTGCCGCCTCGACGAGGTGGAAATGGACGACTATTCCTATATCGAACGTGATGGTGCGGCGTGGTGCGCCACGATCGGCAAGTTTGCCAACATTGCCGCCGCCGTGCGCATCAACGCCACCAATCATCCGATGTGGCGCGCAACGCTGCACCACTTCACCTACCGGGCCGCCAGCTATTTTGACGGCGCGGACAATGACCACGACTTCTTCGCCTGGCGCCGCGAGAACCGCGTGACCATAGGCCATGACGTCTGGATCGGTCATGGCGCGACCCTGCTACCCGGCGTCACCGTCGGCGATGGCGCCGTGATCGGCGCCGGTGCCGTCGTCTCGAAGGATGTCGAGCCCTATACGATTGTCGGCGGCGTGCCGGCAAAGCTTATCCGCGAGCGCTTTCCAAAAGCCGTGGCCGAGCGCATGCAGACGCTCGCCTGGTGGGACTGGGATAACGACCGTCTCTTTGCTGCGCTCGATGATTTTCGGCACCTGGACGCCGAGCAATTCCTGGCGAAATACGCAGCATAAGTTATTATTTTCAATGACTTGTGTAGTTTAACAAATCCTACACAAATCTGACATTCGCGCTTCACGATGAGGCGCTAGTGGATAACCAGCACCGCAATCAATGACGGCGAAGGAACCACAATGCGTTTCCAGTTGGACAACCTCACTCGACAGTTCGGCAGCCACAAGGCCGTCGATTCCGTCAGCATCGAGATCCCGGCTGGCCAGATGGTGGGCGTCATCGGGCGCTCCGGTGCCGGCAAGTCTACACTTCTGCGCATGATCAACCGTCTCGTCGATCCGACGTCCGGGTCCATTCGTTTCGGTGATGTCGAGATCTCGACCCTGCACGGAGCAGCACTCCGCAACTGGCAACGCGACTGCGCGATGATCTTCCAGCAGTTCAATCTGGTTCCGCGCCTCGATGTGCTGACCAATGTTCTTCTTGGTCGCCTCAATCACCGTTCGACCGCGCTGTCCATGCTAAATATCTTTTCCCGCGAAGAGCGCCTGATGGCCATCGCCGCGCTGGAGCGCCTTGGCATCGAGCAGACGGCGTTGCAGGCTGCCGGCACTCTGTCGGGCGGCCAGCAGCAGCGCGTCGCGATTGCTCGTGCCCTGATGCAGTCGCCGAAAATGGTGCTCGCCGACGAACCGATCGCCTCGCTCGATCCGCTCAATGCCAAGATCGTCATGGATGCGCTGCGCGACATCAACGAGCGCGAAGGCATCACCGTCATCACCAATCTCCATACGCTCGATACGGCGCGCAATTACTGCGAACGCATCATCGGCATGGCTCGCGGCCGGGTCGTCTTCGACGGTGCACCGTCGGATCTCACGGCCGATGCCGTGCATGAGATCTACGGTGCCGATAGGCATGGCGCCGGTATCGACGAGACCATGACCTCGACCAGCATCACGATCGCGCATCAGGACAATGATGTCGCGCGCAAGATCCCATCCCCTGGCCTTCGCCCTCTGGCAGCTGCCGAGGCCTGAGCCACGAAGATCGCTGGCCCCGCGTTAAGGGCGAGTATTCCCGACAGTTCCAATCCTTTCCATGAAACAGGAGATAAGCTCATGTTGAAGAAGACCCTGCTTGCCGCCGTGGCTCTTGGCGCTCTTGCCGGTGCCGCCCATGCCGAAGACCTCAAGGAATTCCGCATCGGTATCCTCGGTGGCGAAAACGAAGCCGACCGTCTGCGCAACTACCAGTGCATGACCGAAAAGCTCCCGGCCGTTCTCGGCGTTGAGAAAGTCTCGCTCTTCCCGGCCGCCGACTATGACGGCGTCATCCAGGGTCTGCTCGGCGGCACGCTCGATTATGCCGAACTCGGCGCCTCCGGCTTTGCCAAGATCTACCTCGCCAAGGCCGATGCGGTCGAGCCGATCCTGACCACCGTCCAGACCGACGGTTCGATGGGCTACTATTCGATCATGGTTGCCCGCAAGGATTCGGGCATGACCAAGGTCACCGACATCAAGGGCAAGAAGCTCGGCTTCGCCGATCCGGACTCCACCTCCGGCTATCTCGTTCCTTCGGTCACCCTGCCGGAAGTGCTTGGCGCCCCGGTCAAGGAATATGTCGCTGAAACCGGCTTTGGCGGCGGCCACGAGAACCTAGTTCTCGAAGTGCTCAAGGGCACCTTCGATGCCGGCACGACCTTCGGCTCCGGCGTCGGCGACTTCAAGGACGGCTACACGTCCGGCAACCTGCGCAAGATGGTCGACAAGGGCATCCTCAACATGGACGACCTCGTCGAACTGTGGAAGTCCCCGCTCATCCCGAACGGCCCGGTGGTCGTCCGCACCTCGATGAACGAAGACATGAAGGCGAAGTTCAAGAAGTTCATGATGGACCTGCCGACCTCCGATCCGGCCTGCTTCTCGGCCGTTCAGGGCGGTGATTTCAAGGGCTTCACCGAAGTCAACGTCGACTTCTACAAGCCGATCATCGACGCCCGCAAGTCCACCATCGGCGGCTGATACCAGCATTTGCACAAGGAACCGCCGGTCTTTGCCGACCGGCGGTTCTTTCTTGAACGCAGTCTGAAGGGGATGGTCGATGCGTCTGTCGACATTGCAGCCGCTCAGTGAAAGCGGTGCCGCCGTGGAGCGCCACTGGCAGGAGCTCGCCTCCAAGCGACGCCTCTATACCGGGCTCGGGATCGTCATCCTGTTCTTCGCGGTGACAGGCTCCGTCTGGTTCGCCAATGAGACGAATTCCGGCAAGTTCTTCGATCGGCTGCCCTATTTCTTCGATTTCATCGGCGACCTCGTACCGCGCGATGGCTGGGAGATCTGGCGTGCCCTGTTCGACCTGCCCTCTCCCTATGACGATGGCAGTTTGAAATTCAACTACCCGGACGGCAGGCTCTATCTGACCCAGAGCCTCTATATCCCCGAGTATTTCTACAAGATGGTCGAGACCATCAATATCGCACTGCTCTCGACGGTCATCGGCGTGATCTTCGGCTTCTGCTTCGCCTTCCTGGCTGCACGCAACATGATGCCGCTCGTCTGGGTGCGTTGGCCGATGCGCCGGGTGATGGAAGTGCTGCGCGCCTTTCCCGAAGTGGTGCTTGCGGGCTTCTTCCTCGCCATCCTCTCGCTCGGGGCGATCCCGGCGATCATCGCCGTTTCGATCCATACGATCGGTGCGCTCGGCAAATTGTTCTACGAGGTGATCGAGAATGCCGACATGCGCGCCGACGAAGGCTTGCGAGCGGTCGGCGCCAACTGGTTCGAGCGCGTCTGGTTCGGGATTACGCCGCAGGTCATGCCGAACTTCATCAGCTATTTTCTGCTGCGTTTCGAGATCAATGTCCGCGCCTCGACCATCATTGGTGCGGTCGGCGGCGGCGGGATCGGCGAAGTGCTGCGCCTGTCGATCAGCCAGGGACACGAGGCCAAGACGCTGGCCATCGTTCTCCTGCTTCTGACCACCGTCATTGCCGTCGATCAGTTCTCCGCTTCGCTGCGCCGCAGGCTCGTCGGCGAACAGGCCTTCCAGGCGGTTACGTGAGGATATGACAATGTCCATGATCAACACTGCCGAACTCAACCGTCTGGCCGAGCGCTATCCGCATGTGCTGGAGCGCAGCGTCTGGCAACGCTACCGGATGCCGCTGTCGATCGGCATTCTGGCGCTCTATTTCGTCTTCTGCTGGTGGTTCTTTGCCGTCGGCAAGACGATCAGTGAAGCCAACTGGGGTCTGGCCGGCAATTATCTCGCCGACTGGGTTTCCTATGAGATCCGCCCGGAATTCCAGATCGCGCCGGATGGATCGATGGAGATCACCTATCCGCGTTTCGATCCGATCGGTCCCCACCCCAACCCGGACTGGATCGACGCCAGGAAGGAGACGGTCACCCGCACCCTGACAGAGGTGGCCCCTGCAGCGCAGACGGCCGCTCCGGCTGCACCGAAATCCTCCTTCAGCTTCCTCGCACCGACGGCACCGCAAGCCGGCAGCGCAGCGCAGGCAGCGCCGACCGCCCCGAAGACAGTGACGCAAGAGGTGATCACCAGCGCCCATGTGACGCTCGGAAGCGCAGCCAGCATCGATCTCGACGGGACCAATCTCGTGCTGACACGCTGCGGCGAAACGGTGTCGCTGGCGCTTGATCACGTGCGCGATACCGTCACCCTTCAAGGCCCACGTCCCGACTGGGTTGAACAACGGGCCGAAGGCGGTCGCGTTATCGCCTATTTCGGCATGGCCGGCTGGATCGACGTCACGGCTGAGCGGGTGCGGGTGCGCAAGCGTTTCCTCGGCTGGGAAAATTTCATCTTCGACACCAACTCGCCCTTCTTCGATCTGACGCCTGCGCAGGTCCTGCACAAGATTACGTCCGAAGACCGGATCGATCCGAAGATGAGCAATCTGGCGCTCGCCTGGAACAATGTCCTCTACAATGCGTCCTGGCAGCACCTCGACGTGTGGACCAAGCTTCTGCAGACCATCGTCATGGCCTTCATGGGCACGCTGCTGGCCATGCTCGTCGCCTTCCCGCTGTCCTTCATCGCCGCGCGCAATATCAGCCGCAACCGGCCGATGAACCAGCTGACCAAACGTTTCTTCGATTTCCTACGCTCGGTCGACATGCTGATCTGGGCTCTGTTCTTCACCCGTGCCTTCGGCCCCGGACCGCTCGCCGGCATTTCGGCGATCTTCTTCACCGACACCGGCACCCTCGGCAAGCTCTATGCAGAGGCACTTGAGAACATCGACGACAAGCAGCGTGAGGGCGTGAAGTCCGTGGGTGCCTCGCCCATCGCCGTGCAGCGCTTCGGCGTACTGCCGCAGGTTCTTCCCGTCTTTGCCTCACAGGCGCTCTATTTCTGGGAGAGCAATACACGCTCAGCCACGATCATCGGCGCCGTCGGCGCTGGCGGCATCGGTTTGAAGCTCTGGGAAGCGATGCGCACAAACTCCGACTGGGAAAACGTTGCCTATATGGTGGTGCTCATCCTCATCGTCGTTTTCCTCTTCGACGCCATTTCCAATAGCCTGCGCTCACGACTCATGGGAAAAAGCCGGCACTGATCCCGAACGGGCGCATGCGTTTGCGCTCGATCCAGCATTTCGAAAGCACGACCTTGCGTTACGCCCTCTATTTCACGCCCGCCGAAGACGCTCCGCTCACCCGTACAGCCTCGACCTGGCTGGGACGTGACGCCTTTTCGGGTGCGGTCCTCACACAGGAGGACCATCCGGAGATCGGTTTTGACGAAATCTCGGCACTCACCGAAGATCCACGCCGCTACGGTTTTCATGCCACGCTGAAAGCACCATTTTCGCTGAAAGACGGTTGCAGCGAAGCCGATCTTCTGGCGGCCATGACCGCCTTCTGTCGAAATCACTCGACCTTTGCCATCCCCTCGGTGGTCATGGGCCAGCTCGGCCCCTTCTTTGCGCTGGTGCCTGAAACGCCGCATCCGCCGCTGCAGGATTTTGCCGCTGCCGTGGTTGAGTTCTTCGAACCTTTTCGCGCGCCCCTCTCCGATGCCGATATTGCGCGCCGCAATCCAGAGAGACTCGGCGAACGTCAGCGGCAGAACCTCTTCACCTGGGGTTATCCGCATGTGTTCGATGACTTTCGCTTTCACATGACACTGAGCGGGCCGGTACCCGAACAGCGTGCAGATGTGATGGCGCAGTTGCTTGAACGCCGCTTCTCGCCCTTTACCCGGCGAGCGCTGGCAATCGATTCCCTCACTCTTTTCATCGAGCCGGAGCGCGGTGCGCCCTTCATCGTCCATTCCCGGCAGCCGCTTTCCCCTGCCCCAACCAATGGTTATCATCATGGCTGAACTGATCCTCTCCAACGCCCGCATCGTGATCGAGGACCGTATCGTCCACGGCAGCCTTCTCATTCGCGACGGTCTGATCGAGGCGATCGACGAAGGCGCAAGCCGCCTCGGCGAGGACCTCGGCGGCGACTACGTCGTTCCCGGCCTGGTCGAACTGCACACCGATCATCTTGAGGCCCACTATTCTCCGCGCCCCGGCGTGCGCTGGGACAAGACCTCGGCGATCCAGGCCCATGATGCCCAGGTTGTCACGTCAGGCATCACCACGGTCTTCGATTGCCTGCGCATGGGATCGGATGAAGACGGCGGTTTCGACAAGGGCGAGATGCGCGACATGGCGGACGCCATCCAGGCCGCCGAAAAGGATGACCGCCTGCGCGCCGATCACCTGATCCACCTGCGCTGCGAGGTCGCCTCGAACAATGTGCTGGACCACTTCGCCGATTTCGAAACCGACCCGCATGTCCGCCTCGTCTCGCTGATGGATCATTCTCCAGGCCAGCGGCAGTTCCAGACGATGGACCAGTACACGCTCTATTATAAGACCAAGCGTGGCCTCTCCGACGTGGACTTTACCCGCTTCGTCGAAAACCGGCTTGCGCTGTCGGAGCAGTATTCCAGCATCCACCGAGACACTCTGGCTCGGATCTGTGCCGAGCGCGGCATCACGGTTGCCAGCCACGACGATGCGACGCTTGCCCATGTCGAGGAGGCCAAGGGTCATGGGGTGAAACTCGCCGAATTCCCGACCAGCCTGGAGGCGGCAGAAGCCTCCCACAAGGCCGGCATGAGCGTGCTGATGGGGGCACCGAACGTGGTGCGCGGCAAGTCGCACTCCGGCAATATCGCGGCACGTGATCTCGCCAAGCTCGGCGTGCTCGACGTGCTGTCTTCCGATTATGTTCCGCTCAGCCTGCTGCATGCGGCCTTCGTGCTCGCCGACGATATCGACGGCATCGACCTGCCGGCAGCACTCGCCATGGTCACGGCGACGCCGGCCCGCACCGTCGGCCTTGAAGATCGCGGCCGGATTGCCCCCGGCCTGCGGGCCGATCTCGTCCATGTTCGCCGCTCCGAGGGTGTACCGGTGGTCAAGGCCGTGTGGCGCCAGGGACGACGGGTGGCGTGATGAGTGCATCGCCGGAAAGTCCAGCTGCAACGCAGACCGGCACATTGGTTGCCGTTGTTGGTCCGAGTGGTGTCGGCAAGGACAGCCTGATCGGCGCTGCGAGGACTGCGCTTGCCGACTCTCCGGGCATTCGTTTTGCAAGGCGCATGATCACCCGCCCGGCGGACGAGGCGGGTGAAAACCACATGCCGGTTTCGGCGGGGGACTTCGGCCAGCTGGAGAAAGCCGGCGCCTTTGCCGTGAGCTGGGACGCCCATGGATTGAAATACGGGGTGCCGGCGTCCGTGCTGGATGATCTCGAGGCGGGCCGTATCGTCGTGGTCAATGGTTCGCGCTCGGCGCTCGATCGCTTCCAGTCCGTCTTTCCCCGCCTCGTGGTGGTCACTGTGACGGCCAGCCGCGATGTGCTTGCGGCCAGATTGGCCGCGCGCGGACGCGAGAGCAGGGAGGAAATCGAAGCACGGCTTTCGCGCGCCGTCGATCCGCTACCGGCGAGTTTCAACACCGTCAAGATCGACAACAGCGGTAGCCTGGACACAGCCGTCCGGACCTTGGTCACCCTGCTCCAGGATCTGCAGCAGCAGAAGGCTTGAGTCAGGTTGCCGGGCCGAGGGGCAAATAACCAACCCCAGCCGCTTCGGCTGCCTCAACTGCCGCGTCATATCCTGCATCGGCATATCGGATAATACCAAGCGACGTGTCATTCGTCAGTGCATGCGACAGCCGTTCGGCCCCCGCATCCGTTCCGTCGGCTACGATGGTGACGCCGGCACTGGTCATGTAGCCTGCATACCCCCCACCGCCTGAGTGTATAACGACGAGATCGGCCATGGAGGCGCACAGGGTCATGGCATTGATCAGCGGCCAGTCGGCGATCGCGTCCGATCCATCCTTCATGTTCTCCGTCATGATGTTGGGATGGGCCATGGCGCCTGCATCGAGATGATCACGCGAAAAGGCGATCGGGCCTTTGAGTTCGCCAGACGCAACCATTTCATTGACCGCAACGGCAAGTCGGGTGCGTTCGCCGTGTCCAAGCCACGCGATGCGGGCGGGAAGTCCTTCGAACGGCACATAGTGCCGCGCCAGCGCAATCCAGTTGGTGACAATGAAATTGTCGGGAAAGAGTTCGAGCACGAGGTCGTCGATCCGCGCGATATCGCTTTCCTCGCCCGAGAGCGCCATCCAGCGGAACGGGCCGATCGCCTTGCAGAACAGCGGGCGCAAATAGGCCTCGGTGAAGATCGGAATGTCGAAGGCGTTTGTCACGCCGCCTTCCCTCGCCTGGGTGCGGATCAGATTGCCGTTGTCGAAAACTTCGGAACCCTTTTTCTGGAAGGCGAGCATGGCGCGGACATGGTCGACGATCGAGGCACGGCTCGCCGCCATCAGCTGGGCAGGCCCCTCCTCGCGCAGACGACGAACTTCGTCGAGGCTCATGCCCTTGGGGACATAACCATAAACGAGATCATGCGCGGAGGTCTGGTCGGTGACGATGTCGGGGACCACGCCCCGCGCCTCGATCTTCGGATAGATGTCGGCGGCATTCCCGACCAAACCGACGGAGACGGCACGCTTTTCCGCAACCGCCTCATCGATCAGGCGCAGCGCCGTATCGAGATCCGGCGCGATCACGTCGAGGAAGCCGATCGCCCGGCGCTTTTCGGCCCGTTCCGGATCGATGTCGACCACGAGGATGGCGGCGCCCGCCATACGGCCAGCCAGCGGCTGCGCCCCGCCCATGCCGCCGAGACCCGCCGTCAGGATGAAACGACCGGCAAGCGAGCCGTCGAAGCGCCGCTCGGCAATGCGCATGAATATCTCGTAGGTCCCCTGGATGACGCCCTGCGAGCCGATATATTGCCAGGCACCGGCCGTCAGTCCGCCCCAGCAGATCAGTCCCTTCCTCTCAAGGTCATAGAAGACCTCGGCCTTCGCCCATTGGCCGACGATATTGCAATTGGCCATGATGACCAGCGGCGCTTTGGCATGGGTCTTGAGCAGCCCGACCGGCTTGCCCGACTGGATGATCAGCGTCTGGTCCTCGTCCATGGAAAGAAGCGTTTCGACGATCTTCGCATGGGCGGGCCAGTTGCGCGCCGCCTTGCCAAGGGCCGCATAGACGATCAGCCGATCCGGATCTTCTCCGACCGAAAGCACGTTTTCCAGCAGTCTGAGAAGCGCCTCCTGGCGCCAGCCCTTTGCCCTCAGCTCAGGACCGCCGGGAATGGGAAAGCCGGGATGGCGCGGATTGGGTTTCGGCATGGCACGTCTCCTTCAGCGTTCGGTCAGTCTGCCAGGGCGTAATCGGCGATACGGATGCCGAGCGCCTTTTCGACCGGCGGATAGACGGCGGGATCTTTGACGCCGGACGAAAGAGGGATCACCGTTTTCGGGACATGCAGGATGAAGATCGCCATGCCCTCATGCAGCTGGCCGACGCTGAGCGGCTCGCCCTCGGTCGACAGCGTCGTGATGACATCGGGGAAGGTGGCGAGACGTTTGCCCCCTGCGTCATCGACGGCCATGTATTCATTCATGATGTGCAGCGTCAGGGCCGTATCATCAGAGCCGACCGTGACCGTGCCGACATCGAAGGCCTCGTTGGTGTAGACCACTGCCTTCTTCGTCACGATGCCTTCCTTCAGGATCGTGCCCGAGGTTGCCTTGACGATCGCGTCGATGACGGCACTCGCCCCCTTCGCTTCCGCTGCGATGATCGCTTCACCGAGGGACAGCGCCAGCGAGATGCCGCCAAGGGCTGCGTTGCGCCTGACGTAGGACGCCCGCAACGGGTTGCGGCAGGATGCGATGAAGCCGCCGGACTGGTCGGCGGCCGTGCGCAGGATCGGCGAGATCTTGGCCGTGGCGCCGCGGACCACGAGCTCAATATACCGGTTCTCCGCCCGGTTGCCACCAACGGCCGTCTGGATCATCTGTTCCGGCGAGCCCGCCATGCCGATTGCGCCCATGTCGCCGGTCGGATGGGCGCGGATATCGCCGACCGCATCAACGACCTTTGTGCCGAGAATGGCGGAGGGCAACCAGCCGTTTAGCGTGGAGGATTTGCCGTTCTGGCCGATGATCAGGCCTGACAGTTTCTCGCCGAGCGCCTCCTGCAGAAGCTGTACGGCCTTCACATAATCCACGCCCTGCATTTCCCAGGGGGTCGTCGAAGCGGGTGCGCCTATGGCAGCAGCCGTCGCCACCCAGTCGTCATCTGCCAGTTCCTCGATCGAGACCAGTTCCGGCTTGCCGATGCTGACGGCCGCGTAGCCCAGCATGCGGCCATGATCGGCCCACCCACCGCCACCAGCGGCATAGACGGAGCCGCCCTTGACGGCCGCCTCGACATCCTTCTCAGTCAGTATGCGTCCCATCTTCGGTCTCCTTCAAGTCGTCGTCCAGTCTCAGAATTGCATCGAGCAGCACAGCCGCCCCGAGCGTGATATCGGCGTTGTCAGCCCATTCTTCCGGCGCGTGGCTGCGCCCGCCGGCGCAGGGGATGAAGACCATGCCTGCCGGGCAGATCCGCGCCATGAAGGCGGCGTCATGCCCGGCCCCGGAGGCCATCCGGCGATGGCTGGCGCCGGTCGCATGGCAGGCCGCTTCCAGGGCGTTGATCGCAAGAGAATGCATCGGGGTCGCGGGATTGTCGGAAAGCAGTTTCGGCGTCGCGATGGCCACGCCTGTCTCCTGCGCCACCGCGTCAACGGCTTCTCCGAGACCAGCGCGGAACCGGTCGATGTCCGGCCGTAATTCGGCTCTGACATCAAGCAGCATTCTGACCCGCGAGGGCACGACATTGGCGGCATTCGGCTCGATCTCGAACTCGCCGACGGTGGCCGCGAAATGCCCCGGTCCTGATGCAAGCTCTTTCCCGAGGCGCTCGATCGCCAGCACCAGCCGGGCAGCTGCTGACAGCGCATCAAGGCGTCCCGTCATCGGCGTTGTCCCGGCATGATCGGCCCGGCCGGTAACGATCACCTCAATGCGGGTGATACCGGCAATTGCCGTCACCACGCCGATGTCGAGACGGGCCTCCTCCAGCACCGGCCCCTGCTCGATATGGAGTTCCAGGAAAGCGCGTATATCCGTCCTGGCGGCAGACACGGACGGGTCGCCGCCGACCATGACAAGCCCTTCCTCAAGGCTGAGGTCGCCGGCCTGGCGGCCCAGCCATTCCACCGGCATGACGCCGGCCATACCCCGGCTGCCGATGCAGGAGACGCCGAAGATCGAGACTTCCTCGGCGAGGAAATCGACGATCTCAAGGTCATGACTGAGGGTGATGCCGCGACCGGCGATGGTGCGCGCGACCTCAAGTGCGGCCACCACGCCGGCAATGCCGTCGAAGCGCCCGCCTTCGGGAACCGTGTCCGAATGGGAGCCGAGCATGAGGGTGCCGCGACCAGGCTCGGTTCCGGCTCGCCGGCCAATCAGATTGCCGCTCGCATCGATCCGGGTTTCAAGGCCTGCGCTTCGAAAGCGATCCTCCAGATAGCGGCGCCCTTCAAGAAAGAGCGGCGTAAAAGCGCGGCGCGTATAGGGGCGATCCGGTTCGGTGATGGCGGCCAGCGCATCGATATCGGCGGCGATCCTGCTCGCATCCACCAGCAGATTGCGCGTCATGACATGCGCCCCGGAAGGGCAAGACTTGCCGGCGGCCTAACGAAGTTTCCGGTCCCTGGCTCCGCCAGCATCCGACTGCCGTCAAAGGCGAGCTTGCCGCGCAGATAGGTGGCCGCCACGCGATATGGCAGCCTGATGCCATTATACGGCGACCAACTGACGACGTTATGGCCGCTTTCTCCCGCGTCGTAGACATGGTTGCTTGGCGTCATCACGGCGATATCGGCATCCTTGCCGACCTCCAGCGCCCCCTTCACGTGATCAATGCGGAAATGCCGTGCGGGGTTCTCGGCCATCAGCCGTGCGGCCCAGGTGAGCGGAATGCCGCGCTCAAGCGCGCCCTTGACGAAGAGCGGAAGCATGACCTCGAGCCCAGGCACGCCGGAGGAATTGGCGAGCATGTCGGGGTTGGTCTTGCGCTGCTCCGACCAGCTGACATGGTCGGTCGAGACAAGCGTGACATTACCGGCCGCGACATGGCGCCAGAGCTTCTCGACCTCGGCGCGCGGGCGGATCGGCGGGTTGATCTTGGCCTTGCCGCCGAGCCGCCTGACATCGTTTTCCTCGTCGAGCACGAGATAATGGATGCAGGCTTCGATGGTTGCGGCATGTCCCTGGGCGCGGTAACCGGCAGCGATCTCGTAACCGCGTCCAAGCGAACAATGCACGACATGGGCGGGGCAGCCGGTCGCGACACCTGTCTCGTAGATCTGGTGCATGGCGAGCAGTTCAGTGAGCGGCGGGCGCGACAGGCCGTGGGCGCGGTAGTCGGTGATGCCTGCCGCCTTCACCGCCTCGATCGCTGCGCGGATAAATTCGTCATCCTCGTTATGCACACCAGCCGGCAGACCGGTCGGTGCGATGGCCTGAAAACACGATTGCAGGAGAGCGGCCGGAATGCGAGGAAAACGTTTCGGATCGGTGCCGAAGGTGGAGAACTTGAAGGCGGCGACCCCGGCCTCGACCTGCTCAGGGATCCGGGCTGGCCCCTCCTCCGGGTCGATCGTGCCGTAAAGCGCAAAATCGACTCGCGCCTGGGAGGACGCGTGCGCCACCTTGCGTTTGACGGCAGCGCCCGAGCAGATCAGGTCACCCTCGTCATAGGGCATGTCAACGATGGTGGTCACACCGCCGGCTGCCGCGGAGCGGGTCGACCAGATGAAATCCTCCTGGCCCTTCTGGCTCAGCGAATGCACCTGTGCATCAATGGCGCCAGGAAGGATCAGCGCCTCGCCCAGATCATGGCGCGCGCGGGCAGAGGGCGCAGCGCCCTGGCCGATTGTGGCGATCAGGCCGTCACGAACAGCAACATAGCCGGAGGGTATGATCCGGTCCGGCAACACCAGAGTTCCCTTGAGTACCAGATCGAAGTCCGTCATGACCTTCTCCCTCTGCGGCGCCGAAACTTACGGTCGTGCCGTGGAGTGTATTGCTTTATTCCCGACCTGGGATATCCCATATGTTGAACAGGGGATGCGTGTTCCCAAGCCATCCCGCGCTCAGAGGCCCCATGGATACGTTCACGCTGATTGCCGCTCATACGGTCCTCACATGCGGAGGGCTGCGGCAGGCAGCACGCACCTTGGCACGCCCCGCTGCAAGCGTCTCCGCCGCACTGATCCGGCTGGAAAAGGCACTGGCGACACCCCTCATGATCAAGACAAAGGCGACGATTGCGCCGACCCTGGAGGCCCAGCGTTTGCGGCCGGATCTCGAAACGGCGGCCGACATTTCCCAGCAGCTGCACAGCCTCCTCGGTTCAGCCGGACAGGGAAATCCTCCCGTTCGGACGCTAAGCCTCCTGGCGCTGCAGCGTTATTGTGATGTTGTGCGCGCCGGCAGCATCCGACGTGCCGCAAGAGACCTCCAAACGGGCCAACCGCAACTCTCTCGGCAGATTGCCGGGCTCGAAACACTGGCTGGGCAGCCACTCCTGGAGCGAACCGTCGGCGGCACGCTGCCCACCGCAATCGGCCGCGAACTTCTGGCGCATGCCGAAGCGCTCGATGCCGTCTGGCAGGGCATGACGCGGCAGGCGGACCGCGATTTTCGCCGGACCATATCGACCTTCCGGCTCGGCACCATCATCCCACTGGGGCATGAGAGCGAAACCGCGCGCCAATTGGCAGCGCTGGCCGCCCGCTGGTTGTCGGAGCGACCGAAGACCCCCCTGTTCATCTCCAGCACGACGGCTGAGGATCTTCTGAGCGGATTGCAGTCTGGCCAATTCGATCTGGCGTTGCTGGACACGGATCTCGTGCCAGCACATCTGGAACGCAAGGTTGTGGCGAACCTGAGCCTTGCGATTGTTGGGCGTCCGCCATTGTTGTCAGACGGAGCCCCGGATCTACCGAGCCTGATCTGCAGCCGGCCGATCGCCGTGCCAAGCAAGCGAAGCGGCTTGCGTCAAATGTTCACGGCCTATCTGGCCTCCCATTTGACCGAGGCCGAACGGGATGGCCTCACGCTGCTCGAAATCGATTCTTTGCCGATCCTGGTCAATCTTGTGCTGGAACATGGATTCCTCGCCGTCTTGCCGGAGGCTTCGTTTGCCAAGATGGACGGGCCGCTTGATGCCGTCAGGCTCGAACCGGATTATGACCTGAAACTCACCCTCGCCTGGCCCCCGAGCTTCGCCGCGCGGCGACTTGCCGATCTGGTGCTGAAGTCGCTTTGGGTGCAACCGACCACCCTGGAATGAATGGATTGGCCAATCACACTGCCGCACCGGGCGAGGCTCAAATGATGCCCCATGCCCGAAATCGCTCCCTGCCGGTCATCTCTCTCAAGCCCAGCTCCAAGACAATCCGCCGTGCCGCCTGCGGCGTCACGCCGAGGGTCTTGGCGACCATGCCGGCCGAGACAAGCGGCCTGGCAAGGACCAGGTCCACGAGTTCCGGTAGTTTTGACGAGGTCCGCCGCCCCTCCAGTTTCCGCTCCATCATTTTTCGCGCCAGCGCCAGCCGATCGTGCTCCTTCAGCCCGAGCTCAGCAGCCGCGATCAGCCCTTCGGCAATGGCCACCAGCCGGGTCTCGCGATGGCGATGCCGGCGCCGGTCGATGGGAATGGTTTTCAGTCCGATGTTGATGGCCGCGAGATGGGTGCCGGTCGTCACGCCTGCTTGGCGGAGGATCGAGGCGACCAACAGTCGTCCAAGCCAGGGCGCATGCTGGAGCACCGCCAGCTCATTCCACGCATCCAGGGCAACGATCCCCCGCAGGACCGCCGGCAGATCCTCCACCTGCCGCAAGACCTCGCTCCATTCCGCCAACCGTTCGTCCTCGTCCCAGTCGAGATCATAGACCAGCGGATCCCTTTCCGGCGCGCTCGCGCTTTCGACGGGCCGCTTTGCCTGTTCGATGGCGGCATCCGATCGGGCGAGCAGAGCGTCGATGGCGGCGAATTCGGCATCGAGCAGGCCGGCGCCGTCATCGCTTTCTTCCGCCTCCCATCCTTCCACGACATCGCCAGTGAGAGGCCCGCTCTCCGCGCTTGCCGCAATGCGGTCCGGCACCGGTGCTGCCATCTGTCCTCGCAAGCTTCGCAGGCCTTCGGCCGATAGCGCCCAGCCGGGCAATTGCGACGCAATGCGCCGTCGGGTTTTCAACACGTCCCGGGCGATGGTAAGTTCGTGAGTGGGCGCGCGAATGTCTCTAAGGGCGTCGTGGAGCACCAGGTCTTCAATATGGACGAGCTCGCCGTCGAGCCACAAGGATGCGCATGCATCGGAAAATTGCATGCGTTCGATCCAGCCGGCGCCGACCGGCGAGCGGGCGACACGCTCATCCAGCCGTGCAAGCGCAACGCCTGCGTCGAAAGCCGGACGCACCACGTCCGTAAAGCTCAACTTGGTGGGATCATAAGCCATTGAAATCGTGGTAAACGATTTCCGAACCGAACTCTATATCCGCCTTAATATTCAACTTGGGAAACGGTTGTCGATGGATCATCTGACTTTCGGTGAGCGCAATTCCTGACAGCCGGTAGTTTAACGCAGGCCATAATGCCCGTATCACCGGGATTTCGGGCTAACTAACGACACCGCGCGTCACCGCGACCTGCGCTGGCTTCACGCCACGGCTGGAATGCATCCAGCGCAGACAGTTTAAAGAAAAAGCGGAGTTACCGCTTATGTTTCGACATAGCCACTGCACCGACTTTAGGTCATGCCTGAAGGCATCCAAAGCGGCACAGCCGTCTTGCAATCTCACGACCTAGTTTAACCTGTGATGAAGCCGTCCGATTCAAGGCGCATGCAGACGGCGCGGGGCTCGGTGTAAGCATGCACGACTTCCGTTCCGAATTCCCGTCCAAGGCCCGACAGTTTCACCCCGCCAAAGGGCATGGATGTATCTAGGACGTTGTGCGTGTTGATCCAGACCGTACCAGCGTCGATCTCGGCAGCCAGAAGATGCGCTTTGTTCAAATCACGGGTCCAGATGCTGGCGCCGAGCCCGAATTCGGTATCGTTTGCAAGAGACTTGATCTGCCGAAGGTCATTGATCGGCATCGCAATGACGACCGGCCCAAACACTTCTTCCCGCGCAATCCGCATACCAGCACGTCCACCGGTCAGCACGGTCGGCTGATAGAAATAGCCCTTTTGGCCGTTACGTGCCGCGCCGCAAAGAGGTACGGCGCCCTCATCGAGGCCGCTGGCGACAAGTGCAGAAACCCGCTCTATCTGGCGCGCGGAAATCAGCGGCCCAAGCTGGGTATCCGGATCAAAGCCGCTGCCCAGTCGAAGCTCGCTGGCGATCCGGGCGACACCCGCACTCACCTCGTCGAAAACCGAGGCTTCAATAAAAAGCCGGGAGCCTGCGGTACAGACCTGCCCGGAGTTGGGGAAAATGGCATTCGCCGCACCGGGGATCGCCTTGTCGAGGTCTGCATCGGCAAGGATGATGGTCGGGGATTTGCCGCCAAGCTCGAGCGTTACGCGCTTCATATGGCGTGCTGAAGCTTGGAGAATGCGCTGGCCTGTCGCCGTGGATCCGGTGAATGCAATCTTACGCACTTTGGGATGATCAACGAGCGCCTGCCCTGCTTCCTGGCCGTAGCCAGTGACGATATTGACTGCGCCGTCCGGTAATCCTGCTTCAAGGATGAGCTCGCCAAGACGAAGCGTGGTAAGCGAAGCCTCTTCCGATGGTTTGAGGACAATCGTGCAGCCGAAGGCGATTGCAGGCGCGATCTTCTGGATCGCTTGCCCAAGCGGGAAATTCCACGGCGTTATCCCACCGACGACACCGACCGGCCTGCGGTCGGTATAGGCGCGATAAGTGCCACCATCATCGAAGAGCGGCGAAAGCGTGATGTACTCCCCGTTGACCTTTGATGCCCAACCGCCGTAGTAGCGCAAAGCGTCGATCGCGAACTGCATATCGACATTCCTGGAGACGAAATAGGGCTTGCCGTTGTCCAGAGTCTCCAGGCGTGCGAGTTCATCGGCATCGCGCTCGATGAGGATGGCCAGCTTCTCAAGCAACCGGCCGCGGTCAATCGGACGCATCTTCTGCCACAAGGTGCTTTCGAAGCAGCGCTGTGCCGCATCAACTGCCCGGCCGATGTCATCCGCAGATCCGGCGGCAATCTCGGCGATCTTGTCTTCCGTCGCTGGGTCGTACACGGTGATAGTTCGACCATCGGCAGCCTCACACCATTTCCCGTCGATCAGCATATGCCCCGGCGGAATCCGCACTGGTGCGCCCCCGGCCCTCTCGATCATCGCTAGCATTCAAAGACACTCCAACTTAATGCGGGTCATGGTGCCGCCGAGCGATCACTTGGGTCTCGAAGATCGGCTGGTCGCGTGGCGCCTCTCAGCATTCAATGGCGTGAAAATGACAACCTTGCGTCGCCAAGGTCCAATAGTATTGGAGAACTGGATCAATCGCAATCTGTTATCGCTGAATGCTCTTGACGCATCCTTTTGCTCTTGATCAGGCGCGTAGGAAGGTCAGGAACCGCTGCAGCGCCGGTAAGGCATGTTGGGCGCGATGAACGAGTGCGAGATTGAGCCCGACATCCAGGCCGTTTACCAAAACAAGTTCAACCCCGTTGGGCTTGCGCCATTTCTGGCATTCGTTGACCAGGGCATTACCCAGTCCCGTTGTGACCAGCGCCAGCATCTCAGCTTCGTTCTCGGCTTCATGCACAACGCTGACTGCGACGCCTGACTGAAACAGGGCACGGTGCAGTTCATCATGAAAGGCAGGACTTGCGCGTCGATGAAACTGGATCATCGGCAGACCGGCAAGCTCCGAAATATCAAGGGATTTCCGCCTTGCAAAAGGGGACGCCGACGGTACGGCGAGCATCACGTGATGGCGAGCAATGTGATGGACGGCCAAAAGCGGATCCTGGGGCGGGTTATAGAGAAATCCCGCATCGATCCGGCCGTCATAAATGCCCTCAACCTGATCTAAACTTCTCATGGAGTTGAGGACCAGCGTCACATTCGGGTTATCCCTCCGAAATGCCATGATGGTCTCGGGGATGACACCGTTCCAGGCTGCCACTTCGATAAAGCCCAGCTTCAGCATTCCAGACTCACCACGCGATACCGCCTGCGTTTCGCTAACCGCATGGCTCAGATCAACGAGGATCTTTCTGCAGTGATCACGAAACGTCACTCCAGCTGCAGACAGTTTTACGCCACGTGGGAGACGCTCGAAAAGAGTGACCCCGAGTTCTCCCTCCAGAAGTTGAATCTGCCTGCTGAGCGCTGGTTGAGCGATGTGGATGCGCTCGGAGGCACGGCCGAAATGCTCGTCCTCGGCAACGGCGATGAAATATCGAATTTGTCTCAGATCCATACAGACTGATAGCAATTCGCTATGATCGATGACAAGCGATAATATTGGACCGATCCCGCCGCAGCCGCCTATCCATTCAGAAGACAAAGATCCGGTTTCTGTCATGGATAGAAACAGGACGCATGAGGGATCGGGTATGAACACTCCATTTACCGCGTTCGAGGCTCAGGCCAATAATCACCCGCAAGCACCAATGCTCATCATACCGGCGAGCGCCGGCCTGAGCTATGCGCCGAACGGGCTTCGCAAGTCCTATAGTGAGGTTCAGAGTGAAGTGCGTGCCATCGCAAGCCGCTTTGCCGAAGCTGGTTATGGCGCGGGATCCCGCGTCGCGCTGCTTCTGGAGAACCGGCCCGAATTCTTTACCGTCTGGCTTGCACTGAACGGACTGGGCGTCTCGATCCTGCCAATCAATCCGGATCTTCGCGCCACCGAACTCGATTACCAGCTTGCTGTCGCCGATGTTGATCTACTGGTAACCTATTCAAAGCAGGCGCCCACCCTGTTGCATCTGCAAGAAGGGCCGGTCCGGGTGATCGAAACGTCTGATCCGATCCCGCCGGCAGGGACCAGGGCCGCGCGCCAGACAGGGGCTGCGGAAGACGAATGCGCGTTGCTTTTCACCTCGGGGAGCACCGGCAAGCCAAAGGGATGCATGCTTTCCAACGCGTACTTCATGAACCTCGCCGACTGGTACATAAACCAGGGCGGGATCGCGGCGATCGAACGCGGCCAGGAGGTGGCGCTGACACCCTTGCCGATGTTCCATATGAATGCTCTCGGCTGCACGGCGCTTGGCATGATCATTTGCGGTGGGGCGATCGTCCCGCTGGACCGGTTCCATGCCAGCCGCTGGTGGCAATCGATCAGCGAGTCCGGCGCGACCATCATCCATTGCCTTGGTGTCATCCCGGCGATCCTGCTGCGGTTGCCGTCATCGCACTTCGATCGTGATCACCGCGTGAAATTTGCCTTTGGTCCAGGTGTCGATGCGCAGCACAAGATTGAGTTCGAAGCGCGCTACGGGATCCCTCTCATCGAGGCCTGGGCGATGACGGAAACGGGCGGTCGCGCAACAACGACCACCGCCTGCGATGACTACACCCCCGGACTGCGCTGTGTCGGTCGTCCCCGCCAGGGCATGGACTACCGCATCATAGACGATTACGGCAACGACGTTGCGCTTGGCACACCAGGTGAACTGATCGTGCGTGCAGCAGGTTGCGATCCGCGCAGCGGCTTCTTCAGCGGGTATCTCAAGGATGAAGAGGCCACCGAAGCTGCATGGGCCGGCGGCTGGTTCCACACTGGCGATGTTCTCTACGAGGACGATAAGGGCCTGCTGTATTTCTTTGATCGGAAAAAAAGCATCGTGCGCCGCAGTGGCGAGAACATTGCGGTCCTTGAAGTCGAAACGGCCCTGCAAGGCAACACGATGATCAAGGCCGTTGCGGTGACGCCCGTACCGGACGAGCTGCGTGGTGAGGAAGTTTTCGCATTTTTCGTTGATGGCACTCATCAGAACCATGGCACCAGAAGGCAGCTGGCAGAGGACGTCGTGCGAGCCGGCGCCCAGCACCTCGCGTATCACAAGCTTCCCGGCTATGTCGCCTTCATCGATGCCCTGCCGCTGAGCTCAACACAAAAACTGCAGCGCGGCGAGATCAAGACTATGGCTGCCGAGTTGGTAAAAGGAGGCCAGGCTATCGACCTGCGTGATCTCAAGGCAAGCCTGCGCCGGAAAGCGGAGCAGGCTTGATGGCGGCTGGGACAGCGCGAAAGTCTTACGATGGAATTGTCGCCGCGGTGCCGGTCACCGTGCCTTACGAACGCTTTTCGATCCATCCCGCGCAATGGTGGCTCGGGCGGGCATTGAGGGCGTTGGTTGATGCTTCTGGTATCAGTCACCGAGATTTCGACGGGTTTGCAATGGCGAGTTTCTCGACCGCTCCCGATACAGCCATCGGGCTTACCCAACATTTCGGCTTGTCGCCGCGCTGGCTCGATCACGTCCCCATGGGCGGTGTCGCGGGCGTCATCTCCCTTCGCCGAGCGGCCAGAGCAGTGCAGGCTGGCGATGCCGATATCGTCGCCTGCGTGGGCGGAGACACCAATCATGTGGATAGTTTCCGGAAAACCCAGGCCAATTTTTCTCGCTTTGCCCAGGACGCGTCCTATCCTTACGGAGCCGGCGGCGCCAATGCGAGCTTTGCGCTGATCGCTCGAAACTACATGAACTGCTTCGGAGCCAGGCGCGAGGATTTCGGCAAGCTTTGCGTTGCCCAACGTGAGAATGCGCTAAAAAACCCCAATGCGCTGATGAAGAAGCCGCTCACGCTCGACCAGTACATGACCGCCCGTGCCATCGCCGACCCGATCCATCTCTTCGACTGCGTCATGCCCTGCGCCGGCGCCGAAGCGTTTCTGGTTATGCGGGAAGAGACGGCGAAATCACTGGGACTGGCATATGCGCATATCCTGTCGACGATAGAGCGTCATCATGCGTTTGCCGACGACGACGTGCAATATCGGGGTGGCTGGGTTCGCGATATCGAGGAACTCTATGCCATGGCGGGAGTCACGCCGGACATGATCGACGTGTTGCAGACCTATGACGACTATCCGGTCATTTCGATGATGCAGTTCGAAGACCTTGGCTTCTGCAGGAAGGGTGAGGGACCGGACTTTGTGCGCAGCCACACGTTCGAGATCGAGGGCAGCTTCCCTCACAACACGAGTGGCGGGCAGCTTTCCGTCGGGCAGGCCGGTGCCGCTGGCGGCCATCTCGGTATCGTTGAGGCACTGCGCCAGGTCATGGGTACCGCTGGCCCGACCCAGGTTATCGGCGCGCATATCGGCCTGGCATCCGGCTTCGGAATGATCAACTACGACCGCGGCCTGGCATCCGGCGCCGTCATTCTTGCGGGATCCAAGACGTGACAGACCCGATCGCACCCCCGAAGCGCAAGAACCCACTGATGAGAACGCGGCGGGCCCTGCTGCCGCCATCTGCCCGCAGTCGCACCGCTCAGGGTTTGACATGGGCAGCGGCTGAGGGCCGGTTTGCGCTACAGACCTGCCAGGAATGCCATCGCTTTGCGTATCCGCCGCGTGACGTCTGTCCGGATTGCCTGTCGAGCCACCTGACCTTTGTCGATGCCCCGGCAGGCGGGATGCTGGTCACGGCAACGACGATCCGCATGACAAGCGATCCCTACTTCCGTGAACGCATGCCGTGGCGTCAGGGCATCGTGACGTCCGATTGCGGTCCCAGGATCATCGCCAATCTGAATCGCGGCTGTTTGGAAGGCGAACGGGTGCGGCTGACGCTTCAACTCGACAAATCAGGCAATGCGGCAGTTTTTGCGTGGCCCGAAAAGGACGAACCTCACATGGATGACGATCCTGCACTCCGCGAAATGACCGCTAATCCGAAATTTCGACGGGCATTGGTTACCGACGGAAGAAACCCGGTCGGCCAAGCCATGGCAAAAGCCCTTTCCAGGGCTGGCGCCACGCAAATCTTTGTCGGGATCGCACAACCGTGGAAGCCTCTTGCCGAAGAGGAAGCCTTGCTCGCGATCAACGGCGTGGAACTGGTTACGCTGGATCTGAACGATGAGAAGTCGGTGGTGGAGCTCGCAGCAGATATCGGCGCCAAAGTCGATATTCTGATCAACACAGCCGATCATACCCGGCCGGTTCATCTCTTCGAGGAAGGCGGTTCCCGTAAGCTCTTCGACGCCATGAATGCCACCGTGCTGGGCTCGATGCGCCTAGCGCATGCCTTCGGACCCGTGATGGTCAGCCGTGGTGCCGATGGGGTCAACTCCGCTGCGGCGTGGGTCAACGTGCTCTCAGCCTACGCTCTGGCCAACCTGCCGGAGTACGGGGTGCTTTCGGTGTCACATGCGGCCAGCCTGTCGCTGTCACATTGGCTGCGATCGGAATTGCGCAATGGCGGCGTCAAGCTGATGAATGCCTTTGTTGGGCCTCTGGACACCGAATGGTTCCAGACCGTCCCGCCGCCAAAAGTTGCGCCGGCGCAACTGGCAGAGGCGGTTGTCGATGGCCTGCGTCTGGGACTTGAAGAAATCTATGTCGGCGACGTGGCCAAAGACATCCGCGCACGCCTCGCAGCAAATCCGAAAGCACTGGAGCGGGAGATCGGCAAATGAACTTGGACGCAGTGACACCTCAATCGACACTTGCCTCGCTCGCCTTAGAGATCGCCACAGGCGCCATCGACGTGATCGACCTGACGCAGACGCTCTCCTCGGATTTCCCAACGATCGTCCTGCCACCAGAGTTCGGCCAGACCGCACCTTTCCGCATGGAGCGCATCTCCTGCTACGACAGCAGGGGGCCGGGTTGGTACTGGAACAACATCTCGTTCGGCGAGCACACTGGCACCCATTTCGACGCGCCGATCCACTGGTATACCGGGAAGGATCTACCCCTTAACACCGTCGATACCCTGCCGATGCCGGACATGGTGGCTCCTGCAGTTGTCATCGACTGCTCGGCTCAGGCGGACGCAGACGCAAACTATCTTCTGAGAAAAGCGGATGCCCTAGCTTGGGAAGACCGGTTTGGGTACATTCCCGCGCGCAGCTGGGTTCTCATGCGGACCGACTGGTCGAAGAAGTCTGGCCGCGAATATGCCAATCTGAAGGAAGATGGTGCCCATACGCCGGGGCCGGACGCGGAGGTCATCCGCTGGCTGGTCGAGGAGCGAAATATTCTCGGGTTTGGAACGGAAACAATTGGTACGGATGCCGGGCAAGCCGGACATCTTTCGCCGCCGCACCCCGCTCACCACTATCTTCACGGAGCGGGGCGATATGGGCTGCAATGCCTGGCCAATCTCGACCGTCTACCGCCGACGGGTGCAATAATTATTACAACGCCGCTGAAGATCCAGAATGGGTCGGGCAGCCCGCTTCGCGTGGTTGCACTCGTGGCTGTCTGAGCCAGGCCCACAAGAGGGAAGTCTCCAAGCCCAATTGCCGTCTCCGTTTCGCCGTTGAGGGCGCGGCCCGGGACGGCAAGCAGGGTCCGCGTCGTATCGCGTGGTCGACGTCGGTCGACCTCCACCGATTCAATCCTGATAAATATTCCAGACGTTACGCCGCAGCCGCGCACATGAAAATAGTTTTGGCTGCGCGAGACCGCGGGCGTCGGCACGCACAGTGCAGCAG
Organism: Rhizobium sp. AG855; assembly: GCF_003610655.1. Lineage (NCBI taxonomy): Bacteria > Pseudomonadati > Pseudomonadota > Alphaproteobacteria > Hyphomicrobiales > Rhizobiaceae > Rhizobium > Rhizobium sp. AG855. The sequence continues at coordinate 267,333 of NZ_RAQG01000005.1, read as the reverse complement.
CCACACCCAAAGTTCCGGAAGAGTTTGCGTCATATGCCCGGCTTGGCGCTAGGCTTGGGGATTGCCTTTCGCGGCGGCCACCAGTTCTTTGGTGTAGGGGTGCTGCGGGTTGTCGAAGACCTCGTCTACCGGACCCTGTTCGACAATCTCGCCCTTGCACATGACGAGCGCGCGGTCGCAGATGTGGCGGACGACCGCAAGGTCGTGCGAAATCAACAGCAGAGAGAACGAGGCATCGTCGCGAAGGCCGCGTAGCAGTTCGAGGATTTGCGCCTGCACCGAAACATCAAGGCCCGAGACGATCTCGTCGGCGATCAGGAGGCGCGGATTCGAACAGAGCGCGCGTGCAATGTTGACGCGCTGCTTCTGCCCGCCCGAGAGCTGATCAGGAAAGCGTCCGATCGCATCGGGTGGCAGCATGACCTTTGCTAACAGGTCGCGGGCCAGATTGTTTCGCTCCTCGGAAGAAGGCGCGTTGTGGCGACATTCCAGGCCTTGGGTCACAAGGCTGCCGATGCGCCGACGGGGGTTGAGCGCGGATTGCGGATCCTGAAAGACAAGCTGAACCTGATCAAAAAACCTGTCGCGGGGCGTCGTACTGCGATCCAGTCCGACGACCTCGAGCGCACCGTCGGTAACATCCTCCAAGCCGACAATCAGCTTCGTCAATGTGCTCTTGCCCGAACCGCTTTCGCCGACGATGCCGACAAATTCGCGTTCGCGCACCTCGAAGTTCAGCCCGCGCAGAGCCTCGACCTGTTGCACCCGTCCGAGCCAATCTCGTTGCCGGTATGTCTTGCCAAGTGCGCTAGCCCGGAGCACGAATTTATCACCGAGCTCCGCTGCAGCCCGACCTGTCATCAACGGCGGGGGGGCAATGAGTGCGGTCTGTTCTGGCCGATGGCAGGCGGACCAATGGCCGGGTGAGACGGTATGCGGCAAAGGACTGATGGTTGTGCAAACCTCATCTGCAATGGGGCAGCGCGGCGCAAATTCACAGCCCTTCATCACCGTCCTCTCGATGGCGCTGGGCATCGATTTCGGGAGAGTGCGCAGCCGCGTCATCGGTCCGGAGAGGTTCGGCGTCGCCAGATTGAGGCAGCGGGAATAGGGGTGCTTGGGCTCTTTTATGATCTCCCGCGCGTCGCCCCGTTCGGCTACTCGGCCGGCATAGAGAACTGCCACGTCATCGCAGATATCGGCTGCCAACTGGAGGTCGTGGGTAATGAAGAGCATGGAGGTGTTGTGAGCCCCTCGCATCCTTGCAATCAGCTCAACGACTTTCCGTTGGCTCGTGACGTCAAGCGCGGTCGTCGGCTCGTCCGCAATGACAAGACGGGGATTGGAAGCAAAGGCCATCGCGATCAGGACCCGCTGCAACATGCCTCCCGACAGCTGATGCGGATAGCTCTTCAGCAGGTCCAACGGCCGGTCCAAACCCACTTCCGTGAAGAGCTCGATCGCACGCTCCTGGCGCTTTCGCGCCGTGCCGAAGCCCACTCTCGCCAGATGACGGCCGATCTGCTGGCCAATGGTCAATGTCGGGTTGAGTGCCGTCATCGGCTCCTGCGGGATGAAGCCGATATCCCGACCGAGGAGGTCTCTGCGGGTCTTCCGGTTCATGTCTGTGAGCGTCAGACCGTCAAAATCGATCGAGCCGCCTGATATCCGCAGCCCGTTTGGCAACGTATCAGCAATCGCGCTGCCGATCATCGACTTGCCGGCGCCAGATTCCCCAATAATGCCAAGAATTTCTCCCGGACGCACCGCAAGATCGACATTGTGCAGGATTTGCTCGCCCGTTCTAAGGCAAATCTCAAGATTCTTGATGTGTAGGATATGGTGTTCCATCATGGCTCAACTGTTCCGCTGTGCGATTTCACGAGGGTCGAGAACCCGGCGGAGCCCATCTCCCAACACGTTGAAACTCAGCACGGTTACAAAGATCGCCAGGATCGGCAGTGCCAAGCCCCACGGTGCGTCAAACATGTCGATGCGCGCGTCCGCAATCATCTGGCCCCAAGCCGGAACATCGGACGGTACTCCCATAGCGACGAAGGAAAGGATGGCCTCAACCACGACCGAAATTCCCATTTGCAGGCTTAGCAGCGTGATGAGCATGGGAAGCGTGGCGGGAAAGATCTCCCGAAGGATGACGCGCGGATGAGAAAAGCCGACAAGGCGGGCGAAGGATACGTAGTCCTTCCCGCTGACAACCTGCACTTCGCTGCGCAGTACGCGGCAAAACCGGGTCCAGTCGACAAGGATGATCGCCAGGATGACCTTGTCCGTTCCAACGCCAAGGCTGATGATAAGCAGCATGGAGAGGACGACCGGCGGGAACGAGAGCCAGATCTCGACGACGCGGCTGATCAGCCAATCGACCCATCCCCCGAAATAGCCGGCCAGATGGGCGAAAACGGCACCAAGGATCATCGCCCCGAAGGATGCTGCCGTGGCAACGACCATGGCAGTGCGCGCGCCGTAGATAAGTCGCGAGAGCGTGTCACGGCCGAGGCTATCGGTTCCCAGCAGATGGTCAGCCGCACCGTCCGGCATCCAGAAGGGAGGGGCCAGCACATAGAGAAGGTCCTGGTCATTCGGATGGTAAGGTGCCAGCCACGGCGCGAAAATTCCGCAGAAGAGCACCAACAGGGCAATAGAGCCGCCCACCAGGATGTTAAGGTCGTACAGCCAGGGAGACTTGCCCATTACTTGCTCCTCAGCTTCGGATTCAGGAGATATGCCGCCGCATCCGCAAGAGAATTGAAAAGGAGCGTGGTGGCGCAATAGATCAGTGCAATCGCCATGATGACCGAAAGGTCCGCCGTCTGCATTGCCTTGACCATGAGATTTCCAAGACCAGGAAACGAGAAGATCATCTCGACCAGCAATGTGCCACCGAACAGACCACCGAACTGTGTTCCGACCAGGATCACCACCGGGAGGATCGCATTCTTCAAAGCCTGCCCGAACAGGATCTCGCGGTCGCTCAGGCCCCGCAGGCGGGCCTGCCGGATGTAGCTTTCCTGGTAGGTATTGAGAAGGCTGGAATGCAGCACCCTGATAATCGTCGGTGAAAAGGCAAGTCCCAGCGCGATGACTGGCAGCGCGAAATGATGCAGGACGCTTGCAAAGATGGAAAGATCGCCGGTGAGGAGTGAATCGATGAGCAGAAAGCCCGTATGCGTCGGCACCTGCATGCCGGGATCGAGTCGACCGTTGACCGGGAAAATCGGTATGAGCATGCCAAAAATGAGGATGAACAGGAGGGCGAGTAGAAAATCCGGCAGAGCCATAATGACCGACGTGATGACCATTCCGGCGGATTCAAAGATCGTGCCTCGGACCGAGAAGATCACGATGCCGCCGGCAACCCCGACGATGATCGCGAACATGAGCGCCGACAACGCAAGCTCGATCGTTGCGGGCAGGCGTTCAAGCACAATGGAGGAGGTCGGCATTCGGTATTGCGCCGAATCTCCAAGGTCGCCCACAATGGTACGCTGAAACCACAACGAGTATTGCTGCCATATGGGCTTGTTCAGCCCCATCTCTTCACGCTTTGCTTCCACCTGCGCGATCGTCGCTGAAGGGGGCAGCGACATCTGCGCGGGATCCACGGGCAGAATACGCAAAGTCACGAAAACCAGAATCGTAACGATCATGAAGACAGGGACGACTGAAATTAACCGCCGGCCCAGCACCCGAAAGATTGACTTGATCAAAACCACACCTCCAAGCCGTCAGCACCTCGGAACCCACACCATTTGTCAATTCCGAGGTTGGACTTTTACCCGACTATGCCGATGTGATACCGGCCGGTCGGATAAGTCCATTGGCTGAGGGCGTCAGCTTGATGTTCTTTGTATAGCCAATGGTCTGGATGGCCTGCAGTAACGGAATAATCGCTCCCTCGTTGACGAGAAACTTGTTGAGCACTTCATACCCCTTGATGCGCTTTTCATAGTTTGGCTCCTTGAGGAGCGACTTGACCATGGCTGTGATTTCCTTGGTTCTGTAGGTCGAAAAGGGCAGATCTTCATCAAACATGTTTCCGGCGAACAGTTCCGGATCACCGGTACCGTTCTCCCAGACGAAGAGGGATGCGTCCGGCAGTTTCCCCGCAGCGTTCAGATCATACCATTGCGCTTCCGTGATCACGGTCAAATTGGTCTTGATTCCGACTTTTTCCCACATCGTCACAATTGCGCGGGAAATGTCATAGTCGCCTGGAAACTGGCCATTCGTGGTGGCAAAGTTCAGGGTCAGTGGCCTGTTTTCGCCATAGCCCGATTCCGCCAGGAGCGCCTTGGCCTTTTCCGGATCGTAAGCGAAGTGGAAGTCAGGCGGAAAGCTCGGCATGCCTGGAATGGTCGGCACGTCGATCGTAACGGCATCGCCACCGAAGAACGCCTTGGACAACAGCTTCTTGTCAATCGCATGATGGGCCGCCAAGCGGACATTGCGATCGGCGAAGGTTCCGTCGGCACGCACGGTCACGTAGATGATACGGGCAATGGGGTTGGCAATTGCATTCAGGTTCTCGCTCTTCTGCAACCGCTTGACGTCGCGCACCGAAAGTTCCATGGCGATATCAACCGTTCCAGATTCCAGGGCGGCCAGGCGAGCGGTCGGATCAGGAATGATCTCGAACGTCAACTGCTTGATCGAGGGACGCTCACCCCAGTAGTCGTCGCGTCTGGCCAGAACAATACGGCTGTCGCGCTTGTACTCGACTAGCTTGTAAGGCCCGGAGCCCATGGGGGAAGTCTGCAGGCCCTGCGCTCCCACTCTTTCAGCATACGCCTTCGAGATGATGTAGCTGGCACTGAAGCCGAGCCATTGCGGCGCAGTGGGAAACGGCTTGGAGAAGCGCATGATGGCTTCCGTGGGAGAGATCACTTCAATGTCGGAGACCGCGCCGAAGCCGACGATCAAGTCGATCTTGTCACCATTTACAAAACGCTCGTGGAAGGTGTAGCGGAAGTCCGCCGCCGTCAGCGGGGTTCCGTCGGAGAACTTCACGTCGTCGCGCAGCTTCACCCGAAGGCTCATGGCATCATCAGCGAGAACCCATTCGGTGAACACACTAGGCACGAGCTTCAGTTCAGGTGTGTAGTCGATCGGCTGGTCAAAGACCGCCTTGAGGATCGACTGTGGGTCCGGCGCCTGCCGCTGATTGGGGTCCCATGTGACAGGATCGGTCATCCATGCGATCGAGATATTGTCGATTTCGCCCGCGAAGGCAAAGTCTGGACGAGCAAGCAATGCACAGCCGGCTGCACCGGCAAGTTTCATGAACAGGCGTCTGTCGAGATCATTCATGCGGAACCCCTTATTTGTTTATTCTGGTTCTTGGTGGCCGCCCGGACTGGCGGCTTGATGATGCCTGAAGATCGGTTCGTTCGCGATGGCGCTCGCCGCTGCAGAAAACCTCTCGTTGGGCCTCGCTATTTTATCTGTTGCTGAGACACTACGTTGCGGCTACCGTAGCGTCTATATCATTTCAGGCCGATATTTTTGCATTTCAGGCCATTTTGAGACTTTGACTGGCCTCTAATGACGATTTGCGAAAACAATAATTCCGCATTATTTTATATATAAAATAATTCTGCGCGCTGGAGGAGCAAATGACTAATATCAAGGCACGCGTTACCACCGTCTCCGCTCCACGCGGCAAGGCGACGGCAAGCGATGAGGCGACCGTAAGGCGTTTCTTCCTCGATCTGATCGTCAACGAGATGCCACCTGACAACCCGGAATGCCGTCGCGTCCTTGCCAAGTTCAAGGTCACCGCCGGCAAGGCGGTCAGCCCCTATTCGACTTACCCCCTGAAGTCCTTTGTCGCCTTTGCCGAAGAGGTTGCTCAAATCCTTGGCCGCCCCTATCTCGGGCTGGAACTCGGGCAAGGCTTTCGCATATGGGAAATTGGGCCTGTCTATCCGCTTTTAGCAACAGCCCCCACCTTGCGCGATGCACTCGATGTATTTTCGCGCTTTCAGGCCAGCTGGCAAAGTCACACCACGCTGGCAGTCACTCGGGAATTCGACGAAACCAGATACGGATATCTGATCGACAACCTGGAAATCTGGCCCCGCATTCAGGATTCGGAAAATGCCATCAGTGGGTTGTGCGCGCTAATCCGGCAAATGCTGTCGGATCGCTGGAGCCCGGCAGAGGTCACTTTCGAGCATGACGTATCGCAAAGAAGTGAAGTTCTCTCGCGGTTTTTTCGTTGCCCTATCAGAGGCAACGCGAGCTCGAACATGATTGTGGTCCGGGACGCTGACCTAGACAAGCCTCTGCATGCCTGGATCAACTCCAACGCGCCTGCAAGAGCGATCGTCGAGCGGCATTTGTTCGATTTGCTTCGCCCGCCGGAAGATCCCTTTCGTCCCCTCCCCGAAAGACTGGCACAGTTGATCGACCAGCGCCTCGGTCGGGAGAGCGTTGATCTGGAGTCTCTTGCCGAGAAATTGGGACTGGCCCCACGGACTCTTCGCCGTCAGCTCAGCACATTCGGAACGAGCTTCAGCGAGGTCCTCAACCAGGAGCGCCGAAAAAAGGGAGAGATGTTGCTCAGTACAGGAACAATCAAGCTTAGCCAGCTTGCGACCCACCTCGGCTATGCAAACCAGTCAGCGTTCTCGAGAGCCTTTCGTGACTGGGCGGGTGAGCCGCCGAGTGCCGCATTGCGACGTGCACGTCGTCCCGAGGCTGCGTCCGAGCCGGCGGACAATGAAACCGAGGAGTAGAGCGAAGGGCATGCGAAGCGGCGGCAGCATAGCCGCTTCGCATGCAAGATACTCTAGCCGGCGAATCGACCTGACAGCAAAGCGCCGAAGCCCGGAATGCGAGGCTCGAGGCCGAGTTTGGTCAGCATCTGATAGGTCGTTGCCACGGAGGCAGACAGAACCGGAATACCGCATTCATCCTCGACCTTCTGGATCGCCGACAAGGACGGCATCTGGACACAGGCAGAGAGGACGAGCGCATCAATGTTCTGCAGGTCAAGCCGTTTGTAGATCTCCAGCAGATTTGCCGGGTCCTGCGCGGCCACCTCGAGATTGTCGGGGATTTCGAGGGCCACGAAGTCTGCAACCTCGACGCCTTCCTCCTCGATATAATCCGCAACCAATTTGGTCAGCGGCTTCATATAGGGCGCCACAATCGAGATCCGTTTTGCGCCCATGACATGGAGACTGTCGACGAGAGCACCGGCGGAGCTGACAACGGGAGCGGGGTGGCCATTGTCAACCGTTACTTGGTGCAGACGCTCCTGGCTTTCCCGATGGTAGCCTTTGCCCATTGCCATGATGGCGACAAGGCAGGCATAGCCCATGACATCTACATCCGCATCGGAAAGCTCAAGCGCGCAACGATCACTGTCGCGGTCCATCGCCTTCAGCTCCTCAGAGGTAACTTTCTTCATGCGCATCCGCGAGGAATGGAAGGAGAAGGTCTCAGGCAAATGCACTTCACGAGTGCGTAGCATTGCCGGAATTTCCCGTTCCATCGTGAGGTTCGACGAGGGAACGATCTGGCCGATCTTGTAGGATTTGCTCATAGTCATTCTCCGATCTTCACGACTGGATTGCGCAGCACGCCGATCCCATCGACGCCGCATTCGATCACATCACCCGGCCACATCCATTCCTGCGGATCACGCCCCGCGCCAACGCCAGCCGGCGTGCCGGTGGCGATGATGTCGCCCGGCTCCAGCGAAATGCCAGACGAGATATCGGCAATGAGCGCCGGGATGTTGAAGAGCAGGTGCTTTGTGTTGGAGCGCTGCTTTTCCTCGCCGTTTTTCTTGAGCCAGAGGGTGAGATTATGCGGATCCGGTATCTCGTCGGCCGTGACGATGGCCGGGCCGAAGGGGCAATAGCTGTCTTGTCCCTTGGAGAAGATCCACTGACCCGCGCGGCGGTTGTCGCGGGCCGACACGTCGTTGATGACCGAATAGCCGAAGACGTGGCTCATTGCGTCTTCCACACGAATGCGTGTTGCCCGCTTGCCGATGATGACGGCAAGTTCGACTTCCCAGTCGAGCTGCTGCGTCATCGCCGCATTGTGCTGGATCGGCTCGCCATCCGCGATAATTGAAGTCGGCGGCTTGGAAAAGACCACCGGTTTTGTCGGCAGATCCTTGGACGTGTCGAGCGTGCGGGCGGATTCCGCGACATGCTCGACATAATTCAGCCCGATGCCGAAGATGTTCTTGCGCGGACGCGGGATGGGCGCCAGCATCCGGGCGTTTTCGACAGGCACGGCAATTCCCGGCGCGCGTTTGCCGTCGGTTTCCTTCAGCGCCCGGTCAAGGGCCGCCAACGCGTCCGGCCCCTGGTCGATGAGGTCGAGCATGGTTGCGGGAAAGCGCGTTCCGGTCGTCGCGCCGAGCTTTTCGACATCAATGACAAGGCCGCCATGTACGATGCCGAGGCGTCCTTCGGATGCCGCCGTCAGACGATATGTGACAAGTCTCATGAGTATTATCTCGATCAGTTGGACGAAAGAATCTGGTGACCGTCGTTGTCGACCAAGGCCTGCTCGGCATAGAAGCCAAGCTTGCGCATGGTCGGCAGGTCGTTGAAAGAAAACAGGCATGCGTCGTCGCCGACCTGCGTGTTGCAGTGCTCGTGCCACATCCAGGTCGGGACGCAGAAGATGTCCTTTTCCTTCCAGTCAAAGCGCTGGCCGTTGATGATGGAATAGCCTTCGCCCTTCGCGACCTGGTAGATGATGTTGCCGGTATGCCTGTGAGCCTTCGTGTGCTCGTTCGGCCGCAGCAACTGCATGTTGGCGCCCATCGTCAGCATCGGGTCATCGCCGGTGACAGGGTTCACGTAGCGCATGATCACGCCGTCATAGGGTGAGCCGTCGGTGACCTTGGAATACTTGACGAGCGCTTCGTAGGTCGGTTGCCAAGCGAACTTGAGAAGCGGCGAATAGGGTTTGTCCCACTTGTCGAGTTCCGGCCGCAGGCCGGGGCTGCCATAGGTGAGCGGGCTGTCGTTCAACGGCAGCGTCACAGTCTGGTAGTCGTCCGGATGCACAGCGTAGAAATTGGCCTCCAGCGCATTGGTAAGCGGAATGTCGAGACCGTCCTGCCACATGCAGATCTCGCCGTCTTGGGCGATGCCGTGCTCGTGCCAGGTACCGTTCGGCGTGATGACGAAGTCGCGGCCCTCCAGTTCGACCTTGTGGCCGTCGACGATCGTGTAGGCGCCCTTGCCTTCCATGATGAAGCGAAGTGCGGAGGCCGCATGCTTGTGCGCACCGGCGCGCTCGCCAGGCTTCATGACCTGGATGCCGGAAAAGAGCCAACCGCAGGCGGCGCTCACGTCGCGCCGCTTGGGATTGCGCAGATAAACGACCCGGCGTCCTGCATCTTCCGGACGGACGAGATCGATGGCACGCAATACCTGGCTGCGGAGATCCGCATTCTTCCAGAGGATCGGGGCCGAACTCGGCGTCGGCTGCCATGGCTCGATCGAGTTTGCCACCGTCCAAAGGGCGCCGGTGTCCAGTTCGGCCAGGTCATCGTAATAGGCCTCAAGCTCGGCATTGTCACGGACGCGGGCACGACCGAGAATGTCATCATTTTGTGCTGTATTGGGCATGGTCACTTCCTTTCGTGGATTAGAGGTGCAGCGTTTCGGATGCAGGCTGTTGTTGAGGCGGCTCGGAGCCTTCCGCAGCCTCGCCCCGGGAGCGCAATGCGACGGGCGGCAGAGGGGTCTGGTTCACATGAAGCTGGAACACGTCGAAGCGATTGTAGTGACCGACGATGTCGTGCATCTGCTTGGGTTGGATGCATCGCCTCAGGTCGATTTCGGCATAGACGATGCCCTCGTCGTCGATCAGGGGATCTCCCAACACCCGCCCGTCCGGGCCGATGATGCCGGAGAAGGCACTGGACTTGCGCTCCAGCAGAGCCCGTGCATCCGGCCTGACCTTCTCCATCTCCCTGATGATCTGCTCGGAAATCGTAGACGTTGAGACAATGGTGAAGACCTTGCCCTCGAAGCTGTGAGATTGCCCGCGCAGCTTGATCGCTTCAGCCATATCGTAGTCGGGAGGCGCCACAGGAAGTGAAATGTAGCTCGCGGCGTGGATCAATTCTCCTTGCGCCAGAAGCGTGAAGCGTGCCAGCGTGTTGGTGTTCTCACCGCATGCAAGGCCGCCAAGAGGACCGATCTCTGTGTCGTAAACCTTGAGACTGGAGCCGTCGCCGCCGGCCCAGGTCAGCTTCTCGGCCCAGGTGGGCACGAGCTTGCGATGCTTGCCGATGATTTTTCCGTTGGGGCCGATGAAGACCAGTGTGTTGTAGAGCGTGCCAAGAGAGACCGCGCTCCGCTCGTTGACGCCGATCACGACATACGCGTTGGTGGCTGCGGCCGCAGCGCAGACGATCTCTATCTCGGGACCGGGCAGAAAGACGGAGGCGCGAACAAGTCGCTCGAACCAAGTGCTTCCTGTCAGCGGATCGGTAATCCAGCTCCAGTAGGGATAGGCCGGAATGAAGACTTCCGGAAAGACGACGAGTCGCGCTCCGTTACCGGCAGCCTCGGCGACGAGGCTGGCCGCCTTTTGTGCCGTCCTTTCCGCATCCAGAAAAACTGGGCTGGCTTGCACCGCGGCTGCCGTGAAAATCGGAAAATCCTTGTCGGGTAGCATGAGGCCTCCAGTCCACGCGTTTTGATGTGGCTTGCGCTGAATGGGAGGCGACGCTCCACATCCGCCACAAACCTCGGCGCCGGCGCTTAAAACCACCAGAGCCGTCCACCTCCGTTCGCCGGCCGATCGAAGCTTTTTATTCTGCCGCGTTGTCCGACTTGAATTAGTTTACATATAAAGTTATGCAATGCCATATATTTTTTTGGAGGCGATCATGGCTGAACGTTCTTTTGCCAAGGAAGTGGAACATTTACGGCTCGGCGACGGCGATATCTTTCGTGGGGAGGGCATTCTTGCCATCACGAAGGCATTGTTGCAGTCGGGTGTATCCTATGTCGGCGGCTATCAGGGCTCGCCCATCTCGCATCTCATGGACGTCCTCGCGGACGCGAATGACATTCTCGATGAGTTGGGGGTGAACTTTCAGAGTTCTGCCAACGAAGCGACGGCTGCGGCAATGCTCTCGGCCTCAGTCATGTATCCGCTGCGGGGGGCTGTCGCCTGGAAATCAACAGTCGGTACCAATGTGGCATCGGATGCGCTCGCAAACCTTGCATCAGGCGGCGTCACAGGCGGAACGATGGTGATCATCGGCGAAGATTACGGCGAAGGCTCGTCCATCATGCAGGAGCGAACGCATGCCTTCGCAATGAAATCTCAGATGTGGCTCCTTGATCCACGTCCGGAACATGCCTGTATCGTCAATCTGATCGAGAAGGGATTTGAACTATCGGAAGCTTCGAACACGCCCGTGATGCTGCAGGTGCGTGTTCGCTCATGCCACATGACGGGCAGTTTCGTTGCAAAGGACAACAAGCGGCCCGAATTCACCATCGCCGATGCGCTCAACAACCCAAAGCGTGACCTGAGCCGGATTGTGCTGCCGCCTGCCGCCTATGAGCATGAGCAGGAAAAGATCAGGCATCGCATGCCCTCAGCGATCGAATTCATTCGCGCTAACAAACTGAACGAGTTCTTCGGTGAACGGACGGGCAAGACCGGGATCATCACGCAAGGCGGCATGTATAACAGCCTCATCCGGGCGCTCCAGTTCCTCGGCCTCAGCGACGCCTATGGCAAGACACGGATTCCGATCTACGTGATGAATGTCGGCTATCCGACCATCACAACGGAAGTGGAGGAATTCTGTGATGGGCTGGATGCGGTTCTCGTGGTTGAGGAAGGCCAGCCGAATTATATCGAGCAGTCGATCACGACCGTCCTGGCGCGCAGTTCCGCCGCCGCAAAGGTCCGTGGCAAGGACTATCTTCCGATCGGTGGCGACTACACCGCCGCAGTCCTGACGGCCGGTGTCGAGAAATTCCTCAGTGATTTCGACCCGCAACAGTTGGGCAACCGGCCACCAAAGCCCGTCGCGGAACCCATTCTGACCCAGCCGGCGATTGCAAGGCTGAAGGACGTCGTTCCCGCACGTCCGCCGGGACTTTGCACAGGCTGTCCCGAGCGGCCGATCTTTGCGGCCATGAAGCTCGTCGATGAGGAACTGGGCACACATCATGTGTCGGCCGATATCGGTTGCCACCTGTTTTCGATCCTGCCGCCTTTCAACATCGGCGCCACCACGATGGGCTTCGGTCTGGGAGCGGCCTCGGCCTCGGCCTTCAACGTCAAGGGCGCAAAGCGGTCCATCGCGATCATGGGCGACGGCGGCTTCTGGCACAACGGATTGACCAGCGGCATCGGCAACGCGGTCTTCAACAAGCACGATGGTGTTTTCCTGATCGTCGACAATTTCTATTCGTCGGCAACAGGCGGGCAGGACATTTTGTCCTCCCGCGCTTTCAACAAGCGTCGGAAGACGAAGAATTCCATTGTCGATGCCGTGCGCGGCATTGGTGCAACCTGGGTGCGTCAGATCGACCGAACCTATGATGTTCCGAAGATGAAGGCGCTTCTGAAGGAAGCCCTGACGACAACCGAAGAGGGGCCGAAGATCATTGTCGCCTCTTCGGAATGCATGCTGAACAAGCAGCGCCGGGAAAAGCCGAAAGTGACCAAGGCCATCAAGGGCGGCGCGCGCACTGTGACGGCGCGTTTCGGCGTAGATGAAGAGGTCTGCACCGGCGACCATGCCTGCATACGGCTTTCCGGCTGTCCGTCGCTGTCCATCAAGCAGCTGGACGATCCCCTGCGCGACGATCCAGTCGCTTCGATCGACAATACCTGCGTGGCCTGTGGAAATTGCGGAGAGGTGGCCGATGCGGCTGTTCTCTGCCCTTCATTCTATCAGGCCGATGTCATCCACAATCCAACGCGCTGGGACAGGCTGAAAGAGAGACTGACCGCGCCCGTTATCCGTTTCCTGCAAAGGCGGCAGGACCGCTTGGCCATCAGTTTCGAGGTTTGAGATGTTGAAAGATGATACCGTCAAGCTCGACCTGAAGCCCGTGGGTCCGGCGACCGAGCGGCCGATATCGATTGCAATCGTCGCGATGGGCGGCCAGGGCGGCGGCGTCCTGACCGACTGGGTGGTCGCACTTGGCGAAGAGCATGGTTGGGTCGCGCAATCGACCTCCGTGCCCGGGGTCGCCCAGCGCACGGGCGCGACCATCTATTATGTCGAGATGATGCAGATGGGAGAGGATGGTCGCTATCCGATCCTGGCCCAGATGCCGACACCCGGCGATGTCGATGTGGTCATCGCGTCAGAATATATGGAAGCGGGCCGCTCCATTCTTCGCGGCATCGTCACCCCGGATCGAACCACGCTGATCGCCTCTAACCACCGCGCCCTTGCGATCACCGAGAAAATGGCGCCGGGAGAAAGTGTCGCCGACAGCGGCGCCGTGACGGATGCTGTCCATGTCGCCGCCCACCACGAAATCATCTTCGACATGAATGCGGTCGCGGTGGAAAATGGGAGCGTGATTTCTGCCGCGCTCTTCGGCGCGCTCGCCGCCTCCGGCGCCCTGCCCTTCGCACGCGAGACCTACCACAAGGTCATTCGCTTCGGCGGGAAAGGCGTTGAGGCAAGTATCGCCACATTCGACGCCGCGTTCGATCGGGCGCTGCAACCTAAACTCAAGCCGGCGAGACCGGCGACAGGTTCGGCAACCGATATAGTCTTGCCCGAGCATTTGCAGAATCCGCGCGCCAATGCGCTCCTGCAGCAGATACGGACCTCGCTCGCGCCACCGGCACACGCAATGACATTTCTGGGCCTGAAGAAGGTCGTGGATTTCCAGGACATCAGGTACGGCAGCGAATATATCGACCTTCTGATTGATCTCCACCAGCGGGATATCGTCGCCGGAGGAGAAGGACAAAATTTTGCTTTCACGGTCCAGGCCGCCAAGTATCTGGCCAACGCTATGGTCTATGACGACATGATCCGCGTCGCTCGCTCGAAGATCCGCTCGGCACGCCGCGAGCGGATCAGGAAAGAACTCGGTGTAGATGCCGAAAAGATAATCCAAACGACCGAATACATGCATCCGCGCATGGAGGAGTTCGTCTCTGCGCTGCCGGTTGGTCTGGCACGGTGGATTTCGCGCCACCAGAAGCTTTACGCATGGGCAGACCGGCGCATCAACAAGGGACGAAAGGTGAAAACCTATTCGCTGCGGTGGTTTTCAATACTCTACCTGCTCGGCAGCCTGCGGTTCACCCGTCGAATGTCGCTACGCTATCAGGCGGAGATGCGCCATCGCGATGATTGGCTCGCGGCGGCCTCGCGCACTCTCACATCAAACTATGCGCTGGCCGTGGAGATCCTCAAGTTCCGGCGGCTAATCAAAGGCTACTCCGACACGCACGAAAGAAGCCTTTCCAAATTCGACAAAGTTATGCGATCGACATTGCAGATTGCGGATCGCGAAGATGCGGCAATGTGGGCAGGGCTCCTTCTCACCAGCGCCGTCAAGGATTCATCTCATGAATCGCTGGACGGCGTCGTCAAGACCATTGAAACGATCCGCTGAAGAGTTTGAAAGCCATGAACATCATCACAACCAGCACGGCGGCACAAAAGCCCGAGCCGATTACACGGGCAGACGTTCCCCCGCATCTGTGGTCCGCGAAATTTGTCTTTCGGCATGGACAATGCGACCCGGCCGGCATTGTCTACACGCCGAAATTCTTCGATGTTTTCAACCAGGCCATCGAAGCATGGTTCTGCGAGTGCCTCGGCATCGACTATTACGATATCCTTGGCCCCCGCAGGACTGGGCTCGGTTATGGCATGGCTGCATCGACCTTCTTCTCCCCTTGCATGATGGGCGATGAAATCGAGGTTTTCGTCACAGTGAAGCGGATTGGAGCCAAGTCCTATACGCTCGTCCTTCATGCGCTCAAGGGCGATAAGGAGGCCTTGAGAGGAGAGTTCGTCACCGTCGTGACATCGCTTGCCACACACCAGTCCATCGAGATCCCGGACGACATTCGCGAGGCGCTCATTGTTTACTCGCACACCGCCAGAGAGTAGATGTGACCTTCAGCGAAAGCCAGACACAGAGAACAATCGGTGCGGACTGACAACAAAATCAACGGGCAGCCGAACGATGCCGGCAGCGAAGGCAAAGTGGAGCGACATGTTGTTGAGACCAGGCTCTGGCTTCAGATTCTGAATGTTCACCGGGTTATCTATACCGACCTCAACACAGCGTTGGCGGATCAATTTGGCCTTTCAGTGCCAAAATTCGATGTGCTTTCGCACCTTTATCGTTATCCGGATGGCCTTGCGCTGGGCGAGCTGTCGAGAAAGCTGAGGGTCAGCAACGGGAATGTCTCAGGCCTCATTGCGCGCCTCGGCAAGGATGGTCTTCTTGGAAAGGAAAATGCGCAAACCGATAGGCGGTCGTTTCGCGCTTACCTGACCGAGCACGGTCGCGCGACCTTCGAGGCAGCGCTTGCAGTGCATAGAGAGGTCGTCTCCCGCGCCATGGCTTCTCAAAGTTCGGCTCAGATCGACATGTTGACTGAAGGGCTAAGGTCGCTTTCCACAGGGAGCGGCCGGGACAAGCAATCTGGTGATATAGCCGATGACATCAAAGACTGATCAGCCGGAGAGACCGGCTCCGATTTTCCCTTTCAATGACAAGGATCAGATGGAGAATTATCTCCCGTATCAGCTGAACCGGCTGGCGCGGGAATGGTCAACCATTCAAGGTCAGGTCTTGCAGGCGCATGGCTGGACGGAACCCATGCTGAGGATCATGTCATCGCTGCATGCTCACGGGCAAATGACGGTCAATGAAGTGGCAGCCCTGTCCTTGATAGAGCAGTCCGGCGCAAGCCGAGTGATCGAAACACTGGTCAATGCCGGTCACGTCGTTCGAAAAATCTCTGACAAGGACCAGCGGGTTCGCACTGTCGCCCTGACGAGCCGCGGCAGGAAGAAGCTTCAGGAGATCGCCCCCGCGATCAACGGCATCTATTCGCAATTTGTCTCTCAGCTGCAGCCGGATGAGTTGCGGGCATGTGTCTGCGGCCTCCAAAAGCTTCACACCCGGATTGCGTCGAACGAAGCGGCGGGGGAGGACCGCGTTGCCTGATCCGGCGGAGACTGGTCCTTAAGCACCTCGCCTCGTGTCAGCCGGTGAAACGATCAAGACTATAGGGAGACGGATCGAGGATCGGCGTGCTGGCGGTCACAAGATCTGCCGCGAGCTGGCCGGCCGCCGGCGACGTGCCGAATCCGTGCCCAGAAAATCCTGAAGCGAGGGTCAACCCAGGGATCTTCATCACCGGCGAAATCACCGGCATGGAATCGGGAGTCACGTCGATCATGCCGGCCCAGCTCTGCCGGACGACGGCCCCCTTGAAGACAGGCCAGGCGGCTTCGAGATTGTGCTGTGCTTCGGCATTGAGCGCCGGATTGACGGGAGGATCCATGATGCGCGCGTTCTCGAAAGGAGAACGGTCGGATGCGGTCCAGCGGCGGCCCAGCGACAGGTCCCGGACAAGATCCCTGCCGACGGAAATTCGTACATTTTTCCACTGTGCGATCAGGGTCGGCAGATATTTATGGCCTATCAGTAGATGGTCCAGCGTCAGCGGCGCAAACAGTGCCCCTCTCTGGGTGATCGTGTAGCCGCCGTCGAGCCGCTTGCGGAAGGAGAAATCGGGACCGCCCACCGCGATATCTGTTGGGCCGTCCATAGGCGCGGTTCGGAAAACGGAGGCGACCAGAGGCAGCGTCGGCAGCGCAACACCCAGATTGCCGAGAAAGCGGCGCGACCACAGACCGCCAGCCAACAATACCTGTTCGCAGCGAATTTCGCCGCGTTCCGTGACGACGCCAGCAACCCGGCCGGCTGCCATCGAGAGCGTCCGAACGGCGCATTGCTCGACAATGACGGCGCCTCTTGCAATGGCGGCGGACGCGATGGCGCTGGAGGCGAGTGTCGGTTCGGCCCTGCCGTCGGATGCGGTATAGATGCCACCCACCCATGTCCCTCTGCCACCGGGAGCCAGCCGGGCGATCTCGGCGGGGCTCAAAAGCTGAGAATCCAGCGACAGCCCCTCCACTGACTTGATCCATCGCTCATGCCCGGCCATTTCGTCATCTGTGCGCGCAACATACATGATGCCAGCCTGGCGATAACCGACATCGGTGCCTGTTCGCTTTGGCATCTCCGCCCAAAGCGCGTCGGATGCCAGCGCCAGTGGAACATCGACCTTGTCGCGCGACGTCTTTCTGATCCAGCCAAGATTGCGCGACGACTGTTCTGCGGCGATGCGGCCCTTCTCAAGCACGACAACGGGAACCCCTCGTTCGGCGAGTGTAAGGGCTGCTGTGAGGCCAACTATGCCGCCACCGATCACGACAACCGTCGTCTGTTCGGGAAGATCCGGAGAGGTTTGAACGGGAACGATGACGGGGGCCAAGGCAGTCTTCCTCAATCACGATGGGATTTGGCGTAAGACCTCAGTCTGGCGACCAAGGCCGTGCTCGCGCGGTCTCAACCGGCCAGGGAGATCACCATTTCCGTAACCTTGGCCTTCGACGCACCGCGATAGGCGGTGACTTCGATCTCCACCTTGTATTCGGTGGACCCAAGGGGTGGGCAGGTCATCGTCAGTGTCGGGTTGATGCCATGCATCCTCTCGGCATAAGCCGCCATGATCGTCTCGATATGTTCCGGAAACTGGACGAAAACCCGCGCGGCCACCACGTCCTCAAGGCTTGCCCCAACCGCTGCTAAGGCGCCTTCAATGTTGGAAAGAGCCTGAAGCGTCTGTTCTGCAAGATCATCGGGTATCAACTTCGTGCGGGGATTACGGCCTGCGGTGTTGGACACGAAGATGAGATTGTCGACCGCAACGAGGCGAGAATAGCTGCCGCGTTCCTCAAAACTTGAGCCGGTTTTGACTTTGATGACATCGGTCATGGTTTCCGGTGTGCTTTCTGCAACAGTTTGATGGGATGGAGGAAGAGCGCGCTTTGCGCAGGGGGTCCATCAGCGTAGCGTCGGTGTATCCCAGAGGTTCAGCTTGACGCCGATCCCCTTCTCCAGAGCATTACGATAGACGACCGTGCCCCAGGCGACATCCTCCACCGGCATGCCTCCCACCGACATGATGATGATCTCTTCATGGTTATTGCGGCCGGGGGCCTCGCCGGCAACGATCTTGCCCAGGTCTTCGAGCTGATCCGGAGACATCTTTCCTTCGGAGATGAGATCCATGAACTTGATACCGACCGCAGGGATCGAGTTATGCACCGGCTTGGGATTTTCCTCATACCAGGCCTCGTAGAGTCCCGTATTGTCGAGAACCTTGCGGATCTCAGGCGCGTGCATGCCCTCATCGACATTGCAGAGTGCCGGCATGGCAAGGAAGGTACCCGGATTGATCCATTCCCTGACAATCAAGGGATAGGTCGACGGGTCGCCGGTGGCGCCGGAACTGCAAAAGGTTACGATGTCGGAATTGCGCACCACCTCTTCGACACTGTCGACGACCGAAACATTGGTGATCTGGGGGAATGTATCGCCAAGCCATTTAAGGAATGCATTGAGGTTCTTCTGGCCGCGACCCTTAACCTTCACTGTGTCGATCTGCGGGCAAACTGCCATGAAGGCGGAAAGGGAGGTTTTCGCCATGACGCCTGGGCCGAGAATGCCGACGACACGGGAATCCTTGCGAGCCAGGTGTCGAGCGCCAACGCCTGGGACCGCGCCGGTCCGATAGGCCGAAAGCAGATTGGCCGACATGAAGGCCAGTGGCGCGCCAGTATCGGCGTCATTGAGCACGAACATCAGGATGGAGCGCGGCAGCCCCTTGTCGCGGTTCGCGATATTCGAGCCGTACCACTTCATGCCGGCTGTCCGGAAGCTGCCGCCCAGATAGGCCGGCATTGCCATGAACCGACGGTCCGGCGTGGCTTTGGGCATGTCTGGAAAGGGTGAATTTTCAGGGAAAATGATCACCGAGCCATGCGAATTGTTGTTGGCGCCCGCCATGCGATAGTCGCCGTGATGAAGCAGGCCGAACATCTCTTCCATGGTATCGACGCATGCCGCCATATCGGCAACTCCGGCTCGGATCATGTCCGGTTCGGAAAGATAGATGAAGTCGATCCGCGTCGAGATCTTGGGCCCGTCCGTTGGGAGGTCGCAGTTGTCCTGAAGCATGGAAGTTACTCTGCTGATTTCCGATGCCTGGAAGCTGTCATGGATGGAGAAAGCAAGGAATGTCGGAAGTGGCCGATAATTTTGCATATCAGGCCACGCTTCAGGTTCCGACAGACGTGTTTCGTGGTCGTCAGCCCGTCGGGTTGATGGCCTCAATCCACCAGTCCCGCCGATCAGGTTGCGCTGACGGCGCATATCGTCGGGCAGCAGGCTGTCCATGCTTCGTGCTTCAATTGAAACACGTCGACTGACAAATCCCCGCCCTTCGTCAGATCTCTGCCTATCGGCAGGCGCGTCGCCCTGCATCAATATGCCAATGCGTTCAGCCCTGTCGAATGGCGCGATGGCCCATCCAGATGATTATGGTGCTCAGCCTTTTCCTATGGTCAAACCGCGAGCGGCCTGCCCCCAGCACCAGCAGTTAACATATCGTCTCAAAACTGAGGCCGGCGCCGTGACCACGCCACGCGCCGGCTACCTGCATGGACTCTCGAATGGTCTAGCCGGGAGGGACAAATACCGGTGCTCGGCATCGACGCCGATGAGTTCAAGCCTGCGGGCGGCGGCGTAGCCTCAGTGGCTCTCGACGAATTCGGCCATGCGCCTGACGAGGAAAAATCCAACGGTTGCGCCGGCATCCTGCAATCCCACAGTCTTTTCCTGGAACGCTGCAGCCTTGCCGTGCTGGGCCACCATCGACTTTGTCGCCTCCAGTGCTTCTTCTGCAGCCTTGGCAGCCGAAGAAAGCGCGACAGGAACACTGTCACCCGTTTCCGCCGCAGCTTCGAGCGCCCTGGTGAGCGGATCAAGCACATCAAGCAGCGTCTTGTCTCCGACCTTGGCCTTGCCTCGTTCGGCAATCCCATCGGTATAGGCCCGCCAGAACAGAGCAAGAGCAGCTGTATCCAGAGCATCCAGTCCTTCGACTGCCTTACTCGCCCTCAGGAAACCTGTCGCCGTGAGCGTTCCCATCGTCGAAGGCGCAGTCCGCGCCATCGTGGCACCGGCGGTACGCAAAAGTTTAGACAGCCCGACATCCCGGCCTTCAGCGGCAACCGCTTCGGCAGCTGCGGCAAAAGATTTGGCCATCGTGATTCCGAGATCGCTATCACCGACCTTACCGTCAAGAGCGATCAGAAATTCGCGTTGCTCGGCAAAGAGTTGCTGCCAGCTTTGAAACAGGGCGATCAGGTGGCCCGCATCCAGTTTTGCAAGGCTCATGGCATTATCCCGTAACATGCTTGAAGAATGGCGTGTTGGCTGGAGCGGCCATCAGGCGGTCGAGTTCTGCATCCAGATGCAGGATCGAGACAGAGGCGCCCGCCATTTCCATCGAGGTGGCGAACTCGCCGATCCAGACATGCTTGGCCGTGATGCCGCGCGAGTCGAGGAGCTGGCGGACCCGACGAAACAGGATATAGAGTTCCTCAAGCGGTGTACCACCGAGCCCGTTCACGAGGACGGCGACGTCGTCACCCGATTTATAGTCGGTTTCATTGAAGATACGGTCCATCATCTCATCGACGACCGCGTCTGCCGGAGCGAGTTTCTTGCGGCTGATACCGGGTTCGCCATGGATACCCATGCCGATTTCCATTTCGTCCTCGCCGATGGAAAAGGTGGCGTGACCGATTTCCGGCACGACGCAACTTGAAAGTGCGACCCCCATGGTCCGGCTTTTCAGTCGTGCCTTGTCGGCAATCCTCGATACCTCGTCGAGCGACAGACCTTCCGCCGCCGCTGCACCTGCCGCCTTGTAGATGAAGAAGATACCTGCAACGCCACGGCGCTTGTGTTCCTCTCCGACGACTGAGGAGGCGACGTCGTCATTTCCAACGACCTGCTTAACGGCGATGCCATCAAGATCTGCAAGTTCGGCGGCCATGTCGAAGTTGATGATGTCGCCGGAATAGTTGCCGTAGATGTAGAGGACCCCTGCGCCCTGATCGACGGCCTTCGTCACCTGGTACATCTGCTCTGCGCTGGGGGACTGGAAGACACCACCAACGGCTGCTCCGTCGAGCATGCCGTCGCCTACAAAACCGAGGAACGTCGGCAGATGGCCCGAGCCTCCACCGGTGGTCAGTCCGACCTTGCCCGCCTTCGGTTTTGCCGTGACGAGGCAGCGCAGGTCGCCATTCGCGTAAGTGACCATAGGATGTGCCGCGTAAATGCCCTCGAGCATTTCGTCGACGAAGTCGACCGGATCGTTGAGAAATTTCTTCACTTTATCCTCCACTGTTACTTTTTGCGCTGTCGCGTGACGAAGAAGGCAGCTGCGAGCAGGATGAAACTGCCGACGACCAGTCGCTGCCAGGTGCTCGGGATCCCGACCAGCACCAGAACGCTGTTGATGACGACGATCAGCAAGACGCCGAGAACCGTGCCGAGAACCGTGCCGGTTCCACCTGTGATCCGGGCTCCACCGAGAACGACGGCCGCAATCACGTTGATTTCCGTTCCAACAAGATCAAATGGATTCGCCTGACGGTTGGCGCAGACATGAATGACACCTGCAAGACCTGCCAATGCTCCCGCATAACCGAAAAGGAACAGGTGTACCGTGCGCAGGCTGTAGCCCAGACGCTCGGCGATGCTGGCATTGCCACCCACGGCAAAGATAGCCCGCCCCATCAGGGTCCGGTTCAGGATCCACCAGGTGAGAATGGCGGCTGCGGGAAGCACGACGAAGTAGAAAGGCAAGGTAATCAAAGCGCCATTGGCGGATTCGAACTGCAGCAGCGGCATCCGCCCGAACGCCCCCATTTGTGGTGGCAACGACATGATCCACACGGTGCCGATGAAGGAGAGCAAAAAACCCCGAAACAGATACTGAGTGCCGATCGTCACGATCAGCGAGGGCACCCGCAGATGGTGAACAAGGAGCCCGTTGATGATGCCGAGAAAAACACCGCCTGCCATCGCGATCAGGATGATCACCAAGATCGGCAACCCGGGCAGATGGGTTTGCACCAAAAGGGTCACCGAATACATCGTGAAGGCGGCAATGGCAGTGAACGAGACATCGATGCCTCCCGCCGCCAGAATGACGAAGACGCCGAGTGCAAAAAGTCCCATCACGACGCTTGAGCGACCGATATCGATCAGTGTCGAAGGCTGCAGAAATGCCGGATTGGCGATCGAGACCGCAACACAAATGGTCACGAGCAGAGCGAAGGTAATCGTCTCGGGGCGCCGGCGTATCAGAGAACCCAATCCATAAGTTCTTTCGGGCGTCGAAGAAGGGGCCGCCTCGGCTTTAATTGCATTCATTATTCGGCCCCCTTTGCACTGCCCAACATTGCCCGGTAGAGGTCGTCCTCAGACGCTTTCTCCGCATCGAATTCCGAGACGATCTGGCCACCGTTCATGACGATGATCCTGTCGGCGTTCTGCAGGAGTTCCGGCAGATCATCACTGACGATAATCAACCCCATGCCCGAGGCGGAAAGAGATTGGATGACCCGATAAATGGTATCCTTCGAACCGACATCGACTCCAACCGTCGGGCCGTGCAGGATCAAAAGCCTGGGGCGGATGCTGAGCCAGCGTCCAATCAGAACGCGTTGCTGGTTGCCGCCAGAGAGCGAGCCGACAGGAAGGTCAATATTCTTTGTATTGAGGCGCATTTGAGCAGACAGGTCGTCGGCGAGGGCCCTTGCCCGATCGCGGTCAATGACACCGATGGCATTGGTCAGATCCCGGACGGTCAGGGCGATCTCGTTGTCGAGAATGGACTTGTCTAGAAACAGTCCCTCGGCGAGGCGATCCTCCGGGACATATCCGATACCGTACTGGATGGCGTCAGAGGGTGAGTTCAGCCTGATCTCTTTCCCGTCGATCAGCATCTTGCCCCGCCCGGTCGGCATGACACCTGCAAGTGCCATGGCAAGCTCGTTGCGACCGGAATCCGCAAGACCGGTGATACCGAGAATTTCGCCGCTTCGCACGGCGAGTGAAACATCTTCGACATTGTCGGTCTGCAAATGGTCGATTTCGAAGAAGACTTGACCGCCCGGACGTGCCTCGCGATACCGAGTTGCAGTAATCTGCCTTCCGGTCATCAATTCTGCCAGATCGCCCTTGGTAAAGTCGGCGATCGGGCCTTGGGCCACACACTGCCCATCACGGAAAACGATGGCGTTTCCACCGATCCGGTAGCACTCTTCGAGCTTATGGGTGACGAAAAGCACGGTCACACCTTCGGCACGCAGGCGCTCGACCACTACAATCAGATTGTCGACTTCACGTCTCGTCAGGGACGTCGTAGGCTCGTCCATGATCACGAGCTTTGCCCGCGTTGCGAT
This sequence comes from Rhizobium sp. AG855, assembly GCF_003610655.1. Classification (NCBI taxonomy): domain Bacteria; kingdom Pseudomonadati; phylum Pseudomonadota; class Alphaproteobacteria; order Hyphomicrobiales; family Rhizobiaceae; genus Rhizobium; species Rhizobium sp. AG855. Next base: position 243,746 of record NZ_RAQG01000005.1, on the reverse strand, counting down.
GGCTCGAGCGATCGCCACCAGTTGGCGGGTTGCAAGCGGCAGGTCAGAAACGATCTCCTGCAGGAAGCCTCGGTCGGTGGGCAGGCCGACGGCAGCAAGCGCACGTGCCGCCGTTTCATGCATCTGGCTACGCCTGAAGATACGCGCAAGCCGCCCGCCCGCAGACACGAGCTGCTCCGTCAGCGCGACATTTTCGGCGACCGTCATATTGGGCAGGAGCGAAAGATCCTGGTAGACTGTCTCGATACCAGCCGAAAGCGACTGAATGGGGGTAAGCGCTGGAAAGCTCTTGCCTTCCAAAATGATCTCACCCGCAGACGGTGGATGGGCACCTGACATGATCTTGATAACAGTGCTTTTGCCGCAACCGTTTTCACCCAGAAGGTGATAGACCTGACCGCGAGCAAGCGTCAGGTTGATGCCCCGAAGCGCGTGCACACCGCCAAACCACTTCTGGATATTGTTCAATCGCAGCAGCTCTGCCGGCTGCTCAATATTGGTCTGCATTGCTATCACGGGCACACGATCCTCATTTTTTCCGCAGACGTGTTCATGCTGCGGTGGCGTGACCGGAAGATCTTCCCTCCGGTCACGGGGCTGATCGGGAGGATCAGAACAGGAAGTCCTTGTAGGTAGCCTTGTCGGCGAGAACCATGCCGTTACCGACCACCAGCAAGCCCTTGCCGGCGCCCTGCTTCACGGTCACCTTTTCATAGCCGGGCACACCGAGATCCATGCCATCGGTGAGCTCCTTCTTTTCGAGCAGGAGCTTGGCAATCGTGTTCATTGCCATTCCAGCTTTCTGGGGATCCCAGAAGCCGATTGCGGTGATTGCTCCGGATTCAAGAAGATCGGCCGAAGGGTTCGGAAGACCCGTGCCAACCAGGCAGACTTTGCCGCTCAGACCTGCTTCATCGATGGCCCGGCCAACGCCGAGGACGTCATTGCCGGCGGAAGTCTGGAAACCCTTGATGTCAGGATGCTTGCGCAGGATTTCCTTGGCCTTTTCATAGGTCCCATTTGCATCGTCGAAGGACTCGTTGTTCGCATCGACAAGCTCCATGCCGGGATACTTCTTGGCATTTTCTTCGCCGGCCCCGACCCACTGCATGTGCGTACGGCTGCCGAGCGACCCAACAAATGTCGTCCACTTACCTTCCTTGCCCATGCACTCCGCAAGGCGCTCGTTCAACGCGGCACCATAATCAGCGTTATCGAATGCTTCGACATTGGCGTTTGTATTGATCTGGTTGTCGGCCTCGTGGGTGACAACGATGATGCCACGTTCCATGGCCCGCTGCAGCGTGCCTTCGAGCACGGCCGGATCCATCGGAACGACCGCGAGCGCATTCACGCCCTTGGCCACCAGATCGTTGACGATCTGCAGCTGCTGGGCAGAGTCGGCAGTCGCCGGACCGCTCTGGCTTGCGACTACATCCGGATTGGCCTCCTGGAAGGCAACCACACCGGTGTTCATGCGGTCGAACCACGGGATACCGCTGATCTTGACCACTGTCGCGATCACAGGCTTGTCCTGCGCGACCAGCACTCCGACCGAGCCTCCAAGCGCGACGGCTGCAAGTGCGGTGCCGAGCATCATTTTCCTGGCAAACGAGTTCATGCTTTCCTCCACAAGTTTTCCCTCGATTTGTTACTTCGGCGATTGAGGGACAGACGCCGAAGGATCTTCAGGGCGACGCATCGGAGCAAAAAAACCGATCACGTCGTAGCGTCCAACCGCCAGAAAGGTGAGCAACAGTGCTCCCCAGGCGAAATCCCGGACAAAATTGGAAAGACCGCCGAAGTTGAGCAGGCTCGACATCAGCTGAAGAGCGACCGCACTTAGAACTACGCAGACGACGCGGCCGTAGCCACCTTCAGGGCGAACACCTGCCATGACCGCGATCAAGATGGCGATCAGCAGATAGGAGCTGCCATAGTCGAACTTCACATTGACGTTGCGGGCCGCGATTATGATACCAGCCAGACCCGACAGCGTTCCGGACAAGGCATAGGTCGTTAGGACGACACCATTCTTCGGAAATCCGGCGAAAGTCGCAGCCTTAGGGTTCGTCCCCATCAACATCAGCCATAGGCCGAAAGGCGTGAACTTCAACACGGCGCCAATAAGCGTAGCAACGACCACGAAGATGACGAAACTGATCGGTATGCCAAACAGCATATCGTTGCCGAGGCTCCAGAGTATCGCCGGACTGCCGACGGTGACGGCGCGGCCTTGAGAGACAACGATCGCAAGGCCCATGAACGCCATCTGCGTGCCAAGCGTGCAAAGGATCGGCGTGATGGAATAGCGGGCAATCAAGATCCCGTTGAAGAGACCACCAACCAGCCCGACCAGCAGGCAGCCAACCATGAAACCGACGCTGAACGTGGCTGGATCGGAGGCCGGCCCCAACAAAGACACCATCAGCACCGCAGAGACCACGCCCGACAGATTGGCAAGCGCAATCCCCGACAGATCAATGCCGCCATTGCCGGCACACATCGCAAGCATCACCCCGATGGCCAATAGGCCGATTTCAGGCACCTGACCCGCCATCGATTGCAGATTGAACAGCGACAGGAAGGAGCCGCCGGAGATCAGCTCTCCAGCAACAAGCAGCAGGGCGTTCATGACGACAAGCATCACGAATTGGCCGCCGGTTCCCCGCATGGTCTCCTCCCATGTTTAGTGAACAGTTTACGACTTCACTAAACGGTAACAAAGCAGAAACCCGCTGGCAAGGCCTATTTTGAACGCAATTCTCGTTGCGAACGCATCCTATTTGCCTTAAACATGCTGATTGACCGCCACATTGTTTAGTAAATTATCTCGCAGATGCAGCATTCGGAACAGTGATGAAGAACGGCAAAAATCTCACGATCAGAGACATTGCGGAGGCCGCCGGCGTATCTGCTGCAACCGTGTCTCTGGTGCTGAATGGGAAGGGTGACATTTCGGGCGTGACGCGGGCCAAGGTGCTGGAAGCGGTGGCAAGCCTCAATTACGTTCCGCGGACAAACAAGTCCTCCGCCGAACCTGGCGAGACGCTGCGCTTCCTGAAAATCGCAAAGCATGGCCATACGGTGAACCGCGACCATAGCGTGTTCATTTCGGACTACATCGATGGAATGTCAGCCGAGGCGACCAGACGGAACTACACCCTCGAGGTGGTCAGCTTTGAAGGCCAGCCGATCAGTTCCGTTGCGGAATCGCTTGCTGGCGCTCCCATCTCGGGTGTCGTTGCACTTGGTACGGAATTGACTGAAGCTGACATCAGGTTGATCCAGGGACTTGGATACCCGACAGTGTTCATCGATACGTTCTTCGATGTCGTCGACGCCAATTTTGTCAATATGAACAACGAGGATGCTGTCTTCAAGGTACTGTCCCGCTTTCATCAACAAGGCTTCAGGCGGATCGGCTTTGTTGCCTCGCATGTGGAAACCACGAATTTCAAACTTCGGCGGGATGCCTTTTTCAAGAACATGGGACGGCTAGGCCTGACGGTGGATGAGGCCGATATCCTCTCGGTGGAATCGACATATGACGGCGCTTACAGCGACACCCGGCAATTGCTGGCAGATGGACTTGATCTGGCTGAATGTTATTTCTGTACCAATGACATCATTGCCTACGGTTTCATCCGTGCATTGCGAGAGCACGGGCCGAAAATCCCCGAAGATGTCTCAATTATCGGCTTTGACAACCTGCCTCAGAGTGCCACGATGGATCCCGGCCTGACGACGATCGAGGTGTCAAAACGAAAGATTGGCTATCTTGCCGTCACCATTCTCGATGACCTCATCCATTCGACCGAGTCCCAACCAGCCGTAAAGATCCTGGTCGGAGCAGATCTGGTTCTACGCGGAAGCCACGAAAAACTCGTGCAGCGCAGCAGAAATCGTGCGCCGAAGATCGAACTGCCCGCAGAATGACAGCTTCCAGGCCGATGACCCCGGTCCGCAAGCTGACCTTCATCCACACCGTCTCGGCATTGGAGCCCATGTTCGCATCGCTGGCCTCGGAAAGACTTGCCGGCTGGGAAATCGCATCCACCATAGATGAAAATCTGCTGGCGCAAACCATCGCGAACGGTCGGGTGGACCAGAAGGTTTTCAGCGACCTTGAACGCCATGTTCAGGCGGCGACAAACGTTGGGAGCAGTGCGATCATTGTCACGTGCTCGACACTTGGCGAGGCCGTAGATCAACTGGCCGCAAGAACCGTGACGCCGCTTTATCGGATTGACAGGGGAATGGCGGAAAGGGCGGTTGTGCAGGCTTCAACGATCGGCATCCTTGCAACTTTACCCACCACGCTCGACCCAACCACCCGGCTGCTCCAAAGCACGGCGGAACGAATGCGCCGCCATTGCAAATTCATATCGCGGCTCTCGGCCGGCGCATTTTCCTGCCTGCGCGAAGGCAATCGTGAAGGCCATGACGAGCGCGTCCGCAAGGATTACGAGGCGCTGTCCGGCGAAGTCGAACTTGTGGTTCTTGCCCAGGCATCCATGGCGCGCGCGCTTCACGAAGGGCCACTGCATCGGCCCTACCTGACGAGTCCCGAACTCGGCATGGACTATATCGCTCAAGTGCTGCGCCTATCGCGCATGTCGGTTGACTGATTTCGAGGAGGAGAGAATGGAATACAGATTTCTGGGACGTTCGGGTCTCAAGGTATCGGCGATATCCATGGGCACGTTTTCGTTCGGAGGGGTCGGGGGATTTGCCAAGGTTGCCAACCAGGGAGTCGTGGAAGCGCAGCGCCTGATCGACAGTTGCATCGAACTCGGCGTCAATCTCTTCGATACGGCAAATATGTATTCGCTCGGACGATCGGAGGAAATACTCGGCGAAGCGCTGGGAACGAAGCGCAATGATGTGCTGATTTCATCCAAGGCGCGCATGAAGATCGGCGACGGTCCCAACGACGAAGGCGCCTCTCGCTTTCACATCATTCGCGAATGCGAGCGATCACTTAAACGGTTGAAGCGTGACTATATCGACATCTACTTCATGCATGAATGGGATGGCCTGACACCTCTCGATGAAACCCTGGAGGCACTGGATACGCTGCGCCAACAAGGCAAAATCCGCTACATCGGCTGCTCGAACTATTCCGGCTGGCACGTCATGAAGGCTCTCCACACCTCGGACGCCAAGGGATTGCTGCGGTTTGTCACACAGCAGATCCATTACACACTTGAGGCACGAGAGGCGGAATACGAACTGCTCCCGCTTTCGGTCGACCAGGGCCTGGGCGTAATGGTCTGGAGCCCCTTGGCCGCAGGGCTTCTCTCCGGCGCATTCGGGCGCAACAAGGCTCCGGAGCAGTCGCGACAGGCGCAAGGTTGGAGTGAACCGCCGATCCGCGATCAAGAGCGCCTTTGGACCATTGTTGATGTGCTCGAAGAAATTGCGACGGAACGAGGCGTGTCGGTCGCGCAGGTGAACCTCGCCTGGACACTGTCCCGCCCTGCGATTTCAACACTTGTGGTTGGCGGCCTCGACGAGAAACAGTTTCGCGACAATATCGCAGCCGCCAGTCTCAAGCTTTCTCAAGAAGAGCTATCTCGGCTCAACCTGACAAGCCGCCCGCCATACATCTACCCATACTGGCATCAGCACAACTTCGCAGCCGAGCGGCTGTCGTCGGCAGACCAGGCGCTGCATGCCTCCTTCGCTGATCTCGGCATGGTTTGAGCTCAGGGGCCGGATTGCACAGAGACTTGTAAGAAACTCGCTTCGGCGAAACACCACAGGTAACCGTACAGGAGTGGACTGACCTGAGACAGCGGTAGCAACCTCACACACGATGGCATCGCCCTGCGTCCGACATTCGCATGCGCGCACCTCGCAAGGGGTATTCCAACAGCGGTTTTAAAGCCGCCTTCATGCACTTGATGATCGGTCCGCTTTTGAAGCCGATCGAAAATGAGTGGGGGCCGCAGCATGTAAGGCGGCGATGCCTTGGCGTCACAACTGTCTCCGCGCAGTTACAACCTAGATGTTGCTAAAGCCGCTGTAACCAAGAAGGGGCACATCACAGCGGGTATCGAGCCTGCCTGGTGCTGCGCTCCGAGTACAGCCCGTTCGGGTCTCCAACGTCTGACTTTATGACGGGGCCCGCATCGACGCTTGTTGGGCTGTCTGACTGCATCCGGACAGCAGGGTTATCCATGCCAGAGATCGACATGACTACGGCCATGGCCGTTGAGGCTTTCGCGCCCACAACGGTGAATTTCCGAAGTCGGCGCGATTTTGCCACTTGGCCCGGCTTGGTGCCGAAACGGAATTCGAGCGGTGAGAAGCCGTTTCTTGCCTAATCGCGACGCGAAATTCGAACGCGCTTGGCGACCTGCTTTTCCTCGACGTCCAGCCATTGTGGCGTGTCGAATGCAGCCGGATCTTTCAGCAGACCTTCAATATCAAGCCCATGACGCAGCAATTCTTCGCGCGCTTTGCGAGGCAGGAGACCGGCTAGAAACTGCACTGGCCCCGCAGGAACCTGCAGTTCTTCGACGCAGATTCCGTCGACGAATTTTTCGATGATGATTGTGCTCATGGCGTCGTCTTTCCTGATTGAATTGTTTCGGGTCGTTTGGGTTTCAAGGTTGGCCTGCTCCAGCACTCGGATGAGACGGTCTGTCTCTGGCAAAGAAGTCGTCAATGGCAGCTGAACGCCCCTCAACACATCCCCAAATCAGCGCCATTGCCAGAAGCGTGATGAGCCAGCCAAGCATCACGTCGGAGAGGAAATGCGCGCCGAACAGCACCCGATTGAAAGCGATGAAGGCAAGGCAGGGCGCTGTGATTGCAGCGACGACGGCACGATAAGGTGATGCGACGAGAACCACGAGCGACAGGGCCGCTGCTGCTCCAGCCGCCTCTCCGGACGGGAAGGAGCAGTTGCGCGTGCAGGCCGCCGCGAATTGCCAAACGGGGGTGAAATCCGCATAGCCGCCGAACTCGAGCAAATCCCGGGGGCGGGCTCGCCCAATTAGCGCTTTCAGTGCCTCGACGATCGCGACCGGGCCAACCATGAAGCTGAGGAGAACAAAGAGCGGCTTGTGCGGTTGGCAGAACCAGCGGCGTCTGGGGAGTACAAAGTGGAGACAAATGAGAACCACCATCGCAATAATGATGCAGTACAAGCTCTGCCGGCTGAGGTCCCTAACCGCCTTGAGGAAGGGATGATCAGATAGGAAGAAGGTTCCGCCTTTCGCAAACCAGCGCGCTACTGTCTGATCGATCATCGGAAAGACCATGAAAACGAAGCTTGTGCCGACAGTGGTGGCCGCAAGCCAAAACACCACCTTGTCGACCAACGGCTGCGAAGCGCCACGCCACGTCGCGGATGGGGTCTGAACCGGGGCCTCCAAAGCGATTTTCTGCATGCCGTTCTCCCCAAAGCACTCCCACCGTGGCGCACGACAAGCGAAAGCCTCCGCAGGCACGATGCGTTTCGGTCAGAAAAATAGAGCAGCCCGGATGTCGAATTGACCTCAGGGCCTGTGAATGCGGAAAACTTGAAATCGGATTGTCAAGAAACGACGAAGAACTGGTGAAGGTCGTGTCCGCCTCTCCCTCACGGCACCTTTTTCAAGCCGTTTGGAATTGCGCAAGTCTTTGTTTTCGCTCATAGTCCAGGCGCGGTTTCGACCGCATTCAACGCAAGTGGCGACCAGGAGACAAAGTGGAAAACAATCTCGTTCTGATCGTTGAAGATGAACCGGCGATCGCTCGGATTCTCGACGGATACCTGAGGCGTGACAGGTTTCGCACGGTTCAGGCATCTGATGGAGAAATCGCGCTTCAACATCACGCGCAATTGAAGCCGGATATCGTTCTCCTGGATGCAGGCATTCCAAAGGTGGATGGCTTCGCCGTGCTCGCCCGCCTTCGACAGAGCAGCACGACGCCCGTGATCATGGTCACGGCGCTTGCCGACGACCTCGACCGGTTGAGCGGCCTGCATCTCGGCGCAGACGACTATATCGTCAAGCCTTTCAACCCGCAGGAAGTCGTGGCACGCGTCAAGGCAGTTCTGCGGCGCACCCTCGGCGAACACAAAGAGGCAGTGCGGCGTTTCCGCGACATCGAAGTGGATTTCGGCAACTATTCGGTGCTGGTCCACAAGGGCGGCAAGCGCATCCCGCTGACTTTAACGCTGAGCGAGTTCCGGATTCTCGCCCACATGATCCGCCACCCCACACAAGCCTTCGGACGTGCCGATATTCTAGATGCTTGCCTCCCGGAAAGCGACGCACTTGTGCGCACCGTGGATACCCATATATCCAATCTGCGGCGCAAGATGGAAGAACTGGGGCAAACCGGTTTTTTCCCCGCCGTACGGGGCATCGGGTACCGTCTCAGTGATCCGCAATGAGCCGGCCAAATCGACTGAGCCCGTCGCTGGCCACAGTGACTGCCATCGTCATCGCCACCATGCTTCTGCTAAGCGTCGGCCTCGCTTACGTCGGCGTCACCTGGTACTCGTCCTATCTCGACGAAAGCATGACCACCAGCATGCCACCGCAGGCAGCCTTGGCCTACAGGTTACTGAAAGAAGGACAGTCTTCAGACGGCGCCTCCGTCAGAGCACTCATTGACTACATGAATGAGCAGGACGCGCAGGCAGATGTGAGGATCCGGCTTTCTGCCCTCGTCTGCGGCCTGATCTCGGCAACCGCCTGCGCTATCATCGGCATCTATCTCGCCAGACGCATCGCCTCCCCTCTCGAAGATCTGACGGCAGCGGCGAAAACGCTGCAGTCCGGTGACTTCTCCGCCCGTGTAGTGGCACCGACTGGCAGCACACGGGAAGTGGCAAGCCTCGTGCAAACCTTCAATGCTCTCGCCGTCAGCCTCGACACGATGGAAAAGCGGCTGCGTTTCAACAATATGGCGATCGCGCACGAGTTGCGCACGCCACTGACAATCCTGCAGGGCGGTTTGCAGGGCATGATCGACGGCGTGTTCGCCCTGGAGCCGAGACACGTTTCCGATCTTCTCCTGCAGGTCGAGGGGCTGGGCCGCATTGTTGAAGACCTGCGGACCCTGTCGCTGGCGATCGGCCATCAGCTGGTGATGCAACGGCAAATGCTGGACATGGCAGAAGTCGTCGCTGCCGTGGTTGCTGCCGCTCGGCCGATGCTGGAGGAAAGCGGTCTTGCAGTCGAAACCGCACTCGCTCCAGCGGAAATCGCCGCGGACCCACAACGCGTCCGGCAGGCCGTGTTGGCACTTCTGGAAAATGTCAGGCGCTATGCCGCAGGCGGCGGCCGGCTGCGCTGCGAAACAGAACGTCTTGACGATGGCAGCGTGGTGATCCGCATCCTTGATCGCGGCCCCGGCTTTCCGGAAGACATGGACGCAGTGGCCGTCAACCCCTTCTGGCGTGGCGACTCTTCCAGATCGCGTGCCACCGGCGGCACCGGGCTCGGGCTCTCCGTGGTCAAGGCGATCGCGCTGGCCCACAACGGGCAACTCACGTTCTCCAACCGACCCGAAGGAGGCGCGATGGTTGCGATCCGTCTTTGCCCTGCGTAAATGCCGGGAACGCTATCGCTGCGGGCGAGATGCGGGCTTTTACAGAGCCTGGCCTGCTGCCGGTTTTCGCACACCGAGTTGGGCTAATCCCACCGTGTCTTCAAACTGCATAGGGATGACATAGCCCAGTGTCGAATGGCGACATTTTGGATTGTAAAAGCGCTCGATGTAATCAAACACGTCCGACCATGCTCTTCAGAAATCCCAGTCCTCGTCCTCGGTCGCCACCGCCTTGCCGATAACATAGGAGGAGCCGGAGCCCGAGAAGAAGTCGTGGTTCTCGTCGGCATTGGGCGAAAGCGCGGAGAGGATCGCCGGATTGACCTTGCAGGCGTCCGGCGGGAAGAGCGCCTCGTAGCCGAGGTTCATCAGCGCCTTGTTGGCGTTGTAATGCAGGAATTTCTTCACATCCTCGGTGAGGCCGACGCCGTCATAGAGGTCTTCCGTGTAGCGCGCCTCGTTGTCGTAGAGTTCGAGGATCAGGTCGAAGGCGAAGTCCTTGATCTCCTGTTTGCGCGCCTCCGGCTCGCGGTCGAGCGCGCGTTGCAACTTGTAGCCTATATAATAGCCATGCACCGCCTCGTCGCGGATGATGAGCCGGATCAGGTCGGCGGTGTTGGTGAGCTTGGCCCGGCTCGACCAGTACATCGGCAGATAGAAGCCGGAATAGAAGAGGAAGCTTTCGAGGAAGACCGAGGCGATCTTCTTCTTGAGCGGATCGCCGCCGTCATACTGTTCCATGATCAGCGCGGATTTGCGCTGCAGGAACTCGTTTTCCTCCGACCAGCGATAGGCGTCGTCCACGTCCGGCGTCAGGCAGAGCGTGGAGAAGATCGAGGAATAGGAGCGCGCATGCACCGCCTCCATGAAGGAAATGTTGGAGAGCACGGCCTCTTCATGCGCGGTCTGCACATCGGCCATGAGCCTGATGGCGCCGACCCCGTTCTGGATCGTGTCGAGCAGCGTCAGTCCGGTGAAGACGCGGATGGTGAGCGTCTGTTCCTCGGGCCGCAAGGTCGCCCAGGAGGGAATGTCGTTCGACAGCGGCACCTTTTCCGGCAGCCAGAAATTCGAGGTCAGGCGGTTCCAGACCTCAAGGTCCTTGTCGTCCTCGATCCGGTTCCAGTTGATGGCGCGGATGCCGCCGAGCGGCCGGGCGGGCCGGGGTTTCGTCTGAATGTTCATGGGATCGGTCCTTGCGGTCACAATGCGCAGGAAACGCAGCCCTGCACTTCCGTGCCGGTCAGCGCCATCTGGCGAAGGCGGATGTAATAGATGGTCTTGATGCCCTTCTTCCAGGCATGGATCTGCGCCCGGTTGATGTCGCGGGTCGTGGCCGTATCCCGGAAGAACAGCGTCAGCGACAGGCCCTGATCGACATGCTGGGTGGCCGCCGCATAGGTGTCGATGATCTTTTCCGGCCCGATCTCATAGGCATCCTGATAGTAGTCGAGATTGTCGTTGGTCAGATAGGCCGCCGGGTAATAGACGCGGCCGATCTTGCCTTCCTTGCGGATCTCGATCTTGGAAACGATCGGATGGATCGAGGAGGTCGAGTGGTTGATATAGGAGATCGACCCCGTCGGCGGCACGGCCTGGAGGTTCTGGTTATAGAGCCCGCCGGCCATGACGGCGGCCTTCAGCTCCAGCCAGTCCGCTTGCGTCGGAATATGAATGCCCGCCTTGTCGAACAGGTCCGCGACCTTTTCGGTCGCCGGCGCCCAGGCGCGTTCGGTATATTTGTCGAAATACGCTCCGGTCGCATATTTCGAGTGTTCGAAGCCCTTGAAGCTCCCGCCCTTCTCCACCGCCAGCCGGTTCGACGCCTTCAGCGCGTGATAGGTCACGGTGTAGAAATAGATATTGGTGAAATCGATGCCTTCTTCCGAACCGTAGAAGATACGCTCACGGGCGAGATAGCCATGCAGGTTCATCTGGCCGAGACCGATGGCGTGGCTGTCGTCATTGCCCCTGGCGACGGAGGGCACGGAGGCGATGTTGCTCATTTCGGAGACGGCGGTCAGCGCCCGGATCGAAATCTCGATGGTCTTGCCGAAATCGGCTGAATCCATCGCGGCGGCGATGTTCAGGGAGCCGAGATTGCAGGAAATATCCTTGCCCATCTCAGCATAGGACAGATCCTCGTTGAACTGGCTCGGCTCGCTCACCTGCAGGATTTCGGAGCAGAGATTGCTCATCGAGATGCGGCCGGCAATCGGGTTTGCGCGGTTCACCGTGTCCTCGAACATGATGTAGGGATAGCCGCTCTCGAACTGGATTTCGGCAATCACCTGGAAGAAATCGCGCGCCTTGATCTTCTTCTTGGCAATGCGGGCATCAGCGACCATCTCGCGATATTTCTCCGTCACCGAAATCTCGCTGAAGGCCACGCCATAGACGCGCTCCACGTCATGCGGCGAGAAGAGATACATGTCCTCGTTGTTCTTCGCGAGTTCGAAGGTGATGTCGGGAATGACGACGCCGAGCGACAGCGTCTTGATGCGGACCTTCTCATCCGCATTCTCGCGCTTGGTGTCGAGGAAACGCATGATGTCCGGGTGGTGGGCATGGAGATAGACCGCGCCCGCGCCCTGCCGCGCGCCGAGCTGGTTGGCATAGGAAAAGGCGTCTTCCAGAAGCTTCATCACCGGAATGACGCCGGAGGACTGGTTCTCGATCTGCTTGATCGGCGCGCCCATCTCGCGCAGATTGGTCAGCGAAAGCGCGACGCCGCCGCCGCGCTTGGAAAGCTGCAGCGCCGAATTGATCGAGCGGCCGATGCTTTCCATATTGTCCTCGATGCGCAGCAGGAAGCAGGACACGAGTTCGCCGCGCTGTTTCTTGCCGGCATTGAGGAAGGTCGGCGTTGCCGGCTGGAAACGGCCGGAAATGATCTCGTCGACGAGATCGCGGGCGAGCGCCTCGTTGCCGCGCGCCAGCGTCAGCGCCACCATGCAGACGCGATCCTCGTAGCGCTCCAGATAGCGCTTTCCGTCGAAGGTCTTCAGCGTATAGGACGTGTAATACTTGAACGCGCCGAGAAAGGTCGGGAATCGGAACTTCCTTGCATAGGCCGCGTCGAAGAGATCGCGCACGAAATTGAACGCATACTGGTCCAGAACCTCGCGCTCGTAATAGCCTTCCGTCACCAGATAATCGAGCTTTTCCCGCAGGTTATGGAAGAAGACCGTGTTCTGGTTGACGTGCTGGAGGAAATATTGCTTGGCCGCCTGCCGGTCCTTGTCGAACTGGATGTGGCCGTCCTCGTCATAGAGGTTCAGCATGGCGTTGAGCGCGTGGTAATCCAGCTGAGGTGCTGCGGCCTTGGCCGGTCTTTCGAGTTCTAGCGTTTCCAAAATCGTTCCAGTCCTGCTGTGACACGGGCGACGTCCTCATCCGTGCCGAGAAGCTCGAACCGGTAGAGAAGCGGCACGCCGCATTTGTCGGCGATGATCTTGCCGGCGCGCCCGAAAGCCGCGCCAAAATTGGTGTTGCCTGCGGCGATCACGCCGCGGATCAGGCTTCGATTGCCCGGATCGTTGAGAAAGCGGATGACCGGCTTCGGCACCGCGCCCTTGTCCTCGCCGCCGCCATAGGTGGGCGTGACCAGGACATAGGGCTCAGCGACCGGCGGCGGCGCGTCGCCCGGCGCGATCGGCAGGCGCAGGGCCTCGATCCCGAGCTTCTCGACGAAGCGGCGGGTATTTTCCGATGTGCTGGAGAAATAGACGAGGCCGCCCACGGCGCCGGACCTTCAGGCAAGCGCGCTGATCATGTCCGGACGGAAGCCCGCCCAATGCCGCTCGCCGGCCACCACGACAGGCACCTGACGGTAGCCGAGATCCCGCACCAGCGCGAAGGCCTGCGCATCCTCGGAGACATCGATGACGGTGTAGTCGATCCCCTGCCGGTCGAGGGCACGGGTGGTGGCGTTGCACTGGACGCAGGCAGGCTTGGAGTAGACGGTAATGGACATGGGTTCCTCGTGACGAATGGGCGCAGAAAGTCGTTCCGGATCGAGCTCGGTCCGGAGCAGAGATTGAAATTGAACGGGACAGGAAAATTACCGCAGTCGAAACGACTACGGACCGGAGACGATCTTGAATGACATGTTCATGGCCTTCACCCCGAAGCTGACGATATGACGGGGAGCGAGAACGGCGCACGCCCGGCTTCACCAGGACGCAATCAACCGCACCCTGCCGGACACCCCGCCGGCGGACGTTTCGATCAAGGCAGGTCTCCTGGCTCACGGGTCGTCACACCTTCTCCGCCTTCCCGGGGAAACCCCAGTGGCATGAGGGAGCAGGCACTCGCCGTTCACAGTTGCGGGGGCAGCCTCGGCTTCACGAACATCATGTCCGCTACCGAATTCCCGTCTTAGCCCATGATCCGAATCGAATCGAAGGGAACCTCGAACACAACATATGGTATACGAGGTTAAATCCTCGTCAACGGCTATGATGAGCCTGCGTCAAATCCATCGGGGATAACTGGTGATGGCCGCTGATCCTCGTCGATGGCCACCATGACGAAGCGCCCCTGCTCGGTCTGGCAGCGCTCTCCGTCCAGCAGTGTTTCCGTCCAGAGCTCAACCTCGACTGTCATAGAGGTTCGCCCCATACACCCAGACCTCGACTGTCTGCGAGCGGCGACCAGCCCAGATCGGCGTCGCTGGGAATGAGACCAGCCATTACTGGCTTCGCCGTCGCATGGTCATGCCCGGGCAGAGCCTCGACAAATTCCAGCCGACAGAAGACGTCACCCGCCGAAAGATCGGTCCGGAATGTTACACTTGCTGCTTGGCATCGGCCTTGCGAGCGCGGCAGAGAGCCCGGCCAATTGAGGTCGATCCATACCGTCGACCGGCTGGATGTTGAGTGCTTCCTCCTTCGGCCACCAGTCGCCGCCCGCCCAGTAGGCCCAGCCGATCATCACATCCCGGTTGGCGTCAACCGCCTCCGTCATGGCGGCGGCGGCGGCAATGCAGGATCGATCTCCCGTGACACCAAACTCGCCGAGAAAGCCCTTGGCTCGGTTGGCTCGCAACCAGTTGGCAATCTTGCCGATCGAGGCAACAGCCTCTTCAGACCGTAGGCAACTGTCTTTCTTCCCGGAGAAATCCTCATCGAAATACTGATGAAACTCGTAGGCAAAATGGTTGGCCGGATCTCGCACACCCGCCATCACGGAGGCGTTCGAGCCTCCATACCAATCGGCAGACCAACTGTGCGCGCCGGTCCATGCCGTACCCGGAACCATCACCAGATTGCGGGTCGAGACGGTGCGTATGCCGGCGATCGCCTCGTTCGCAATGCCCAGCCAACTCACCGCTGAAATATCGTGGGGCTCGTTCATCAGCGCAAAGATGACGCCAGGATCCTGTCCGAATTCCTGCGCGAGCCGCTGCCAGAAATCGACGAAAGCCCCGGACGGAACATCCGGCGAACCAATCAGCTGACCTTGATAGCGCGCATAATTGTGCGGGTCGAGTATCACCGAGATACCCTTGTTGCGCATATAGAGAACAGTCTCGTGCAGCCGTTTCACCTCATCGGGTGCGAAGTCCCCGAACAGCGACGGCTGAAGACGTTCCCAGAGGAAGGGAAGCCGGACGGTGTTGAAACCCTTTGACGCAAAATAGTCGACCGTTTCGACAGAGGGGTAGATATAGTCTTTGCCAAACGTGCCCGGAAGCGGACCGAATTCAGCTCCGGCAAGGTTGACACCACGAAGGCATGTTCCCTCGGCGGCGGAAACGCTGTCAACCAACTGCCCCGCCATGAAAAGCGCCAACAAAGCCGTTCGCCAAACATCATTCATGTAATCACGACCCTCCTGCCGCCCGCCTCCACATGGGTGCATTGCGCAGTTGACCCTAAGACGCATCGGAAAAGGCTTCAAGCAACCGGCAATCGACATGATTTTGGAATTCGGAAAGTTGGAATGGCGTTCATTCCTCGCAAGCAGACCGCTTCCAACAGCGGCGGCAACGTCCTGTCCACCGATACCATTCCTGCCATCCAGTGCCGATTTCCCAATTTTTGGGGCTATGTGGCGTTTTGGGGCAGCGATCGCAACTGGCGCGTCTGAAGAACGATGCAACAGACAGATCGCACAGCGAGGCGTAGTCTGTTTGGATACCCAGTGACCCTAAATGGCACGGGTCTACTCTCCATGGGACTAAACTTCACGATATGGTAACCATCTTCATTAGATCAGGCTTAGGAAGCGAGTCCTTTACATATGCGGAATATGTGAAGTTTCCAGATTGAAAATCCCTTTCATCACAAATACTTAGGAAAACCCGGCAATCACCTGCGATTGGCTTGAGGCGCCTGAACCCACGCCATCTCTTAGCAATTTGCTAATAAATCACCCCTAATTTCCGGCCATTCCTTTTGGGGGGTCACCGCAGATGAATCTGCGGGTGAATGAAAGATGGGGTTCTGCACATGAGGTGTGCTGCGTTGCCTGCAATCATTGCGGGCCTTTTTGGTGTGTTTCTGCTGTGGCTGCCGATCAGCCTCCAGGCGCAACTGGTGCTCAGCCTGGCCGTTCTGGCTCTGATGCTCCTGTTCATGATGCGTCCGCAGAACAAGACATTCCGCCTGATGACTTTCGTGTTCTCTGCCGTGCTCGCCCTGCGCTATGCGTTCTGGCGTACGACAGAGACACTTCCCGACATCAACGAGCCCTGGAACTTCATCCCGGGCATCATCCTCTATGCAGCGGAAATGTATTGCCTGATCATGCTGGCAATCAATTTCTTCATCGTCGCGGATCCGCTGCAGCGCAAGCCGGCGCCGCAGCTTGCCGACGACGACAAGCCGACCGTCGATGTCTTCGTCCCGTCCTACAACGAGTCGGCTGATCTCCTGGCGCTGACGCTGGCCGCTGCCAAGTCGATGAACTATCCGGCCGACAAACTGACGGTCTATCTGCTCGATGACGGCGGCACAGATGCCAAGTGCAGCCAGTCGGATCCACGCGCCGCGATCGCTGCCCGTCGTCGCCGCGAGGAATTGCAGGCGCTATCGGCAGCACTTGGCGTCCGCTATCATGCCCGTGCGGAAAACAGCCATGCCAAAGCCGGCAATCTGAACGCGGGCCTTGCGATTTCGAAGAGCGAGCTTGTGGTCGTCTTCGATGCCGACCATGCGCCTGTGCGCGAATTTCTCAACGAGACGGTGGGCCACTTCAAAAACGACGAGAAGCTCTTCCTCGTCCAGACGCCGCACTACTTCCTCAATCCGGATCCGCTGGAAAAGAACCTGCAGACCTTCGGCAAGATGCCGTCGGAAAACGAGATGTTCTACTCCGTTGTCCAGCGTGGCCTGGACAAATGGAATGCCTCCTTCTTCTGCGGCTCGGCGGCCGTTCTGCGCCGCAAGGCTCTCAAGGAAACCGACGGCTTCTCGGGCCAGTCGATCACCGAGGACTGCGAAAGCGCGCTGGCCCTTCACTGCCGCGGCTGGCACAGCCTCTATGTCGACAAACCGCTGATCGCAGGGCTGCAGCCTGAAACGCTCGTGTCGTTCATCGGCCAGCGTGTTCGCTGGGCCCAGGGCATGCTGCAGATCCTGACGCTGAACCGCCCCTTCCTCCAGCCTGGCCTCTCGGCGGCGCAGCGTATCTGCTACGCCGGCACGAACCTCTTCTGGCTCTTCCCGCTGACGCGGCTGACCTTCATGTTCTCGCCGCTCCTCTACATTTTCTTTTCGCTGCAGATCTTCGAAGCCAATATCACCGAATTCATCTGCTACTCGGTGACGTATCTCATCTCGTCCTTCGCCATGCAGAGCTACCTCTTCGGGCGCGTGCGTTGGCCCTGGGTCTCCGAGCTCTATGAATATGTGCAGTCGGTGATGCTCTTCGGCGCGATCCTGAGCGTCGTCAAGAACCCGCGCAAGCCGACTTTCAATGTCACGTCGAAGGGCCAGACACTCGATGAAAGCAAGCTCTCGCCGCTGGCGCGGCCCTACTTCCTGATCTTCTTCCTGCTCTTTGCCGCCACCTGCTATGCGATCTGGCGTTACACGACGGAAGCGATGCCCTCCGAACTGCTGCTGATCGTGGCCGGCTGGAACATCATCAATATGGGTATTGCGGGCGCTGCCCTCGGTTCCGTCTCGGAACGGCGCGAGCGTCGGCGCAACCAGCGCCTCAGCGTTCGCCGTCACGCGATTCTGCATGCCGGCGGCACAAGCCACGCCGTCATCATTGCGGACGTGTCGAGTGGTGGTCTTGCGCTGCAGTTCATCGACGGCGAACCTGTTAACGGGCTGGAGAAAGGCGAAGAGGCCGTCATCGAGATCCGGCGCCACGGCCGTGGCATGCGAGTCCCGCTGGTCAGCCGCAGCATGCTTCACCGGCAGGACGAGACGAGCTTTGGCTTTGCCTTCGCCGAGCGCACACCCGAAACCTTCGTTGCGATTGCCGAAATGATGTATTGCGAACAGCAGCCGCTCCAGGATCGTTGGAACCGTGTGCAGACGCACAGGGGCTTCTTCACCGGCACCTTCCGCTTTGCCCTCTGGACGATCACCGAGACACTGCGTGGCTTCACCTATGCTTTGCGTCTGGTCCGCGAAACGACGGAAATCTCGCATCCCGACGCACCGTTGATCGTCAGGCCTGCAGGCAGCGCCTCAGACCCAGGCCCGACTTATCCGGCAGCTGTCAGAGGATCGGCCTATGCGTAATCGAGACATGTTGCACCGGCTGTCTGGAGCCGCGTTCCTCATTTGCCTGTCGGCAAGCGCCTCGCGTGGTGGCGACTTCGTCCCGGCAGATCTTGGGACCACGAGTGTGGAAACCACCGTTCAGGCCGGTCCGGATCTCGCCCGCCAGCTGGTCGCTTTCAACCAGACGGCAACTGCCATGCGTCTTGAAGGCGAAGATGCATCGAGAGAACTCACCTTCTATCTCTCGGCGGATCAGGTGACGACAGCTGGCCTGCTCAGACTGAGCTATACCAACGCTGTTTCGGTAATGCCCGATGACGCCGTCCTGGACGTCGAACTGAACGGCAAGTCTCTCGCGGCCTTCCCGATCCGCTCGCCGAATGGACCGGCCACCCACGACATTCCGGTCGCAGCCAAGGATCTGACCGTCGGCTGGAACCAGGTCCGTCTGCGGGCAAGACAACACCACCGCATCGATTGCAGCGTGCAGGCGACTTACGAATTGTGGACGCAGGTCGATCCACTGGTCAGCGGTTTCCTGACCAGCGCACGCCCGAAAGACGGCGACCTTGCAAGCCTTCTGTCGGTTGGCCGAAATGGTGACGGCGCCACGGAAATCCGCGTCGTTGCAGGAAGTGATGCGAGCCAGACGCCCCTTCGCGACAGCCTGCCACTCGTGCAGACCCTGGCGCTGGTGCTCGGTCGTGAAGACCTGAACGTCAGCATCGGCGATGCTGGAGGCAGCGGACCGGGCATCGATCTCTATCTGGGCGACCCCTCGGACGTGAAACTTCCGCAACCCGCCCGCGATGCTCTTGCCACCGCTCCGCGTGGCCTCTTTGTCCGACAGGGCGAAAACGGCCGCTACATGGTCACCATGCGTGGTTCGAACAAGAGCGAGCTTCAGTCACTCCTGCTTGCTGCCGTCAACGGTCCCCTGCTTCCGCTGATCCGCTCGAACAAGCGCGCGATGACAGAGACGCGGATCGATGGCGAGATCCCCGGCAGACACACGCTGTCGAGCATAGGCTATCAAACAATGCCTTTCGCCGGCCGTCTTTTTCAGACGAGCTTCGATGTCTTGATGCCCTCCGATTTCTATCCGGGCGACTATGCGACGGTCGATCTCAATCTGGACGCTGCCACTGCGCCTGGCCTCGCATCGGGAACGCAGTTGCTGGTCCGGGTCAACGAACGTGCCGTGGCCAGCCTGGTGCTTTACGATCCCGAGGGCACGACGCTCAAGGACAAGCCGCTGAAGCTACCCCTGCGCGCGTTCCATCCCGGCGTGAACCATGTTCGGGTTCTGGCCGAGTTGCCGCTTGCCTCCGATCTCGCCTGCGATCCGACTGCGCGCGACGAAGCACGGTCCCGTTTCCTGCTGCTGGAAGAAACCACGGTGACGATACCGCCTTTGGCCCGCGCCGGGCGTCTTCCCGACCTTGCAGCCTTTGCCGGCACCTCCTTCCCCTTCAAGGGCTCTGCGGCCTTTGATCTCTACGTCGATACGGCGACCCCCGCACAACTGGGCTCTGCACTGACCCTTTTGACGCGCCTTGCCATGTCGGCGGGTCACCCCCTGCCGGCAGAACTCAAGATCGGCCGGCCGGATCCGCGCCAGCCGACCAACGCCCTGATCATCGGCGCCGGCGGCGAGCCACTCGAGCTCGCATCCCTTCCCGGCCATAAGGGGGATCGCCTGCCGTCTTCGTCGACCGATCCCCTGACCACGGCCTCAGTAACGGCGGGCAACGGCGTGTCGGACTCACAGGCGCTTCTTGATGCTTTCCAGATCGAAACGCGGCTTGAACAGGACCAGCTGTCACTGAAGAGCCGTGTCTTGGACTGGGCTGCGCGGGCGTCAACGACCGTCAACCGCTGGCTGGACTACAAGGATATCGGCCGTGAAGACGTCACGATCGATCCGCGCGACCGCCTGATCAGTCTAAGACAGGTGGCCTCCGCCGAAAGCCCCGCCGTCTGGACCCTTGTCAACGCAGCCGATGAAACCATGCTTCAGCAGGGCGTCGCTGCGCTGACGAAGCCGGTAATCTGGACGGCCATTGAAGGGGGGGAAGCCGTGATAAGGCGTTCGGACCTCGAACTTGTGAACCGTTATCCCGAAAGCTACAGCTTCTTTCCGATCACCGATACGAGCCCCGCCAATCTCAGACGCCTCGCCGCCGCCTGGCTCTCCGACAACTTCATCATCTATGTCGGCCTTGTGCTCGCACTGATGGGCGGCTTCGGCTGGTGGGTTGGTTATGCTGTACCGCGCAAGGGCGTGAGGACAGTCGAATGACGAAGACAATCAACACAAGGCTGTTGGCCGGCACCATCGTCGCCATTCTGTTCGTCGCTTTGCCGGCTGGCGCGACGTCGCCAGGGGTGCCGCAAGTCAACTTGGCCATAGCGCAGCCTTCGGGCGACGCAAAAACCGGCCAAGCAGACACCCAGACGACGCCGGCGCCCGACACGGTCGATCTCGCAGCACTCTACTACTATGCCCGCAATGGCGAGGCAGAACGCGTCGAAGCCGAGACCCGTCGTCTGGAGCGGAAGTTCCCGGGCTTCGCGCCCCCGGCCGACCTCTATGCACCCGACGCCGGCGGCCACGTCGATGAGACCACTCTGTGGCAGCTCTACGAGCGCGATGATTATGCCGGAATCGAGCAGGAGATCAGCCGGATCGCCGCAAGCCATCCGGGCTGGGAGCCGTCGGAGGATTTCCGCAGCAAGCTCGAGCGGCGCAAGCTGAGATTTGCCATGACGCGGGCAAACGAGGCAAAGGACTTTGTGACCGTCATTCGCCTCGGCGCAAAACTCGATCCTGCCCAGGAAACCGAGATCGACCTCCTTTGGATGATGCTCGACGCATACAGGGCAAACGACATGCAGGAGGGGCTGACGGCGGTCTATCGCGGTATCCTATTCCGGACCGCGGAGAAGGCGTTTTCCGATGAGCTGGTGCTCACCACTCTGCAGAAGGCGATGGAGGACATCCCGGCAGCCGATCTGCGCGCGGCGATCCGAGCGCTCTCTGCGGACCCCGAGCTGGCCCTCTCGATGCGGTCGCTGAGCCTTGATCTCATGCGCCGCGAACTGGGCGACTTCGCCTCCGGTGTTGCGGGCGCGCCGCAACCGGGCCCCGAGGTGATTGCCGCCGTGAGGACGGCCGCCGAGACCACGCAGGCACCGGAAGACCTCGCTCTCATGGGCTGGTACATGTTGAAAATCGAGCAACCGGATCAGGCGGCAAACTTCTTCCAGCGCATGCTTCAGAAGAAGGTAACGCCGGAAGCCGTTCGAGGCATGACGCTCAGTCTATCCCACCAGTCGAAGGACGAGGAAGCCTACACATTTGTGACCGCACATCTCGATGTGCTTTCCGGTGAGGATACCTTCCTCCTCGATCAGCTCTCCTTCCCCTTCAAGGGCGAGGGCAAGACCGACATCGATGAGCGTGTCGTAACCCGCTATTCGGAAGCGATCCAGAAAACGGAATCCTCAGACCATGCCCGCCTCATCGGCTGGTATGCCTATAACTCGCGCCAGTTCGAGCCGGCGCGCGCCTGGTTCGCAAAGGCCTTCCAGTGGACGGCAGAGGCAGACAGCCTGAAGGGGCTGGCCCTGACGCTGACGCGATTGGGCGAGAAGAAAGCCCTAGCCGAACTGCGTGAAAAATATGGCGAAGCCTATCAGACGGTTTTCGCCGAGTTGAAATCCGCAGCCGAGCCGCGGGAACGGAGCGGAAAATCGGTCTCGGCCCCCGCAGGCGTGCAGGCCGGCTATCTCTCGCGGCTGCAGAAGAAGGACTACGGTGGCTGCGTTTCCGAACTGAGGCGGCTTGAATCCAAGACAGCCTTGCGCCCTGATGCCCAGGTGGCCAAGGGCTGGTGTCTTCTCGGTCTCAATCATCTGGCAGAGGCACGCCAGGCCTTCACGGTCGGTCTCGCGGGCGGTGGCGGCAAGGCGGATGACGCCGCCTACGGCCTTGGCCTCACCCTGCTCCGCGCCAATCTGACCGACGACGCCGAAGCCCTGCTGATGCAGCATAGCCTGACGCCGCTGCGCGACCGCGAACTGCGCGCCGAGCTCCTCTGGCAGCGGGCACGTGCCGCCTTCGATCAGAAGCAGTACCGCGTCACGCTCGAAGCGCTAAACGCTCGCCTTCAGATCATGCCGGAGGCCGTCGGGATCAGCCAGATGCGCGCCTGGAGCCATTACCACCTCGGCAATCTCGCACAGTCGCGCGCAATCTTCGCCCAGCTCAATCAGGTCATGGCCGACCCGGCAAACACCAGGGGCATTGCAGCCATCAATGAACGCATGGGGGTCAGCCAGTGAAGCGAAGCATCGTTGTGATCCTGGCACTGCTTGGCCTGCACGGCTGCAATACCGTCGAGGATCCCTTCCTCAACGGTATGACGAGTAGCGTGCCCGACGCGACCGGTAACCGAGAGCTTCCGATCCATCTCGCATCCGCTTCACTGACCGGAGTAAGCGAGATGCCGATCGGCCTGCGCCAAACGTCCACAGATGGCGTCACACGGCAAATTCTGGTCTGGGCAAACACGACTACGCTTGTCGGCGAGAACACTCTGACGATATCGACCTCAGCGGCCCCGAGATCTGCGCCCAGGAAAGGGCCGGACCGATCCGAGATCACCGAAGCTTTGCGACGCGAGTTCCCGGGCGTCGCAATGAGCATCGATCAGGTCATCCGCCAAAATGCCTATGGCTCGTACGGCGCAGCGACCGGAAAGCTGGGCGACAAGGGTGGCTGTGTCTATGCCTGGCAGATCGTCGACCGTGACGCCAAGCTTGGGCGGAACAAACCGGCAGACGTTCGCCTGCGCTACTGCCATCAGGCGCTTGGACCGGAAGTACTTGCAAATCTCCTCACCGGCTTGTCGCTGCGAGGCCCGGTGATAGCAGCCCCGGCCTACGCTATAACCTATGGCCATCCAGGCGCCGTGGTAACCACGGGTTCGGTCATCCAACCGGATTCCAACGATAGTGAGACCGCAGAGGCATTGCCGAAGGCGCACATGTCTGCGGCCAAGAGCAGCGAGCAAGACATCACTACGACAACGCGCGTCAGGATACCGAAACCTTCAATCGGACCAGCCACATCAAGCACAATATCACGAAAGCCACCCCAGTAAGTACGACCGGACATGTGGCGCTCCCGTGGGTGTC
Source organism: Rhizobium sp. AG855 (assembly GCF_003610655.1). Lineage (NCBI taxonomy): Bacteria > Pseudomonadati > Pseudomonadota > Alphaproteobacteria > Hyphomicrobiales > Rhizobiaceae > Rhizobium > Rhizobium sp. AG855. The sequence continues at coordinate 220,299 of NZ_RAQG01000005.1, read as the reverse complement.
TCGTGGAACCTTGTCTTTGGCACGATGTCGATCAGCGGCCCTGATCCCCTAAACGGGAGTGGACGTGGAGAATTTGTCAGAACGCACGTCAAAATCGACTGTTTGAAAGGGCCAAGGGAATCGCTGCAGCATTCATCTTGTTTCCAAGCAGGGTTTCAAAGCGCAAGCGCTACCAGCGATCGGTCGGTTAAGCCTTTCCTTGTGCCCTGCATGCCCGTCTCGCTTGCTCATGTTGGTGTGGAAATGATGGCCGCCGGGAACGGGCAACGGATGACAAAGTTCCAGGCGGCCAGTTTTTGCTATCGGACCGATAGATGCGTTACGGTTTGCCGTGGCCGGGCAAATCGTCCAGCGGACCGTGGCGCGGCGGTCCTCCGGCCGGTCCGAGTGCCTCGACGCTGCCGTCCTGGCGAACAATGAAGCTCGCGTGCAGGACGCCGCGCTCGAAGCGACCCTGGACGCTGATGGCCTCATTGACACCGACAAGCTTGCTGCCTTCGCCGGCAGGCCCGGTCTCGACCAGAGCGCGCCCACTGTCGTCCTGGACGATGAACTTGTTGCCGAAGACTTCAGCTACCTTGCCTTTGACGGTCACCAAGCTCCAATCCGGCATGGCCGAAATCGCGACCGGCGTCATGGGGGCGAGCTCCATGCTGGGGCGCGTCAGTTTCATTGCGCCAGCACCGGCGGCAGCTCCGAGCGCAAGAATTGCAAAAGCGGCAATACCGAATGCCGCAAGACGACGCGACCGATGCCCATGCGGAGGCTTGGGGTGCGGGGGCTTGCCGGCCTCGGCCTCGTGATGATTGTCGGGTACGTTTTGGTCGAGGGTTGACATGAACATCTCCTGTTCTGGTTTGACAGGAGAGTTCTATCAGTGTGGTACCACCACGGACCTGAACCTTGCGGTTCAGGTTGAGTTAAGCCTTGCTGACTTAAGAATGGGCGATCTCCAGACAGAAACGGACCCCAGATGCGCGTGCTTCTTGTCGAAGACGATACCGACCTATCCAAGCGAATTGCCGCAACCCTGCGGGCGGAGAGCTTTGTGGTCGATATCGCCCAGAATGGCGAGGATGCACAGCATGCCGGCCTGACCGAAATCTATGATGTTGCAGTTCTCGATCTGGGATTACCCAAAATCGATGGCGTTTCGGTTCTCAAAGCGTGGCGTGCGGCTGACCGAACCTTTCCGGTGCTGATCCTGACGGCGCGTGACGGTTGGCCTGACAAGGTCGAGAGTTTCAAGGCCGGGGCGGACGACTTTCTCACCAAGCCCTTCAAGGTCGAGGAACTGGTGCTGCGGCTTCGCGCACTCGTCCGGCGCTCGGCCGGCCACGCCAGTTCGAAGATCACGTGCGGGCCAGTGGCATTCGATGCACAGCTCGGCACGTTCGAACTGAGCGGCTTGCCTTTGAAGCTCACAGCCCTCGAATGGCGGGTTCTATCCTGCCTGATGCTGCGAAAGGACGTTGTCGTTGATCGGCGCGAGTTGATCGAGAGGGTCTATGAGGGCGATGCCGACGTTGATTCCAACTCGATCGAGGTCATTGTTGCCAGGCTGCGTCGCAAGATTGGGGCTGAGTTGATCGAGACGGTTCGCGGACGCGGTTACATGCTGACGGCCGCGTCATGAATAGTCTCGGCTTGTTCAAGAGACCGTCGATATCGAAGCGGCTGGTCGTATTTTCGCTCGTTTTCGTCACGGCGACCGTCATCTTTGCTTCGGTCATTCTCTATCTGATCGCCGCAGGCGTCGTTCGTGAGCAGATCGATCAGCGACTCGATACCCAGATCGAGGGTTTGCGAGGGAACCTTTTCGTAGACGCGGACGGAAAATTGGCTCTTAGAACCTCGTTAGACGGTCCGCCGTTCGACCGTACGGGCGCGGGGTGGTATTGGCAGGTCTCGAACGGCCAGATGCGGATCGCGTCAAGGTCACTCGCTGGTCAAACCATCGATAGCCCCCCTCGTCCGCTGGACTGGCGGCACGTCTTGAGTGGGGCACCCCAGCCGACCGATCACATGCCATTCCAGGGAGAAGAACTCTACCTGCGTGTCGCCTCGGCCGACATCGACGGCAAAACAGTTGAGATCTCAGTGACAGCGCCACAATCGGCACTGACCGCCCCCGCCAGGCGCGCGCTTTTGTGGTTGATCCCCGTGATGACGCTGCTGGGCACCGTCTTGGTGGCTGGGACCCTGCTACAGGTCCGCTTTGGTATACGCCCACTTCGACAGCTGACCTCCAGCATCTCGGATATCACGGCCGGCAATCTGCAGCGCCTCCCAGAGATCGAAGTCGAAGAGTTGAAGCCAGTGACGCAGGAAATCAACCGCCTGGTCGATCAGAACCTGAAGCGACTCGCCGACACGCGATTGCACTTTGCCAATCTTGCTCATGGCCTGAAGACGCCCGTCACAAGTCTTTCGCTCGCGCTCCATCCCGGAAACGACCCTGACGGCGAAATGCGCAACCTGGTCGACCGGATCGATCGCCGCATTCGCCATCATCTTGCCCGCGCCCGGAAAACCGCTGCAGGGGGAACGGGTCTGAGAACGGCGATCAAACCTCGAATCGACGATCTCCTGCTTGTCATGACACGGATCTATTCCGATCGAGGTATTGCTGTCCATTGCGACATGGATCCAGAAATCTCCGTTTCATGTGCCGAAGAGGACGTTGATGAGATCCTTGGCAATCTGATCGACAATGCGTTCAAGTGGGCGACGGGCTTGATCACAATCTCCGCTAGAACGGAAGGCAGCACACTCGCGATCGTCGTCGAAGACGACGGTCCGGGCATCGCGGCGGCAACGATCTCAGACGCCTTCCTCCCGGGAAAGCGCCTGGACGAGACCGTTCCGGGTGACGGATTCGGATTGGCAATCGCCGGTGAGCTCACGCAGCTTTATGGCGGATCGATTCACCTTTCGAAAGCCGCGTCTGGCGGGCTTCGCTGCCTGGTTTCGTTGCCACGCGCGCTTCCGCCATCGACATGATCTACGCCCGTCCGCAGCCGGGTTTCTGGTGTCAGGACGGGCATGGCAAGCGAAAGGAGCATCATGATCGCGGCAATGGCAGCCGCGTCGGCATGGTTGAAGTCTTCCAAATGCGCCGACATGCCATCTGTTGATGCAGACAATTGCGGCTACGCAGATCATCGCTGAAAGCTCGGGTCATACCACCTTCGACCACATCACAAGTCGGAGCGACCGACGTGCTCCAATTCTCAAATCCAGCCAAGCGATGGCGAGTACCAAAGCTTACTCTTCTCCACGCAATCTCCACATCGCCTCCGCTGAACCGCAACATCCGACTGCAACCAGTCCATGGGAGACTAGCCAGACGAAACGTGGAGCCCACATGACAGAACAAATTCGGACGCCCCAGGGTGAGAAATATCCCGCTTTACTCCGTATCTTGCACTGGTTGAGGGCAGTTCTGATCCTGAGTTTGATCGCGTGCGGCTGGTATATGACCGGCCGGGCCGAGCACGACCCTGTCGCGGGCTTCCTGTACCCCGGCCACAAGCAGTTCGGCCTATTGGCCTGGCTTCTGGCGCTCGTACACTTGGTACTCCGCTGGCGTCATCAAGCGACGTTACCGACCACGCCCGCAGCGCTCAAGCCCTTGGAAAAATTGCTTTCCCATGGGATTCATCGGCTGATCATCGCCCTGACGCTGCTGACCCCGATGCTGGGCTACGCCATGTCGAGCAGTCTCACGGATGGCGATGGCGTTCCGTTCTTCTTTCTTTCACACGTACCGGAGATCCTGCCGAAGAACGATGGGGCATTTGCGGCTTTCCAGATGCTACACCGATATTCCGCCTATATCCTGCTGTTGTGCATTGCCCTTCATATTGCGGGCACCGTGAAGCATCGACTGCAGGATAGGAACGGCGAGACCGACGTTCTTCCACGCATGCTTTGAACGCCCAGCGGGATGCTGGATGCGGCAGCGCGGTGGCGAACAAGGCCTTCAGGCTTGCAACGACCAGGCCGGCGATAAAATTCCAGACGTCGGCCACATCGTGGGGCATGTCGAATGCCCCGGCCGTTCGTCAAGTGTAAAGCACCAGCACAACTGCTCTGATCCTTTGAAAACTGGAGGGAAAGTTGGGGCTCAGGTTAAGCTCGCGGGCGAGCTTCTTCATCGACCAATCTTGAACATCGAAGGCCCGTCGGACGCCCGCGAATAGTATCAACTCACTCTCCATGCGCCGTGAAAAGGCGGATGGTCAGATAAATCCGACGAGGGTCAGAAATTCGACGTCGATCATCCCGCTACTTTGGTCAATTTTCCATGCTGAAACACAGGCATCAGACGCTAGCATCGACCGAATTGGGCATTCACCCCACCACTTACCCTCTTAGAAATAGTCAAATCTCTTCCACTTTTTTGTGTCCTTCGGGAGCTCTCCAAAAGTCTCCAAGTATATTCTCGAAAACTCACCGGGAGACAGAAAGCCCCATTTCCTGGCAACGTCGCCGATCCTGACCAACTCGCCGCTCATGATTTCATCGCGCGCTTTGTTCAACCGGACGCGGCGAAGATAGTTGCTTGGCGTCGTTTCCAACCATTTTTGGAAGGACAGTTGAAGAGACCTCACACTCACCCCCATGGCAAGTGCAACGTCCGAAGGGCCGATAGGAGTCATGCATTGTGCGTGCATATAATCGATCGCGTCTCGAACCAAATTTGGCGCTGAGATGTGACCACTGTTCAATTGTGCTGTGTAATTATTTTCAATCCCAAAAAGGATACAATTTAAAATGGCGCTCTCTATGTCGGCAACGGCCATAGGATTCGCCTCAAGAAAGCCACCTCTCATGGTTCCCGAAATCAGGAGATCGCAGAGCGACTCGTAGCCTTTCGCGACAGGTTCAGGAAAGTACTTATTCTTGAACTGAAGTGGGGTAAATGCCACCCCGGACAGACGTTCTGTGAGTGCTTGGTTCAGCGTTGCCGTATGCAAAGCGACCCCGATGAAAGCTGCCCCTGGTGCCACCTTGTTCTGATCAACTTCTCTCGCATGGATCAGGAGCGGAGCATTCTGGGCGACCACAAACTTCTTCTTTCCCGAGACTGAATGCAGGCTGCCTCTTTGCACTCGATTGAGCGTGTACCCATCAAAGCGCTCATTGCATGTAAACTGAACGCCCGTATTGGATTTAGTTTTGTAAACCTGGAGCGATCGCCCCATCAGCGCCGATACCTCCAAATGAAACGATGCGGCCTGCGCGGAATCAATTGTCACACCGGCGTAGGGAGAACTCAGTACCTTTGAAGCTTTGTCTGGATCATCGAATTCGATAGAAATTGTACTCGGCAGTTGGGACCTCAACTTACATCTCCATGCTCGGTCGCGACCGCCGGTGTTTTGGACCTAGCAAAATCCTCGAGCGACATTTACTTGCTAGATCGTCGTCCCTTGTTGGCAGGCTTGGATTTCACTTCAAATGACACAAATAGGGCGGCCGACGAATTGGATCCAGCTTGTGCCGGTCAAACTGCAGTGCGCCGTATTCTTAAACAATGATGCGCAAAAAACATTCACGTTCAAGTGGCCACCGCCATGACGGGTAGAACCAAGTCTACTGGTAGTTCTAAGCACCCGGGGTCATCACACCACATTTACAGGGTCCTTTCAGCTCCCGTTGGATTGTCAGGAGGTTGGTATTTCAACCTCGTGCCTAGGCGAAACCAACACCGTTATTCATTCGTATGACGGTGGCTGCCTGGTCGGCCACGCGGATTGTGTAGGGTGATCGGGACGTCATATCCGATCGTAGAATGAGGAAGTTCCTCGTTGAGACTGGTAACGGCAAACGTTTGACGGCGGCAAATACACCAGCGCAGGTAGCGCTCTGTTGACGGAGTACTACCTGCGCGGTTTGTGGGTTTCGCTATTTTCGGCCTGCCGGTGTCAGCACTTTACCTTTGCAGGTCCGGAATCCGGCGGAATTCACTAGGTCAACTTTCGCTCCTAGAAATTCTGCCATTGCTTTTCGGTGTTGTGACCGCCGCGTCCCGCCATGGCGATGTGCAGTTTTCGATGCATTTCGCGCGCAGACGCCGGAACATCGCCTCCAAGAGCGGTCGAGCCGGGTCTGACAGAAGGGCGTGAATCGACGTGAAGCTTGAAGCGAGAAATGAGCCTTGCCAAGGTATTCACCTCGTCAGCCAGACGGCTAGTGCTGGCTGTCGACTCTTCGACCATTGCTGCGTTCTGCTGCGTGACTTGGTCCATCTGATTGACAGCAGAGTTGACCTCCGCCAACCCAGTTGATTGCTCTTTTGCGGCGATGGCAATGGAATGTACGTGGTCATTGATCTTTGCAACATGCCCTTGAATCAAGATCAGCGCTTCGCCAGTTGCAGTCACCAGTTTTACACCGATGTGAACCTCACCGCTCGAGCGGTTGATCAGTGTTTTGATGTCCTTTGCTGCTGTTGCTGACCTTTGGGCGAGTTCCCGAACTTCTTGTGCTACGACAGCGAAACCCTTCCCTGCATCACCCGCTCGAGCGGCCTCCACGCCAGCATTGAGAGCGAGCAGGTTAGTCTGAAACGCAATCTCGTCGATAACATTGATAATCTGGCCGATTTCTCCCGAAGCCTGTTCGATCCTGCCCATTGCCGAGACTGCTTCATTGACCACTGAACTAGACTGATCTGTGCTGGAGCGGGCTTCTCCAACCATATGGCTTGCTTCGAGGGCCCTCTCGGTAGAACTTTTCACAGCAGCTGTGATTTCCTCAAGCGCGGCGGAAGTCTCTTCCAAGGAGGCAGCCTGTTGTTCCGTGCGCCTTGACAGGTCATCCGAAGCCGTACGTAATTCGCCGGTTCCGCCGTTGATTGTGTCTATTGCGTTGCGGACCTCACCGAGCACGGATCTCAGGCTTTCCATGGTGTTGTTGACGTTCTTCTGCAGGTCACCGAAAGCACCTTGAAATTCGCCACGCATCTCCTCTGTGAGGTCTCCATCAGCAAGCGATGCAATCACACGCTGTGTCTCCTCGATGCCTCGCTCAACCGAATTCACCAACTCATTGACGCTCGCGGCGAAACGGTTCAAGTCGGCATTTTGGTAGTCCTTCGCGATGCGCTTTGTAAAATCGCCAGCAACGGCGGCGGCAACGACAGTTGCAATACTCGACTGCAGGTCTGCACTCTTCGCTTGCAGCGCTGTCTCTTGCGCATTGAGGTCGCGCACCTTGATTCCGTTTTCCTTGAAAACTTCGACCGCTGCGGCCATGCGGCCGATTTCGTCACTTCTGTTGCCGAATGGGATGTCGATTGCCAAGTCTCCCTCAGCCAGTCTCGACATGCTGTCGGTAAGTCGGGCGATTGGCGTGGCGATAGACTTCGCTCCAAAAAGCGCTGCTCCAATCAACGTCATCACAACAGCGACCCCAAAGCAAAGACTAAGGGTAGTTGCCATGGAAACCGCAGACTCACGTTCTGCTGTTGCTGATGTCGTACGATCCTTGGCAACCTTGACGCACTCATCGATGAGGCTGGACACCTCATCCATCAAGGGCGACATCAGGTCACGCAGATCGTTTTCTTGGCGTTCCAAAGCTGCATCATCCTCATCCGTAAGCAATTGTTTCTTCACCACCGGAGTCATTTGCTGGAAGAGACTGCCCCACTTCGACTTGAGCTCAGTGAGCCGATCCACCCGAGCGATGTTCGCCTCAAGTGTCATCGATGCCCTTGCTGCTGACAAAGACCGATCGGCTGACTGCTGACGGTCGGAAACATATTGTATCGCCGCATCCAGCACTTTGGAATTTTCGGCTAGACGCAGGTCCCGGACCCCTATTTGCATGCCGCGGATCGACGCTTTCGCCTCCACCAGCGAACGTGCAATGTTCTGCTGACTTGTTTCGAAGTCCGAAGCCCTGTTAACACTTTCAAAGCCGATCCATATGGTGGAAAGCATAACAGCTACCATGATTATGCCGACGATAGACATAAGGGTCATCTTGCGACCGATATGACGAGAAATTGAGAATACAGTCATTGGCGAAGCCCTAATAGTATTGATCGGGAGCTTCATGCCTCCGCCAAGTCCAAGAAAATTGGAGGAATCATTTCCTCCGACAGCTGATGTGACTGCACAGATATTTTATTCGGCTTTTGCTAGCAAAATCCGGAATTATATATCCAGTCAACGCTCCGAATCCATGTTCGAATATTCTGATATGATCACGCTCCAACGTTAAGACACCGGTTAATGGCGGGTAAAATTGTATGCGTACTGCGGGCAAAATGTGCGCGTCAACGCTGTTTTGGAAATTTTGATTGAGTTGCATAAACCGCTTTTCTGCACCGAGAGTATAGTCTGCATCGGCTGATGATTTGAGGCTTTGCAGCTGGTGCAAGACACCCATGATGTCGAATAGAGAAAACCATCCATTGTCAAACGTGGCTTCCATTCGCGCGGCGGTTTCAGGGCGGGAGAGCAGAGATACATAGCCGCTGTCACGCTTAACCCCGGGCTTCAATTGCAAATTTGAGGTGCCTGAGATCGTGCGAGTGGGTTGGTGGCCGACGAATGACAACCCCCGTTGACGAGAAGCGAGCCACTAGAATAAAGTTAAATTTACCGTGAAGATGATGACAACTGGGCCTTGGGCCTTGGGCCGAAAATGGAGAGGTTTCCTTGAGCGCCAAGAGTGCGACACCACACGCGAAAAGAACCTGGCCATTTTACTGGATCAGTCGCGTCGATCAGCGTTATGTGCAGGTACTCGAAAAGCGGTTGAAGCCGATGGGTATGGATGCACCGCGCTGGCGTGTCCTGATGTCGCTGCACGAGGACACCTACCTGTCGATCTCCGAAATTGCAGAATTTTCTGCAATGCGGCTCAATACGACCACGAAAGTGGTACAGCGTCTGATAGCAGACGGGTTCGTCACGACCCGCGTGCGACCGACGGATGCGCGGGCCACGGAAGTGAGCCTGACGGCCGACGGCGAACGCATGGGTGCTCTGGCGCTCGCCGAAGTTCGCGACATCTTCGAACTCGCATTCCGCTCGGTCAGCAACGAAGAAATGGACGTGCTGAACACCATTCTGGAAAAAGTGTTCAGCCAGTTGAAACGCATGTAGCCCAAACACTTCAGCGGGCCACGTGTGCCTCCAGGTGGTGGAAGTGACGACCGAACCAGATCAGGCCCTGCGGCTGATCCGAATGCAGCTTTACGGCGTCCACTTCACAGGTGAGCACCGAATGGGACCCGACTGAACGCACATCGACAATGCGGCAGTCAAAGACGACCTCGGCATCGTTGAGCACCGGGGCTCCGGTCGCAAGTGTGACCCAGTCAGCGCCTTCAAAGCGATCCCCGATATCCTTGCTGGCGAAGCGGCGCGACAGATCCTGATGCCGGCCGCCGAGCACGTTGACGGCCAGGACAGCGTTTTCCACGAAGAGATCGTGACAGCGAATGCCCCGATTGACACAGACGATCAGCGTCGGAGGGCTGTCGGTCACGGACACGACGGCGGAGGCCGTCATGCCCTGGCGGCCAGCGGGGCCGTCCGATGTCAGAAGGGTTACCGCGGCTCCGAGGCGGCTCATGCCTTCGCGGAAGGTCAAGGCGGCTTCAGTCGGCTGAGCTATTGTCATTCTCTCCTCCTTGGCGCGTCGGCGCCTCAAATATCCAGGACCAATTTCGAGCTGCAGGACCGCGAACAGCAGGCGCAGATCATTGTGCCTTCCTCCCGTTCGTCGTCGGTCAGGAACTTGTCGCGATGGTCCGGCGTCCCCTCCAGGACGTCGGTCACGCAGGTGCCGCAGACCCCCTCCTCGCACTTGACCTCAACCTTGACACCGGCCCGGGCGAGGGCCTTGGCAATGGTATCAGCGGGGCCGATCGTCACCGTGATGCCGGAGCGGCGCGCCTCCACTTCGAAGCTCTGGCCGGTTGTGTCGACATCGGCGCTGAAATACTCGCGGTGAATATTTGCAGACGCATGCCCGGCCGCCTCAGCACCGGAAATGACCCAGTCCATGAAACCTTGCGGCCCGCAGACATAAAGGTGCGTATCGGCCGCCGGAGCGGGCAGATCACGGGTCAGATCCAGCTTTTGCTCGACGGCCTGATCGTCAAAGTGGAAGACGACCTTATCCTTCCAGGACGCATGCGCGATGATCTGGCAAAACGCCGTGACGGCATGGGAACGCGTGCAGTAGTGCAGCACGAAATCCCGACCGAGCGCATGCAGCCGACGCGCCATGGCAAGCATCGGCGTTATCCCAATTCCCCCACCGAACAGGACGGTCTTTTGCGCGGTCTCGGCGAGCGGAAAATGGTTCCGCGGACCGTCGACCTCGAAAGTCACGCCCGGCAGAGCAAGCTTGTGAACGGCAGCAGAGCCGCCGCGTGTCTTCGGATCGAGCAACACGCCGATCTCGTAGAACCCCGTATCCGCCGGGTCCGAACACAGTGAATACTGGCGCCACAGGTCGACTTTGCCGTCATTGAGCCGCAGGTCGAGATGCGCACCCGCCTCGAATTTCGGCAGAGGTGCACCGTCCGGGCGCGCAAGCCGCAGGCGCAGGATATTGCCGGGCTCTTCCAGCCGTTCGGCTATTTTCAGGGTCAAGCCTTTCGAAGTCATGTCTCACCTCACCGCATGTAAATGCCGCCATTGACGTCCCAGCAGGCGCCATTGACGAAATCGGCCGTCGGCCCGGCCAGAAGAGCAACGAGTTCGGCCACGAAGACGGGATCGCCGAGCCTGCCGACCGGAATGTTGGCGAGCGCACCCGCCATCTTCTCAGGTGTGATCACTGAGCGGACCATGGGTGTATCCATCGGCCCCGGAGCAATCGCATTGCAGGTCACGCCGAACGGCGCGAGATCGCGGGCGAAAACCTTGGTCAGCGTCAGGATGGCGCCCTTCGAGGCGGCGTAATGCGCACCGGTTGCCGTGCCGCCATTCTGGCCCGCAAGCGAGGCCAGATTGACGATGCGGCCGAAGCCGCGATCCTTGAAATGGCGACCGAAGATCTGACTGCCGGCGAAAGTGCCGCCGGCATTCGTGGCCAGCACCGCGTTGAAGTCCGCCGGATCGATGTCGAGCAGCGGCTTGACCGCCGTGCGGGCAGCATTGTTGACCAGCACCTCGACCGAGCCCCAGCGCTCGACACACCGATCGAGCACCGCCTGGAAGTCCTCGGGCTTCGACACATCGAGCGTCGCGGTCACGGCCGTTTCGCCGGCGAGGTCGAGTTCGGAGGCGAGGCTTGCCCCCGCCTCCGCGTCCATATCGGTAATGACGACGCGAAAGCCTGCGCGGTGCAGCGCACGGGCAATCTCGGCACCGAGACCGCGAGCGGCACCCGTGACGACCGCTGTCTGGATCTTTTCAGGAAGCGGCGCCGGCATCAGAACAAATAGCTGAACGAGTTCAGCATCCCATCCGAGTTGAGAAGACGCACCACCTTGTTGCGGATCTTGAAACCTTCGCCAGAGGCGACCAGCACATGGCGAACATTGGCGGCCCAGATGCGCTGACGGCCGAACTTGTCTTCGACCACCTGCTCGGCGCTTGAGACCGTGATCGTATCGCCCTCGACGGCGTCGATGACGAAACGCGACACGGTACGGATGGTGCGTGCCGGTGGTGCCGACGAAATCGAGAAGCCCTGCTGGAAGCGCTGAATACGGTCGCGCCGCATCCGGTCGTTGTCATGGCAAAGGTTCAACTGATTGTCGAAATCATCACCCTCGCCGATCGGCAGCGTGTAGAAGCCTTCCGGAATCCAGAGCGCGAGCCAGGCGTCATAGTCCTTGCCATCCAGCAGCGCCGCCTCGGCCCAAAGGAAGGCACTGACCTTTTGTAGCAGCGCCAGATCCGTGGTTTTGACCATCATGTTCATACCGACATCATCCTCTTCCACATGTGATAGGCGGCACGCATACCCGTTTCGGCACTGATGTGGCCGCGCGGGCCGCGCTCGCCGGGTTGCTCATCGACAAGGCCGCGGTTCACGAGAATGGGCAGATCTTCGCCCCCCTTCGTGCCGCGCTGGACGCGCTCCCAAACTTCGGCATCGTCGGGCGAGCCAAAGCCCATGGGGCCCTGGAAGTGCTCGTGCAGGCGAAGTCTGGCGCGATTGGCTGCCGCCGGGCCGCCATCCATGCCGAGCGCGATATGACGGATATCGGTTCGCTCGACGTTTATGGGCGTCAACACGCGGAAGAATGCCAGCGACAGGGAGACATTTGGGAACAGATTGAGATTGAAGCCCGCGCCGCCGACAGCCCGCACGATCTTCAACACCTGGTCTTCCGGGTATCCATATTCGCGCAGTTCATGCACGAGCGGCATGAAACGCTCCTCGATCGGATCGTTGAGATGCTCGTCGAGGTCGATGCGCTCGGGGATCATCACCATCACGGAATGGCCGTTGCCAAGATCCTCGACATAGCCCTTGCCGGTGTCGAGAAACTTGAAGGCTTCTTCCGCATCGCCGTCGAGCGACTGCATGAAGCTCTTGTGCACGACCGGGAAATGATAGGCGTCGGTGGTGTTCTCGAGCTGGATCTTCCAGTTCATCGGCACCGTGAACTGGTGTTCACCAAGCACCTTGACCGGGAAACCGCCGCCCTGCTTCATGAACAGATCGATGTAGCGACACACGCCCGGACCGAGGAAGTCGACCAGAGGCTCGATCTCGTCGTTGAAGGTGGCGAAGATCATGCCGTTGTAGCTTTCGGTGCGCAGCGTCTTCAGGCCATGGGCGCCCTTGTCGAAATCCGCACCATACTGCTCGGGATAAGGCAGACCGCGCAGCGAACCGTCCAGGCCGTAACCCCAGCCGTGATAGGGGCACTGGAAGGACGAGGTCTTGCCCTTCTTCACCTCGCAGACAGTCGCGGCACGATGGCGGCACCGGTTGACGAGGACATTGACCTCGCCCTTGCGGTCACGCACCACGATGACGGGCTCCAGCCCGACATTTGACAGTTTGAACGACCCCTTGTCGGCGAGTTCGCTGTCATGGGCGACCCAGACCCAGGTGCGCTTGAAGATGCGCTCCATTTCTTCCTTGAAGAGGTCGGTATCCTCGTACATCGCGGTCGCGACTTTCGCCTCGGGTGAGTAAAGGGCGTCGAGATCGCCGAATTTTTCTGCTGCGTCCAACATGACAGCTCCTGTCCGTTCTCAGAGTTCGGGGATGGTGAGCGCGCGACCCATGCGCGCTTCGACGCGCATGTATTTCCAGAGCCGATGATCCTCCTCATCGACCACGATCGTGCGCAGAAGGTTGCAAGCGGCAATCACTGACTGCCGGTCGGGGAAATCGCAGAGCATGTACCAGGTCCAGGGAAAGGCCGGCGAGGTGCCGACCTGGGTCTGGTCGTCATCGAGTGTGCCGAGCACCGACACGCCGTCGAGTTTGGCAACGCCGGACATGAAGGCCTGGGTGGCCTTCCAGACGCCGCCGATCTGGCCGAAGGGCAGATCGAAAAAGGCAGGCTGAACGGCGAGGCATAGAAGAGTACGGATGGGTGTTGGTTCAGACATCGGATGTTCCTTTGTAAAATCCTGCATTCAAGGATAGCCGGGGGGCGTCTGCTGCTCGAAAAGCGCAGCGCCTGCCGCCTGCCAGCTGCCGGCATTGATGAAGGCGTGCTGCGCGACACAGGCCGCATCGATCATGGCGCGTCCCAGCGGATGGCCTGTCGTCATGGCATCCGAACCGCCCAGCACGAAGGCGATACGTGCGGCTTCGGCGCCATCCTGGGCGGCCTTGGAGGCGGTATGGCGCAGGCGGATATGACACAGCCGATCGATCTCGCCGTGAGCCTCCATCTGCCGCCAACCGGTTTCGATGGCGTCGTAGAAAGCCGACCGGGCTCCGGCGAGCAGGCCCTCGGCGCGGGCAAAATCAATCTGCACATAGGCGCGAGCCGCAGGGCTCGGTGCCCCTGTGATCGAAGTTCGGGCGAGCGCGTCACCGCGCACCCAGTCGAGCGCCGACCGAGCGACACCAAGCGCCACCACCGCCAGCACCTGCGCGGCCAGGGCCATGGCCGGATACCGGAAGACGAGATCATCCATCTGTGGCTTGCCGCCGCGGATGAAGGTCCATTCCTCGGGCACGATCACGCGGTCAGCCACGATGTCATGGCTTCCTGTGGCTCTAAGACCAATCGTGTTCCAGGTTTCGTCGATCGTCACCTTGTCGCGCGGCATGATGGCGGTGCGTGGCAGCGGGCTTGCCTCCCCTTCGATCTTGATGCCGGCACCGACGATCGAGGCACCCATCACGCCGGATCCCCATGGCCAGCGACCGCTGACCTCGAAGCCGTCACCGACGCGTTTGGCCGCTTGGGGCGGGAACATGGCGCCGGCAAAGACCGTGTTCGGATCCGTGCCGTAGATCTTGGCGTAAGTCTCCGGCGGCAGGGATGCCAGATAGGTGGCCGACACGCCGAAGCTGGCGACCCAGCCGGCAGAGGCATCCGCTGTGGCAATCTCCTCGACCAGCCGACAGAAGGCCTGCGGGGTCAGTCCATCTCCGCCGAAACGCTTCGGCACGAAGGCGCGGTACACACCCACATCCTGAAACTTGCGGACGATATCGATAGGGATATGACGCAGGTCCTGAAACTCCTGCCGCCTGAGACCGATCTCAGCCTTCAGGGCCTCCAGCGCGTTCGTTGGCGCAATGCTGCTATGGGAATTCATGATTCGCCCCTCAAGTCTGAGAACATCGGATGGTGATCGCAAAGCCAGCGGGCGACGGCGCAGAGCCGTGCATCCGCACCCTTGCGAGCGATAAGCTGGATGCCGGACGGCAGACCGGTCGAGGTGACGACCGGCAGGACGATGGCTGGGTGACCGGATAGGTTGAACGGCCGCAGATAACGGGTCAGTGGCAGGACCTTTGCAGGGTCTGCGGCCTCCGACAGAAGTGGCGGCGCCTGCGGCAGAGCCGGCGTGACGATGACGTCGAACTCAGACAGACAGTCGTCTACGGACTGCGCAAACGCGCCTCGAATGTCTTCGGCCGCCGCAAGAACAGCGTCGCTGATGGCGCGTGCACCTTCCAACCGAAGCCGAATGTCCATCCCGAACGGCGCCCCCGCCTCGAGACGGGACCGGTTCGCATCCAGTGTTTCGCGAGCGATGATCGCCATGCCGGCGCGGAAGGCAGCATCCAACTCCGCCAAATGAACCCGGCGCGCCACCATCCCGGCCAGCGAGAGGGCCTCATGCGCTTCTAGCATCTCGGGATCATCGGTCTCGTCGGTGACCAGCCACGCCATGCGCGGGGTGCTCGTCAGCATTTCGACCCGATAATCAGGGGCGATGATCTCCATGGCGCGCTCGATCATGTCCATGCTGCGCGCCAGAGGACCGATGCAATCAAGAGAACTTGCCGCAGGCATCGCCCCACGACGATCGACACGACCGAAGGTGGGCTTGAACCCGATCACGCCACAACAGATGGCCGGCTGGCGCACGGAGCCGCCTGTATCCGTACCGATGGCGAAATCGACAGAGCCCGCAGCCACGGCAACTGCCGAACCTGACGACGAACCGCCGGGAATACGATCAGGCCAGCGCGGATTGACGGGCGTGCCCTCGAAGGCATTCACGCCGGTCATGCCATAGGCGATTTCATGCAAGCGTGTCTTGCCAACGATGCGGCAGCCCGCGTCAAGCAGCCGATCGACAACGGCGGAATTGCTCAGGGCCGGAGCGGCATCGGCATAGGCGGCAGATCCGCAGCGGGTCGTATGACCCGCCACATCCAGACAGTCCTTGATCGCGACGGTCAGACCGCGATCGGCGCCGAGTGCCAGCATGCTGGCAAAAGCCGTTTCGGCCGCACTCCCGTTCTGTCCATCCCGATTGATCATTGTCACGTTCCCTTTTACGTGAAAATTACTGCAAATGATCGTCCTGTCAATCCGATATTCAATCGGCTTCGAATTTTTATTGTTTTAGATCAATTACTTGAGACGATCGCAAAGCTTCGCCCCCGGCATGAAGCCGGCCCACTTTTACGATTTGGGTGCCTGGACAGCGCCTCCTCAGCGCGCCAGGACTTCTCTTTACCACGACGAGAACGCGATCAGTGTTGCGGCGGCTGCAATACTGTTTTTAAGGAAGGGCTTCCGCAATGAAATCAGAGACTTAAAAGCTATCAGCCTTAAATTAATTATTACGTGAATATTACCGCTTGACGCAAGCATCGCCCCCGATACCATTCCAAGCGTGCGGGAGAGGAACCTAAAGGCTTTGCCATCCTGATCGCACGCGCCTTCCCGCAGAAGGCTTATCGCTTGCGAAGGGGACATCCATGACTGCCGATATCGATCTCACAGCCCTGCTGCGCCGCGTCGAGGTGCTCGAGGCGGAAGCTGACATCCGCCGCATCCAGGCGCGCTACATGTTTCTCTGCGATACGCCCAATCCGGAATTCGGCGTGGCCGACGACATGGAGCGCATCGACCGGATCATGCAGCTCTATACCAAAGATGCCGTCTGGGAAGGTGTCGGCGAATACTACGACAACCAGTTCGGACGTGCCGTGGGCGCAGCCGCCATCCGCGAACATTTCGAAGGCTTCTGGGGCGGCAAGACGGACCCGGCGCTGATCCTCAACTGCCACTATCTAACGTCGGAACAGATCCACGTGCATGACGGCGGAACGACGGCCGATGGCCAATGGGTCCACATGCAGCCCTGGCTCTTTTCGGACGGCAAGGCGCTGCTGCGGTCGTCGCGGCTGAACAACACCTTCCGCAAGGAGCCGGACGGCACCTGGAAGATCACCCGCACACGCACCGAAAACGTCTTCGTTGCACCGCTGTCGGCCACCTGGGCATCGGACTACCCGTCGAAGTCGGTGCTGATGAAACCGTAAGGCCTTGCCGACATAAAGCGTGGCTCCAGCAGCTGGACAAAATGAAAACGCTCCCGGCACAAACCGGGAGCGTTTTCGCTTGACGGCGCAAAGGCATATCCAGGCAGTCAGCGGACGCACCCGATTTCCCGGAAACGTCCGCATGAGTTTGTTTCAGCGGTAAGCGACGCAGACGGACTTGGCCTCAAGATAGTTGTCGAGCGCGCCGCGTCCGTGTTCACGACCAATCCCCGACTGTTTCATGCCGCCGAAGGGCATGTTCTGATCCGGGATGTTGTGGCTATTGACCCAAACCGTGCCGGCCTCGATCTTCGGCACATAACGCATCATCTTGTTGATATCCGTCGTCCAGATCGAGGCACCCAATCCATAGCGCGTGTCATTGGCCATGGCGATCGCAGCATCCGCATCGTCGAACGGAGTCATGGTGATGACAGGTCCGAAGACCTCGTCCTGCATCAGGGCCATGTCCTGCCGTACATCGGTGAAGAGTTCCGGCGCCACGAAGAAGCCCTGCGATGGAGCCGTGGCACCGATGACCGGCTTCGCGCCATCTTCAATGCCGCGCGCGATACAGGCCTTCACATGCGCCTGGTGGCGGGCGGAAACGACGGGATTGATCTGGTTGCGCGGGTCGAGCCCCGAGCCGATGGCGAGACTGCGGGTGACATTGGCGATCACCTCAAGTGCCTTCTCGTAAATGCCCTTCTGGGCATAGATGCGCACGCCCGCACAGCAGGTCTGCCCAGTGTTGAAGAAGCTGCCGATGCCGGCAGCGACACCAAGCAGGTCGAGATCCATGTCGTCGAACATGATCATCGGCGCCTTGCCGCCGAGCTCCAGCGTGACACGCTTCATGTCCTTCATTGCCTGAACGCCGATCAGCTTGCCGGTTTCCGTCGAGCCGGTGAAGGTGATCTTGGCGACCTGGGGATGTGCCACGAGCGGCGCTCCGGTCTCCTCGCCGAAGCCGGTAACGACGTTGACGACACCCTCGGGAACGCCGGCTTCCAGGCAGATTTCGGCCAGACGGATCGAGGTGAGCGGCGTTTCCTCCGCCGGCTTCAAAACAACCGTGCAACCGGCCGCCAGCGCCGGCGCGATCTTCCACACAGCCATATTGAGCGGGAAATTCCAGGGCGTGATCGCGGCAACGACCCCGACGGCTTCCTTGCGGGTATAGGCCTGGTAACGCATGCCGGGCGGAATCGGGATGGAGACATCCAGCGTCGACCCCTCGATCTTGGTCGCCCAGCCCGCCATGTAGCGGAAATACTCGGCCGAGGACTGAACCTCGATCAGGCGCGAGAGCATGATCGACTTGCCCTGGTTCAGCGTCTCGAGCTGGGCAAGCTCTTCGCCATGGGCTTCGATCAGATCTGCAATCTTGAGGAGAATGCCTTGGCGCTGAGCCGGCAGCATCTGTGACCAAGGCCCCTCGAAGGCGCGACGCGCCGCCTTCACGGCCAGATCGACATCCTCGGCCCCACAGGCAGGCACCTCGGCCAGCACCGAGCCATCGGCCGGGTTGTAGACGGAATAGGTCTTGCCAGACAGCGCCGCATGCGGCTTGCCGTCGATCAGACATTTCGGTGCGGACAGAAAAGCGGTGACCTGCGCAGAAATGCTGGTCACGGCGCTGTCAGGTTGGGCGATTTTCATGATGTTTCCCTCCGGTTTGGTTTTGTTCGTTCAACAGCCGCGTTCCCGGCGTGGCTCCCCGTTCAGGCTTAGGCTCTGCTCGCTGTGGCAGGAGCGAGGACAAAATCGAAATGCGCCCGCCAGCGCTCGCTCGGGCTCTCGACGGGTTGGAAATCGACGATCAGCGTCTCCTTCACACCAAAGACCGCGTCGGAGGTGAGATAGGCGTCGCCGGCAACGAAAATGTGGGTAATCAGGCGCTCGCAACCCGGCGCGGTGACCAGGAAATGCATGTGCGCAGGACGCCAGGGATGGCGGCCGAGCGCGGCCAGCATCTTGCCCACCGGCCCGTCATCGGGGATAGGATAGGCGACCGGCTTGATGCCTCGAAACGCATAGCGGCCATCCTTGTCGGTCCGGAAAATGCCGCGATTGTTGAAAGGCGGCTGTACGTCTGGCTGCTGCACGTCGTAGAAGCCGTCCTCATTGTCCGACCAGACGTCGACGAGTGCGTTTTCAATCGGTCGGCCCTGGAGGTCGAGCACCCGGCCTTCGAAGAGACAGGTCTCGCCCTTGCCATCCAGGCTGATATTGGCCCCCATCTCGCGCTCCGGCGCTCCATCGACGTGGAAGGGGCCGAAAACCGTGGTCTCCGTGGCCTGGCCTGGAGTTCGGTGATTGATGGCATCGACCAGCATGGAAACGCCGAGCACGTCCGACAGCAGAATGAATTCCTGCCGCGCATCCGAGCAGGTCTGGCCCGTGCGGGTCAGAAAATCGATGGCCACGCCCCATTCCGCCTCGGTCAGCTCCACATCCTTCACGAAGGCATGCAGATGGGTGACGAGCGAGGACATGATGCGTGAAAGCCGCGGTGAAACCGACGGCCCCATGCGTTCGTTGACGACCTCAGCGGATGCCTCTTCAGTGAAATAGCGCATATGTCCTCCTCCTCAGTCGATGACGGGCCGCTCACCGGAATAGGCACGGGCGATCAGCGCGGTGATCTCCTCCTTTTCCAGCGGACGCGGGTTCCAGTAGGGATTGGCAAAGGCACTCTCCACCGCCTTGTCGATGCCATCTTCAGGCATGCCGATCTGCGAGAGCGCAACGGGCGCCCCGATGGCGCGAGCGAGATCAAAGAGTGCGCCGCTCGGATCGCTACCGAGAACGTCTGTGAGCTTCTTCATGACGTCGGGGATCGCCGGCGCATTATAGGCAAGCGCATGCGGCAGCATGATCGTATGGGTTTCGGCATGCGGCAGGTCGAAGCCGCCCCCGAGCGTGTGACAGAGCTTGTGATGCAGCGCCATGCCGACCGACCCCAGGCATATGCCACAGAGCCACGCACCGTAGAGCGCATCGGCACGCGCATCACGATCGCCGGGTGCCTTGGCGATAACCGGAAGCGCGCGGGCCAGCGACCGGATCGCCTCGATGGCGAGCGCCGAGATGATCGGATTTGTCTCGCGGGCGTAGAGTGCCTCGATGGCATGCGCCATCGCGTTCATGCCGCTGGTCCCGGACATGCCGACCGGTAGTCCGAGCGTCTGCTCGACATCATAGATGACGACTTCCGGAAGCACCTTGAGCGTGGTCTGCGTCCGCTTCACGCCATTCTCGGTCTGGCCGATGATCGGCGTCATTTCGGAACCGGCATAGGTGGTCGGCAAGACGACCTGGGGCAGATCGGTGCGCAACGCGATCGCCTTGGAGAGACCGATGGTCGAACCACCGCCAACGGCGACGAGGACATCCGCCGAGAGCGCTTCCGCATGTTTCGTGGCGAGCTCGCTGACTTCAACGGGCGTGTGCATGACGGCACCGGCGAAGATGCCGGCGCCTGCCGGTCCAAGCAGAGCAAGCAGGGTCTCGGCTTCCGCCTTCTGGGCAGGGGTTGCAAGGACCAGTGCCCGTTGTTTGCCGAGACGAGCAAGCTCCTCCGGCAGGCGCGCCGTGGTGCCGAAACCGAAGATGACGCGGGCGGGATGACCGGTATAAATGAAGTCTCGCTCGGCCATCATGCGGCATCCATCGAGCGAATGCAGTAATCCACCTGATACCGGGCGACCCTCACCCCTTGCAGTTGGTCTCGGACGGCCAAGTGCAGAGGATGCGTCGCATAGGCCTGAAGGCTAGCCTCACTGTCGAAGTCGGTGACGAGGACCATGTCGCACGCATAGTCGATGCGGCTGTGGTCGATCCCGATCTCGAGGCTTCTCAGCCCGGGGATCCGGCCCCGCAGAGCCTCGAAGGCATTGCGGACGATCTCGATCGCGGTCGCACGCGCTTCTGCTGTGTCTCCCGCCACATTCCACATGACGATGTGGCGGACAGGGCTGGACTTGTGGCCGGCATCGGACATGTACGATCTCCAGAAAATGATGGCACAAACGGGTCCTAGAGACCGCTGCGACGTCGGCGCATCCTGCCCTTCAAATGAAACGTGATAAATCACGTAAATCGGAAAACATTCTTGCAGATCTTGCAACACCGAGAAGTCGCGCTCAGCCCACTTGATAAAATGCATATTTGGGTGAATATTACCGTTATAAAAAACGGGAACTTCAACAATTGAGTAGACAAGATGGATCGCTTCGTCGAACTGGAAGTCTTCACGCGCATCGCCGATGAGGCAAACCTCACGCGCGCCGCGCAAGAAATGGGCCTGTCGGTCTCCGGCGTCAGCCGGCATCTGACAAACCTGGAAAACCGCCTCGGCGTGCGGCTTGTGCAGCGGACAACGCGGGCTCTGTCGTTGACCTCTGAAGGACAGCGTTTCGCGCGCAGCGCGCGCGATATTCTCTCGACGCTGCAGGAAGCCGAAGAAAGTGTCAGCCACGTTTCGGCAGAGCCGACCGGCGTGCTGCGTCTTGGCGCGTCGCTGTCCTTTGCGATGCTGCACCTGATCCCGGTGATCAACGCCTTCAAGGCACGCTACCCGCAGGTGCGCATCGACCTCCAGGCCTCCAACCGCTACTGCGACATCATCGAAAACGGACTTGACCTCGCAATCCGGACGCGACGAGCCGAGGTGGACAGCAGCGTCACGATCCGGAAACTGGCCGAGATGCCACGCATGATCGTCGGTGCTCCAGACTATCTCGCGCGCCAGGGCGTGCCGCAGGCGCCCGACGACCTGGAACGCCACGATCTGCTTCTCTACACCCTCTCGGAAAACTGGGACCAGCTGACCTTCACACGCGGCAATGAAGAGCGCCGCTTCTCTGCCCTGGCCGAGATGGCAAGCAATGACGGCCAACTTCTGCGCCAGGCCGCCCTGTCCGGCATGGGGCTGCTGGTGCAACCGGCCTATGTCGTTCATGAGGATATCGAGGCAGGGCGGCTGGTACCGGTCCTCACCGACTGGACCCTGCCGAGCCTGACGATGAACATCGTCTTTCCTTCGCGAACCCATCTTCCGGCACGCACACGCCTCTTCATCGATGCCCTGGTCCGGCATTTTCGCGAACACGATCTCGAACGAACCTGGCAGCAGGTGGCATCCCGCCCCCTGCAGTAAATGAAAGCCTATACGCCGATTGAACGGCAAGGACGGCTTGCAGCATAAAGAGAAGGATTTCCCATGGCTGAAATGAAGACTGCGACGGCGGCCTATCTCGACCACGTCGCCTTCACCGTCCGCGACATCACCCCGCATCTGTCCTTCTTCCGCGATGTGCTCGGGATGACCGTGACCAAACGGGACGGTCCGGACGAAAAGCCAAGCCAGGTCTGGCTGCTCGGCGGCCTTCAGATTGTCGAGGATGCTGGGTTCACCGGCCCGGAAGGCCGTTTCGCGCATCTGGGCCTCATCTGTGCCGACGTGCCGGCGGCAATCCAGGGCGCGCTGGCTCATGGCGGCAAGCCGTTGGACAAGGGCGCCCATTGGGTCGAAATGCCAGACGGGTTGCTGCTCGAATTCCTGCCGGACACCCGCAACGCGGTTGAGATCGTCCGCAGCCTTGATCCCCGTCGGGTCTGAGGAAGGGTAGTGGCGGACACGAGAGGCCCGCCATTCTGCCTGCTGCTGACAATCGATCGGCAGCCTCGATAGAGCTCAGGAAAATCGTTCGAGACGATAGGGTGTCGGATCGAGCAGCGGCGTAGAGGACGCAGTGACCAGGTCTGCGGCAAGCTGGCCGGCAGCCGGTCCCGTACCGAAGCCGTGGCCCGAAAAACCGGTCGCAAGCGTAAGGCCCGGAATACCGGCAACCGGGCCGATCACCGGCAGGGAATCCGGCGTGATATCCATCATGCCTGCCCAGACCTCTTCGACGACAGCGTTACTGAACAGCGGCCACGCAGCGGTCAGATTGCGCATCGCTTCGGCGTTGATGTCAGGATTTGCCGGCGGATCCATAACCCGCACCCGCTCGAACGGAGACCGGGATTTCGCACCCCAACGACGCGGCAGGGAGATGTCTTTCATGAAATCGGACCCGAGGCTGATGCGCAGCAACTGCCGCTGGCCCCGCAACATGTGCAGGTAACGCAAGCCGATCAGCAGGTGGTCGAGCATCAGCGGTGCGCCGAGCGCGCCGCGCTGGGTGATGGTGTAACCACCATCAAGGCGTTTGCGGAAGGAGAAGTCCGGGCCGCCGACAGCGATCTCCGTCGGCCCCTCCATCGGGGCGGTGCGGATGACCGAACAAACGAGTGGCAAAGTCGGCAGGGAGACGCCGAGATTGGCCAGGAACTTGCGCGACCAGAGCGCGCCGGCAAGGAGAACCTGATCACAGCGGATTTCGCCCCGTTCGGTGACAACACCCGTGACGCGGCCTGCCGAACGGACAAGCGTGCGAACGGCGCAGTTCTCGACGATCACGGCCCCTTTCGCAATCGCGGCCCGCGCAATCGCGCTTGGCGCCAGCGTCGGCTCTGCGCGACCATCAGAGGCGGTGTAGATACCACCGGCCCAGGTCCCCTTCCCACCCGGCACCCGGTCATCGATCTCCCGGGCACTCAGCATCTGGGAATCGAGCGACAGGCCTTCGACCGTCTTCATCCACTGGCGGTGCATATCCATCTCGGCTTCGGTTCGGGCGAGATACATGATGCCCGCCTGCCGATAGCCGACGTCAATTCCGACACGTTCGGGCATCTGAGCCCAGAGACGGTCTGCCGCCTGCGCCATGGGCACATCCGGCGCCGAGCGGCCCATCTTGCGGATCCAGCCGAGATTGCGCGAGGACTGCTCCCCGGCCACGCGCCCTTTTTCCAAAAGCACAACCGGCACGCCACGCTCGGCAAGAACGAGGGCGGCCGTCAGCCCGACGATCCCGCCGCCAATGACGACAACAGTCGTTTGTGCAGGAAAGGAAGAAGCTGTCTGAACGGGGAGGATGGTGGGTGCCATGGCTGCGAACCTGAAGTTTCTGGAAAGGACGGAGGGATGGATCACAAACCTGCCGGACGCTGGATCAGAGGGAGATGACCCGCTCTTCGGTCTCTGCCTTTCCCGCGCCGCGATAGGCCGTCACTTCGATCTCGACCTTGTAGACGGTCGAGCCGAGCGGTGGGCAGGTGACGGTGCTGGCGGGATTGATGCCGCGGAACTTCTCCCCGACAACTGTCATCACGGCCATGGTATCGCCAGGATCCTGGATGAACACCCGCGAAGCCACGACGTCGGCAAGGCCGGAATCGACGGCTGCCAGCGCAGCTTCGATGTTGGCAAAGACCTGGAGGGTCTGCTCGGTGATATCCTCCGGAATTTCCTTGGTCACCGGGTTGCGCCCGGCCGTATTGGAGACGAAAATCCAGTTGTCGACCGCGACGATACGCGAATAGCTGCCGTGATCCTCGAACTTGGATCCGGTCTTGATCTTGACGACCTTGGTCATGATGGCACTCGCTGCTGCATTAAAAAAGAGAAAGGCCGGGCGGGCTGGAACACCGCGATCCGCCCGGCAAGTTGGCGCCGGGGATATCAGCGCAAGACGGGAACGTCCCAGAGGTTGAGCTTGACGCCGATGCCGCGGCTGATGGCGTTTCGGTAGACGATCGTGCCCCAGGCGACATCCTCGACCGGCATGCCGCCGACGGACATGATGATGATCTCTTCATCGCTCGTGCGGCCGGGCGCATCGCCGGCGACGATCTTGCCGATGTCTTCGAGGTCGGCGCGATCCATGCGGCCCTCGGCGATCATGTCCATGAACTTCACACCGACGATCGGTACATGCACATGGGCCGGCTTCGGCAGTTCATGGAACCAGGCGTCGT
Source organism: Rhizobium sp. AG855 (assembly GCF_003610655.1). NCBI lineage: Bacteria > Pseudomonadati > Pseudomonadota > Alphaproteobacteria > Hyphomicrobiales > Rhizobiaceae > Rhizobium > Rhizobium sp. AG855. The sequence continues at coordinate 195,516 of NZ_RAQG01000005.1, read as the reverse complement.
AAAGGCCCGTGTTGTCGACCACCTTGCGAACATCCCGGGCCTCCATGGCTTCGTCGATGTTGCAGAGGGCCGGCATCGCGAGGAAGGCGCCGGGCTTGACCCATTCTCGCTTGACCATCGGATAGGTGGAGGGATCGCCGACGGCACCCGAGTTGCAATAGCTGACCAGATCGCTGTCGCGTACGACGGCCTCAATGCTGTCGACCACAGCGACGGACGTGATCTGGGGATAGGTCTCGGCAACCCAGGCAAGGAAGCTCTTCAGGCTCTTTTCACCGCGACCCTTGACCTTCAGCGTATCGATGTTGGGGCAAGCGGCCATGAAGGCTGCAAGCGTGGTCTTCGCCATGACGCCCGGTCCGAGAATTCCGACGACACGGCTGTCCTTGCGCGCCAGATGGCGTGCGCCGACGCCCGGAATGGCACCGGTGCGATAGGCCGACAGCAGGTTCGCCGACATGAAGGCGAGCGGAGCGCCAGTGTCCGCATCATTGAGGCAGAACATCAGGATCGAGCGCGGCAGGCCCTTGTCCCGGTTTTCGATGTTGGATCCGTACCACTTCATGCCTGCCGTGCGGAAACGGCCACCGAGATAGGCGGGCATCGCCATGAAACGGCGGTCGGCGGTCGGCTTCGGCATGTCCGGAAACGGAGAGTTTTCCGGGAAGGAAATGGCCGCACCATGGCTGTCGCTGTTCGGACCAGCCATCCGGTAGTCACCGTGATAGAGCAGGCCGAACATTTCTTCCATGGCATCGACGCAGGCCGGCATATCGGTCACGCCGGCTTTGATCATGTCTTCTTCCGACAGATAGATGAAATCGATCTTCGTGCTTTGGATGGCGGTCATGTCGTTCATGGCTGATGCTTTCATTTGGCCGCAGCACATCGCATCCGGTCTTGAGGACAGGAAGGAGGCCGCTTTGGAAAAAGACGGGACGGTTCGACGCCGTCCCGCGGTGATGGGTTGGGCGTTACGCCTCGAACACCTTGCCGAGGGCTGCATATCGGACGGGATCGGCGCCCTTGATCCGCATGGCGAAGATCACGCCGCCGAGGCCAACAAGCGCCACGATCAGCGGGAAGCTATCGACGACGATGTTCGACGCACCTGCCAGCAGTTCGAGGTTCGAGATGACCAGACCGAGCGCACCGACAAGGCCGACAAAGGAGAGCGCAGGCGCGACGAGTGTCTGCCAGGGGCCATGTCCATGGCTGTTCTTGCGGAAATAGAGGATCACCGCGATGCATACCACCGCCTGCACGGTGAGGATGCCGATGACGGTCAGGGCGGACATATACGAGAAGACGACGGCGAACGGGTCCTGTCCGGCAAGCGCAAACGCGATGATCACGGTGGCGGCCAAGGCGGACTGCAGCATGCCGGCAACATGGGGCGAACCATGAACCGCATGAACCTTGCCCAGCACACGAGCCGCGAGCCCTTCGCGTCCAAGCGCAAAGAAGTAGCGATTGAGCGTGTTGTGGAAGGAAAGCACGCAGGCAAACAGGCTGGTGATCAGGAGCAGGTTCATGGCGGTTGCCGACCATGCGCCAAGCACATCGGTCGCTGCGCCGAAATAGAAGGCGTCGAGCGACGCAGCCGCAGTTTCCTGCACCTTCGACGGACCGTAATGCAGTCCGATCGTCCAGGTGGAAAAGGCGTAGAAGACGGCGATCAGAAGAACGGAGATATAGGTGGCACGGGGGATCGTTTTTTCCGGACGGTCGACCTCTTCGGCGAAGATCGCCGTCGCCTCGAAACCGATGAAGGACCCGACAACGAAGACGAGGGTCACGCCCAGCCCCGCGCTGAACACCGTGGAAGGCTCGAAGGAAATCAGGTTGATGCCCTCTGGCCCGCCGCCTGCGAGCAGTATCGCAATATTCAGCAGGAGCAGGATGACGATTTCCGCCACCATGCAAATCCCCAGGATCGCACCCGAGAAGGCGATGTTGCGCTGGCCTGCCAGATGCACGAGCACCAGGAACCCGAGTGACCAGACATACCAGGGCAGATCGGCACCGAACTCAACCATCATGTTGTGGGTGAAAAGGCCGAGCAAGCCATAGACCGCGATCTGGACGGAGCTATAGGTCAACAGCGCAATGAAGGCACCGCCCACACCGGCAGGCTTGCCGATGCCCTGTGTGATGTAGGTATAAAAGGCCCCTGCCCCGCCGACATGCCGGCTCATAGTGGTGAAGCCGACCGAGAAGAGCAGGTAAAGCAGACCGGCAAGCACGAAGGCGCCGGGAACCCCGGCGCCATTGCCGAAAGCAAATGCAGGCGGCGTTGCACCAACGACAGCGGTCAGCGGCGCGGCAGCGGCAACGACGAAGAAGATGATATGGGCGATGCCCACGGAATTCCGGGCCAGACGTCCTGTGGACGCTGGCGCATTCTTGGCGACAGTCATGTGAACCCCTCACGGTTTCTTTGTTTATTGTTAAGAAAGATGAGAGAGCGCTGGCCGCTTGGATATTGCTATATATGACATTTATTTGATAATTTATGCCAAACAGTGGAGAAATTGGCCATGTCCAAGGGCGCCGTGCAGATTGGCGGGCGACAATCCGTCACTTATATCCGCGTCGCGGCACTGACCCCGTTCATCGAGCATCTCCAGAATGCGGGCGTTTCGCCCGCCACCTTGCTCGATCGACAGGCCATCCCGTCGAGCCAACTTGGCGATCCCTATGCATTGATCCCTCTCCACCACTTCGTCGCCTTTCTCGAAGATGCTGCGGCAGCAACAGGTGATGATGCGTTTGGTGCAAAGCTCGGCGCCCATCTCAAACCTGCCGATATCGGCCCCATGGGCATCCTGTTCTCCGTTTCTCCGTCCATTCACATCGCCCTTCAACGGATTGCGCGCCTCGCCAATTCCCTGCAGGGCGCGACCAGTTCCGGCGTCGTGGAAGAAGACGGCACGCTGACCTGGAGCTACGCCTTGACCGATCGCACCATCTGGCCACGCAGGCAGGATGCGGAATACTCCATGGCGGCGACCTGCGAACTGGTGCGATCCTGCTTTCGCGCCAACCTCAACCCGCTCGAAGTGCATTTCGAGCATGAGCGTCCGGCAAAGATCGAGCCTTTGAAGCGCATATTCCGGGCACCGATCCTGTTTTCGCAGTCCAGCAATCGGCTGATCTATGATGTCGAGGAGACCGATCGCGTCTATCGTACCGAAGACAAATTCCTCATTGCCACGCTGGAGCGGCACCTTGCCGACCTGATCAGCGAGATGAAGCCAGAAGACGGGGTTTCGGAAAAGGTCAACTTCCTCATACAGCTCTATCTCGGGCGGCGCCCCGTCACGACGACCTTCCTCGCCCAGGAACTGGGCATGAGCTTGCGCACACTGCAACGGCGCTTGGATGACGAGGGCACCTCGGTGCGGGCCTTGATGCGCAAGCACCGGTCGGAACTGGCGGCCAACCTTCTGGAGCGTCCGGATACCCGCGCAGCCAACGTCGCGCTGGCACTCGGCTATGCCGACGGCGCCGCCTTCTCGCGCGCGTTCAAGGATTGGACCGGACAATCGCCTCGTGAAGCAAGACTGCACCGATCGCGAAAACTGCAACTACCGGAAGACTGACGATATTTCGCCAAGGTCGGCATCGGCACCCGATCTCGGTTCTGGACAGGCAGGCAAGAGGCAGCTAGGAGCCGAGCGCTCAGCCAGCGCACCCCAGCTGGAACCAGCGACGCAAAGGTATGAAACTCATGGCGACCAGGCCTATATGGCAGGTGGCAGGCGTCAGCCCGGCCATTCTCTTCCTCGCGTTGCAACTCATTATCGCTTCTGCAGCGGCGCTCGGACTTGCCAAGATGTTTGGCCTTGCCAATCCGTTCTGGGCCGCCATGCCCGTCTGGGTGGTCCATCAAGCGTTCAGGGAAGATCTTCTGACGCGTGCGGCGTTGCGCATTGTCGGAACGTTGATCGGCGCGGCAGTTTCCCTGGGTCTGCTTTTCCTCGATCCACCTCAATCGGTGCTCATTCTCTGCCTGTCCGGCTTCATCGGCGCTTGTGCGGCTCTCGCATTCCGCATCGGCACGACGCGAAGCTACGGCGCTTTCATGGCCGCGATCACAATGCTCGTTGTCGTGCTGCCGTTTCTATCCCGCCTGCCACACGACGCAGTTGCGACCCCGGTCGCGCTCGCCGTCGATCGCATCCTTTGCACAATTCTCGGTGTTGTTTGCGTAGCGGCGGTCACCGTCCTCTTTACTCCTGCGCGCGGCGCTCCTCTTGCGCGTCAGCCGCATGGCCGCACCCGAACAGCCGGTATCAAGCGCTTTCTGATCTGTGCCGGAGCGACGATGGCTGCGGGAATCACAACCGCAGGCTTTGCAAGTTTCCAGGTCCTTGCTTTCGGCATGACACTGGTCGTCTACACGCTGATCATGTCGAGTGCACCCGATCCAAGACCAATACACCGCAACCTTCTGCCGGGGGTCGCAATCGGTGTCATCAGCGGAATCGTGTACCACACAGCAAGCTATACGCTGCTCGCCGATACGCCTGTGCTACTCGTTGTGTTGACGGCCCTGTTCCTGGCTGCAGGGGCAATGCTCAGAGCGCACCCCGCGACGCAGGGCATGGGCCTCGACGCCAACATGTGCTTCCTGCTGGTGGCCGAGGTTGGCACCTGGCGACATGGAATGTCCGATGTGGCGCTTGCAGGCATGGCGATGCTGGCAGCAGCAGCCGTGGCTTGGTTGCTGATCAAGCTCGAGCTTCTCCGCGACTTTCCAACGGAACCGATTTGAGACCGCCGCAAACCTGCAGAAGATGTCCGGCACTCTCCCTAAGAGGGAACGTCACTCCAGAGATCCAACGATGAAGCATCGTCCATTTGCATCTCAAGAGCGAGCCTCCTGACCAATGTAACGTGAGCAGAATTGTCGCTGACGCGCTGACTGAGGACGACAGGGGAAGTGGACCGTTCACCAGCGAGGAGGCGATAATGGACATCCGAGCGCAGCTTGCGGGCTGACGCAGGAACAACGCAGACGCCAGCCTCTGCCGCCACCAGGCCAAGCGCTGTCTGAATTTCGGTTACCTCCTGAATTTCAGCGGGGCGTACGTCTTTCTCAAGCAGCACATTCAGGACATGATCTGCAAAGCTCGGGCGCGGTGTGCGCGGATAAAGGATCAGTTTTTCCCCGACCAGGGCTTCAGGCAGAATGGGATCACTCGTAAACGCGAGCCGCGTATCACGAGCAATCGCCACGGCAAGCGGCTCTTCCCGGAGAATTGTAGTGACGATCTGCGGATCGGTGTGTCGCAACCGTCCAAAGCCGATGTCGATCCGGCCCTCCTTCAAGGCAGAGACTTGGTGCACCGACATCATCTCGAGAAGCTGGATATCGACATCTGGCGCCTGCTGTCTCAGTTTGCGTACGAGTGCGGGTAGGCCGCCATAAAGTGTGGATGCCACGAATCCGATCGACAGCACGCTGTTCTGGTTGAGACCCACACGGCGGGTTGCCTCCTTCATCTGCTCGACGCGCCCGAGAATCTGCAGGGCCTGTTCGTTGAAGACACGACCAGCTTCCGTCAGGCGGACGGGCCGGCTGGAGCGGATGATGAGGTCTACGCCGAGTTCCTCCTCCAGCAACTGGATTTGCCGGCTTAAGGGTGGTTGCGCCATGTGCAGCAGATCGGCGGCGCGCGTGAAGTTGCGCTCCTTCGCCACGGCGACAAAATATCTAAGCTGCCTGAGATCCATCTGCGCACCCGCCCCTCACTGTCATAGTTTCAACAGGGTGCGCCAAATCACATCAAGAAACCAGCGGGCAAAACAGGCATCATACCTGGAAGGTATCATGCGACACTGAAATGGTCTTGGACGGGACCCACGTTCTTTTCCATGATCATCCGCATGAACGCGACCATTCACCCACCCCTTGAGGCGCTTGCCGCCACCCCGACCATCGAACGCATCGAAACGATGCTCGTCGACCTGCCGACGATCCGACCACACAAGCTTTCGGTCGCGACGATGACGGGCCAGACGCTGATGCTGGTCCGGATCCATGCCAGCGACGGGATTGTCGGCATCGGCGAAGGCACGACCATTGGTGGACTGGCCTATGGCGGCGAAAGCCCTGAAAGCATGAAGCTTTCCATCGATCAATATTTCGCACCGGTGCTTCTTGGCCAGGATGCCACGCGCGTCCAGTCCCTGATGGCGCGGCTCGGCAAGAGGGTGAAGGACAACCGCTTCGCAAAGAGCGCGGTGGAAACAGCCCTCCTCGACGCGCAAGGCAAGCGAGTCGGATTGCCTATCAGCGAAATCCTCGGCGGTCGCCGCCGAGATCGGTTACCTGTGGCCTGGACGCTTGCATCGGGAGACACCGCCCGCGACATCGACGAGGCCGAGCAGATGCTTGCGCTCCACCGCCATTCGATCTTCAAGCTGAAGATCGGCCTGCGATCGGTTCGCGAGGATGTCGCCCATGTTGCCGCCATCAAGCGCGCACTCGGGGACCGCGGGGCCGTCCGCGTCGATGTCAACATGGCCTGGACCGAAACCGAAGCCAATCTCGGCATTGCAGCCCTTGCCGATGCCGGCTGCGAACTCGTCGAGCAGCCGGTCAAATCCGCCGCAGCACTCGGTCGCCTCGTCCGTCGCTTTCCGATCGCGGTCATGGCGGACGAATCCCTGAACGGACCGGAGAGCGCCTTCGAGATCGCACGCACCAACGGCGCCGATGTCTTTGCCGTCAAGGTGGAGCAGAGTGGCGGGCCATTCAATGCGCAGCGCGTCGCCACCGTTGCCGATGCGGCCGGAATCGAGCTCTACGGCGGCACCATGCTTGAGGGCGCAATCGGGACTATCGTTTCGGCCCATGTCTTCTCGACTTTTGCGGAACTGCAATGGGGAACCGAGCTGTTCGGCCCGCTGCTTCTCACCGAAGAAATCCTTGAGGCGCCGCTCGACTACGGCAATTTCTCGCTGGCTGTCCCCACTGGTCCCGGTCTCGGCATCTCGCTCGACGAAGAAAAGCTCAAGCGCTTCACCCGCGAGGGATCGCGCCACATGACCGCAGCGCAGGATTGAGGAGGGGACGATGCTGTTTCACGTCAAGATGACCGTCAACCTGCCGCATGATCTGCCTGCGGACCAAACGACCGAAATCCTCCAGCGGGAGAAAGCCTATTCGCAGTCGCTGCAGGCACAAGGCAAATGGCGCCATATCTGGCGGATCGCCGGACACTACGCAAACATCAGCATCTTCGACGTGGCTGATAATGACGAGTTGCATGCGCTGCTGTCAGGCCTGCCCCTTTTCAACTTCATGGACATCGAGGTGATGCCGCTACTTCGCCACCCCTCGGCTGTTCGCGACGACGACCGTTGACGACTATGCCGGAGACATCTGGCTCAATTCACCCCATGTGAGGAGGACATGACATGAGCGTAAAGATCTTCAACCGCCCCGACATCCAGGACTTTCTCAAGGTCTTGAGCGGCTTTGACCAGAAGGACGGCAATCCGCGCGTCAAGCAGATCGTCCATCGGGTCGTCTCGGATCTCTTCAAGACGATCGACGACCTCGACGTGACGCCAGACGAGTACTGGACGGCGATTGCCTGGGTCAATGAGATCGGCGCGTCCGGTCAGGCCGGCCTGATTTCGCCCGGCCTTGGCCTGGACCACTTCCTCGACGAGCGTCTGGATGCCATCGACGATGCGCTCGGCATCAAGAACGAGACGCCGCGGACGATCGAGGGGCCGCTCTATGTGGCTGGCGCTCCCGAATGTCAGGGCTTCGCCCGTCTCGATGACGGCACGGATACGGACGGTCATACGCTGATCATGCACGGCACCGTTTACGGTGCCGACGGCAAGCCGAGCGCCGGGGCGAAGGTCGAGGTCTGGCATTGCGACACGCGCGGCTTCTATTCGCACTTCGATCCGACCGGCAGGCAGGCACCCTTCAACATGCGCCGCACGATCATCACGGACGAGAAGGGTCGCTACAAGTTCCGCAGCATCGTGCCGCACGGCTATGGCGTTCCGCCGGGCAGCCCGACCGAAAAGCTGCTGTCGGCGCTCGGTCGCCACGGCCAGCGTCCGGCCCATATCCACTTCTTCGTCAGTGCAGATGGGCATCGCAAGCTGACCACGCAGATCAACATCGCCGGCGACCCGCTGATCAACGATGACTTTGCCTATGCAACGCGTGACGGCCTGGTGCCTGATGTCATCGAGCGCACCGACGAGACCAGCATCAAGGCGAATGGCTTGAAGGGTCCCTTTGCCGAGATCGTCTTCGACATCAAGCTGACAGCCCTCCTCGACGGTGTCGACAACCAGGTGAACGCCCTGCGCCCGCGCGCTGTTGCCTGATGAATATGGGTTGACAGCCGCTCCTCCGGGGCGGCTGTCAACAAACGCCGTTCTCGGTCATCTGCACTGGTTCGTAACCCTCATGCCTTACCTGATCCTGCCAAGCCATCGCCTGCACTATCAGGTCGAAAACACGGCCACCGATCGTCCCTGGCTGGTATTCTGCAACTCGCTGGGAACAGACCTTTCAATGTGGGAGCCGCAGGTGGCAAGCCTCGCCCGGCATTTCAGAATCCTGCGCTACGATCGTCGCGGCCATGGCTTGTCGACTGCTCCGAGCACAGGTTGCACCCTCGATGAACTTGGCAATGATCTCCTGCAGTTGCTGGATGCATTGGGGATCGAGCGGACGCATTTCTGCGGCTTGTCGATCGGCGGACTGATCGGCCAATGGCTGGGGATAAATGCAGCCAAGCGGATCGACAAGATCGTGGTCGCAGCAACGGCACCGAAGATCGGCACCGCGGAGGCTTGGAGCGGACGCGTCGATCTTGTTCGTTCACAAGGCTTGAAAGCACTCCTTCCAGGTACTCGGGAGCGCTGGTTTTCGCCTGAGTTTGCAGCCACGGCACCCGTCACCGTCAATCATTTCCTGAAAGTGTTCGAGGCGACCTCCGTCGATGCCTATGTCGGATGTTGCATCGCGCTCTCAAATGCAGATCTGGGCGACCAGATCGGGCAGATACCAAATCAACTCCTGGCGATCGCTGGCACCAGCGATAGCGTCTGCCCACCAGAGGACGTCAACCAATTGTCGCTGAAGGTCCCGGCGGGACAATATTGCTCCTTGCCGGGCCGCCATCTTGTCAGCACCGAATCGGCTCAGGCGTTCAACAAACTCCTGGTCGATTTTTTTGGTACCAACTTCACCTGAAAATAGATATCCGGCTAAAGAATCCCGGTCCAGAGCACTACCCGACAGGCTCGATGTTGAAGTGTTTGATGTAGCCGGTCATCCAGAAGTTCTTTACCCGCGCGATGAGCCAATCAGATCAGCCAACCTTCGCGCCGAACCGAGCGCAAGCGTCCAGCCGAGCATCCCGTGACCGATGTTCAGGTACAGACCGCGCGTTCGGCGCGCGGCGCAGATGATCGGTTGGGATGACGGTGTGGTGGGCCGCTCTCCCGACCAGATGGCATCGTCGCGGCTCGTGACCTGGAACTCTGGGAGCACGGAGGCCGCCGCCATCCGTAGAGCACCGAAGCGTTCGCGATCGAAGCCTGCGCCAACAGCAGTGATGTCAGCGAGGCCTGCGACACGGAACCGATCACCGATGGCCGCGAAGGCCAGTTTGCGTTTGACATCCGTGAGACTGACCCGCGGCGAGCCTTCCGAAAGAGGAACAGTTAGCGAATAGCCGCGCACGGGACGGATGGCGCGCGCCTCCGGCACCGCACGCGACAGGAACGGCGCGCCCGCCCCGGCAGCCAGAACCGCCATTTCAATCTCAAGATCGTCGCGATCCAGAAATCGAAGGGCGCGAAGCCGGCCCTTGTCCGTGTGAAAGCCACAGACTCGGTGACCGAGAAGCGTCGTCATCCCATAGTGTTGGACCAGATGATCCGTCAGCGCGCGGCAATAGGCAGCTGCATCGCCGAGGGCATCGCCCGGCGTATAAACCGCGCCCGCGATCTCGCTTTGATAGAGACGGAGTGCAGGTTCGATGTCCTCTGCCTCTTCGCGGCTCAGCAAACGCTGGACGAGGCGGAGCGCCTTCTTCCTGTCCACCGTCCCGCGGGCTGCTGCAAAACTGGCGGCGTCGCTGTAGAGGTGCAGCTTGCCGGCAAGCCGGTAGTCGAAGGCAATCTCGGTTTCGCGGAGGAGCATGGCAAGTTCCTGCTGCGAGAGGGCGGCAAGATCTAGGATGGCGCTTGTGTTTGCCCACCAGCGGCCGGGCGTTGCATTGGCGAGAAAGCGCAGTCCCCAGAGAAGAAAATCGGGATCAGCCTGCCAGCGGATCCGAAAAGCAGGATCAAGCCCGAGCGCGATGGCCGGCAGATGCCGGATCAGTGCGGGCGATGCCATGGCATCACCATAGGCCCAGGACAGCTGCGCGGCATTGCCGGCGCTGGCGCCGGAACCGGGCACACTAGCTGCATCAATGAGGGTCACACGATATCCGCGCCGCGCGAGCATATAGGCGGTGCTCACGCCGACGACGCCGGCGCCGATGACAGCGATCTCTGCCATGTCAGCAGCCCTCATCCATGATGGTTGCGGTCAGCTCGATTTCCACCGGAACGCCGCGGGGCAGCGACGCGACCCCGACGGCAATCCGGGCATGGGACCAGCGATCCGGAAAAAGCGCGGCAAGCAGTTCGGATGCCCCATCGACCACCGCGCCATGCCGGGTGAAATCCGCACTGGCCGCGACATAACCGGCAAGCCGTACAAAGCCGGTCACCCGCTCCAGCGCCCCTGCCACCTGCTCCAACTGGGCAAGCGCATTGAGGAGCGCAAAGCGGGCGCATTCCTGCCCGTTCTCGATCGAGACATCCTCTCCCAGACGCCCCGTTTGCAGGACCTTGCCGTCCTTCAATGGCACCTGACCGGACACGGTGACGAGGTTGCCATGTCGCACGGCACCGACGAAGGATCCCGGCGGCATCTGTGCCTGCGGCAAGGTCAGTCCCAACCCGGACAGCCGATCATGGATGGACGAGCCGCCATAGGTCGCTTCGATCGACGATGTCAGCTCGGAAGCCGCACGATCGACGAAGGTCTCGATCACGCGCCGATCCAAATCCGTCAGCCGGTATTCCGGATGCCACTGGACGCCCAGTGTAAAACCGGAGGTCTGACCCTCACATATCGGCGTTACACCGAAGCGGTTCATTCTCGAGACCCGTCTGCGCTACGCGCGCTTCCTAGTCGAGAATGGCACCATGTCCATGACCGAGATCGCATTCGAAACCGGCTTTTCGGACTCAGCCCACCTCGCGACCGCTTTCAAGTCGAAATACGGCCATCCGCCCACAATGCTACGATAAGGCTGAACCTCTATCGTCTCCTCGCCTCACCCCTCCTGGAACGCCTCCTCACGCTTCCTTCTGACCGATGGCAGAACAACCAGCAGCAGCATGATCGCTGCGATCGAAAGCAGGCCTGCGCTCAGCGGCCGGGTGAAGAAGACGCTCGGATCGCCCTTGGAGAAGAGAAGTGTGCGGCGCAGAAACTCTTCCATCATAGGCCCGAGAATGAAGGCGAGCAGCATCGGCGCCGGTTCGACCTCCAGCTTGCGGAAGAGGTAGCCGACCACGCCGAACAGCGCCATGGCATAGACGTCGAACAGGCTATTGTTAACGCTGAAGACGCCGATGGCACAGAGCGCGATGATGGTCGGGAACAGAAAGTGATAGGGAATGGCGATCATCCGGACCCAGAGGCCGATCAGCGGCAGGTTGAGGACGAGCAGCATCAGATTGCCGATCCACATCGACGCGATCAGCCCCCAGAACAGGGTCGGCTGTTCGGTCATCACCGAAGGCCCCGGTTGAATGCCCTGGATCAGCATGGCGCCGATCATCAGGGCCATGACGGAGTTCGAGGGCAGACCGAGGGTCAGCATCGGGATGAACGAGGTCTGCGCCCCGGCATTGTTGGCAGATTCCGGACCGGCCACGCCTTCGATCGCGCCCTTGCCAAAACGCTCCGGCTCTTTTGACAGGCGCTTTTCCAGCGAATAGGAGCCGAAGGAGGCGAGTGCCGCCCCGCCGCCGGGCAGGATGCCCAGCACCGAGCCCAGCGCCGTGCCGCGCAAAATCGGTCCGATGATGCGGCGCCAGTCCTCGCGTGTCGGCATGAGATTGGTCACCTTCCGGGTGAGCAGCGTGCGCTCCCCTTCGGCCTCCAGATTGGCGACAATCTCGCCCAGTCCGAAGATGCCCATGGCGAGGACGACAAAATTGATGCCATCGGAGAGCATGGGCACATCGAAGGTGAAACGCGGAACGGCAGAGTTGACGTCCGTGCCGACCATGCCCAGCAGCAAACCGGTCAGGATCATGCCGAAGGCCTGCAGCAGCGAACCGGACGCCATGACGATGGAGGCGATCAGGCCGAGCACCATCAGGGCGAAATACTCAGCCGGGCCGAATTGCAGCGCCACCACGGCGAGCGCCGGCGCGAAGAGCGCGATCAGCATCGTCGAGATCGTGCCGGCAATGAAGGAGCCGATGGCGGCAGTCGACAGCGCCCGACCGGCATGGCCCTGACGGGCCATCTGGTAGCCATCGAGGGCGGTCACCACCGAAGACGGTTCGCCGGGCAGGTTGACAAGAATGGCGGTGGTGGAACCACCATACTGGGCGCCGTAATAGATGCCCGCCAACATGATCAGCGCCGTTTCCGGCGGAAGACCGAAGGTCAGCGGCAAAAGCATGGCGATCGTGGCCACCGGGCCGAGGCCCGGCAGCACGCCGATGGCCGTGCCGAGAAAGACACCGAGAAGGCAATAACCGAGATTGGTGATCGACGAGGCGACGGTGAGCCCCATCCAGAGATTCGACAGCATGTCCATGGCGGGGTCCTCAGGAGGCGAACAGGGGCGAAAGCCAGCTTCCAACCAGCGGCATGGGCACGCCCAGCCCCTTGACGAAGACCAGGGAGCAAACCACAACCAGCGCCACAAGAGCGGCGAGCGAACGCGCCGACAGGGCGAAATGCTCGCTCGCCAGGGCGGATACCAGCAGGAGAACCGCCAGAGCCAGCGGCAGTCCCGCCCCGGTCAGCAACAGGCCGAACAGGCAAACCGATGCCGTAACCAGCAGCAGGGCTTTCCAGTTGAGCGGGCCCATCGGATCGCCATCCCGTTTCAGGCTGCGCAGCAGCGATACGAGCGCGACCAGAATAAGCAGGCCGGAAATGACCCTCGGGAAATATCCAGGCCCCATGCGTCCGGCCGTGCCGAAACCATAGTCGCCTGCGATCACAAAACCGGCTGTGCCCAGTGCCCCATAGAGCAGCGCGCTGCCAAACTCCTTCTTCGACCTTATTCTCAGTGCCATCCTATCCTCCCTGTGTATCCTCAGCCGGTGTTCGACGGGCTTTCGGGGGCTTTATACGCCGCCGGAAGCACCGAGCGCCCCTCGACCTCATGCATGGTGATCAATGTCAGTCCGTAGGGCGCCTGCGGGTCGCTCCACCGGCTTTTCAGCCGCGCATACAGCGCCTCGGCCTGTTCCTGGGCGCTGTAGCCGATCAGGTGAAAGAAGCTTTCCCGCTCGGCCTCGACGTCGCTGCGGCCCAGAAGGACGATGGAGATATCCTCCGGAACCCGGATGCCCCGCGCATGCAGGCCGGCGCGCAGTCGCTGCCCGCTCTCGACGCCCCAGACGAGAACACCGCGACGCTCGCCGCCGGGTTCGCGGGCGATGGCCGCCAGCCGCTCCAGCACCGCCAGTTCGAATTCGCGCGATGGCAGCGAGGGCAGCAGGTCCGGCACGCGCAACTGCGTGCCCCGGGGAGCCTCCTCCCGCATCTGCCGGTAGCGATGCAGCCCAAGCTCATTGGCGAGAAAGGCATTTGCCGTCGTGATGTAGTGGATATGCTGATGCCCACCTGCCGACAGCAGGCGAACGGCGCGCTCGACAGGCCGGCCCCATTCGAAGCCGACGGCATCAACATCCGTGCCGACCAGCCAGGCGCCATCGACGATCACATTGTCCGACTTGCGGCGCAGTGCCGCCAGCATTTCGACCGGCATCTGCTCGAAGGAATTCTGGATGACACAGGCATCGAAACGCGGCAGGGATTGCAGGACGCGGCGCGCGTGATCGGCATCGGAATAGCCGACCTCCAGGGTCATATCGCCGCCGTCGGCGACCATGGCCTGCAGCCGATCCATGACGAGGCGTGCCCTTTGCGTGGCGCTCGGCCGGCGCAGCAGGATCACGCTTCGGCCCTTCTGTGGCAGATTGCGCATGGCTGAGCCCCCGTGATCGGCGCTGCCGCCGACGAAAAAGGTGCCGCGGCCGACATGCGCATCGATGAGCCCCTCTTCTTTCAGCGCCTGCAGGGCGCGCTGCACACCCGGCTGCGCCAGCTTGAAATCGCGCATGAGGCTGCGAACCGTCGGCAGCCGGTCTCCCGGCTGCGCTGTCGTCGCCAGCGACTTCAGATAGTCCTGCAGCTTCCCAATCTTCTCCATGCCCGGCTCCTAACACAATACAAATTGCATCATCAAGAATGTATTTCCTCTTCGTGTTCGAAATACTATTGCCTGATTTCCAGGTAATACCTAACAGATACGCGAAGCCAAAACCAGGCTGGAAAATACAATATGTATCACTCGGAGGAGGAGTTCACATGTTTCACAAGATTGGGAATGCCCTGGCGGGCCTGGCCCTTGCGCTCGGGGTTGTCGCTCCGGCTGCCCAGGCGCAGTCCGATGCGCCCCTGACATTGCTGGTCGGATACTCGGCTGGCGGCAGCGCGGATCTTGCCGCCCGCATCATCGCGCCAGAGATCTCCAGCCGTATAGGCCGCACGGTCATCGTCGAAAATGCGACGGGTGCGAGTGGTATGATCGCCCTGCAGAAATTGATCAACGGCGCAGCCGATGGCAATACGCTCTACTATGGCGGCTTCGACACGGTTGCCGTGCCAATGACCAATGCCAAGGTTGGCATCAACTGGGAGACCGACACGATTGCCGTCGGTCGCACAACGACCACGTCAATGGCGGTGGTGGTTCCGGCGCAGTCCGAATACCAGGACATGGCCGCACTTCTGGCCGCCGCGAAAGCCGCCACGGAAAGCATCAGCTACGGCTCGCCGGGCATCGGTTCTGCCCAGCATCTGCTCGGCGAGATCATCTCGCAGCGCGCAGGCGTCAAGCTGCTGCATGCCCCCTATCGCGGTGGGGCGCAGGTGACCAACGACCTTTTGGCGGGCGTCCTGAATTCTGCCGTGCTGACCCTTTCGACGGCATTGCCGCTGGCCAAGGAAAACAAGATCCGCATTCTCGCGGTTTCCGGAACCGAGCGTGCTCCGCAGGCTCCGGATGTGCCGACGCTGGCCGAACTCCCCGGCATGGACGGACTGACCCTGCCCCTGTGGCAGGGCATCTTCGCCAAGGCCGGCTCGCAGGCCGATTTCGTCGCTGCCGTCGACAAGGCGATCAGCGATGCCCTGGCAAATCCCGATGTGCAGAAACGCTACGCCGACGTCGGCTTCCTTGCCTCCCCGCTTTCATCATCGGCGTTGAGGGATTTCGTGATCCAGCAGGGCGCTGTCTACAAAGGTGTCATCGAAAGCGCCAAGATCGTTGTCGAGTGATATGAATAGCCCGTGGCGCCTGACCTGTGTCGGGCGCCACAATCGTTACACATAGCCATTCCGTTGAGGTTCCGCATGACTGTCGGCATGTTCACGTCTTTCATCACTCGGCATTGGTTCAGTCCAACCGCAATCTCGATCTGGTCGGACGATGCAACGCTGCAGGCATGGCTGGATGTCGAGGCCGCACTTGCGCGTGCCCAGGCGGAACTGAAGATGATTCCCCAAGGCGCTGCAGACCGAATTGCTGCCTGTTGCCAAGCCGAAAGTTTCGACTACGAGCGGCTGAGCCGCGAGATCGCCTTTGCGCAACATCCCTTCGTGCCTGTGCTCAAGCAGTTGGAAGAACGCTGCGGCGAACCGGATGCCGGCTTCATTCATTGGGGTGCCACGACACAGAACATCTTCGACACGGCCATCGCCCTGCAGTTGAAGCAGACCCACGCGCACCTGATCGGCATTCTTGGCAGATGCGAGGACCATCTTGGCCGACTTGCCCATCAGCACGAGGCAACGCTGCAAGCCGGTCGCACCCATGGTCAGCACGCTTTGCCGATGACATTCGGCTTCAAGGCGGCCGCCTGGCATGCGGAACTGCGTCGTGGCCGCGAGCGTCTCAATGCCCGGGCGGATGGCGCCTTCCTCACCTATTTCGGCGGTGCGATCGGCACTTTTGCCGCCATGGGCGGCAAGGGCCGGGCCGTTGAAGAGGTCGCCGCCCGACTGCTCGGCCTTGCACCGGCACGGCTGCCCGTACGTTCATCCTTCGACCGGGTGGCGGACTATCTGGCCGGGTTTGCCGTTCTCGCCGGAACGCTTCAGAAGATCGCCGGCGACATCGTCTTCATGCAACGCACCGAAATCGGCGAAGTGGAGGAAGCCTTTCACATGGGCAAGGTTGGCAGCTCGACCATGGCCCAGAAGCGCAACCCCTCCGCAGCCCTCGTTCTGGTCAGCCTCTGCCGCCTGCTCGAAGCACGCATGCCGCTGATCCTGTCGAGCATGGTGCGCATGGATGAAGGCGATTCCTCCGCCACGAACGTGTCAGACATCGTGGTCGGCGAGATGGCGATCCTCGCCGCATCGATCGCCGAAGCGGCCGAACGCGTGCTCGGCGGCCTCCGGGTGAACGAGGCGGCCATGGCCCGCAATCTCGAACTCACGCAAGGGCTGATCATGTCTGAAGCTGCGATGATGCAGCTCTCGCCGATGATCGGACGCCACAAGGCCCATCATCTCCTCTACGAGGCCGCACAGGAAACAGCCACGCACGGAACGCCCTTCGCCGACACGATGCGCAATGTACTGAAAAGTGTCGAGCTTGCGGATGTTCGCCTGGATCTCTCTCCATCGGCCTATCTCGGGGAGATCAGCGAGCTCATCAGCGATGGCATGAATGGTGACGAGCTTTAGTTCCGAACGGAAACGATCAAGACATAGCGAGAAGTACGAGCAGCCATCGTCGGATCTCGGTCTCGCCATTTCGACCTGAAGCCGGCTGGCAGCTTTTTCACCCGCGCATTCACGATGCCGGCTCGCTCGACGAAATCTCTTGCGAGAGAATTGGAAAATAGCGCGCGCCATTCCCCGACTCGCGGGCGCGCTCCATAAGCGACCAGGCAAGCTTGGCCCCCTGAAGCTCGATACCCAGCTCATCGGCGAGTTCAAGGGCACACGACATGTCCTTCATCGCGTAGTTGATGGGAAAAGTGTTCTCGGGAAAATCCTGGGGCACAAGGGCCTTCATACCATGGTTGCGCAGCGCAAAACTGTCGGCTGATCCCTTGGCCAGCGTCTCGAAGAGCCGCCGAGGGTCCATGCCGGCCGCTTTGCACACGGCCAAAGCCTCAGAAAGAGCCACGATATTCTCGAACAGGATCATGTTGTTGAGAACTTTTGAAAGCTGTCCGCATCCGATCGGACCACAATGCAACACCTCGCTCGAGGTATAGGACAAAAAGGGGCGGATCCGATTGAAGACATCCAAGTCAGACCCCACCATTGTGAGCAAAGTTCCGTCTTCCGCTGCCTGTCTTGTCCTTGCTACGGGCGCGTCGGCAAAGGCAATATCCCGCTCGGCCAGGGCGGCGGCGAGCCTGCGCGTTAGTCCGACCGAGAGCGTCGACGTATCGACAACGGTCAGACCGGGACTGGCATTTTCAAGGATGCCTCCAGCTCCCGATATAACCTGTTCCACCTGCAAGCCACCGGGCAAGGAGAGAAAAATTATGTCCGCAGTCTTTGCCATCTCGGCAATGCTTTCGACAGGAACGGCACCAAGAGCGACGAGGCGCTCGACAGGAGCAGGGTTCAAATCCAGGATCTGCAGGGGCGCACCGGATTTTGTCAGGATGTTTCTGCACATCGGTTCGCCCATGACGCCGAGCCCCGCAAAACCGATTTTCAAGTCGTTCATCCTGTTCTCCAAATTATGCCTGCGACCAAGTTTTGCATCGCCGCGTCTTGCTCGTGCGTCGTCTTAGAAAGACGGTTCCTTGCCGGCTTTGACCAGACGTCCCGCCCGGCATCTTGAGAGCGGGCGGAACGTCAGCGGCGGTATCAGTCTTCAGTGTGCTGCATGGGCCTTTACGGCTTCGCGGTAGGCGGAAAGCGCCTCGGAACCCTTTTGACCCCGACCGTCCAGCAGCTTTGCCCAGTCGGTCGTGACGCCTTCCATCTTCGTGTTTAGCGCCTCGGTGTCTTCCGGCGAGAGCTTGAAGACAGTCGCACCTTCTTCAGCCAGCTTCCGGGCAAGCTCCGCTTCGCCGACGTCGAAGGCGTGGCAACCGCTTTCGGTCACTTCGCGGCCGACACGGGCAAAGGCTTCCTGCATGTCCTTCGGAAGTGCATCCCACTTCGCCTGCGACATCGAGAAAGTCACTCCAACTGTTCCGAAATTTGCGCCTTGAGTTGACGAGCCCGCGATCTGGTCCAAACCGTAGGAGAACATCGAGGCAAAGGGTAATAGCGCACCGTCCACCGTACCCTTGCTCATCGCGTCGAAGATCTCAGGCGGGGCCATGCGGACCGCTGTCGATGCCGTCGACTGAAGTGTCAGTTCCATCGCGCCCGCATTTGCACGGATCTTCTTGCCCGCGAAATCCGCAAGTTTAGCGACCCCTGCGCGCTTGGAAAACACAGCTTGGTAGGGAGCCTGCGCGACATTGTAGATGACGCGAATCCCATTGGGTTTGAATTCGGCCTCATCGAGCATGCCACCATTCGTGACCAGATCGTAGAAGGCCAGAGTTGCTTCGCACGAACTCGACGCGATACCCGGCAAGTCGGCAACATTGCTCAACGGCATTTTTTCAGACACGTAGCTGGGGCCGATATATCCGATGTCGGCAATGCCCGCCTGCGTGAGCGTGAGCATATCCGAAGCCTTGCCGAGCTGCTGGGCCGGATAGTGCTCGAATTTGATACGGTCTCCGAATTCCGCCTTCAGCTTTTCCATGAATACGTTGGTTGTATATTTCGTAATCAGATGTTCCGCTGGAAGGCTGTCAGCAATCTTGATGGTCACTTCCTGCGCAAGGGCCGGCCCTGCACCGATCGAAATGACAACGGTGGCAGCAAACCCCGCGGTTGCTGCGGCGTATAGGCTCTTGAATGCTCTTTGGTTTCTCATGCTACTCTCCTCCTCTAAAGTTCCTCGAGATGACGATATGCGGCGGCGTAATGTCCATGTTCAGGATCTTACTTTCCGCGCTGATCTCAGTTCAGTTGGCTCGGCAGCCACAAGATGATTGACGGGAAGATCACCATCAGAGCCAAGACGATAATGTGCGCAACGACATGGGGCAGAATCCCATGGAAGACTTCGCTTAAGGGCCGTCCCGAGTATCGAGCCACGACGAAGGCGTTCAGCCCCAGCGGCGGCGTGATCATCCCGACTTCCGCTGCAACCACGACCAGCACCCCGAACCAAACGGGATCGAAGCCCAGCGACACGATTGCCGGCACCATCACCGGTACGGTCAAAATGAGGATCGCCAGCTGCTCCATGAAGCATCCGAGGATAAGGTAGAACACGATGATCCCGGCGATGATCAGGTAGGGCGAGACGTCGAGCGTGGTGACCCAGCTGACGAACTGCGGCGTGATCTGCCCCAAGGTGAGAACATAACCGAAGACATTTGCGGCAATGATGATCAGAAAAATCATGCACGTGGCATGGACCGCGCGTCCGAGCGCCAGGAACGCCGTCTGAAAATTCAGAGCGCCACTGAAGAGCGCAATGAGAAAGGCGCCTGTTGCACCCAATGCGGCAGCCTCTGTCGGCGTTGCAATACCGAGATAGATCGACCCGGTTACGCAGAACAGCAGCAAGAGCATCGGCCCGATTTGCTTGAGCGCACCCAGTCGCTCGCTCCAGCTGTAGCGTTCCGTTTCCGGAGCGATGGAGGGATCACGCCAAAGCAGGACGTAGACGGTCGCAATGATGGCCAAGGTGACGACAATGCCGGGAATGACGCCGCCAATAAGCAGCGCAGCGATATTCACCTCGGCAATGATGCCGTAGAGCACCAGCGCAATCGACGGCGGAATCAACATGGCGAGTGTGCCGGAGACGGCGACGACCCCTGCAGAAAAACTGGGCTTGTAGCCGGCTTTCTGCATTGCAGGCAGCGATGTGGAAGACAAGGCGGCAGCGGCGGCGGTCGACGATCCCGAAATCGCACCGAAGCCAGCGCCAGCCAATGCTGTTGCGACTGCAAGACCGCCGGGGACCCGGCCGACCCATACGGCGATTGCATGGAACATACGATCGGCGATCCCAGAGATCACAACGAACTCTGCCATCAAAATGAACAGCGGTATTGCGATCAGTTCGTAGCCGTTCGTCATGGAAAGCGGCGCAGTGGACAATATCGACAATGTTCCACTCAGGCCGACAAAGGCCCACAAGCCAAGGATGGAAGTGAAAAACAAAGCAATCCCGACAGGCACGCCCAGAAGCAGCAGAACGAGCAGCCCGACAACAACACAAATGGCAATCACTTCGAGACCTCCGCGGTGGTTTTGCGCGTCTTCAGCACATCCGGCAGGCAACGGAAGAAACTCGCGATACAGAAAAAGACCATGAAGCCGGTGCCGATCGGAACGATCGCAACGCTCGCCCAGACTGGCCATGCGATGAGGGTATTCAAGGTCTCGTTCGCAGCGAAGCTGTTGGCTGTCCTGACCGCCGATGCCCAGGCCAGAAGACCAAAGACGAACAATCCGATCACGGCTGCAAACAGTTCAAGAAGCTTCTGAAGTCTGGTCGGCAGCGTTCCAGTGAGGAGGTCGATTGCGAGATGCTCCCTCCGCCAGAGGGTCGCGCCGAAGCCGAAGAAGAACAGTGCCGGCGTCAGATAGAGCGAAACGAAGTCATGGACGAAGGCTACCGGTTCGCCGAGCAGATAGCGCATCATGACGTCAGCCGTCACAAGTGCTGCGAGAGCGGCAAGAGCCACCCCTGAGACTGCGGTCGTCAATCTCGCCAGTGTATCGATAGCCCCCGGCTTACCTGATGAAAGCGGTTGAAACGCCTCGCCATTCTGCACCGGCGCGTTCGAATGATCCAAGGATCCTGTCATCGTGCCCTCCTCTCCTCTTTGCCGAAGCGACCCAACTGGTCTGGCAACTCTCTTATCCCGCAGATGCGTGCGCCTCTATCCCGCCTGCAACTTTGTTCTATCAGACAGACCATTGGTTTGCTTGACGGAACGAATAACATCTCTTTGATATCGGCGTCAACCGGATCGGAACCGTCCATGCTCACTTCATGCGAAGAGCTAACGGCCCGCCGGCAAGCCGGACACCTTTCCAAGGCAGATGAAAGACCGAGGCCGCAAGACGTCATTCGCCGCGGAACGACGTGCGGGATCCATGCCAACGAGCGCTAGCCGTGAGGCAGGCACAGGCATCGCGCGGCCGTCAGGCAACGCGACACCAGTCTTTCAACCTTGGCCGGCGCTTCGCCGCTTGGGAAAATTGGATTGGATCAGTGGAATACAGGCAGAAGTGGACCGTCCGGTGGATCGAACTTCACATCGCGGCGCCGAACGAACGGCTGATCTCGGTCGCGGCAGCGCGTATTTCGACAATCAGGCCCTCGACCCGCTCGGGCGTGAAACGTTCCATGGGGCCGGAGAGCTGCAGGACCCCGACCAGCGCATTCTTGTGGTCCAACACCGGCGCGGCGACTGCGGCGCAATCCGGAGAGGTTTCGCAATAAGACACCGCGAAGCCCGCCTCCCTGATGGCAACGACCTTGTCAGAATGCGGACCCGGCCCGTAGGCTTGAAAAAGATACCCGCCTGCTCCCCTGTCCAGCGGTCGCACGGTACCGACTGTCACTCGATCGAGGGTGGAATGGTTGGAGTTGACACGCAAGATGCAAAGCCGTGTGTCATCGTCCTGTCGCACGAAGAAGCTGGCGCTTTCGCTTCCGCGTTCAACGAGCCTTTTCAGAACAGGTTCGATCCGATGGGCAATTTGACTGCCATGTTGATAACGCGCGGCAAGGCGCACGACGGCAGGGCCCAGGTCGTAGCGTCCGTCTTCGGTGTGGATGATGTAACCGAACCGCTTAAGAGAGCCGATCAGCCGCAGCGCTGTGCTCTTGTAAAGACCTGTACGCCTTGAAATCTCAGAGATGGTGAGGGGACCATCGGATGTCTCGAAGACCGCGACAATGCTCAGCGCGCGATCAACGGCGGCAACGCCTGACTGCATTTCCTGGCCTGCGGCATCTTCGGTCGATCGGTCGGACATGAGACTCTTTCTCCACCATTGAGCGCGCCTTCGACGCAAGCTCGTAAATGCCGCCGGAAAAAACAGAATTCAAGCGCCTCTCTCAATGACGACCGAGGCAACGGCCTGAGCGAGGGAAAGTTACCGCTTGAACGCACCGGCACGCGATGGTATCAAACTCCATAAAATAGAACAATGGTCTGTCTGATAGAACATTTGGGAGCCGATGATGGTCAAAGCGTATTCGATGCTGATCGACGGAAAATGGGTGGCCGCCACCGGCGGCGCAACGCTGGACAGCTACAATCCCTACAATCAGGAGGTATGGGCAACGATACCCGATGCGCAGCCCGACGATGCAAGACTTGCCATCAGCGCCGCCCACGACGCCTTTCACAACGGGTGGAAGCAAACCAGCGGCCAAGATCGGGCTGAGCTTTTGCTGAAGCTTGCCGATTTGATCGTATCGGAAGGTCCGGAGCTTGCCAGGGTCGACAGCACGGACAACGGAAAGGTCATCCGCGAAACCAGCGCCCAGATGAAATTTGCGGCACGCAATTATCGGTATTTCGCGGGGATGGCTGACAAGCTGCAGGGCGCTGTCGTGCCATTGGATAATACAGAGATGTTCGACTACACGCTGATCGAGCCTCTGGGAGTCGCAGTTCTGATCACGGCGTGGAACTCCCCCATCCCACTGCTTGCAAACAAGCTCGCCCCGGCCTTGGCTGCCGGCAATTCGGTCGTGATCAAGCCATCGGAATATGCCAGCGCTTCAACGCTTGAGATGGCAGCACTGATCGAAAAGGCAGGCTTCCCCAAGGGAGTTGTGAACGTCGTGACGGGGGGAGCACAGGTCGGCGCAGCTTTGACACGCGATCCCCGGGTGAAGAAGATCAGCTTTACGGGCGGCCTCTCGACGGCGCGACACATCCTGCGTGACGCCGCTCAGAACCTGACACCTGTCACGACAGAACTTGGAGGGAAATCACCGAATATCATATTCGCGGATGCCGATCTGGACGCTGCCGCCACCGGAGCGGTCGCCGGAATTTTTGGTGCCGCCGGGCAGACTTGCATCGCGGGATCACGATTGCTCCTGCAACGTGAAATCTATGACGCCGTATGTGACAAGATCCTAGCCATCGTTAAACGCATTGTCCTTGGCAATCCATTGGATCCGGCAACAGAAATGGGTCCCGTGGCAAACCTTGCCCAGCTCGAACGGATCTCCTCCATGGTAGATGAGGCCCGTGCCCAAGGGGCCAAAGTCGCAATCGGGGGAAAGCCCGCATCACGTGAAGGCTTGGGCAATGGCTACTTCTACGAACCGACCGTTATCGTTGATGCAGACCCCTCTCTGCGCATATGCCAGGAGGAAGTGTTCGGCCCGGTTCTCTGCGTCATTCCCTTCACCGATGAAGCGGATGCGTTGCGTATCGCAAACGCAAGTGACTACGGCCTCGCTTCTGGTGTTTGGACCAGAGACGTCAAGCGGGCTCATCGCATGGCCCGAAGGCTGGAGGCAGGCATGGTGTGGATCAACACGTATCGAGCCTCATATGTTGGCGCACCATTCGGAGGCACCAAGCTCAGCGGTCGCGGACGCGAGCGCGGGCTGCAAACCCTGATGGAATATTCACAGGTCAAGAATGTGATGCTCGATCTGTCAGATGAGGTCCGCGATCCATTTGCCATGAAACTGTGACCCGGTGATCAATGGGTGAGACGGTAGCGCAGACTGGAGTTGCCGACCTCAATGTGGTCGGCGCCTTGGTCTCGCTGCGCCCAAGGTCAGGTCGACCGGATGAGGTTATCGACGCACAGCTGCGTGTCGCCGATATTTGAAATTTCAACACTGGCAGCGATCGGTTCTCCCAAGCCCCCCGCGCCCGGCAGGTGCTGCCTCCCATAACCTGCCGGGCAAGATCTTGTTTAACAGCACGTTTTTTTCCAGGATGAGGTCAGTCGACACGTCCTTCATGGCGCGGCTTTTGCGCACAGCGCATTCACCTCGTCGCTCCTCGCGAAACGGGTGAAACCACCGGCAAGCGGCTCAGTGACTGCTTGGTCAATTCCTTCGACCAGCTGAAATTCAGCCTCCCGAATATCCCCGTTAGACTGATGAAGACGGTCCTCGTCACCAGGGCCAAAAACGGTTTTTATCCTTGGCAGGGTGATGCTTGCGGTCCATCCCCGACATGATGTCGTGCTGGGCATCCGACACAGCTGCGCAGCACCCGGCCGGGGGTGTTCATGCGTTAGTCCGGCGCGCTTCCTTATCTTTTCTTTACGTCCGGCATCACTCTTCGCAATCGAAGTCTGACCCGAAGAGCCCTTAATCCTGTGTCTGTATCAACAGGAGAAACGGACATGTCCGACTTCATCTTCATCGCGCTGGGCGCCGGCACGCTTCTCGTGCTTGCTTTTTACGCCCGCGCGCTCGACCGGCTGTGAGGGCAATGCAAAATGCTTGAACCCCTTTTCGGCCTCGCCGTTGCCGTCGCCCTTGGCATCTATCTCGTCGTGACGCTTCTGCGTCCCGAGCGTTTCTGATCGGGAGCAGCTCCATGACCATTGTCGGATGGCTGCAGATCAGCCTCCTCTTCCTCGCCGTTATCATCGTCATCAAACCACTCGGCCTCTACATGGCGCGGGTGTTTTCCGGTGAGCGGACCTTTTTGTCCCCCGTACTCGGCCGCGTCGAGCGCGACCTCTACCGGGTGAGCGGCATCAATCCTGAAAAGGAGCAGAGCTGGCTTGGCTATACGCTCGCCATGCTCGCCTTCTCGCTCGCCGGCTTCGTGGCGCTTTATGCGATGCTGCGGCTTCAGGCCTATCTACCGCTCAATCCGCAAGGCTTTGCCGGCATGGCACCGGATCTCGCCTTCAACACGGCGGTGTCCTTCGTCACCAACACCAATTGGCAGAACTATGGCGGTGAAACCACGCTCAGCCATTTCAGCCAGATGGCCGGCCTCACCGTGCAGAACTTCCTCTCGGCCGCGACCGGCATGGCGCTTGCCGTTGCTGTTACCCGAGCGCTCGCCCGCTCCAAGGTCGCAACGCTCGGCAATTTCTGGGTCGATATGACGAGAGCCACGCTCTACGTGCTGCTGCCGCTCGCCATCGTCGTTGCGCTCGCCTTCGTCGCCATGGGTCTGCCCCAGACGCTCGATGCCTCGGTCACGGCCACGACGCTCGAGGGCGCCAATCAGGTGATTTCGCTTGGGCCCGTCGCCTCGCAAGAAGCGATCAAGCAGCTCGGCACCAATGGTGGTGGCTTCTTCAACGTCAATGCCGCGCATCCCTTCGAGAACCCGACCGCCTGGTCGAACTATCTCAACATCTTCGCCATGCTGTCGATCTCGGCCGCCATGGCCTACACCTTCGGCCAGATGGTCGGAAACCGCAGACAGGGCTGGGCGCTGATCTCAGCCATGGCGTTTCTGCTCATCGCAGGCGTTGCGGTCACATACTGGGCCGAGGCCCAGGGCAACACCATCCTGACGGCAATTGGCGTCGATCCTGCGCTCGGCAACATGGAAGGCAAGGAAGTCCGCTTCGGCCAGGCCATGACGGCGCTCTATGCGGCGGTCACCACCGGTCTGTCGGATGGCGGCGTCAACGGCATGCACGGCTCGTTCACGGGCTTGGGCGGTCTCGTGCCGATGTTCCTCATTCAGCTCGGCGAAGTCCTGCCCGGCGGCGTCGGCTCCGGTCTCTACGGCATGCTGGTCTTCGCGCTGCTCTCCGTCTTCGTTGCTGGCCTCATGGTCGGCCGCACGCCGGAATTTCTCGGCAAGAAGATCGAGGGCCGCGAGATGAAGTTTGCGATGCTCGCCGTGCTCATCCTGCCGCTGGTCATCCTCGGCTTCACATCGGTCTCGGCCATGCTGCCCTTTGCGGTGGCAAGTGTCGGCACCGCTGGTCCGCACGGCCTGTCGGAAATCCTCTATGCCTACACGTCGGCAGCCGGCAACAACGGTTCGGCCTTCGGCGGGCTTACAGGCAATACGCCTTGGTACAACACCACGCTTGGCATCGCGATGCTGCTTGGCCGCTTCGCCTATGTCGTGCCGGTCATGGCGATCGCCGGATCGCTCGCCGCCAAGGTGAAGTCACCGGCCTCTGCCGGCACCTTCCCGACCGATGGCCCGCTCTTCGTCGGCCTGCTGATCGGCATCATCCTCATTCTCGGCGGCCTGCAATTCCTGCCCGCATTGGTGCTCGGCCCCATCGTCGAACACTTCGCCATGCTCGCCGGCCAGACCTTCTAAAGGACCCATCATGTCAAAAGACCACAAGGCTCCCGGTCTTCTCGACCCGTCGATCCTGTTTCCGGCGATGCGCGATGCCGTCGTCAAGCTCGATCCGCGCAAGCTGTTGCGCAACCCGGTCATCTTCGTGACCGAGATCGTCGCCGTTGTCGTGACGATCCTTTTCATCCGCGACCTCACTGGCAATCCCGGCGAGGCAGGCTTCTCCGGCCAGATCGCCGCCTGGCTCTGGTTCACCGTGCTCTTCGCCACCTTCGCTGAAGCCGTGGCGGAGGGCCGGGGCCGCGCCCAGGCCGACAGCCTGAAGAAGACCAAGTCCGAACTCGTCGCCCGTCGGCTCGGTGCCAGCGGCCAGACGGAGATGATCCCGGCCTCCAGCCTCAAGGTCGGCGACATCGTGCTGGTCGCGGCCGGTGAACTCATCCCCGGCGATGGCGAAGTGATCGAAGGTGTCGCCTCGGTCAACGAAAGCGCCATCACCGGCGAATCCGCCCCCGTCATCCGCGAATCCGGCGGTGACCGTTCGGCCGTCACCGGTGGCACGCAGGTGCTCTCGGACGAGATCAAGATCAAGATCACAGTCCAGCCGGGCTCCTCCTTTGTCGACCGCATGATCGCGTTGATCGAAGGCGCCCAGCGTCAGAAAACGCCGAACGAGATCGCCCTGTCGATCCTGCTCTCGGGCCTGACGCTGATCTTCCTCTTCGTCTGCGTCGCGATCTGGGGCCTCGCCGGCTATTCCGGCACGGTACTCTCGGTCACGGTGCTGGCCGCCCTTCTCGTCACACTGATCCCGACCACGATCGGCGGTCTGCTCTCGGCCATCGGCATCGCCGGCATGGACCGTCTGGTGCGTTTCAACGTGATCGCCACCTCCGGCCGTGCGGTCGAGGCCGCAGGCGACGTCGACACGCTGCTCCTCGACAAGACGGGCACGATCACCTTCGGCAACCGAATGGCCAGCGACTTTCTCGCTGCCCCTGGTGTCACAGCCACGGAACTGGCGGAAGCTGCGCTCATCGCCTCGCTGTCCGACGAAACGCCGGAGGGCCGCTCGGTCGTGGCGCTCGCCACCGGCGAGTTCGGCGTGCCCATGCCGAAGGCCGAGTTCGATGCCGTGATCGGCTTCACCGCCGAAACCCGTCTCTCCGGCGTCGATATCGGTCAGCGCCGCCTGCGCAAGGGTGCCGTCGATGCGGTGCTGAAGTTCGCCGGCCTCACGGATCAGGATGCGCCGGCCGAATTCCGCCGTGCCGTCGATCAGGTCGCGCGCACCGGCGGCACACCGCTCGGTGTTGCCGATGGTGACCGCCTGCTCGGCGTCATCCACCTCAAGGATGTCGTCAAACCCGGCATCAAGGAACGTTTCGCGGCCCTGCGCGCCATGGGCATTCGCACGGTCATGGTGACAGGCGACAACCCGGTGACGGCAGCCGCCATTGCCTCGGAAGCCGGCGTCGATGATTTCCTCGCCCAGGCGACCCCCGAGGACAAGCTCGCCTATATCCGCCGCGAGCAGCAGGGTGGCCGCCTGATCGCCATGTGCGGTGACGGCACCAACGACGCCCCGGCGCTCGCCCAGGCCGATGTCGGTGTTGCCATGCAGACCGGCACCCAGGCCGCCCGCGAGGCTGCCAATATGGTGGACCTCGATTCCAGCCCGACCAAGCTCATCGAGATCGTCGAAATCGGCAAGCAGCTCCTGATGACGCGCGGCTCGCTGACGACGTTTTCGATCGCCAATGACGTGGCCAAATACTTCGCCATCATCCCGGCCTTGTTCGTGGCCACCTATCCGGCGCTCGAAGCCCTCAACATCATGGGGCTGACATCACCGCAATCGGCCATCCTGTCTGCCGTGATCTTCAACGCGCTGATCATCGTGGCCCTGATCCCGCTGGCATTGAAAGGCGTGGCTTACCGTCCGTCCGGTGCAGCAGCACTCCTGCGCCGCAACCTGCTGGTCTACGGCGTCGGCGGCCTGATCCTTCCCTTCGCCGGGATCAAGGTCATCGACATCGCCGTCAGCGCTCTTCATCTGGTGTAATCATGCTCAACCATATCAGACCTGCACTCACCCTCGTTGTCGCCATGACCGCTCTCACCGGGCTCGCCTATCCGCTCGCGATCAACGGCATTGCCCAGGCGGTGATGCCGGCCAATGCCAATGGCAGCCTGATCGAACGCGACGGCAAGGTCATCGGCTCAAGCCTGATCGGTCAGGCCTTCACGTCAGACCGCTATTTCTGGCCGCGCCCCTCGGCGACGGGCCCAGATCCGTACAACGCCGCGGCCTCCTCGGGCTCCAACCTCGGCACGACCTCGGTCAAGCTGAAGGATCGTGTCACGGCCGATGTCGCGCGGCTGACAGGAACCGGCATCGCGCAGCCGCTGCCGGGCGATGCCGTCACCACCTCGGGCTCCGGTCTCGACCCGCATGTCTCGCCGGCCTTCGCCGAAGCCCAGGTGGCGCGCGTCGCCACGGCACGGGGCCTTGAACCCACGGCGGTCGCAGCACTCGTTTTGCAACATGTCGAAAATCCCGACTTCGGCGTTATCGGCGAAGCAAGAGTCAATGTGCTAGGGCTGAACCTGGCTCTTGATGCCCTTTGATATGTGAGACCTAAATGGCGGATGACGACCGCAGGGACGCCAGGCGTCCCGATCCCGATGCCCTGCTTGCCCTGGCGGATAAGGACCGCCGGGGCAAGCTGACCGTTTTTCTGGGGGCCGCTCCCGGCGTCGGCAAGACCTATGCGATGCTGTCACGGGCAAAACGCCTGAAGACAGACGGTGTAGACGTGGTCGTCGGGTTGGTGGAGACCCATGGCCGCAGCGAGACGGCAGCACTCCTCGATGGGCTCGAGATCCTGCCCCGTCGCAGGGTTGCCCATCGCGGCCGGATGCTGGAGGAGTTCGATCTCGATGCTGCGCTCGAACGCCGCCCGCGCATCGTCATCGTCGATGAACTTGCCCACACCAATCCGGAAGACAGCCGCCACCCGAAACGTTACCATGACATTGAGGAACTGATATCAGCCGGGATCGATGTCTGGACCGCACTCAACATCCAGCATCTCGAAAGCCTGGCCGACCTCGTCGCCCAGATCACCGGCGTGACCGTACGGGAACGTGTACCAGATATCGTGCTTAAGCGGGCTGACGAAGTCCTGTTGGTCGATCTTGCGCCGTCCGAATTGATCGAGCGGCTGAAGGAGGGCAAGGTCTACCTGCCCGAAAGCGCCAACCGCGCCGTCGACCGTTTCTTCCGCCTCGGCAACCTGACAGCGCTGCGTGAGCTGGCGCTCCGCCGCACCGCCGACCGCGTCGACGACCAGATGGTCGATTATCTCAAGCAGAATGCGATCGACGGCCCCTGGGCGACCGGCGAACGCCTCATCGTGTGTGTGGGCTCGGACTCGCTGTCGGAGAAGGTCGTACGTGTCGCGAGCCGGCTTGCTTCGGGGCTGAATGCGCCCTGGCTGGTTGTTTCCATCGAGCGGGCCGACCGGGAAGTTGAAACGCCGGAACGCCTGCAGCGGATTGAGACCCTCTTTCGGCTGTCGGAACAGTTGGGGGCTGAAACGCGCCGCGTCATTGGCAATGATTTTGTTGAAGAGATCCTGAAGCTCGCCCGGCGCGAACATGCCACCCAGATCGTGATCGGCACGCGCAAGCGCAGCCGTTGGCAGAAGCTCGTCACCCGGTCGCTTCCGGATTCCTTGGCGCGCAAGGCCTCTGGCCTTGGCGTCCATATCGTTACCCCGGAAGGCGGCACACCGGCGGAAGCACGGCGGCTGCCGTTCCGGTTGCCCAAGACGACAGCGCTCACGCAGGCTGCACAGTCGGCGATTGGCTTCGTGATCCTGACGACGCTGATCGGCATGGGCATAGACTATTTCGTCGATCTGCCGAACATCTCGCTCCTCTTCCTGCTCGCCGTGCTCGGCGCGTCGGTGACCGGAGGCTATGTCGCTGCCTTCCTCGCCGCCGCCCTCTCTGCGCTCGCCTACAACTTCTTCTTCATCGATCCCATCCACACTTTCACGATCGCCGCTCCCCACGAGGTTTTCGCGCTCTTCATCTTCTTTGCGGTCGCGATGATCGCCGGTGGATTTGCCTCTCGCATCCGCGAGCAGGCGGAGATCGCGCGGGTCAGAGCAACGGCGCTGCAGTCGCTCTTTGATTTCTCTCGAAAACTGGCGAGCACGGCCAAGGGCGAGGACGCAATCTGGCTTGCCGTCTCGCAGCTGCAGGCGAGCCTGAAGCGCAAGGTAGTGCTGCTGGTGCCACGCAAGGGCGATCTGGCCGTCGCCGCCGCCTGGCCACCTGACACCGAGCTCGATGTAACCGACGTGACGGCGGCCCGCTGGGCCCACGACAAGCGCGAGGCAGCAGGTCATGGCACCGGCACCCTGCCCAACAGCCGCTTTGAATTCCGGCCGCTGCTCGGACCACACGGCATTGTCGGTGTCTGCGGCATCGAACACGCCGGCGAGAGGCTGGACCTGAATGCCGAGCGCTCCTTGACCGCAATCCTTGACCAGACGGCCATCGCGCTCGACCGGGCCCGGCTTGCGGACGAAACCGTCGAGCAGGCGGCAAGGTTGGAAGGCGAACGTTATCGCGAAGCGCTGCTGTCCTCGATCTCGCACGACCTTCGCACGCCGCTTGCGACGATCACCGGGGCCGTCACCGGACTTCGCCAACTCGGCGAACGCATGACGCCTGAAAACCGGGATGACCTGCTTCAGTCGATCGAAGAGGAAAGCGGTCGAATGAGCCGCTTCGTTGCAAACCTGCTCGACATGACCCGGATCGAGGCGGGCACATTGAAGCCGAAACAGGATTGGGTTGACATTGCCGACGTGGTGCAGTCCGCCGTCGAACGGACCCGCAAGCATGCACCCGGACGGGGTATCGAGACCGGAATCGCGGCGGATCTGCCTCTCATCCGCGGTGACAGCGTGCTGATCGGTCAGGTCCTCTTCAATCTTCTGGACAATGCGGTGAAATACGGTGGCGACGAACCAGTCAACGTCTATGCCCGTCGCGATGGCGGCGACGTGCTGATCTCTGTTACCGATCTCGGCAAGGGCATTCCGCCTGAAGATCTGGACCGGATCTTCGAAAAATTCTACCGCAGAGGAAAACCGGATGGACGCGCACCCGGCACCGGGCTTGGGCTTTCCATCGCCCGTGGCTTCGTCGAAGCCATGGGTGGCCGAATCCATGCGGAGAGCCCGGCTCTGAAGAAGAAAGGCACGCGTATCGTTATGCGGTTCCCAGGAAGCGAAGCAAGAGGCGAGATCAGATGAACCAGTCTCGAATCCTGGTCGTCGATGATGAGCCGCAGATTCAGCGCTTCCTGAAACCATCGCTGACTGCGGCGGGTTACGAGGTGGTTGAGGCGGGTACGGGTGCCGAGGCCTTGAAAGCGGTCTCGACGCAGGCACCGGACCTCGTCATCCTCGATCTCGGCTTGCCCGATATGGACGGCAAGGACGTCATCGCGAGCCTGAGAGCCTGGTCAGACATTCCGATCGTCATTCTTTCGGCGCGCGACCGGGAGAGCGAGAAGATTGCAGCTCTGGATCTCGGGGCCGACGACTACGTCGAAAAACCCTTCGGCATTGGAGAGCTGACGGCTCGCATCCGCACCGCATTGCGCCATCGCGGGCGTCGTGACGCGATACCCGTCGTCACGGAAATCGATGGCCTCACAGTCGACCCGATCAAACGGCTTGTCTCGCGAGACGGCGAGACCGTGCATCTGACGCCGAAGGAATACGACCTTCTGCTTCTTCTTGCCCGGCATGCCGGTCGGGTGGTGACCCACCGCACCCTATTGACGACCGTATGGGGTCCCGCACACGGCGACGACCTGCACTACCTGCGCGTTTTCATTGGTCAACTCCGCCAGAAGATCGAGCGCGATCCGACGCAGCCACGGATCGTGCGAACGGAACCTGGCGTGGGCTATCGCATGGCCGAGCAGGAGTGAAGCCGCAAATATCGCCGTGACAGGTGAAAGACGCCTGGGATGTCATCCCGTCACGTTGAGATAGACGGCAAAGAGAGAGCGCGTTGCGGTGATGAACAGGCGGTTGTGCTCCGGTCCGCCAAAACAGACATTGCTGACGGTTTCCGGGATCAGGATTTTACCGATCAGCCGGCCATCATGATCGAGGCAATGCACACCATCCCCCGCACTGGTCCAGATGTGCCCTGCCTGATCGATGCGGAGGCCGTCATACATGCCATCCGTGCATTCGCTGAAAATGCGACCCTCATGAAGATTGCCTGCCGGATCAAGGCGATAAGCCATGAGCCGAGCCGGCTGGACGCCGCTGTCGACCACAAAGAGGGTTTGTTCGTCACGCGAGAGGGCAAGTCCATTGGGTTGCTGCAGATCGGTCACCACAGCATCCATCCGCCCGTCAACTTTGAGCCGGTAGACATTGCGGCTTCCGATTTCGCTTTCTGCACGCGATCCTTCGTAAGGCGTGGAGATGCCGTAGGTCGGATCCGTGAACCAGACAGTGCCGTTGCTGTCCGCAATGACGTCGTTAGGCGAGTTCAACCTTTTGCCACCAAAGCTGTCAGCAAGCACCGTCAGGCTGCCTTCGTGTTCACGGCGGGTGACCCGGCGCTCAAGATGCTCGCAGGATATCACTCTCCCTTCGCGGTCGAGTGTATGGCCATTGGCAAAGTTGGATGGGGCTTCGAAAGTCGCGACAGTGTCGTTGACCTCGTCGTATCGCAGCACCCGATTGTTCGGGATGTCCGAGATGAGCAGATGCCGTGCCGCCGGCACATAGACCGGCCCCTCCAGCCAGCGTCCGCCGGTATAGAGCAGGTCGACATGCACATTCGGCAGGATCAGCGATTTGAAGGCCGGGTCAATGATCTCAAACGAATCCGTGTAACGCATGCAGCCCAAGCTCCCCTGATGCGATCAAACTTTTGACATCCAGCCCAGCCCCTCGCGGGTGCCGGCGGCCGGGCGATATTCGCAGCCCACATAACCCTGGTAGCCGATCGCATCGATCTCCGCGAAGATCCTGCGGTCGTCGAGTTCACCGGTGAGCGGTTCGTGGCGATCGGGCACCGAGGCGATCTGGATATGACCGATGATCGGCGCCATCTGCCGGAGCGACATGATCACGTCGCCATGCAGGATCTGCCGGTGGTACACGTCGAACTGCAGTTTCACATGCGGTGCGTCGACCTCGGCGATGAAGTCCAGGGCGCGGTTGAAATCGTTGAGGAAGTAGCCCGGCATGTCGCGGCCGTTGATCGGCTCGATGACGAGCCCGATACCGGCTTCGCCCGTGCGGTCAGCAGCACGCTGCAGGTTGTCCCGATAGGTGGCGATGGCTTGCGGATCCGTCGCCGGCGCCAGACCGGCCATCATATGCAGGAGCGGCGTGCCGATCACCTTCGCATAGGCGATGGCCGTATCCAGCGCGGATGCGAAATCGGCTTCGCGTCCCGGCAGCGCTGCCATGCCGCGCTCGCCTGCCGCCCAGTCTCCGGGCGGCATGTTGAACAGCGCCTGGGCAAGGCCAGCTGCTTGCAGCCGCTCGGCGACGATCTCGGCCGGATGGTCATAAGGAAAGAGATATTCCACCGCCTTGAAGCCGCTCTCCGCTGCGGCCGCGAAACGATCGAGGAAGGGTACCTCATTGAACATCATCGACAGGTTGGCGGCGAATTTCGGCATGTCAGTCCTCGTCCTCCATGCCCGGCAGTTTGAGGCCAGCGACTTTCGCCAGCAGGCGGGCGACCGAGCTGTCGTCGTCGCGCCCCATGCCGGCGGCTTCGGTCATGATGAAGAGCTGAAGCGCTGCACTGGCGATCGGCAGAGGAAATTTCGACTGGCGGCCGATATCCGAGACGATGCCAAGATCCTTCGTGAAGATCGCGACCGCGCTGTGCGGCGTGTAGTCTCCTTCCAGCACATGCGGGATGCGGTTTTCGAACATCCAGCTGTTGCCGGCAGATTTGGTGATGACGTCGAAGACGCGGGAAATATCGAGATCCATGCTCTTGGCGAAGGTGATCGCCTCGCAGGCGGCGGCGATGTGCACGCCGGCCAGCAGCTGGTTGACGATCTTGAAGGAGGAGCCGATGCCCGGCTGGTCACCGAGTTCGTAGACCGTACCGGCCATGGCATCGAGCGCCGAACGGGCGGCAGCGAAAGCGTCAGACGAGCCTGAGGCCATGAAGGTCAACTGTCCGGCTTCGGCCTTTTTCGAGCCGCCGCTGATCGGGCCGTCCACATAGAGCAGGCCGGCTTCCTCGACGCGGGCGGCAAAGCGCTTCGCTTCTGCCGGCGAGATCGTTGCGCAGGCGATCACGACGCCACCCGGTTTCATGGCGGCGACCACGCCGTTTTCGCCGAAGAGCACCGTTTCCGTCTGCGCAGCGTTCACCACCACGATGACGGCGACATCGGCGCGGATGGCAGCATCACCGGGATTGCTGGACGCACTGCCGCCGGCCGCCTCAAGCGCTTTCAGGGCGTCGGCACTGATGTCATATCCCCGCACGGCATGTCCGGCCCGCAGCAATGAGCGGGCCATGCCGAGGCCCATGGAACCGAGGCCGACCACGGCGACGGACGAATGATGAGACATCAGCGAAAGCTCCTTTTGTAGCCACGGATCAAAAGCATGGCCAGAATGATGGCACCGAAGACGATCTGCCGAAAGGCTTCAGGCATCTGCAGCACCGAGAGGATCGAGGACAGCAAGGTGATGAAGATGGCACCGACGATCGTGCCACCATAACCACCCTGCCCGCCCATGATCGACGTGCCCCCGATGACCACGGCGGTAATCACTGGGAGCATATAGGGGTCGCCCATGCCCTGATAGGCCTGGTTGGCATAACCGGCGAGCAGGATCGCGCCGATCGCGGTAAAGACGCCGGCGACCACGAAGGTGAGCGTGGTGACAAGCCGCACGCGGATACCGGAGAGGTAGACGGCCTTTTCCGAATTACCCATGGCAATCAGATACTTGCCGTAGACGGTCCGGTGCAGGAGATAAGCCATGGCCACCATGACCGCCAGCCAGAACAGAAAGGCGTTGGGGATGCCAAAACTGCGCTCCAGCGACAAGGTGATGGAGAGCGGAGGGGCAAGTCCGCGCGGCTTGAAGCCACCGGTAAAGAAGACCACGGAGCCGATCAACATCGAGTTCATCGCCAGTGTCCAGACCATTGACGGCAATCGCAGGAAGGCAACGCCAATGCCGTTGATCAGGCCAATCAGGGCACCGGTGAGGAGGCCGATGGGGATGGCCAGCGTGGCCAGTGCAGGGTCCTGCGAGCCGGCAATCGTCGTTGTCACGATGGCGATCGAGGTAATCGCTGCCGGCACCGAGAGGTCGATATGCCCGAGCAGGATCACAAGCGTAGCGCCGGCGGCGATGATGCCGAGGAAGGAGGCGATCTGCAATTGCTGCAGCAGGTAACCTGCGGTCAAAAATGCCGGCAGGATGATCCCGCCTACGGCGAGCAAAAGACCGCAGCCGATTGCGACGACGAGGACAGCCGGATCGACGGGTAGGCTCGGCCTGGATGGCCTTGAAAGCGCGCGGTCGGTCATTGGGCGAACAACTTCAGTTTGTTGCGAACGCGCAGCACGCCGATGGAACCGAAGGCGATCGCGAGCGCAAGGATCAGCCCCTCGAAGAAAGGCTGGGCGAGAGGAGGAAGGCCGGAGAAGAACATCAGCGAAGCGACGGTCTTCAGAAGCATGGCACCGACCGCGACGCCGATTGCCGTGCCGATGCCTCCGGCAAGCGAAACGCCGCCAAGCACGATCGCTGCGATCGAATTCAGCGTATAGGTCGGGCCGATGCCGGCATCCCCTGTCATGGTGACCATCGAGACATAAAGGCCGGCCATTCCGGCCATAAGACCTCCGAGCACGTGGGCCGAGATGCGCATCGACGTCGTGTTGATGCCGGTCAACTGGGCGGAGTGTTCATTTGCCCCGAGCGCCTTCAACGCCATGCCGAAACTCGTCTTTCGCAGCACGATGGTGATGATCAGCACCGTGGCGATGATCAGCAGAAGCGAGGTGGGAACCGGACCGATTGCATAGGTGAAGGCATCGGAGAGTTCCGAATTCACACCGCCGCCTGGCGTGGGCCGCAGATAAAGCGCGATGCCGGAATAGATGGC
The DNA here is from genome assembly GCF_003610655.1 of Rhizobium sp. AG855. Taxonomy (NCBI): domain Bacteria; kingdom Pseudomonadati; phylum Pseudomonadota; class Alphaproteobacteria; order Hyphomicrobiales; family Rhizobiaceae; genus Rhizobium; species Rhizobium sp. AG855. Next base: position 158,646 of record NZ_RAQG01000005.1, on the reverse strand, counting down.
CCCTGTGGCCAGCGTTGCAACGATCGGCGGCACGTTGCCGAAACAGACAAACAGCCCGGTGAAGAGCCCGCAGGCCATGCCGACCAGGAGCACGGCAGCCATGCCGAAGACAAGCGATCCACCTTCGCCGGCCAGTACGAAGGAAGCCGTGACGTTGGTGAGTGCCACCACCGCACCGACCGAGAGATCGATGCCGCGGACCAGAACCACGAAGAACTGGGCGAAGGCGGCAAAGACCAGGAGCGCAGACTGGTTGGACCAGATCGTCAGCACATAGGTGGAAAGACCGCGCGGATGGGTGGCGATGTAGAGCACAAAAAGTGCGATGAAGGCGATGGTCGGGATAATGACGCGCAGGTTGCGTCGGATGTAGAGCGCGGTCATGACACGGTCTCCGGCGCGGGTGTGGCAGTGCTGAGGCCCATGGCCGCTGAAATCAGGTTTTCAGGCGTCAGCGTGTCTGCGCTCAGTTCGCGGGCAATCCGGCCGCGATAGAAGACCGCGACCCGGTCGCAGAGATGCACAAGCTCCTCATAGTCCGTCGATTGCATGACGATGGCGATGCCCTGTCCGGCAAGGTCGGTGAGCAGGCGGTAGATCTGTGCCTTGGTCTTGACGTCGATGCCGCGGGTCGGATCGAGCAGCAGCAGGCAGCGTGGGCCAAGCGCCAGCCATTTGGCAAGCAGCACCTTCTGCTGGTTGCCACCCGACAGCGACATGACGGGATCGGAGAGCTGGCCATAGGTCAACTCAAGCCGCTCAAGAAGGGCGAGGCAGCGGGCGTCCAGCGCTTCGCCGTCTGCGTGAAGTCCGATGCCGGCAAGCCGCATGTTGTCGGATATCGACAGCGGCTGAATCATGCCTTCTGTCTTGCGGTCCTCGGGTACCAGCGCGATGCCGATATCCGGCGACTTCGACCGATGCGGCGAGCGGTGCTCGTAGGGCTTTCCAGCAAGTTCGATCGAGCCACCGACGCCCGACAGCGTGCCGAAGATCGCTTCGAGAACACGCTGCTGGCCCTGCCCTTCCAGGCCGCCGAGACCATAGATCTCACCGGGCCTTACGGTGAAGCTGACATCGAACAATTCTCCGGCGAAGGACAAGTCCTTGACGGAGAGAAGCGGAGCAAGACTTGCCGACACCGCCGGGCGTGGCGGTGGGAAGAGGCGATCCATGGTCTCACCGATCATCAGTGAAACGATACTCTGGTTGTCCAGGCTGCCAGCCGGGAACGTGCGGACATGCTGCCCGGCACGGAAGACCGAGATCGTGTCGGCGAGTGCCTCGACCTCGTGAAACCGATGGGAAATGAAGAGGATGCAACACCCCTCGTCGCGCAGCTTGCGAATAACCGTGAACACCTTTTCGACGGCTGAGGCGCCGAGTGCAGATGTCGCCTCGTCAAGGATGAGAAGCCGTGGCTTCTGATAGAGCGCCTTGGCGATCTCCACCCGCTGCCGATCGGCGAGCGACAGTTCTTCAACCGGCGTATCGAGGGAAATGCTCTCGGCACCAATGAGGTCGAGCGCCGCGCGTGCTTCTTCATAAGCCCTGGCCAGCATGAAGCCGAGCCGCGTCTGCGGGCGGGCAAGCGTGATGTTGTCGCCGACGGAGAGTGTCGGCAGCAGCGACAACTCCTGGAACATGCAGACGATACCGGCGGCCGAGGCCTGGCGCGTTCCGGAAAACCGGATGGAGCGGCCTTCGAGGCGGATCTCGCCCGTCGTCGGCTGGATGGCCCCGGAAAGCAGTTTCATCAGGGTCGATTTGCCGGCGCCGTTTTCGCCAAGAATGGCGTGCACGGAGCCCGGCCGGGCGGAGAAATCGATCGTCTTCAGGGCCTGGATCGGCCCATAGGATTTGGAAATCCCCGATAGCTCGATCAGTGGAGCTGTCGTCATTCTGGCATGTCCTGGTAGGGGTCGGGCGGCGGCGCCCTATGAGGTATCAGGCACCGCCGTCTGACTGGGAGGATCAGGTGTTATCGGGGGTCTGGCCGAGCAGTTCTTCCGGTGTGAAGACCGGGAAGCAGTTCGCGTAGCCTGTCGTCGTGTAGAACGTGTCCGGCAGGTTCGGGAAGTAGTCGGTACCTTCCTTCAGTTCCGAATTGTCCTTGTTCGGGATCGGCAGGAAGACCTTCTGCGGCAGGGCATTGCCTTCGAGCAGCGAGACGGCGGCTTCGAGTGCGACGGCGGACATGACCGGCGCCTGGGCTGCAGTCACGCCCGGATACTTGCCTTCGGCGATCAGCTTGCGGGCACCATTGCCGGCATCGCCACCGATCGGAACAACCGGATGACCGGCATTCTTCATGGCGTTCAGTGCACCAATCGTGCCTTCCTGAACCATGACGCCGTCAAAGTTGCCGTTGGTGGCGATGGCGTCTGCAGTCACCTTCTGCACGGTGCCGGCGTCCCAATTGCCGACCACCTGGACGACCTTGAGGCCCGGATGCTTGTCGAGCACGGAACGCATGCCGAGATGGTTGTCACGATCGGTCGCATTGCCCGGCAGGCCGGAGACCTCCAGCACGCTGCCTTCGACCTTGCCCTTGGCCTTTTCGATTTCGCGCACGACAGCTTCCGCCTTCATCGCGCCGAGCTCGAACTGGTTTTCGTTCACCTGCACGATGGCATCGGTGTCGAGCACGTTGTCGAAGGGCACGAGCACGGTGCCAGCCTGTTCAGCGCGCTTGATGACGGACGAAAATGCGGTCGGATTGACGGCGATGAAGCTGATCGCGTCGTAGCCGGCGGCGATGAAGTTGTCGATCGCGGCGATCTGGGCAGCGCTGTCATTGCCGACAGAAACAACGGTGAATTCTGACAGCTTTGCCTTGTTTTCCGGACGAGCAGCCCAAGCCTTGGCGCCCTGGATGGCGGTGACGCGCCAGTCGTTGCCGGCAAAGCCGTTGACGAAGGCGACCTTGTAGGGGCCGTCGCGCCTTTCGTACTTGATGACCTTGGCATTGTCGGGTGCTGCAGAGAAGCACTCCGGACGATAGGTCTCCTCGGCACGGACGGCCGAAGTGAAACTGAAGGCGCAGAGCATCGCGGCCGACGCGGCAAGCGCGGCCTTGTTAAAGGTTCTCACGGTGAACTCCTCCCGAAGTGAAATCTCCCAGAAAGCGCTTATCTCAGCGCTAACATAATTTTTTAAGCACATCCTCTAGCCAGGATCAAGCGAAATATGTTAGCGCTGAGATAAAGTTTGTGACACCATCGCAAACTGCATGATCAGGTGCCGCCTTGTTGCGAAATTGAACAATGCGGCAGTGGGGAGAGGGAAACGATGCAGCCGGAGACGCCGACGCTGACGCATGTGGCTCGGCTGGCGAATGTCAGCGAGAACACCGTGTCGCGGGTCATCCGCAACAAGGGATCGATTGCGGAGGAGACCCGCAAGCGCGTGCTCGATGCCATCGATACGCTGGGATATGTGCCCAATCGAGCGGCGGGCTCCCTCGCCTCCTCGGCCTCGCTGATCATTGGCGTCATCCTGCCCTCTCTCTCCAACATCGTTTTTCCCGAAGTGCTGCGCGGCATTCATGCCGCTCTCGCCGACACACCGTTCCAGCCGATGATTGGTGTGACCGACTACGACCTCCACAAGGAGCAGCAACTCGTCTCATCCCTGCTCGCCTGGCAGCCGACGGCCCTGATCACAACCGGCTTCGAACACACAGACGCTGCGCGCCGGATGCTGGAAAACAGCCGGATCCGGATCGCCGAACTGATGGACATCGACGATACGCCGATCGATCTTGCCGTGGGCCTTTCCCATCGCCGCGCTGGCCGTGCAACAGCCGAGCATCTTGTGCGTCGGGGCTACAGCCGGATCGGCTATGTCGGTCACGACTGGACGGCCGACCGGCGTGCCCGGGCCCGCTATGACGGCATATGCGAGGCGCTGTCCGAGGCAGGCCTTTCGCTCGCCGTCGAGAAGCTTCATGACGGCCCGAGCTCGACGATTGCGGGGCGCGATACGCTGGCTGCGCTCTTGGCCGATGGCGCAATGGCCGATGCGATCATCTTTTCCAACGACGACATGGCGGTTGGCGGCTTCATGCATTGCCTGGCCGCCGGGATCCCGGTGCCGGAGCGGCTCGCGCTCTTCGGCTTCAACGGGCTGGAGATCGGCCAGGCCCTGCCGAAACCGCTCTCAACCGTACGCTCGAACCGCTTCAACATCGGCAAGACGGCCGTCGAAGCACTTCTGTCCCAGGCCGAGCGACCGAGCGTGCCCGAGATCATAGACACCGGATTTGCCATCATCGACGGCGCGACGGCCTGACGCCGCGCGCCCCTTTACCGGAGACTGCCATGCTTTTGGGCGCCATTGCCGACGACCTGACCGGAGCCACCGACCTTGCGCTCATGCTGTCGCGGGAGGGCATGCGGACCATCCAGACGATCGGCGTCCCGCCGGCCGGGCTTGATCTTGCAGACGCCGACGCTGTCGTGGTCGCCCTGAAGTCGCGCACCAACCCGGCCACTGAAGCCGTCGCCATGTCGCTTGAGGCGCTCGCCTTCCTGCAGTCGGCCGGCGCACGACAAATCCTGTTCAAATACTGCTCGACCTTCGATTCCAGTCCGGCCGGCAATATCGGCCCCGTGACCGAGGCGCTGATGAAGACACTCGGCACGGATCTGACGATCGTCTGCCCGGCCTTTCCGGCGAACGGCCGTACGATCTACAAGGGCCATCTCTTCGTCGGCGACCAGTTGCTGTCCGACAGCCCGATGCGCAATCATCCGCTCACCCCGATGACCGACAGCTCGCTGGTTCGCCTGATGGCGGGCCAATCGCAGCTGAAGGTGGGATTGGTGACCCGCGAGACGGTCGCCCAGGGGGCATCGGCAGTTTCCAAGGCCTTCGCGGCGGCGCGTGGCAAGGGCGAGCAAGCCCTGGTCGTCGATGCGCTGACCGATGGCGATCTGAGGGTGATCGGCGAGGCTGCAGCAGGACTGAGCTTGATCACCGGTGGCTCGGGCGTCGCGCTTGGCCTGCCAGAAAATTTCCGCCGCGCTGGACTTCTGCGACCTGCCGGCGACCAGTCCGCCTTCACGGCACCGCCCGGCCGGTCGATGATCCTTGCCGGGTCCTGTTCGGAAGCAACGCGTGGTCAGATCCGCACCGCGATCGAGGCAGGGGTTCCGACGCTCAAGCTCGACCCGATGGCGATTGCCGAGGGGCGTTTCCAGGTCGAGGAGGCTCTTTCGTGGGCGTTGGCTCAGTCGGCAAGGGCGCCGCTGATCTACTCGAGTGCGGAGCCGGACGAAGTAAAGGCCGCGCAGGCCACGCTTGGCCGTGAGAGAGCCGGTTCGCTGATCGAGCATTTCCTGGCCGAGACGGCGCTCGGCCTCAAGGCTGCCGGGGTCCGGCGCCTGATCGTCGCCGGTGGCGAAACATCCGGTGCTGTCGTCGGTGCGCTGGCGCCCGCTGCACTGTTCATCGGACCAGAAATCGATCCTGGTGTGCCCTGGACGCTGACCCTCGGGCAGACAGAGCCGATGGCTCTGGCGCTCAAGTCCGGCAACTTCGGCGCGCCCGATTTCTTCCTCAAGGCCTGGGACCTCTTGTCATGACATCAGTTCTTTCCGAAGAAACCCGCCTGCGCGACGAGATCGCCGAAGTCGGCAAATCCCTCTTCGACCGCTGCTTCACCTTCGGCTCGACCGGCAATATCAGCGCGCGCCTGTCGAGCGGCGAGATGCTGATGACGCCGACCAATGCCTCGATGGGATCGCTCGATCCGGCTCGGCTGTCGAAGTTCTCTGCCGAAGGCGTGCATGTCGGCGGCGACAAGCCGACCAAGGAGGCCTTCCTGCACCAGTGCATGTACTGCGCCCGCGAAAGCTCGGGCGCTGTCGTCCATCTGCACTCGACCCATGCCGTGGCTGTCAGCATTCTTGATGGTCTCGATCCCGAGAACGTTCTGCCGCCGCTCACCGCCTATTACGTGATGCGTGTCGGTCGACTTCCGCTTGCACCCTACTTTCCGCCTGGCGACGTGGCTCTCGCGGAGGCCGTTCGCGACAGGGCCGCGCAAAGCCACGCCGTGCTCCTGGCCAATCACGGCCCGGTCGTTGCGGGCAAGACGTTGAAAGAAGCCCAATATGCCATGGAGGAACTGGAGGAGACCGCCAAGCTCTTCCTGATGCTGCGCGGCGAGAAGACGAGGCCCCTGACGGCGTCACAGGCCGATGCCCTGCGCTCGTCATAATGCTCCCCATAGCAGCCTAAACCTCGACGCTGCCCGGACGCGTTTGCGGCAAGACGCAGATTGACACCGCGTCCGACATCCAGACGATCAGCCTGACATCCGCGAGGTGGTTTTACCATTCGAGCCCGTCAGGCGCCCACCCCCGAGCCAGCAAGGCGGGTCACGCGCAGATCTCCAATCTGCTCGGCCATTCCGATCAAAGTCGCCCAGCCGGCATAACAGACATTCGGGACTTCAGACGGTGCATCGCCTCACCTCTGCGCAAAAGCGCGATATCGGCGAAGGCTTGACATCATCGCAACCAAATTTCGGCTTCGCTGAATGAGCGGGCGTGCGCGGCTTTGCCAAGATGCTCATCCCGCTGCTCCGCCTTCATTCATTCCCACGATCAGAGTAGGACACCATCGGTCTAAATTTGTTATTGATCTGTTGCATCATTCTGAAAACACGTTCATATTTCTCTACAGAAGATAACAACAAGGAGATTTCGGGTGCTCGTCATCGTTGCCGACGATCTCACAGGTGCCCTGGATACAGCCGCCCCCTTTGCCGCAAGGGGACTGCACACAGAGGTCGTGCTGAACGCCGCCGCAGTCGCCCAGAGGCTGCCCTTGTCGCCGGATGTTCTCGCGATCAATCTGGCATCACGTGAGCGATCTTCAGAAGAGGCGTTTCAGTCGATGCGCCATGTTGTGCAACAGCTGCCTCCGCATGCTCGCCTGTTCAAGAAAATCGACTCCCGCTTGAAGGGCCACATCTCCCCGGAGCTGGACGCCATTTCCTATCGAAAAGCCCTGGTCGCACCCGCTATCCCGGCATTCGGACGGATGGTGCGGAACGGTCATGTCGAGGGCTTTGGCGTTGCGAACCCGATTTCGATCGTCAATGTGCTTCGGCACCACGCCGCCTGCGCAACCGTTCCCGATACGTTAAAGGACGATGATCTGCTGGCCGCATTGGAAACGGCCGAAGCCGGCGGCGTCGATCTTCTCGTCGGCGCACGGGGGCTGGCTGAGGCGCTGGCGCGCCAGATGACGGGGCAGTCCGAGGCCGGGTTCGTCGCTCCGCCGGAAGGGCCGGGCCTGCTTGTCATCGGCTCGCATGATCGGATCACGGTCGAGCAGGTGGAGCAATTGCGGCAACTCGATACGGTTGCCTATCACCCCGCTCCGAACGGCGTCATGGCGCCGGCCACATCGAATTCGGCGCAGATTGCCGTGGTGCAGGCGACTGAGGGCGCGGTTTCCATTTCCTCGGAAGAGGTTTCGGACAACCTTGCAACCAGTGTCCATCCGCATATGACCCGGACGGCACGGACCTTGCTGTTGTGTGGCGGTGCGACAGCCGAAGCCGTTCTTGCGCGCATGGGAATCCACTCCTTTCGGCTGCAGGGAGAATGCTTGCCGGGGCTCGGGCTGGCCTATGCCGACAGTCAATGTATCATAGCCAAATCCGGCGGATTCGGGGGGCCGGACACACTGGTAACGCTTGCGCGACATCTGGGCGGAGGCAGGGGCTGACAATGGGACTGCAAAGCGGAACTGCACGAAAGAGCCTGGCGGATCTTGTATTTGAGCGCATGCACCGCGCGATCAAGTCAGGCTCCTACCAGTCGGACGAGCGACTACCCACAGAACATGATCTGGCGATCGAGTTCGAGGTTTCGCGGCCGATTGTTCGAGAGGCTCTGCGCCGACTTCGCGAGCAGGGGTTGATCTATTCGCGCCGCGGGGCGGGCAGTTTCGTGCGTTCCGTCGGCATGAAACAACCATTGGGCTTCGGGCAACTCGAGAACGTGGCCGATCTCCTGAACTGCTACGAGTTTCGCATGACGCTGGAGCCGGCCGCCGCCGAAGCTGCCGCCATGCGCCACACACCCGGTGCGCTTTCCGCGATCCGCGAAGCGCTGGAGCTGATGCGGGACGCGACCAACAGGCAGGCACACCGCGAGGATGCCGATTTTCAGTTTCACCTCGCTATCGCACGGGCTGCCAACAACACCTATTTCTCAACCGCCATGGAAGCCCTGAAGGATCACATCGCGGTTGGCATGCGCTTCCATGGTGTTTCGGTCAAACGCGACAATGCGGGGCTTTCGCGGGTATTTGCCGAGCACGAGGCAATTGCCGAAGCAATCGCTTCGGGACAAGGAGCGCGCGCGAAAGAGCTGATGCACGCGCATCTCACAGGCTCCCGTGCCCGTCTTTTTCAGGCGAGCGCATCGCTGGCGCCGGTGAGCGATGAATGAGCTGATCTCGTCCCGGCCCCATGTCCGGGAACGCCAGAGGACTGCGTCGTCCGTGATCCACTTCAGCGTCGATGAATGCCGTCAGTAGGCGGCCTTGTAGACAGCCAGCACATCCGCAACCGACATTTCCGCCGGATTGTTGTCCATCAGGCGACGATTGGCATGGGCTTCCGCAGCGTAACCTGCCAGGTCGTCTTCCTTCGCGCCATGGCGGGAGAGTTGCATCTCGATGTTCAAATCCGTGCAGAAGCGGCAGGCCTGTTCCAGGAGAGCGTCGGGCGAGCTCGCACCGAAGCCGAGGGCCTCGGCCACCTCTGCCGTCTTGTCGCGCACGACCGGCTGGTTGAAGGCGAGCACATGCGGGAATACGATGGCGTTGGCCAGCCCATGCGGCAGGCCAAGGCGGGTGCCGAGCGGATAGGCGATGGCGTGGCCGGCTGCGGTGTTGACGGGGCCGAGGCAGATGCCACCGTAATAGGAGGCAAGCATCATGCCTTCACGGGCCTCGGTGTCCGATCCATCCTTGACGGCCCGAGCGAGATATTTGCCAACGAGGCGGAAACCCATGCGGGCAAAGCCGTCGATCATCGGATGCGCGCGCTTGTTGGTAAAGGCCTCAACGCAATGGGCCATGGCATCGACACCGGTCGCGGCAGTGACGGCGGGCGGAACGGTGAAGGTGAGTTGCGGGTCAAGCACGGCCACATCGGCAATCATGTGCGGGCTTTCGACCGCAATCTTCGCGCCCTTGACCGGATCGGTGATGAGGGAGCGAATGCCGGCTTCGGATCCGGTTCCGGCTGTGGTTGCGACCTGGATCAAGCGGACATTGCGACCGGCGACCTTGTTGGGGCCAGCAACATCGGCCAGAGTCTGCTCGCTGTCCCAAAGCACAGCGACGAGCTTGGCCACATCAAGGACCGAGCCGCCGCCGAGGCCGACAACGACCTGGGGCTTCACCCGGCGAGCAGTCGTGAGCGCCGCTTCGAGAGTGGCCACGTCCGGTTCCCCCGGAATCGCATCGAAGATCTCGATCTTGCCCGGCAGTTTCAGCCGGTCAATGAAGCCTGCGGTGATTGGGGTGGCGATGACCAGAGTGGATGTGGCGTCGGAAACGAGGCCGCCGACGTCTCCGATCGTGCCTGCGCCGACGATCAGCCGGCGTGGCTGGTGAAGGGTGATGGATGCGGTCATCGAGGTCATCCTTGCTTGGCTTTGCCGGCGACCAGCTTGCGGGCATAGGCGATGGCAGAATTCATGTTGCCGTGGTTGGCGATACCCTTGCCGGCGATATCGAAGGCAGTGCCATGGTCGACTGAGGTGCGGTCGATCGGCAGCTCGACCGAGACGTTGACGGCCGTATCGAAGGCGACGAGCTTAATCGGGATGTGGCCCTGATCGTGATATTGCGCGACCACGAGGTCGAAAGCGCCGGAATAGGCGCGGTGGAAAACGGTATCGGCAGAGATGGGACCGTGGACGTCGATGCCCTCCGCGCGTGCGGCCGCGACTGCCGGTGCGATCTGGTCATCGTCTTCGGTGCCGAAGAGGCCGTTTTCGCCGCAATGCGGATTGACGCCGGCGACCGCGATGCGTGGTTTGTCGTAGCCGATGCGTTTCAAGTGGTCATTTCCGGCCTTGATGGTGGCCAGCACGCGCTCGGTCGTTGCCCGGCGGATCGCTTCCTGCAGCGAGACATGGGTCGAGACATGGATGACCTTCAGGCGCTCAGAGGCGAGCAGCATATAGGCGGCTTTCGAGCCGGTGAGGCTGCGCAGCATGCCGGTGTGGCCGTCATAATGGTGGCCGGCCAGGTTCAGGGCTTCCTTGTTGATCGGGGCTGTCACGATGCAGTCGATCGTTCCAGCCTCGGCATCGCGGACTGCCTTTTCGATGAAGCGAAACGCTGCGTCGCCAGCAACCGGGCTCAGGGTTCCCCAGGGGAGCGGCGCGCCTTCCACCTCGATGTCGACGACATTCGGCACGAGATCAAGGGTGAGGCCAAGCGCGTCCCGCGCTGCATTCAAGGTCGCGAGATTGCCGTAGATGCGCGTGGCCGCACGATCTTCCGCAGTCATCTCGGCCAGGGCGCGGACCGAGATCTCGGGGCCAACGCCGCAAGGATCGCCCATGGTGATGCCGATTATGCCGCTCATGTCATTCTCCGTTTTCGGGACGATCCCAGCCGGGGGCCAGCCGGACATATTTGATCGCGCGTCGGTGATAGGTGTAGGCGATATGGAGCGATCCATCCTGGCCGGCCAGCAGCCAGGGATAGGACATTTCCTTGTTTCGCCCATCGGTGGAATCGTTCGACAGACAGGTTCCTGGTCCATCCTCAATCACGATCCGTTGCGGGAAGGTCAATCCGCCATCGCTTGAGATGCAGACAGTGACCGGAGCACGCGGCACTCCCCAGATGGGGGCGCAGCCCCCGGTCGGGTCCGCCTCCGGCCTGTCGTCTTCCTCTCCGAGTTCGTCGTAGAGGGAGGTGCGACGGTCCGGGGAGGCCGCGGCATTGACGGGATTGCAGATGATTGCAACGCGTCCGTCGTTCAAAGCAATCGCTGCGATGGAGGAATTGTTGTTCGGCAGGTCGGTCGGTGCCGGATTGCTCCAGCTCCGGCCTTCGTCGGCGCTCTCCGTCCGGTAGACGAAGTCTGCCTGGCGACGCCGAAAGAAGGCAGCGATCGTGTTTTCGCCGAGCGTGACGGGCGACATGTGCACGCAGCCGGTCGACTGATCGAGTTCCTCCAGCCGCCAGCTTGTCCCGCCATCTTCGCTTACGCCGACGGCGGCGGTGTCATGGCTGCCGTTCCACTTCTGGCCGGGTCGGGGGATGCAGCGGAAGATCGGCAAGAGCCAGGCGCCGTCGGTCCGGATGACCACCGGAGCCCGCACGAAGCTGCCGCGCGGCAGATCGAGATAGTGGCCTTCAGCTGCGGTCAATCGGGTCGGGTCGGCGGCGTCGGTCGTGACCTCGGTCATGCGGATCCGGCACTCGTCCTGGTTTCCCGAAGGCTGCGAGGTGTGGAACAGAAGTAGCCGCCCATCGGGGGCTGCAAACAGCACAGGGTTCTGCTCGGAATGGTCAGGGTCGCCGCTCAATCGTTGCGGCGGGCCCCAGCTGTCCGCGCCTTGCGCGAGGACCGAAGCGTAGATCGAAATGTCCGACTTTCCTTCGAGTGATCCTCCGAACCAGGCGCAGATCAGGCTGCCATCCGCCTGCACGTGCAGGAAGGATGCATGGTTCTGCACCATCGGAGACGGAAGATAGGCTTCCGTGCGTACGGCATCGATGGTTGCAAGCGCGCCGGTCATGCGCCGGGCAATATCATCAGGGGTCATGAAGTCGCTCCTCTTGCCCATCGAGATCGACTTTTTTCGCAAAGTTGTCAAGTTTGCTTATGTTGTAATTTGCGGGATTTGATCTCCGTGCGATTTTTATCTCTTTGAAAAAACGTGATTAAATTTGATGTTTGGATTTTGCATATTTTTACATTGGGAAATCATTTGACAAAGATTGCTGGAAGTTGGATGTTTTATGCATGCCGACGTGGAGGTCGGTCCGGGAGGATTGCATGCGTGCAGAAGGGAAAAGCGAGCGGGTGACCGCTGCCGTGCTCTTCGCAGTCGGGGCTGCGGCGCTGGCTGCATCCGATGCCGTCATCGTGCGTGCGCTGGATGGTGCCGTGCATCCCTTCGTGATTGCATTCTTCCGGGCGTTGTTTGGCGTCCTCATGCTCTTGCCCTTCGTTGTTCTGCGGCCCCAGGTTCTGCAATCGACGCATACGCTCGGCCAGCACGCCGTTCGCGCGCTGTTCAAGCTTTTCGCAATGGTCGCCTTCTTCGCCGCCTTCAGCATGGGGCCGCTCGCGGACGTTACGGCGATTGCCTTCATGTCACCGATCTTCGTTGTGCTTGGCGCTGCGGTTCTTCTGGGAGAACGGCCCGGTCTTTCGATGTTTCTTGCCGTCGTGGTTGGCTTCTCGGGTGCCATGGTCATTGTCGGCCCGTCGCCGTCGGGATTTACGCTCGCGGTTGGGCTCGCTCTGGGTGGCGCGCTTCTGCAGGCCGCCATCCAGCTGATCCTCAAGTCCATGTCACGCGGTGACACGACGTCGACGCTGGTCGTCTGGAATCTTCTGTTGACCGTGCCGATTTCGCTGGCGCTCGCCGTGCCCTTTTTCGCCATGCCGGGAAACCGCGAGCTTGCGCTGCTCGCCCTGCAGGGCGTGGTCGGTACCAGTTGCATGGGCCTGATGACGCATGCCATGTCGCTTGCCCCCGCCAGCATCGTCGCGCCGGTCGACTTTCTGCGGCTGCCACTGGTGGCCTTCGGCGGTTTTGCCTTGTTCAACGAAACCATCGCCCTGACCACCGTGGTCGGTGCGGTCCTGATCTGCCTCGCCGCGCTTATGGCTGCGCGCTCGCGAGGCGTGAAAGCTTCAAACTGAATTCATCTGGGAGGAGAATGAAAATGAGAAAGACTGCATTGCTTTGTGCCCTCGTCATGGGCACGTCCCTGTCGCCAGTCTATGCCGGTTCCGGCCCGATCAAGGTCGTGCTCGCCGAAGAGGCCGATCTTCTTGAGCCTTGCATGGCGACGCGCTCGAACATCGGCCGTATCATCATGGAGAATGTCAGCGAAACGCTGACTGAGCTCGATGTGCGCGGCGGTACCGGCGTTCAGCCGCGTCTCGCCGAGAAGTGGGAGCAGAATGCCGACGGCAGCTGGCGCTTCCATCTGCGTCAGGGCGTCAAGTTCTCCGACGGCACCGCCTTCGATGCCAAGGACGTCAAGCACAGCTTTGACCGCATCATGAGCGACAAGAACACCTGCGAATCCCGTCGTTACTTCGGCGGCATGACGGTCACGCCGACCGTCGTCGACGACTACACGGTTGATTTCAAGGCCGATCCGGTCCAGCCGATCCTGCCGCTGCTGCTCACGCTCGTGACCATCGTGCCTGAGGAAACGCCGCTTGAATTCGTTCGCGAACCTGTGGGCACCGGCCCGTACAAGCTTTCCAACTGGACACCCGGCCAGCAGATCGTTCTGACCAGCCGCGACGACTATTGGGGCGCGAAGCCCGAGGTGACCGAGGCAACTTACCTGTTCCGTGCTGATCCGGCTGTTCGCGCCGCCATGGTTCAGGCCGGTGAAGCCGATCTTTCGCCGTCAATCTCTCAGGTCGAGGCGACCAATCCGGCAACCGATTTCTCCTATCTCGATAGCGAAACCGTCTATCTGCGCATCGATCACAACATCGAACCGCTGAACGATGTCCGCATCCGTCGGGCCTTGAACCTTGCTATCGATCGCCAGGCCTTCCTCGGTACACTGCTGCCGGAGAGCGCTCTGCTGGCAACCGCCATCGTGCCCCCGCCGACACTCGGCTGGAACAAGGACGTCAAGGTTCCGGCCTATGATCCCGAAGCGGCCAAGAAGCTGATCGAAGAGGCGAAGGCTGATGGCGTGAAGGTTGATACGCCGATCACCATCATCGCCCGCTCCGCCAACTTCCCGAACGTCACCGAGATCATGGAAGCGATCCAGCAGCAGCTGCAGGAAGTCGGTCTGAAGGTCGAGCTGAAGTTCGTCGAAGTCGCCGAGCACGAGCAGTATTACTCGAAGCCTTTCGCTGAAGGCCGTGGTCCGCAGCTGGTTGCAGCCATGCATGACAACTCGAAGGGTGATCCGTCCTTCTCGATGTTCTTCAAGTATGCGACTGAAGGTACCCAGTCGGGCTTCTCCGATCCCAAGGTCGACGACCTGATCAAACGTGCGTCGGCTGCCGTCGGTGACGAGCGCGCGAAGCTCTGGTCGGAACTGATCGCCTATCTGCATGACGATGTGGTTGCCGATGTGCTTCTCTTCCATATGGTCGGCTTCTCGCGTGTCTCCGAGCGCCTGGACTTCAAGCCAACGATGGCGACGAATTCCATGCTCCAGCTCTCCGAGATCAAGATCAAGTAATTGTCGGGCGGCAATCGCCGCCCGTCCCAAGGCAAGTCATGCGGCGGGATGATCCCGCCGCATCGTTTTCTTCGAGGGCGCCATGCTGAGCTTCATCCGAAAACGCGCCGTGGCCAGTCTGATCTCTCTGATCGGGCTGGTGGTCATGGTTTTCTTCCTCTCCCGTCTGACCGGTGATCCGGCAGCGCTCTTCCTGCCGGTCGAGGCATCGGAAGAGATGAAGAACCAGTTCCGGGAACTGCATGGCCTGAACGATCCGCTGCTGGTGCAGTTCGGTCGCTATGTCGGCGACGTCGTGACCGGCGATCTCGGCGAGTCCCTGCGCAAGGCACGACCGGCGCTCGACGTGGTGCTTGAGGCCTTCGTCTGGACGCTGTGGCTTGCCGTCATCACCATGAGTCTCGTCACCGCAGCCGCCATCGTTGTCGGCTCGCTCGCCGCCTTTCGCGCCGGTGGTTTCTTCGATCGCTTCTCGTCGATCGTCTCGCTGGTCGGTGCTTCCGTTCCGGATTTCTGGCTGGCGATCGTCGCGATCGTCATCTTCGCGGTGAACCTCTCCTGGCTGCCGACCTCGGGCACGGGGTCGATCTGGCACTGGATCCTGCCGATCGGCGTGCTCTTCGTCCGGCCTTTCGGCATCATCGTGCAGGTGGTGCGGGGCTCGATGATCTCGGCGCTCTCATCCGCTTACGTGAAAACCGCGCGTGCCAAGGGCGTGAAATCGACCCCAATCATCTTCGTCCATGCACTGCGCAATGCCATGCTGCCCGTCATCACCGTCATCGGCGACCAGGCGGCCAGTCTGCTCAACGGCGCCGTCATCATCGAAACCATCTTCGGCTTTCCGGGCGTCGGCAAGCTGATGATCGATTCCATCCTGCAGCGCGACTTCAACGTGGTGCTGGCTGCAATCCTCGTGACGGCTCTCGCCATCTTTCTCATGAACCTGCTGATCGATCTCGCTTACGCGCTTCTCGATCCGCGTATCAGGAACTGAGGAGAAGACGATGTCCCTCGACGCCACCGCCGTCATTGACGAGCCTCCCTTCTTCAAGCGCATGGTCCGCATGTTGCTCGCCGACAAGTTCGCACTCTGTGCTGCGATCTTTCTGCTGATCATTGTGCTCATGGCGATCATTGGCCCGAGCTGGCTTGGTGATCTCGCGACGAAGCAGAACCTGCGCGGCCGCAACGCAGCACCCTTCGATTTCGACAAGGCCTGGGTCTGGTGGATGGGCGCTGATGCGCTCGGTCGGCCGCTGCTGGCACGTATTATCGTGGCCACGCAGAACACGATCATGGTCGCGGCCGGTGCCGTGTTGATTTCGGCGGTGACCGGAACGGTTCTCGGCCTGATCGCCGGCTTTTCCTCACCTCGGATCAGTCAGATCATCATGCGTCTTGCGGACGTGATCATGTCCTTTCCCTCGCTGCTGATTGCGGTCATCGTGCTCTACATTCTGGGCTCGTCCATCCTCAACCTGATGATGGTGCTCGCCATCACCCGCATCCCCGTCTATCTGCGCACGACACGGGCCGAGGTGCTGGAGATCCGCGAGCGCATGTTCGTGCAGGCGGCGCGCGTCATGGGCGCGTCCAGCAAGCGCATCGTCTTCCGGCATATCCTGCCGGTGGTGCTTCCAACGCTCACCACGCTCGCCACCCTCGACTTCGCTTATGTGATGCTGGCGGAAAGTGCGCTTTCCTTCCTCGGTATCGGCATTCAGCCGCCGGAGATCACCTGGGGTCTGATGATCAGCCAGGGACGGCAGTACCTTACCAATGCCTGGTGGCTGTCCTTCTGGCCGGGGCTCGCGATCATCCTCACGACGATGTCGCTGAACCTTCTGTCCAATTGGCTGCGGATTGCGCTCGATCCGGTGCAGCGCTGGCGTCTGGAAATGAAAGGGGCCAAGAATGGCTGACCACCTTCTCGAAGTCCGCAACCTCTCCGTCGAGTTCCATACAGCCGTCGGCGTGGTCAAGGCCGTGCGTGATATGTCCTATCATCTCGACCGCGGCGAGACGCTGGCGATCCTGGGTGAAAGCGGTTCGGGCAAGTCGGTCTCATCGTCGGCGATCATGAACCTGATCGACATGCCGCCGGGGCGTATCTCGTCCGGCGAAATTCTCCTCGACGGCGTCGATCTTCTGAAGATGCCACTGGCTGAGCGGCGCGAGATCAACGGGCGCCGTATCGCCATGATCTTCCAGGATCCGCTCAGCCATCTCAATCCGGTCTACACCGTCGGCTGGCAGATCCGCGAGGCGCTGACGACGCATGGCACGGACAGCACAAAAGCCCAGGCCGAGGCGCTTCGGCTCCTCGGACGCGTCGGCATTCCAGAGCCGCAACATGCGCTCGACAAATACCCGCATGAATTTTCCGGTGGCCAGCGACAGCGCGTGATGATCGCGATGGCACTTGCGCTTCGACCCGATCTTCTGATCGCGGATGAGCCGACCACCGCGCTCGATGTCACCGTGCAGGCCGAAGTGCTGGCACTTCTCAAGGAGTTGCAGCGCGAAACCGGAATGGCCGTTCTCATCATCACGCATGATCTCGGCGTCGTCGCCGAGATCGCGGACCGTGTCGTGGTCATGGAAAAGGGTGTTCTGGTCGAGGCCGGCACGGTGCGCGAGGTCTACAAGAACCCGCAGCATCCTTACACCAAGAAGCTGATCGCGGCAGCGCCGGGCAAAGGCGAAATGCATCAGCCGCTGAAGGGTGCCGAACCCGTGCTCAGCGTGCGGGACGTGCACAAGACCTACGGCGCGTTCGCCGCGCTGAAGGGCGTGTCCTTCGATCTGCTGGCGGGCGAGACGTTGGCCGTGGTGGGCGAAAGCGGCTCGGGCAAGTCGACGCTCGCCCGCATTCTTCTGCGACTCGATGAGCCGGATTCCGGCTCTGCACACTGGAAGGGCCGCGACCTTTTCACCCTGTCGCCCGCCGAACTCTACAAGCTGCGCCGCGATCTGCAGATGGTGTTCCAGGATCCGACGCAGTCGCTGAACCCGCGCATGACGGTCTATCAGCTGATCTCGGAAGCCTGGATCATCCACCCCGATATCCTGCCGAAAGCGAAGTGGCGGGAGCGGGTCGCTGAACTGCTGACCCAGGTCGGGCTCGGCCCGGAGCATATGGGTCGTTATCCGCACCAGTTTTCCGGTGGCCAGCGCCAGCGCATCGCCATTGCCCGGGCTCTGGCGCTCGAACCGCAGCTGATCATCTGCGACGAGGCCGTGTCGGCCCTCGACGTGTCGGTCCAGGCGCAGGTCATCGCGCTCCTCGACAGGCTGCGCCGCGACATGGGCATCGCCTTCATCTTCATCGCCCATGACCTGCCCGTGGTGCGCGACTTTGCCGACCATGTGATGGTCATGCAGAAGGGCGAGGTCGTCGAACTCGGAACGGTGCGCGAGATCTTCGAGACCCCGCAGAAACCCTATACCCAGGCGCTGCTTGCTGCAGGGCTTGATCCCGATCCCGACGTTCAGGCGCAAAATCGCGCTGCCCGTCTCAGCCGCGCCTCGTAAGTCAGACAATTCCGGAGAACACCACCATGTCGAAAAAGGCCTTCGTCGCGCTCGTCACCTGCTTCAACGAGAACGAGACGATCAATTACGAAGCCACGCGCGCGCAGGTCCGCCGTCAGGTGGCCGCCGGCAACAACATCATGTGCGCCGGCACCAATGGGGATTTCACCGCGCTCACCTTCGAGGAGAAAGTGAGGCTCGCGGAAGCTGTGATCGACGAGGTCGGCGGCAAGGTCGACGTCATCGTCAATGCGGGCATGCCGGCCACTTTCGAGACGATCAAGCTTGCGAAGGAATTCGACCGGATCGGCGTGACGGCCATCGCCGTCATCACGCCCTTCTTCATCGCCTGCACGCAGGATGGCCTCATCCGCCACTTCTCGACGGTTGCCGATGCCGTGAACACGCCAATCTATCTCTACGATATCCCGGCCCGCACGCAGAACCACATCGAGCCGGAGACGGCCCGCAAACTCGCCGCCCATGGCAATATCGCCGGAATCAAGGATTCGGGCGGCGCGAAGGAAACGCTGGAAGCCTATCTCGCCGTCTCCCGCGACATACCGGGTTTCGACGTCTATTCCGGTCCTGATCACCTGGTGCTCTGGGCGCTACAGAACGGTGCTGCCGGCTGCATTTCCGGTCTCGGCAATGCGCTGCCGGAGGTTCTGGCTGGAATTTTGAAAGGCTACAACACCGGCGACATCGCGGAAGCCGAGAGACAGCAGGCGGTCTTCACAGCCTTCCGCACCGATCTCTATGCGCTCGGCTTTGCCCCTGCCATGGTCAAGCGGGCGCTCTTCTTGCAAGACGCCTCGGTCGGTGCCAGCCGCCAACCGGCGCTTCTGCCGGATCCGGAACAGGATGCGAAGATCGCGGAAATCCTGCGTCGCTTCGGTATGACCGCGAACGCCTGAAGTGCGCTTGCGGCATCCGTCGGCTCGCTGAAGAATTTGCTTACTTGTCCAAGGGCCAAATCGGTCGTCGAACGCGGACATAGGGGCGAAGTTCTGCCCGCGGTGTCGCAAGGGCGCCGCTATCGCAGACGATCACCTTGGCCGCGAGAGGCTCGAAAGCAGCGCGGAAGTGCTGCATCGACTTGACCACCAGGAAGCGAAGGCGTGTCGGCTCGATGCCGAAAGCGCGGACCTGTTGCAAATCAAGCATCTGACCCGGAATGCTCACCACGAGAATGTCGATGCCGGCGACCCTGAATACGGCTGTGGGTCCAAAGCTGTGTGTGATCCCGCCCAGGATGGGCCCGTCACCAGTGTAGGAACCATCGGACAGACACATGATCTGGCCGGTCAGCGTCAGCGGCCCGCCCCCGAAGGTCGGGTCGACCTTGCCGCCCAGTTCCAGCGTTACGGTATCGCACGCGCGATGGCGATGCAGAAGCGCTGCCGCCTCCGGATCAATGATCGGAGCAAAGGCGCCCTGTGTTGCACCTGCCGCCAGCAATGCCTGAAGCAGGGCCGTGGCGTCCCCATAGGCCCCTGCCCCGGGATTGTCAGCGTAGTCGGCGATGACGAGAGGGCGGCCCGACAACTCAAAGTCTTTGGCGATGCCTGCCGCGTCCGCCGGGGACAGAAAGTCATTGGCGACCTGCTCACGCTGCTCCCAAATCGTCGCCGCCAGACCATCGGCGATAACCTGGGCCCGTGTTTGTGTTCCGGCTGTGGCTTCATCATAGGTCACCAGCACGGTTGCTCCGGCTTCCTCGATGTCCGCCTCGGCAAATCCGGCATTGATCGATACCGCGAGGATTCCGGGCTCTTGCTCGTGCAATCGAGCGCGGTCGTAAAGAGCCTTGGTTTCCGTCACGTCCGTGCGCCCAGCATTCGCTTCGTCGAGCATCGGGATATGAACGCGCAGCGTTCGTGGGTGAATGGTACCGGCCAGGACCCTGTGCAGCAGTCGCCCGGCCTGGCAACCGATCTCGCGCATGTCGATATGGGGATAGGTCTTGTAGGAGACGAAGATCTGCGCCTGGCTGACCATCAGCGGTGTCGCCATCGCATGCAGATCGAGCGTGACCGCGATGGGCAGGTCCGGTCCGACGATCGCTCGAATCCGGCTGAGCAGTTCGCCTTCACCATCCTCGCAAAAATCCGGGACCATCGAACCATGCAGGGCAAGCAATATGCCGTCCAGATCCTCGCCTTCCTCGCGGGCCGCATCGCAGATCAGCCCGGCAATATGATCAAACGCCTCTCGCGACACGCGTGCGCCCGGTGTGGCATGGGCAGACACCACGTGCCTTATACTCCAGCCTGCCTCGCGTCCTGCATCGAGGAAGCCCGCAATCTCTGCATTGACGTCGCCGAATCTCTCGATTGCAGCTCGGCCCAGGTCGAGCGTTTCGCGTCGAAAGGCATCGAGATCAGTCTTACCCTTCTTGAAGGTATTGCTTTCATGGACGAATTCGGCAGTCAGGACGCGAAAAGACATGAGGATATCCAGCTTCAACAGTCAAAGGGGGTGCAGGCAGGCGAAGGCATGACCATCGTGGCGCTCAAGACGAGGCACCTCGTCGTGACAGTCGCTGCTTGCGCGGCTGCACCGTGCTGCAAAGGCACAACCTTTGGGCAGACTGAACGGAGAGGGTATTTCGCCGGAGAGGGGTGCGATCGTCCTGCGGAGGCTCGGATCGGGCGCGAAGCTCGAATCCATCAGTGCTCGGGTATAGGGGTGACGCGGTGGCGTGCGGGGAGACGGGAGCACTTCGACCACGGAGCCGAGATACATGACGACGATCCGGTCGCAGAAGTAGCGAACCAGGCTGAGGTCATGGGAAATGAAGAGATAGGTGAGACCGAAGCGATCGCGCAGCGTTGCCAGAAGTTCGATGATCTGTGCCTGAACCGACACATCGAGGGAGGCCGTCGGCTCGTCCAGGATGACGAGAGCAGGCTTAAGCGCAAGGGCCCGAGCTATGCCCACCCGCTGGCGCTGGCCACCGGACAACTGGTGCGGATAACGTTGGGCGGTGGAAGCCGGAAGCCTGACACTGTCTAGCATCGCGCCAATCTCGTCAGGCGAGACCTGGCGAGACTGAACCGCGAACGGCTCCTCCAGGCTCCTGGCAATGGTGAACCGCGGGTCAAGCGATGAATAGGGATCCTGGAAGACCATCGCCATGCGTCGTCTGATCGCCTGAAGGTCGCGCCGATCCAGGTTGCCGAGGCTGACGCCATCAAGCGTCACGTCTCCTTCGCTCGGCTCGATCAACCGCATGATCAGTCGGGCCAGGGTCGACTTTCCACAACCCGATTCACCGACAACGCCGACCACTTCACCGCGTGACAGAGAGAGATCCACGTTTCGCACGGCTGTCATTTCGCGCGGTCGGGTGAACCAACCGCCGGCCGTTGCAAATCGCTTTGTCAGCCCCTGTATCGACAGCAACGGATCTGTCATGCGGGTTTTCCTTCTACCAGAAAACAGGTGGCCGCTCCGCTGGGGGAAAGAGGGCGAAGGAGAGGTTGCCTCGTCCGGCACGTTTCAAGGACCCGGTCGCAGCGCGGATGAAACCGGCACCCGGATGGAAAGTGAGCGGCGCCCGGAACGGTCCCGGGAATTCCGCGCAGTCCGCCGGCTTCCATTCCATCCCGCGGAATGCAGCCGATCAGTGCCTTGGTGTATGGATGGGCCGGCCTTTCAAAAAGTGATCCGACCGGCTGCTCTTCCGCAAGCCGGCCAGCATAGAGGACGGCCACGCGGTCGCATGCCTGGGCAACGACGCCCATATCGTGGGTTATCAGGAGCAGAGCGAGACCACGCTCCCGCACGAGGCCGGTCAGGATCTGGATAATCTGCGCCTGAACGGTTACGTCCAACGCTGTCGTGGGTTCATCCGCAACGATAAGGTCAGGATCTCCGGCGAGCGCCATGGCGATCACAATACGCTGCTTCATGCCGCCAGAGAGTTGATGAGGATAAGCTTCGGCAATCGCGCTTGCCTCGGGAATACGCAACTGCGCCAACAGGTCGAGGGTACGGGAACGGGCCTCCTTGCGGGAAAGACCCAAGTGGAGCCGCGAGACTATATCCACCTGTTCGCCGATCCGCTGGACCGGATCGAGCGCCGTCATGGGGTTTTGCATGACAAATCCAATTCGTCGGCCACGCAGCTTACGCAGGCCGGTTTCCCCCAGCCTCGCCATGTCCGTGCCATCGAACATGACGCGACCGCCGGTGATGCGTCCGCCGATCAAAGGCAAAAGGCCGGTTATGGTCAGCGCGGTGAGCGATTTTCCCGATCCGCTTTCACCGACGAGACCCAGGATTTGCCCCCGCTCGACGGAAAAACTCACCTCATCCAGCAAGGCGGCATTTCCGATGCTGACCGACAGGCCTTGCACGTCGAGAAGCGCGCTCATGGCTGGCTCCGGCGCGGGTCGCGAATATCCAGGGCGGCAATCAACGCGTCCCCGAAGAGATTGATGGCGATGACCGTCGACGCGACGGCGAGACCGGGAAAGATGATGATCCAGGGGGCCTTGAACAACAGTGCTGAGCCTGAAGACATCATCGACCCCCAGCTTGGCATGGGTGGTTGAGCGCCAAGGCCAAAGAAACCGAGGGTGGCTTCCAGAATGATCGCATCGCCGGTCGCCAACATGGCACTGACCAGCACAGGTGCGAGCGCGTTGGGGATCAGGTGACAGAAAAGCAGATGGCCGTGACCAGCGCCGAGACTTCGGGCCGCCTCGATATAGGTCTCGCCTTTCAGGGTCATGATCTGCGCACGCGCGAGCCTAGCGAATTGCGCGAGATAGGCAACCGCAATTGCCGCCATGGTGCCGCTGACACCCGGGCCTATGATTGCCACGAGGATAAGGGCGATCAGGATTTCAGGAAAAGACCAGGTGAGATCCACCATGGCAGTCACAATGCGGTCGAAGACACCGCCGAAATAGCCGGCCGCCGCCCCTATCGTCAAACCGGCGGTGACCGATATCAGGATCGAAATGCTGCTGACGGCCAACGATGTGCGGGCGCCCTGAAGGAGCCGCGTCAACAGGTCCCGACCAAACTCGTCCGTCCCCAGGAAATGCCCGGCTGAAGGTGGACCAAAAGCCTCCTTCAGCACTTGCGCATCATAGGCATAAGGGCTGAGGATCGGGCCGAATACGGCTCCGAGCACGACGAGTATCAACCAAGCACCTGCCAGAGCGCCGGATGGCCGGGAGAAGCTACGCCGCATCGGGCCGAGAACGGAGTGCCGCAGACCCTCAAATGTAATCCGGGCTGTCATGCCACAGCTCCCCTGACGCGCGGATCCATCGCCGCCTGCAGCAGATCGCCGAGCAGGGTTCCAAGCATGACAGCCATGGACAGCATCAACAGGCTCGCCTGTACCACGGGATAGTCGTGCTGGCTCAATGCCTTGATCAACAGGGTTCCCAATCCCGGTCGCGCAAAGACGACTTCAACAGTAACCGCACCGCCCAATATCCATCCGATCCGGAGCGCCAGAATGGTCACGACGGGGATCAGGGCATGCCGCAGGACATATCTGAGCTGAATTTCAAGGGGTGACAGGCCCTTTGCGTGCAAGAGAAGGACAAAGTCTCGCGATGCTATGTCGATCATCGAAATCCTCGTGATCCGCGCGACAAGCGCCGTACCACCAAAGCCGATGGTCAGCACCGGCAGTACGAGGGATGACCAAGTGCGTGCACCCGACACCGGGAACCAGCCCAATCCGACGGAGAAGGCGAGGATCAGCAGCAGACCAAGCCAGAAGCTCGGCAGCATCGATCCGAAGAGAACGCCGCCCATGACGAGACGATCGAGCCATCGGTCCTTTTGCAGGGCGGCGACAACGCCGAATGCAATCCCAAGAAGGGACGAGAAGGCAAGTGCCACCCCGCCGAGAAGCAATGAATGGGGAAGGGCTTGGGCGATGAGATCGGCGACCGGTCGACGCGCCACAATCGCGGTTCCCAGATCCCCCGTCAAAAGTTTGGAGAGCCACATCGCATACTGCACAGGCAGCGGCCGATCCAGGCCGTAGCGGGTCATCATTTCGGCCCGCTGTTCCGGTGGGGCGCCGACCTTCAGCAGATTGTCGATTGGATCCCCCGGGATGAAATGAAGGATCAGGAATATGACGACGGACACCGCGAGGAACACGGGAACGAGCATCAGCACGCGTCGAAGCGCATAAGCCAGCATGTTTACGTATCCCCCGCGGTCCTGTCCCTTACTCCTTGACTTCCATGTCCATGATCACGGTCGCGCCGACAGTCGGAGAGTGGATCTCTGCCGGCAGAACCAGTCTGTCCTTGTTGTAGGCGACGGAATTCACCGGCTGGTAGATCGGCGCCATCGGGTACTGCGAAAGGACATATTCGTGGTAGGCGGTGAAGTTCTTCACCCGTTCCGCCATGTTCTTCGAACCGCTCATCGCGCGCTTCCTGAGCTCCTCTGCCTTCGGGTCGTTGAACATGGAGATGTTCGGATAGCCGAGGCGGTCGCCGCCGAAGAACCAGTCGACGATATCAGCATTGTCCCAGTTGTAGGACCGGACTGCGAGCTGCTGATTGCCGCTCTTGTACTGGTCACGGATTGCCGAGCTGTCGAAGGTGGTGATTTCGCTGTCGATGCCGACAGCCTTGAGCTCGGCCTGGACGACTTCGGTCAGGCGGCGGAAGCTGGAATCGCTCTGGGTCCAAAGCGACACGCGAAGCGGCTTGCCGTCCTTCTCGCGGACCCCGTCTGCGCCCATCTTCCAGCCGGCCTCGTCCAGCAGAGCCTTGGAGCGATCCGGGTCATAGGAGATCTGGTATTTCGGATCGACCTTGGATTCCGGCAGGGCAGAGATCAGGAAGGTATTGGCCACTTCGCCAACGCCGCCATAGACGGAGTCCAGAATTTCCTTCTGGTTGATGGCCTTGGCTGCGGCTTCCCTGACCCGGATGTCGGTGAAAGGTTCCTTGGTCACATTGATAGGCATGTAGGCCACGTCCTGGCCCGCCAAGGTCACCACTTCCAGATTGCTCTCGCTCTTGAGTTCGCCGAGGAAGTCGGTGGGTACGCTGAGCAGCATGTCAACGCCACCGGACTTCAGCTCAAGGAAGGCTGTCGAATCTTCGGCGATTTCACGCAGGGTGATCTTGGCAATCTTTGCCTTGCCCCGGTTCTTGGCGAGCGACGATGCCCAGGCATAGTCCTCGTTGCGCACGAGCACGGTTTCCTGTCCGATCGTGAAGCTCTCAAGCTTGAACGGACCGGTGCCATAGACCTCGGTCACGCCATAGTTGTCGCCCAGCGCTTCAAAGGACTTGGGCTCGATGACGGAGAGATAGCTCGAGGAAAAATTGTAAAGCAGGTTCGGCTCAGGCCGGGACATCACGAACTTGACGGTCGCATCGTCGATCACCTCGACGGTCTGGATCGCCTCCGTCATGTAGGCGTTTTCCGAGGCCTTGAAGAGCTCAAGCCACTTTGCGACAGTTTGTGCATTGAAGGGCTCGCCGTTGTGGAACGTCACACCCTTCTTGAGATGGAAGATCCAGGACATGCCATCGGGAGCCTCCTCCCAGCTTTCTGCGAGCCAGGGATGGAAGGACAGATCTGCATCCTGCGCCACAAGACGGTCAAAGATCAGCGTGCTGCCGATGCTGAGGTTGGCGGCCTTGATCGGATTGTAGGTTGGCGAGCCAACCTCGTTGGAGGCCATGACAAAAACCGCCTCCTGGGCCAATGAAGGGCCTGCGGCGACCACGAGTGCCGCCAGGCTGACACCTGCGGCGATGATGGATTTGCGAATGTTCAGACGTGTCATTTCGGTCCTCTCTGCAGGTTATTGTTCTTGTGAAGTCATCGATCCCAGCGACGCTGCCGGTCAAACTGGCCGGTGTGGCCGATGAAATCGTCGTAATAGGCGGATATGCGCGCCATGCGTTCTTCGACTTCGGCGCCAAGTTCATTGAACACCCCGTTGACCAATAGGCCGATCAGCGAGGACATGGCCGATGTCGTGTCCCAGAAGTGGTTGAGGTCGGTTGGCACGGCGAAGATTTCTTCGACGACCCCAGTCGCCCAGTCGCAGTAGGGGTCCGTGATCAAACTGACGGGAATTCCGACTTCGTGCGCTGCGGTGGCGAGATCGCGGGTCAGCCGCGAGTAACGCCGCCCATCAATCAGGACGAGGGTCGTATCTTCTGGGGGTGAGAGCAGTACCTCTGCAAAATGCCCCCCTGCAATGTCGGCAAGCTGCACGCCCGGGCGCAAATACTGGAGATTGTGGACGAGTTCGGCGGCATGTCCCCGTTCGGTCTGAAACCCCGCCACGAACACATTCGGGCAGCGCGCAAGCCGCTTCACCGAGGTCTCGAACTCCGGGGTCGACGCGACCTCATAGACGGTGACGAGTGCCGCCATCTCCTTTTCGAGGGCGCGGGCAAGCTCGCCTTTGTCTGACTGACTGCGGCGATGGAAATCCTGCAGACGATCCCCGATCAACCAAGGCTGATCACCAAGATCCTGCTGCAGCCCGCCTTTCAGATCCTTGAGGCTTCTGTAGCCGATCGCGCGGCAAAAACGCCCTATCGAGGCCTCGGAAACCCCGACCTTGGCGGCAACGGTAGCGGCCGTCTCAAAAGGGAGAGACTGCAGATTGGACAAGAGGTAGGAGGCGATCGCCCGCTCGGCAGGCGTTCCGGAGGCAGCCTGCTGCTGCAGGCGCTGGCGCAGATCACTCATCTGGCTGCTCCCGCTGCTGTGCTGCATGTCCCCGTCAGTTCCAGACATCGTTATCCCCTCTGGTTAAAGAAAGACTGACAGAACTCTTTCATAACGTCAATCTTGCAAGAAAACTAAAATCAACATAGGTTCGGCTGAGCAGATTCAGGGATGCGCCACATGACTGAAAGACCGAGCGAGACTGAACCGCGTGCGCCACTGCGGATCGACGGAGCCGAACTTCGTCTGGTCCGTCTTCCCCTTCTCGTTCCATTCACGATCGCAACCGGCACCCTGCATGAAAAGGTGTTTCCTCTCCTGACGCTTTATTCGGCTGGCCTTCAGGGACACGCGGAGGGGGTCATGGACCCCCTGCCGGACTATCTTGAGGAGACGGTGGCTGGCGCCATGGACCTCACGCGGACAGTCTTGCTTCCGCAAATTATGGGGAAATCCTTCGATAATCCTCAGGCTCTTCACCGGTTGCTTGCACCGTGGCGGGGAAACGCCATGACCAAGGCCATGGTCGAGATGGCGTTCTGGGACCTGTGGGCAAAATCGCTCTCCTTGCCGCTCCAGACACTCCTCGGTGGATCAGGGGACGCAGTGGATGTGGGCGTCTCGCTTGGCATCATGCCCATCGATCAGACCCTTGACCGCGTCGAAAAACATGTCGGTGAGGGTTACAAGCGGATCAAGCTGAAGATCAAGCCCGGGCATGATCTCGAAGTCCTGCGAGCAGTTCGTGCGCGCTTTCCAAACGTGCATCTGACGGCCGATGCCAACAGCGCCTACACGCTGGCGGACAGTCCGTTGCTCGCGCGCCTGGACGAATTCGACCTGGACTATATCGAACAGCCGCTGGCCTGGAATGACATTCACGATCATGCCGTCCTGCAGAAGCGGCTAAGCACACCGGTCTGTCTCGACGAGAGCCTGAGGAGCCCCGAGGATGCCCGCAAGGCGCTGCAGTCCGATGCCGCACGCGTGATCAACATCAAGGTTGGGCGTTCGGGCGGATATATAAATTCGCTGCGGATCCACGATCTGGCTGAAGTCTTTTCAGTCCCGGTCTGGTGTGGAGGCATGCTCGAAAGCGGCATTGGCCGTGCCCACAATATCCATCTTTCGACCTTGTCAAACTTCCGAAAACCCGGCGACACATCCTCCGCAAGCCGCTACTTCCAGCGAGACATCATCGAGCAGAAGCTGGAAGCGAAAGACGGGCGGATGCCTGTTCCGCCAGGAACCGGGATCGGCGTATCGCTCGACCGGGCTTTCCTCGACCAGGTGACGATGGGGCTGGAAAGCTTCCGGCCATGACGAGCGTGCACATTCGCGACCTCAATGGAATTGCCGAATTCCGCCAGGCCGAAGCCCTCCAGGCTGAAGTCTGGGGTCATGGCGACACACCGGATGCTGCGGACCTGATGATGGTTATCCAGGCCGAGGGTGGACTTGTCGCAGGAGCATTCGTTGACGGACGTCTGGCCGGGTATGTCTTCGGCTTCCCGACCCGGGACCCAAACATTCAACACTCCCACCGGCTCGCGGTTGCTCCAGGCTTGCGGGGCAAAGGGCTCGGCGCAGAGCTCAAATGGTATCAGCGTGACTGGTGCCTGCAGCGCGGTATCCGGCATGTCCGCTGGACCTTCGATCCCTTGCGGATCACCAATGCGCGCCTCAACCTCAATCGGCTGGGTGGTCGCTCGTCGACCTACCTCGTCAACTACTATGGCGACATGGGCGGCATCAATACGGGGCTTCCTTCCGACCGGCTTCTTCTGGACTGGTATCTTGACGATCCGAAAGTCGCGCGGCGCGCTGAGGGCGAACTCCTGGACGATCACAGCGCGCATAGGCTCCTGGTACCGATTGACGACGGGAGCGGAACGCATATCGCAAAGGCGGAAGGGGCCGACGATCTATCGAGCCTTCTTGATCTTCGATCACGACTTCAGGACGCCCTCTCTCAAGGCTTTCACATCGTCGGTGTTGATAGCGGGCGTTATGTCCTCGACAAGTGAGGCCCTGGTCGCGGGCTTGGCGACGGCACGGAGCCTAGCCGCTCGTTCTGCGTGGTCGAAGAACGTGGTGGTAGAGTAGCGCCCGCCGGGCAAGGCCAACGCCGGTCAAGGGAACAGCGCGTTTCATTCCACTTGCATCGAGAGGACAGTGATTTCCGCAAAACCCGTCATCCAGGCGCGTGCGCTCGGAAACTCGTTTGATTGAACCCTCTCAAGGGAGCGTTCGCAGACCGAACCACTGTCAGGAGTGCTCAATCACGGGGCGGCATAGGCAATTCGCTGCTTTTGCAAGCCATTGAAATCATAACAGACAAAAAACATAACGAACGCCAACCCAGGCATAAAGTTCGCCACTGGTGATTCAACGCTCAGGGAGAAGCAGGAGACCGCTTCTGATGAGCAACCCGCACGACATCATATTACCCGGATCAGCGAACTGAGGGAAGGGTCACTTGATCGATAGAGCCGCTCATCGAGTTCATTCCACAGATTTGCAGCTCTTGATCCAATGTCGCACAGCCCCTCCCCGGCTGAGTGAATGCTCTGACGAAATCACCCCCGCTCCTTCGTGCCATCCCTTCCCACAGGACGCGCCTCGAACGGTCAAGTGAGGCACGCGCGGGATCGAACGAAATCGACGCGCCACCAATAATTTTGGCACCTTGGCTGCATGCTCTCCTGTCGTCAGGATTGGGAGCCCCCCTGCCCTACCGCCCTTCCAGTCAGAGTGTCATCGCTGCGCCAGGATGCGGGCTGTCCTCATAGGCTCCCCAGATCGACTGGTCGAAATTGATCGTCGCACCAGTCATCAGGCCGGATTCGTCCGAAGACAGGTAGGCGCAGGCACGGGCCACTTCGGCCGGATCAACGAGCCGGCCGAAAGGTTGACGCGCCGCAGCCTTCGACAGCCAGTCGGCGTCCGCGCCATGGTGCTCTCGCTGAATCCGATCTTCACCGTCGCTCGCCATCCACCCGATATTGAGTGCATTCACACGTATGCGATTCCTGAGAAGGGCAAAGGCGGTATTGCGAGTCAGCGTGTCGACAGCTCCCTTCGAGGCGCAGTAGGCCGCGATGAAGGGCTGACCCGCCATCGATGACATCGAGGAGATGTTGACGATCGTTCCTTCAACCTGCGTCTCTATCATCAGCTTGATGGTGTCCTGCATCAGAAAAAATGGCGCGCGCGTATTGATGGCAATCATGCGATCGAAGAGCGCCGGGTCGGTATCGAGGATCGTGCCGCGATCGGTGATGGCCGCGACATTCACCAGCGCGTCGACACGGCCGAATTTGGCTTTGGCAACGGCGATGACCTTGCGGCATTCGTCGACCTCCGCCAGGTCGGCCGCGACAAATTCGACTTGGCACCCATAGCGGCGACGGAGGTCATCCGCCCTCGCCTGCCCCTTGTCCACGCTGCGGCCGCAGATAACGAGACCACTGGCGCCGCGCTCAGCAAAAAGGCGTGCGACTTCGGCTCCCAGCCCCTGGGTGCCGCCCGTGACCACCGCAAACTTACCATCCATTCTTCCCATGACACTCCTCATTTCTGCATGGCCAACCAAGCTCTCGGGTCCCACCATTGCCCGCTTCAAAAGCCGCCGCCATGTTCCTCTTCCTCGATGGCAGCGCAAGTCCCCGAGCGACATCCGGCAGCGGCATTGTCTGGAACCCGTCGGTTGACAGCTGTCAACACCTGGCGGTGGACGACAGACGAAACGCACCGCAAACCATCAGCGGCATGAATCGATGGTGCCAGACCGATTCCATTTATGCGTTGGACCTGACACCTCAAGGTGTCGGAGACTCTGCGCATGACACAAGCGCCCTTTGACTGCGTCCACCTGCACCGCATAGATCCCTCCATCAACATGGCACGCTTCTATCGCGTCACGATGGAAAAGACCTTGTTCGGCGAAACGGTCATCCGCCGCTCGTGGGGACGTATCGGCACACGAGGGCAGAGCCTCACGCTTACGCTCGCGACAGACGCGGATGCCCAACGAATGGCCTGCGAGATGGAGCGCAGAAAGCGTCGGCGCGGCTACCGCGAGCCAGGCGTGTCGTAACTCACCGACCCAACTTTAGGGCAGGGGCAGGGGCAGGGCGCGACAGCCGAAGGATGTTGACAGCTGTCAACAGGCCCCGCGCGGCGTCGTAAGACATACCCAAACAGCACCATTTATCCGCAGCCACCAAAGGACCCTCGTTCCAAACCCCGCAAGCCGAACTCCCTTCAACTCGCACCAAAGACATCCGGCGACGCCCCTGCCATCTCGCCGACGCGACTTTCATCAACCGATGGGGCGGGGCAGGGATAGGGTAGGGTAGGGTAGGGTAGGGTAGAAGACACCTACATGGTCGAGTGCATCAAGAGGCCAGCCCGCGGCGCGATGGCCGCCCCTCTGTCGCTTCACCTGCCTGCCGGACCACGATGAATTCACGCACCATCAGCGATCAAACAAGATCGGCTTCCCAAGGACATACCACAACCGCCATCTCCGTTCTGAAGGACAGCCTTCATTCGACATGAATGGGAAAGCAGGCAACGTAGCATTGCAAGGCACCACTGCAACCGCCCACGCAACACGGTGCTGGGCCAAGGCGCGGCACAGAATACCGTAAATCCGGAGACAGCCTTTGCGCATGACGTTATGCCCATAAAAGCATCAACTTTGCCTCATCCCGCCCTTTTCTCGTTGCGACGCAGGGCGGATAAAGACGCTAAACGCTCGGCGAATTTGGGTTATCGCCATTTCCGGATTTTTTAAATGACCAGACGGAAAACGCCGAATGATTGTGCGCAACATCTACATTTTGCCGAAATCTGGACCGAATTGCAGGGGAAATGCGGCAGAATTTCTCTTTACAACATTTTCGAAGCCGATAAGACAATGCGTTAGTGATCTAACAGGCGGGGCTGGACGGTTGTCATTTTGCGACTTTCCCAGCCCTTGGCGATCGATCGCCGGATCTGGCTTGTCGCCCGATCCGAAAAAAACACGGGCGCGAAACACGCGCTGCGGAACCAAAAGAACCGGCGAGACGGGTTTCCGTCTTCGCCTTTGGGAGACTGTTGATGAAAACCAAATTCGCCTTTGCTGCTGCGGCACTTGCTGCGGCGACCTTCCTGTCGGGTGCTGCGAGCGCCAAGACCTTTGTGTATTGCTCGGAAGGTTCGCCGGAAGGCTTCGACCCCGGCATGTACACCGCCGGCACGACCTTCGACGCCTCCGCCCATCCGGTCTACAGCCGTCTGATGGAATTCAAGCCGGGCACCACGGAAGCTGAAGCCGGCTTGGCTGAAAGCTATGAAGTCAACGCTGAAGGCACCGAATACACCTTCAAGCTGCGTCCCGGCGTCAAGTTCCACACGACCGAATTCTTCACGCCGTCGCGTGACCTCAACGCCGACGACGTCATTTTCTCGCTGGAACGCCAGATCAAGGCCGACCATCCGTGGGCCCAGTATGTCGCCGGCACGTCCTGGGAATATGCTGCAGGCATGGGCTTCCCGGAACTGATCAAGTCGATCGAGAAGGTCGATGACCTGACCGTCAAGTTCACGCTCAACCGTCCGGAAGCACCGTTCCTCGCAAACCTCGCGATGCCGTTCGCCTCGATCCTGTCGAAGGAATACGCCGACAAGCTCGAAGCCGAAGGCAAGAAGGAACAGCTGAACCAGATGCCGGTTGGCACCGGTCCGTTCATCTTTGTCGGCTATCAGCAGGATGCCGTCATCCGCTTCAAGAAGAATGCCGACTACTGGGGTGGCGCACCGAAGATCGACGATCTCGTCTTCGCGATCACCACGGATGCCGCCGTTCGTTACCAGAAGCTCAAGGCTGGCGAATGCCACCTGATGCCGTTCCCGAACGCTGCCGACGTCGAATCGATGAAGGCTGATCCGTCGCTCACCGTGATGGAGCAGGAAGGCCTGAACGTCGCCTACCTCGCCTACAACACGACCCAGGCTCCGTTCGACAAGCCGGAAGTCCGCAAGGCGCTGAACAAGGCGATCAACAAGGCCGCCATCGTTGACGCCGTCTTCCAGGGCATGGCAACGCCGGCGAAGAACCCGATCCCGCCGACCATGTGGTCCTACAACGAAGCGACCGTCGACGACGCCTACGACCTCGACGCCGCCAAGAAGGAACTCGAGGCCGCTGGCGTGAAGGATCTTTCGATGAAGATCTGGGCGATGCCGGTGTCGCGTCCCTACATGCTGAACGCCCGTCGCGCGGCTGAAATCATGCAGGACGACTTCGCCAAGGTCGGCGTCAAGGTCGAGATCGTTTCCTATGAATGGGCCGAATACCTCGACCGTTCGAAGGCCAAGGATCGCGATGGTGCCGTCATGCTCGGCTGGACGGGTGACAACGGCGATCCGGACAACTTCCTCGACACCCTCCTGGGTTGTGAAGCTGTTGGCGGAAACAACCGTGCGCAGTGGTGCAACGAAGAGTTCAACGCGCTTGTGAAGAAGGCCAAGGTCACGTCCGACCAGGCTGAGCGCACCAAGCTCTATGAAGAAGCCCAGACCGTCTTCAAGCGCGAAGCGCCTTGGGCGACGATCGACCACTCGCTCTCGGTCGTGCCGATGCGCAAGGAAGTTTCCGGCTTCGTTCAGAGCCCGCTTGGTGACTTCACCTTCGAAAACGTCGATATCGCCGAGTAATCGGACCGATCATTCTTTCGCCGCGGGCCATTGCGCCCGCGGCGATTGTCGTTGAAGCTGCCGACGAATGCGGCCGCGCCTCGGTTCGATATCCGTCGCGGTCAAGCGAGCAGCCCCGGAATGCCGTGCGCACCGGGATTGACCATCACAAGAAAAAAAACAGGTCCACATATGTTTGGCTTTCTCCTGCGCCGGCTTGCCGTCCTGATCCCGACTTTCGTCGGCGTCTCGATCATTGCCTTCGCCTTCATCCGGCTGCTGCCGGGCGACCCCGTCGCACTTCTCTCCGGTGAACGAGTCATGTCGCCAGAACGGCATGCCGAGATCAGTGCCAATCTCGGCCTCGACCGGCCGCTGGTGGTGCAGTATTTCGATTACCTCGGGGGCGTGATGAAGGGTGACTTCGGCACCTCGATCGTCTCGAAGAGCCCGATCATCGATCAGTTCTTCGCTCTTTTCCCGGCAACCGTCGAACTGTCCTTCTGCGCGATCCTGATCGCCATTGCGATCGGTGTTCCAGCCGGCATCATCGCGGCCATCAAACGAGGTTCGGCTTTCGACCAGACGATGATGGGCATCGCACTCGTCGGCTACTCCATGCCGATCTTCTGGTGGGGCCTGCTGCTGATCATCCTCTTTTCCGGTATCCTGCAATGGACTCCGGTTTCGGGCCGCATATCCCTGATGTTCTTCTTCCCGCCCGTCACCGGCTTCATGCTGATCGACAGCCTGTTGTCGGGCCAGAAGGGGGCTTTCGCCTCGGCCGTCAGCCATCTCATTCTGCCGTCGATCGTGCTCGCCACCATTCCGCTCGCAGTCATTGCACGTCAGACCCGCTCCGCCATGCTCGAAGTGCTGTCGGAAGACTATATCCGGACCGCCCGCGCGAAAGGTCTTTCGCCCTTCCGCGTCGTCAGCCTGCATGCGCTGCGCAATGCCATGATCCCGGTCATCACCACGATCGGCCTGCAGATCGGCGTCATGCTTGCCGGCGCCATCCTCACCGAGACGATCTTCTCCTGGCCGGGCATCGGCAAGTGGATGGTCGACAGCGTCTTCCGCCGCGATTACCCGGTCATCCAGGGGGGCCTCCTCCTGATCGCCGGCATCATCATGGTCGTGAATCTGATCGTCGACCTGCTCTACGGCCTGATCAACCCGCGCATCCGCCACTAGAAGGATAAAATCCCATGGCAGAGACAACATCCAGCCAGCCGGTCACCAGCGCGCAGATGCGCCGCCAGATGCTGGCCGAATTCTGGTTCTACTTCTCCGAAAATCGCGGTGCGGTCATCGGCCTTGTCGTGTTCATCGCCCTTGTGCTGATCGCCGTCTTCGCCAGCGTGATTGCACCTCATTCGCCGTTCGAGCAATATCGCGACGTGGTTCTCCTGCCGCCAGCCTGGCTCGAAGGCGGCAATTGGAGCTATCCGCTCGGCACCGATCCCGTCGGTCGCGACATCCTGTCCCGACTGATCTACGGCTCGCAATATTCACTGTTCATCGGTGTGTTCGTCACGACGCTGTCGCTGACGACGGGCATCGCGATCGGTGTGATCGCCGGCTTTTACGGCGGCTGGCTTGATACGGCGATCATGCGCTTGATGGACATCATCCTGGCCTTCCCGTCCTTGCTGCTGGCGCTGGTTCTCGTCGCCATCCTCGGCCCGGGACTGACCAATGGCATGATTGCCATCGCGCTGACCCTGCAGCCGCATTTCGTTCGTCTGACTCGTGCAGCAGTCATGTCGGAAAAATCGCGTGACTATGTCACGGCAGCCCGTCTTGCCGGCGCAAGTCCGCTCCGCCTGATGTTCAAGACGATCCTGCCGAACTGCATGGCGCCGCTGATCGTCCAGGCGACGCTGTCCTTCTCGAATGCCATTCTCGATGCAGCCGCCCTCGGCTTCCTCGGCATGGGCGCGCAGCCGCCGGCTCCGGAATGGGGCACGATGCTCGCAGAAGCGCGCGAATTCATCCTGCGCGCCTGGTGGGTCGTGACCTTCCCAGGTCTCGCGATCCTGATCACGGTGCTTGCCATCAACCTGATGGGCGACGGCTTGCGCGACGCGCTCGACCCCAAGCTGAAGAGGTCCTGATATGGCGCTTCTCGATATCAAAAACCTCACCGTCGAATTCGAAACCTCGACCGGCTGGTTCAAGGCCGTGGATGGCATCTCACTGTCGATCGAGCCGGGCGAAGTTCTCGCCATTGTCGGCGAGAGCGGATCCGGCAAATCGGTCGCCATGCTCGCCGTCATGGGCCTCTTGCCCTGGACCGCGAAAATCACGGCCGATCACATGCTCTTCCAAGGCCGCGACATCGCCAGGATATCGGCCAATGAGCGACGCAAGCTGATCGGCAAGGACGTGGCGATGATCTTCCAGGAGCCGGTCGCCAGCCTCAATCCGTGCTTCACCGTCGGCTTCCAGATCGAGGAAGTCCTGAAGCTCCATATGGGATTGGGCAAGGCCGAGCGGCGGGCGCGCGCCATCGAGCTTTTCAAGCTGGTCGGCCTTCCGGATCCAGCCGAACGGCTGAACC
Source organism: Rhizobium sp. AG855 (assembly GCF_003610655.1). Taxonomy (NCBI): domain Bacteria; kingdom Pseudomonadati; phylum Pseudomonadota; class Alphaproteobacteria; order Hyphomicrobiales; family Rhizobiaceae; genus Rhizobium; species Rhizobium sp. AG855. Next base: position 122,708 of record NZ_RAQG01000005.1, on the reverse strand, counting down.
ATTTCCCGCACCAGATGTCGGGCGGCCAATGCCAGCGCGTGATGATCGCCATCGCGATCGCCTGCAATCCGAAGCTCCTGATTGCCGACGAGCCGACCACCGCACTCGATGTGACCATCCAGAAGCAGATTCTCGACCTTCTGATGAAGCTGCAAGCCGAGACCGGTATGGGGCTCATCATGATCACCCATGACATGGGCGTGGTCGCCGAGACCGCCGACCGCGTCATCGTGCAATACAAGGGCAAGAAGATGGAGGAAGCCGACGTGCTCTCGCTCTTCGAAAGCCCGAAAAGCGCCTATACCCGGGCATTGTTGTCCGCGCTTCCGGAAAACGCCACCGGCGACCGCCTGACCACGGTCTCCGACTTCCTGGCTGCCGCTGAAACAGGAGGTGCCGCATGACCGCCACAACGCAGACCCCGATGCTCGAGATCCGCGACATCAAGCGTGACTACCGCGTGCCACAAGGTGTTTTCAAAGAGGACAAGATTGTCCATGCGGTGAAGGGCGTCTCCTTCAAACTCGACAAAGGCAAGACGCTTGCCATCGTCGGCGAAAGCGGTTGTGGCAAGTCCACGCTCGCGCGCATCCTGACCTTCATCGACGAGCCGACAGCGGGCGACCTGCTGATCGACGGTCAGAAGGTCGACACGCGTCCGGGTCACCTGACGGCCGATATGCGCCAGAAGGTGCAGATCGTCTTCCAGAACCCCTATGGTTCACTGAACCCGCGCCAGAAGATCGGCGACGTGCTCGGCGAACCGCTGCTCATCAACACCAAGATGAGTGATGCAGAACGGCGTGAACGGGCAACGGAGATGCTGATCAAGGTTGGTCTCGGTCCTGAGCACTACAACCGCTATCCGCACATGTTCTCCGGCGGCCAGCGCCAGCGCATCGCGATTGCGCGTGCCTTGATGCTCAATCCGAAGCTGCTCGTGCTCGACGAGCCTGTCTCGGCACTCGATCTCTCGGTCCAGGCCCAGGTCTTGAACCTGCTTGCCGACCTTCAGGAAGAGTTCGGCCTGACCTACGTCTTCATCAGCCACGACCTCTCCGTCGTGCGTTACATCGCCGACGAGGTGATGGTGATGTATTACGGTGAAGCGGTCGAATACGGCACACGGGACGCTGTCTTCTCCGATCCGCAGCACGCCTATACGCGCACGCTCTTTGCTGCGACCCCGAAGGCGGATGTCGAATCCATCAGGGCCCGGATGGCCAAGCGCGGCAAGATCGCCGCTGTTGCCGGCTGAGGTTGTTTCCATCCTCAGCAGGGCAGGGGAGGGGCGCTCGAAGGCGCCCCTTTTCTCATTCCGGCAGATAGCCGTAAGAGATCTTCGGACTGTCGAAGACCATGGTCGAGCGGATCGTCTTGATCTCCGCCAGACGATCGAATTCCTGCCAGATCAGCCGCTTGAAATCGGCCATGTCGCGCACCGAGATCTTGAGAAGAAAATCGAAATCACCGGCAACCGCGTGGATCTCGACGACCTCCGCGAGCTTGCCGACATGCGCGATGAACCGTTCGCCGACCTGGGGGGTGGTGCGGTCAAGGGTGATCTCGACAAAGGCCTGCAGGCCGAGGCCCACTTCACCAGGATCGATCACGATCCTCTGCCGGATGACGCCGGTCGCGTAGAGGCGTGACAGCCGCCGGGAAAGAGGGGCAGCCGTCAGACCGACGCGGTCGGCAAGCTCCGCATTGCTGAGACCTGCGTCCTCAAGCAGGCAGGCGATGATCCGGCGATCAATCCTGTCGAGTTCCAAAGTCAAAGTCTACGTTGCTCCATCCAATCAAGCGAATATGCGCACCATTATTGCGCCATGAGAGATATGTGCGCAATCCTCTGCAAGTGGGCGAAGGGTAGGCCCGCAAATCCGCAGAGACTTTGCGCGCGAAACTTGCTATTTTTCCGTCACCTCAACACCCATGGCCAAGGTCCATCATGTTCGACAAGCTCGCTTCTCAGCCGAACGATCCGCTGCTCGCCCTGATCGGGCTCTATAACGACGACAGCCGCACGGACAAGATCGACCTCGGCGTCGGCGTCTACCGCGACGACATGGGCAACACTCCGGTGTTACGCTCGGTAAAGGCGGCCGAAAAGCTGCTATTGGAGACCCAGTCCAGCAAGTCTTACGTGGCACCGGAAGGCGACCGCGTGTTCCTCGACCTGCTCTGGGACCTGGTGGGTGGCAAGGCAACGGGCAGGTTTGCAGCCGGGGTTCAGACGCCCGGTGGGTCCGGCGCGCTGCGTCTCGCTTCCGACCTGATTGCAAGGGCAGGCACAGGCCGCCTGCATCTCGGCCTGCCGAGTTGGCCCAACCATGCCGGCATTTTCGGGGCAACCGGCCTCAATGTCGAAACGCATGTCTATTTCGACGTGCCGACACAGGATGTGCGTTTTTCCAGTGTGATGAAGGCCTTCAGCGAAGCTCAGCGCGGTGATGCCGTGCTCATTCATGCCAGCTGCCACAATCCAACGGGGGCAGGGTTCACGCCTGCTCAATGGGCGGAACTCGCCTCGGTGATCGCCGAGAGGCGGCTGGTTCCCCTGATCGATTCTGCCTACCAGGGTTTTGGTGCAGGGATCGAGGAAGACGTGGCGGGTCTGCGCACGCTGATTGCGGCAGCCCCTGAGGCGCTGGTTGCTGTCTCCTGCTCAAAGTCCTTCGGCATCTATCGCGAGCGCACGGGGGCAATTTTCGCGGTCGCACAGACGCAGGCGGCGGCGGACACCGCCCGATCCAACCTGGTCACTCTGGCTCGCACAAGCTATTCCATGCCGCCGGATCATGGAGCGGCCGTCGTGCGCACCATTCTTGCTTCAGATGTCCTGCGGAAGGACTGGATGGACGAGCTGAACGCCATGCGCGGTCGTCTTCAGGGGCTGCGCCGCGAACTCGCAAGCGCTCTTTCCGACGGCTGGCAACTGGCCCCACAACTCGCCGAGCAACAGGGCATGTTCTCGCTGCTTCCGCTGAAGGAGGCCGATGTGCTGACGTTGCGCAAGGCGCACGGCATCTACATGCCGACCTCCGGCCGCATCAACATTGCCGGCCTGAAGAGTGCCGACATCGAGCGCGTTGCAACCGTACTGACACCGCTGCTCGGATAAGACCATGACCACCACGACCGCGACGAATGTGGCGCGTGCCGAGCGGCACCGCCTCTATGAAGACGTGCTTGCAATGATTTCCGGAACGATGTTCGTTTCCCTCGGCACGCTGATTTACGCAAAGACCATGCTGACGGTTGGCTCGAGTGCCGGTCTGGCGCTGCTTTTGTCCTATGCGAGCGGCTGGGGTTTCGGGCTGATCTTCTTCCTGATCAACCTGCCTTTCTATATTCTCGCGGTCAAACGCATGGGCTGGCCCTTCACGCTTCGCACCTTCACGGCAGTCGCTTTGGTCTCGGTTCTGTCGAAGTTCAACAGCCAGTGGATTGATTTTGCCCATCTCGACCCGCTCTATGCCACGGTGATCGGCGGCGGGTTGATCGGGACAGGCTTGCTAGTGCTGTTTCGTCACCGCACGGGACTCGGCGGCATCAACATCCTGGCCATGTATCTGCAGGAAAAGATCGGTCTGCGCGCCGGCTACTTCCAGCTCGGCGTTGACTTCTCGATCCTCGCCGCCGCCTATTTTGTTCTGCCGGCCGACCGGCTGGCGCTGTCAGTGCTGGGCGCTGCGATCACCAACCTGATCCTCGCCATCAACCACAAGCCCGGCCGCTACATGGGTTTGAGCTGATCGCTCTGCTCCATCTTATCCCAGCGCCGCATCCACAATCACCATCGGGCGTCCCTGGGTGCAGGCCTCGATCCGCGCTTCCACATGGTAGACCTCGCGCAGTAGGGCAGGGGTGATCACGTCGAGGGTTGCGCCGCTGACCACCAACCGACCATCGGCCACCACCAGTGCGTGGTCGCAGTAGCGGATGGCGTGGTTGAGATCATGCAGGGCGATCAGCACGGCGATACCCGTCTCCCGGGCAAGCGTGTGCATGAACTGCAGCACCTCGATCTGGCGGAAGAGATCAAGCGCCGAAGTCGGCTCATCCATCAGCAGAATCTCCGGCTTCCGTACCAGGGCTTGCGCGATTGCCACCAGTTGCCGCTGGCCACCCGACAACTCGCCGAGATCGCGAAAGGCAAGATCCGTGATGCGCAAGGCTTCGAGGATCCGGTCGATCTCGACCAGTTCATCCTCGGCAACCTTCCAGCCAGAACCCTGTTTGGACGCGAGCAGCACGCTTTCATAGACGGTGAGAACGGCATTGGCGCCGGTGTCCTGCGGCATGTAACAGATTGGCCGCAGGCTTTCCTCTCCGCTCACATGCACGACGCCATCGCCTTTCAAAAGGCCGGCGATACGCTTGAACAGGGTGGACTTACCCGCCGCGTTGGGGCCAATCACGGCGGTCAGAGCGCCGCCTGATATCTCGGAGGTGGTGATCTCTGAAAAAACCCGATGGCGGCCATACTGGGCGCCGACGGCTTCGAGCCTGAGGGCTACCATGCGCGCCTCCTGTTGGTGAAGATGAGCGAGAAGAAGAAGGGAACCCCGACCAGTGCCGTGATCACGCCGATCGGCAGGATGGCGCCGGGGATCAGCATCTTCGAGACGACCGACGTGACGGATAGGAGCAGCGCGCCGCAGATCACCGAACCGGGCAGGAAGAAGCGCTGGTCTTCGCCCACCAGCATACGGGCGATATGGGGACCGACAAGGCCGATAAAGCCGATGGTACCGACAAAGGAAACCGGGATCGCTGCGAGCAGGCTGACCAGCATCATGGTCTCGAGCCGCAAACCCTTGACGTTGACGCCAAAGGAGGCGGCCTTGTCGTCACCAAGTCGAAGTGCCGTCAGCGCCCAGGCGCGACGGGCAAACAGCGGAACGCAGAGGACGAGCACGGCGAAGGTGACGGCCACCTTCGGCCATGTCGCCTTGGTGAGCGAGCCCATGGTCCAGAAGACGACGGCCGCCAGCGCCTGCTCGGAGGCCAGATATTCGAGCAACGACAAAAGCGCGTTGAAGGTAAAGACGAGCGCGATACCGAGCAGCACGATGGTCTCGACCGTCACGCCCCTGAGCGTCGAAACGCTGTAGATAAACAGCGAGGCAAGCATGGCCATCAGGAAGGCATTGACCGGCACCATGTATTGCACGGCAGCGGGGAAGACCGCGACGCCGGCGACGAGGCCAAGCGCGGCCCCGAAGCCAGCGGCGGCCGAAATGCCGAGTGTGAAAGGACTTGCAAGCGGATTGGCAAGGATGGTCTGCATCTGCGCGCCCGCCAAAGACAGACACGCCCCGACCGTCACCGCCATCAAGGCGATCGGCATGCGGATATCCCAGATGACGACGCGCAGTTGGTTGCTGGCGCCGGCCGGGTTCCAGATCGTCGAGATGACATCGGAAAGGCTGTAACGCGCCGGACCATAGGCCATGTCAACGGCGATGCTGACGAGCAAGGCCAGGACCAGCAAGCAGAGAATGCCCGTACGGCGTGCGGCAATGGCACGGTAGCGCGTGCGCCCCTCCGCCATATCAGCGCCTTGAATTGCGACCGCCATCAGTTCGTCTCCCCCTTCAGCGAGGCAAAGTATCCGGGCTTGTAATCGACCGGCAGGAATTTTTCGTGGAAGTCGCGGAAGGTCTGATCCGGATCAAGGTCGGCAAAGAGTTCCGGATGGAACCACTTCGCGAACTGCTGGACCGCCACGAACTCGTAAGGCACGCCGTAAAACTGATGCCAGACGGCATGGACATTGCCGGTCTTCACCGCCTGCAGGTCGGAAAAGCCCGTGCGCGCCATCAGTGAGATGAGCTTCTGCCGGGCGGCCTGCGGATCGGCGCCGCGGCCAACATGGACGAAACGGTTCGTCTTTGACTCGGCTGCCCAGTTCGACCCGGTCGCGATGTAATGCTCCGGGTTTTCGACAATGAGCTGCTCAAGATTGAGGTCCCCGAAGGTGGTCTTGATCACGTCGGCTGCGATGTTGTGGCCACCGGCCTGCTCGACCATCTCACCAAAATTATAGGGCCCGAAACTGCGGCAACATCCGTTTTCCGCATCATTTCCCGGGGCCCGCTCGATGAAGACCTTGGGACGAACGAGAGCTGTCACCTTCGCCAGCCGATCGGTAACCCGTGCCAGTTGCTCGTGGCGATAGGAAATCAGATCCTTTGCCCTATCTTCGGCGCCAAAGATCTGTCCAAGGATGCGAATGCTGTTTTCACTGTTCTTCGTCGCATCGACGCGGAAATCGACATAGACGATGGCAATTCCAGCGGCGGCGGCTTTCTCCTCGATGCCGCTTTCGGCGGCTACTTTCTGAGCTTCGAGGTTGAGCGTGATCACGTCGGGTGAAAGAGCGATTGCGGCTTCAAGGTCAAAGGTGTTGTTCGGCACGTAGCCGAAGCGGGGCAGGGAGGCGAGCGCCGGAAAGCGCTCCACATAAGCCTCATAGCTGTCCGGGTCCTTGGTCAGGAAGTCGTCGCGCCAGCCGACGATGTGGTCGACTAGGTGATCGCCGGTCAGCGCCGCGATGGTATGGATCTGCCGGGCCTCGCCAACGAGCACGCGCTTGGCCGGCAGGTCGATCTCGACCTTGCGGCCGGCAATGTCAGTGATTTCAGCGGCGAGCAGCGGTGAACCCAGAACGCTCGACAGGGCGATCAACGCCCCGAGAAACTTCGTCAGCATCAAAATTTTCTTCCTCGAAAGAAGACCGGCATCCCTGAATTCGGCGGGATGCCGGCCGCTTGACCGATCAGGATCCGGTCTTCAGCGAAGCGAAGTAGCCCGGCTTGTAGTCGACCGGCAGGAAACGGGTATGCAGTTCCTCGAAGGTCTTGTCGGCGTCGAGGTCCTTGAACAGATCCGGGTGCAGCCACTTGGCAATCTGCTGGATGGCAACGAACTGGTAGGGGCTGTTGTAGAACTGGTGCCAGATGGCGTGGACATTGCCGTCCTTGACCGCCTTGATGTCGGTAAAGGCCGGACGGGCCATCAGGTCAGCGAGCTTGCGCTCGGCTTCTGCCTTGTCGGCTCCTGGACCGACACCCACCCACTTGCCACCGGGGACATAGAGTTCCCAGTTGGAACCGGTCACGATGACCTGATCCGGGTTCGACGCGATGATCTGTTCCGGGTTGACGTTGCCAAAGGTGCCGGGAATGAAGTCCTTGGCCATGTTGATGCCGCCGGCGAGTTCGACCATCTTGCCGAAATTCTCATTGCCGAAGGACATGCAGCAATCATCGGAATAGCCGCCGGCGCGTTCCATGAAGACAACCGGCTTCTTCAGATCCGACTGCTTGGCGAGCACGTCGGTGACGCGGGCGATCTGCTCGTCATGGAACTTGACGAATTCCTCGGCGCGCTCTTCCTTGCCGAACAGCTTGCCGATGATGCGCATGGAATCATCCGTGTGCTCCATCGGCTTTTCGCGGAAGTCGATATAGACAAGCGGAATGCCGACAGCGGCGAGCTTCTCGATATAGCCGCTTTCTTCCGTCGCGGACTTGGCTTCCGTGTTCATGATGATGACGTCCGGCTTGAGCGTCACGGCCTGCTCGATGTCGAAGGTGCCGTCCTTCATGCCGCCGAAGGTCGGGATCTTTGCCATCTCCGGGAACTTCTGCAGATAGATGTTGTAACCGTCGAGATCGGCCTTCTTGAAGTCATCGCGCCAGCCGACGACACGGCCGAAGGGCTTGTCCGTGTCGAGCGCTGCGGTGAAGTAGATCTGCCGGCCTTCGCCGAGGATCACGCGCTCGACCGGAACGCTGACTTCGACCTCGCGGCCGGTGATATCCTTGATCTTCACGGTCTCGCCGGCGAAAGCGACACCCGAAAAAAGAACGAGCGAAATCGCGGCGGCGGAGGCCACCTTCTCCATCTTGAACACGGTCATATCTCCTGTTTGCGATTGTGCCGTGATCTACGTTTTTATGACTTTCCCAGTCAAGAAATATCTTTTAGAAGTGTTCCAACCTCGCGATCCATCTTGAAAGAGTCATTTGATGCAAGCCTTTAGCCCGCTTTCCAACCACGACCTGCGCGACGAGATCAAGGCGTACTGGTCGCACCGCGCCGAAACTTTCGATGCGCAGCCCGGACATGAGATTTTTTCAGAAGATGAGCGGGCCGCCTGGCATGCGCTGCTGAGGAAACATCTGGGCAACGGAGAGGGCAGGGCGGCGCTCGACCTCGCTTGTGGCACGGCCGTGGTTTCACACCTGCTCGATGATCTGGGATTCCAGGTGACGGGGCTCGACTGGTCTGAGCCAATGCTGGAGCGGGCGCGTACGAAAGCAGCCACGCGGGGACGCAAGATCCGCTTTCTCATGGGTGACGCGGAGCGGACCATGGAGCCGGACGCGTCCTATGACGTCATCACCAATCGGCATCTGGTCTGGACCCTTGTCGATCCGCTGTCCTGTTTCCACGAATGGCATCGGGTGTTGAAGCCCGGTGGCCGGCTTCTTGTCGTTGATGGCGACTTCGTCAACCCATCTGCTTTGACACGATTGCTGAAGCGGTTGGCAAGCCTTGCCTCTCATATCGGTCTGGCCCGGGATGCGCTTCATGGAGCGCCCAATCCGGAGATGGCCGAAACCCATAACCGCATTCTCTCGGCCGTCTACTTTTCCGGTGGCGCGCGTTCTGACGCGGTTGCCGCCCTTCTGAGAGAAGCGGGCTTCGCCAAGGTGACGATCGATACCGATATGGCGGCCATCCATCGCAGCCAGCGGAAGAATTTCTCGCTGCTCAAGGGGCTGGAGCGCGCGACCCAGCATCGTTTCGCCATCTGTGCGGAGAAGTGAGGCGACCAAGCCGCATGACGTGCATCGTGCCCGGCAGTGAAGTCGAGTTCGAGTTCCACCGCGCGAGCACGGTAGCATCGTCCTGACACGAGCCGATGCGCAGCCGACCAAAAGCCGGTTTGCACGTTTGCGCGGGCATGCGGGGAAGAGGCTTTCCACCGACGAGATCATGGCGCTGACCCGGGGCGAAGAGGCATGATTCTTGTCGATGCCAATGTCCTTCTCGACCTCGTGACCGACGATCCGGTATGGGCGATGTGGTCGATTGAGCAGCTTGAAAGCGCTGCCATTAAAAGTCCGGTGCTGATTAACGACGTGATCTATGCTGAACTCGCCGCGCGTTACGGCACCATAGAAGAACTCAACGCTTTCGTCGCAGAGGCGGAGTTGACCCATGTGTCCATGCCTAAGTCTGCCCTTTTCCTAGCGGGTCAGGTATTCAAGCGATACCGCAGGGCTGGCAGACAGCGAAGTGGGGTTCTTCCGGATTTCTTCATCGGCGCGCATGCTTCTGTCGAAGGCCTTTCACTTCTCACTTGAGATCCCGGTCGCTATCGAAGCTACTTCCCAAAACTGCATCTGATTTCGCCCGATATATAGTCGACACTCGCGTATCGTCGTGTCGCGGCCGGGCTTAAAACCTGCGATTTTGGCCGCTCGCGTGGCGCAAGGTCCCTGTAGCATGGTGCAGCCATGCCATGCATTGCAGGCGACCATCCCCTTCCTTCCGGAGCCAGTCCCTTCTGTGACCCCTGTTCTTCTTGATGCAAAGCCACTCGATTTTGCCTCCCTCGACGCCATCGGCAGCGGCACGGTTCCCGTGTCCATCAGCCCCGAGGGCATGGCTCGCGTGCGCGAAGGCCGGCGGGGGTTGGAGGCGGCGATCGCCCGGGGTGAGACGATTTACGGCGCAAACACCGGCGTCGGCGCGATGAAGGACACCGACTGGAGCGAAAGCGAACTCGGGCAGTTCAATCTCGGCCTCGTTCACGCTCACCATTTCGGCACGGGTGCGCCCTTTCCCCTTCCGACCATCCGCAAGGCGATCGCTATCCGCATCAACACCGCGCTGACGGGTTATTCCGGCTGCTCGCCGCAACTGGTTGAAGCCTTTGCGGCGCTGCTGGAAAAGGATGTGGTGCCGGTGGTTCGCCGCACCGGTTCCATCGGATGCGCCGATATCGGCTTGATGGGCCAGATCGGCTCAGTCCTGACCGGCGTCGGAGAGGTCTATTATCGCGGGCTCCGCCGCAAGACCTCGGACGTCTTTGCGGAACTCGGCATGACGCCGATCAAGCTTGCGCCGCGCGACGCGCTGGCCTCGCTATCGGTGAACGGCGTGGGGTATGCCGCAAGTGCCGTTGCAGTACGCGATGCAGCGCGCGTGTTGCGGGTGCTTATGGCGACGGCCCTCATGTCCTCGGCCACACTTGGCGCCGCGCGCGCGCCTTGGCGCTCCGCCATAACCGTTGGCTGCAACATGCAGTCCGACGTCGGACGCTGGCTGACGGAAACCTCGGCCGACTGGCACTGGCACGATGCCTCCCATGTCCAGGACCCGTTGAGCCTGCGCATGCTGCCACAGATCTTCGGCGTCGCCATTGCCGAAATCTCGCGGATCGGTGCAGTCATCCTGAAGGCAACCGGTCGCAGCGACGACAATCCTGTCGTGGTCGATGGCGAGGTGCTGACATCGGGCGGATCACTTCCGCTCGAGGTGGCGATTGCCATGCAGGCGGGCCAACTGGTCATCGCCCATGTCGCCCGCAACGTCTTCAACCGCTGTGTCCTCCTGGCCAATGGCGGCCGACGTGACCTGCCCGTCAATCTGGTGCCGGGCGGTGCGGTCGCGACCGGCTTCGGCCCGGCCCTGAAACTGGTCGGGGACCTCTACATGCGAGTGATGTCGATGACGGCGGCGCTTTCCCCGCAGTCGCTCGTCGTTGCCGGCGGGATAGAAGACGAGGCCGCGTTCCTGCCTCTGATCGTCGAACGGTTCGAGCGTCAGGTGGAAGCGCTGAAGCGCATGGCCGCACTCGAAGCTCTCTTTGCAGCGCAAGGCAACGACATTCTCGGGGACCAACCCGAAGGCATTGCCAGCCTGTTGCAGGAGGTAACGCGGGCTCATTCCGCCTTCTACCGCTCGGATCGACCGCTGTCTTCGGAAGTGGAGGCCCTGGAAGAGGATCTCGCCGCCCATTCCACCATGTCACGCATCGTGTCTGCAGCCCCGCTGCCTTTCTTCGACAGCTTTTTTGCCCTCTAGTTTCCAACTGTTTCGTGGCGGATGCTGTGCCTCGTCCGCCTGGGAATAGCCGGTTGAACATATGGGTTGAGCACCATTCACGCTGCGCTTGCCCTGCTTGCAATTTGACGTCGACAGACCAGCAAATATGCGTTCAGCGCGAATTGCTGTCGACGGCGGCCAGCGTGCGCATTATCACCGGACGCAAGGCACAGGAGGAGCAAGACATGGGACGGATCGTCGCGATTGGCGAATGCATGGGTGAGCTTTCGGAGACGGGCGAGCCGGGTTTGCTATCGATGGGTTTTGCCGGCGACACCCTGAACACAGCCTGGTATCTGAGACGCAGGCTCGGGACCGACTGGCAGATCGACTATCTGACAGCCGTGGGAACGGACACCCTTTCCGGACGACTGCTGGACTTTCTGGCGGGCGAGGGGATTGGAACGGCGCATGTGCAGCGCCTGTCCGACAAAACAATGGGTCTCTACTACATCAGCCTCAAGGACGGAGAACGCAGCTTCACCTATTGGCGCAATGACAGTGCCGCGCGGCGACTGGCACGCGATCCGGCGCTCGTCGACAAGGCACTCCAGGGAGCCGATATCGCCTATTGGTCCGGCATCACGCTTGCCATCCTGCCCCCGGAAGATCGTGCATCGATGATCGAGGTCCTTTCGCAATTTGCCCGGCGCGGCGGTCAAGTGATGTTCGACCCCAATCTTCGTCCTCGTCTCTGGGACAGTGCAGACACTATGCGCAGCTGGATCCATCGGGCCGCTGCAGTCAGCGATCTTTGTTTTCCGTCCTTCGATGACGAGGCATCGCATTTCGGAGATGCGAGCCCGGCAGCCACGGCCGAACGCTATCGCCAGCATGGTGCTGCCCGTGTCGTGGTCAAGAACGGACCCGGTGACATCACTCTTGTCCATGCGGCGGGAGATTTGGAAACGGTCGCCGTTCCGGCCGCAGCGTCAATCGTCGATACAACCGCTGCAGGCGACAGCTTCAACGCCGGCTATCTTGCAGCCGAGCTTTCGGGCGAGACGATGCGGAGCGCTGTCCAGGCCGGGGCCGCATTGGCCGGCAGGGTCATCGGCGCGCGCGGCGCCCTGGTTCCCCAGGCGGTGCAGGTGGACGACAAGTGATCAGGTCTGCGCTCAACCACCGAAGATGGTGAAGTAGCCCCAGGCGGCGATGAAGGCGATGACGACGCCTGCCCAGATCATCCCTTTGCGAAGGGCCGGGGAGACCGTTTTCTTCGGCTTCGGCGCCTTGGGCTCCGGTGGGCGCTCGAACTTGATGACGTTCGACATTCCATTCTCTCTCAAAGACGACGCAGCTTTTCGACAACCTGACTGTCGCACTCCTGCCATGATGAAGGCTCCATCACAAGTGTCGGATCCCACTCTTCGCAATGAAGAGAAGGCAATGCATCTACACTATGCCCGAGTTGGAATATCTGTGTTGCATGAAATGCAGGCTCATCAACGTGGCAAAGGGCTTGCCGCCACAATTGGGCCGCGCTAGCAGTTTTAGCTGCAAATCCTGCAAAGATCCTTTGTCCCTCGGACGGGGAAGTAAAACATGAATGCCAACCCTTTCGAAATGCTTTCCCAATTTGCCTCCGAAACCGGGATTACCAGAGACGGCGGGCAGCCGGACAACTGGAACACTGCAACGCTCGCCCGCGACGCTGTCGTAACCCACTATTTGAAGTTGGCTGAAGACCGCGGCACCATGGGATTCTGGTCCTGTGACACCGTGACCGGCGCCTGCTGCCCAAGTTCGGGACTTTTGCGATTGCTGGGGCTGGAGCCGACGGCGCATTTTCGGATTGCCGAATTTGGCGACTTCGCCCATCCGGAGGATCGGTCGCAGGCCGAAAACATCTGGCTGATGATCCGCAGCGGCATCCCGGTTGAACGCAGATTCCGCATTGTCCGAGCAGACCGGACCGTGCGCTGGATCGACTTTCGCTCGGAAGTTGTTCTTGACGACAATCAACAGCCGAGTCGAGCCGTGGGCATTGTCATCGACATGACCGCGCAGCACGAGAGCCGGGAGACAATCGAAGATACGCTCGGGCGATATCGTGCACTGGTCAATTCTCTGGCCACGATGGAATGGCGCGCGACGGCTGATGGCGTACCCATCTATTCCCAGGGTTGGACGGCCCTGACCGGACAGCTGGAAATTCATGTTGCCCGTGGCGCCTGGATGGACGTTATACACCCCGAGGATCGGGAGCGTGTCGCGGCCGCCTGGGGGCAGGCGGTCAGAACGCTTTCGCCTTATATGGTCAATCTTCGCCTGCTGCGCGCGAATGGCGATTATGAGTGGTTTCACAGCCGAGCCGTGCCGATCATCAAGAAGGGTGGACGGTCGCATGAGTGGCTGGGGATCATCATGTTGCATGACGACCTCACCAATCACGGCCTTCCGACACAGAACGACTGGCATGACCTGACCCCCATGCAGATCCGGGCAGCCCGTGCGATGCTGCAGTGGACGCTTGGTGACCTGTCCGCTCTGTCAGGCATCTCCGTCTCGTCGATCCGCCGCATCGAGGCTGAAGGCGAAAGGTCGACACGTCCCGCGTCGATCAATGCGATCCGCAAGGCATTCGAAGATCACGGCCTGAGCTTCGGCGACGGAAACAGGGTATGCTTCCAGAATGCGGATTCCCGGATATGACGAAGGCCAGGCCCTGTTCGATACCCCATGCTGAATGACCCCCCTGGGCAGCGAACGCCGCGGCTTTAGTCGCCGCTCTTGACTTCGATCGCGCGGAAACTGTGCGGGTCGAAATGGGCGATCACCCGCCGCCCGGTGCCATCGGTGGCAGCGGCTTCGTAACACCCATCCTCGGCCTTGATCGACCTTACCGTCCAGCCATGACCTTCCAGCTGCGCCTTCAACGCTTCGCGCGGCCGCCATTCTGACAGTGGAATCTCGCACCCCTCGGCAGCATCAACGACATCGCCCGCACCGGCAAGAAAACACAACGTCACAAGAAGATGTCGCACAGCGGGGTCCTTGTCCTAAGGTTCGGACAGACCATGCGTATGAAACCTGACGCACAGCTGAACCTTGCGCGCCTTCAGTGACACTCGCGGGGAGGATGGCTTTGCCCTTAAGACAATTGGCCGAAGCTCTGTTCCGCAACGTTCCGCCGCGAGAGCGCTTTCTTCCGCCTTGCAGTCACCGCCAGATCATTGGCAAGGGTGCAGTCGTAGCCGTCGTAGTCAGGCAGCTCGCGTTCCGTGGAACGTGTTGCGCTTGATCTCACCACAGACCGTCGAGCGGTGACGTCCAAGAAGATGCGCTATCTCATTGACGGGCAGTTTCGCTGCAATCAGCTGATGAAGCCGTCGGCGTTCGGCGTGTATGATTTGTGTATAGCATCGGGACATGCCGAAATTTCCATAATGAAGCCATTGAAATCATTGGCATGTCGCACTTCATCCTTGAACTCCCCCGGCTACAAACAAAAATCGCGTAATATACATTATGGAACCTTCATCAAAAATTAAAACCCGCTTGACGGCATTCAAACAAGGTGATTGTATGATTGGATACAAAAATTCAGTGAGACAAGATGTCAGGGTCTTTTGCCAGCAACACGCAATTTGCTTCAACAGCTGAGCAGGAAGCCTATCTCCATCTTCAGAAGGCGCTCCGCCTCGGCCGCTACAAGCCCGGTGATCGATTGATTCCGGAGGAGATCGCGGCGGAAATCGGCATGAGCCGCATGCCGGTTCGAGAAGCGTTTCGACGACTGTCAGCCGATGGACTGGTGACCTTGCGGCCCAATCGCGGATGTGTCGTTGCCGGTCTTACACTTCAGGAGATCCATGAGACGTTCGAGATTCGCTCCGTCTTGGAGGGCCTCGCAGTCAGGCTCGCCATGCCGCGAATGAATGCCGAGACCTTCGAGGAGTTGGAGCGACTACTCGACAGAATGGAGCGCGACGGGCAGTCGGGTAGCGGAGATTGGGTGTCCAGACACCAGCAATTCCACGCTCTGATCTTCAATCTCAGCGAACGGCCCAAGCTCATCCGTCAGATCACCGCACTGCATGTGGTGATCGAACCCTATATGCGCATCTGGTTCGACTATGTGAACAAGCCACTGTCAGCGCGCGAGGAGCACCAGACGCTGATCGATGCCTTGCGTTCCGGTGATCCGGAGCATGCAGAGGCGGTGATGCGCGAACATATCATTGCGACGCCGAGCCTGCTGGCAGAATACGCCAGTCCAGGCCGCTAGCACCATGTCAGAAATTGCCCGTAGCCGGAGGCACATCCGGCACGGGTGGGGAACCGCCGTACTCCACGGCTCAACAACGAAGAGGAAAAGTCATGACGATCCGTCGCATGGCAGCCGTTGCGGCTGCCCTAACCACACTCGCTTTCGGCACTGTCGCGTTTGCCGAAAGCGCGCCGACCGAGATCAAGATTGCCACGGAAGGCGCCTACGCGCCCTGGAACTTCACCAATGCGAACGGTGAGCTGGACGGTCTCGAGATCGAGCTTGCCAACGATCTCTGCGCCCGCATGAAGATCAAATGCACCATTGTCGCGCAGGATTGGGATGGCCTGATCCCCTCGCTGACCGTCGGCAAGTTCGACGTCATCATGGCCGGCATGTTCATCACGCCGAAGCGTCTGGAGACCATCGATTTTACGCAGCCCTATGCGGTTGATCCCGGTGGTTTTGCCGTGGCCAAGGACAGCGAGCTTGGAAAGCTCGGCCTCTCCGCAGAGCGCTTTGACATGAGCAATGAAGCCGAAGCGACTGCCGCCATCGACAAGCTGAAGCCCTTGCTCAAGGGTAAGGTCGTCGGCGTCCAGGCGGCGACCACCATGCTGGACTTCGTCAAGAAGTACTTCGGCGACACCGTCGAGATCCGCGAATACAAGACGACCGAGCAGCACGACCTCGACCTGGCGGCCGGCCGCATCGATGCAATCTTCGCCCAGCAGACGGCACTTGCGGCCACGCTCGCCAAGCCGGAGTTTGCCGACTACACGATTGCCGGCCCCGGTTTTGTTGGCGGTCTCTTCGGCATGGGCACCGGGGCGGGCCTGCGCAAGGAAGATACCAAGCTCAAGGGCATGCTCAACGCCGCAATCGACTCGGCCATCGCCGATGGAACGATCAAGCGCATTTCCGAAAAGTGGGTTGGTACCGACGTCACCCCAGTCAAGTAACCAAGGCGGACCAGATGCGGCCGGAGTTCTTGGCAACTCCGGCCGCATGAATGAGTGAAAGGGGTTTCGCCCGCATGCTTGAAAAAATGTATTTGCTCGGTTTTGCCGAAGGCGGCTGGGGAACTGCCCTGCTCGGTGCAGCCGCGGTGACCCTTTTTCTGTCGGTACTGGGCTTTCTGCTCGGAGCGGTCTTCGGTGCCCTTGGCGCCAGCGGCGGACTGTCCTCCAGGCGGATCCCGAGATCGCTCGCCTCGGCCTATGGCACCATCTTTCGCGGCGTCCCGGATCTCCTGACCATTTACCTGTTCTATTACGGTGGCAGCGTTGCCCTGACGGCCATTGCCCGCGGCTTCGGCTCCGAAGATTTTGTCGGCCTGCCCTCGCTCGCGACCGGTATCCTGGCCATGGGCATCATCTCAGGAGCCTATCAGGCCGAAGTTTATCGCGGCGCCTATCTCGCCGTTGAACCCGGACAGTTTGATGCTGCCAAGGCGCTTGCTTTGTCGAGAATGCAGATGCTCCGCTTCGTCATCATCCCGCAACTTCTGCGCCATGCGATCCCCGGCCTCAGCAATGTCTGGCAGCTGGTGCTGAAGGACTCGGCGCTGATCTCCGTCATCGGCCTCGTTGAGCTGATGCGCCAGGCCCAGGTCGCTGCCGGTTCCACCCGCGAACCCTTCCTCTTCTATCTCGCTGCAGCCAGCCTGTATTTCGTGATCGCCGGGATCACCGGTCAGGTGTTCCGCGTCGCCGAGGATCGCGCATCTCGGGGGCTCGCCCACCGATGATCGACTTTGGCTTCTTTATCCAGATCATCCCGCAGCTCTTGTCCGGCCTGCCGCTGACACTGAAGCTCGCCGGGACATCCGTCCTCTTGGGATTTGGCCTGGCGCTCGTCCTGGCACTTGCCCAACAGGGTGAGCACAAACTGGCCGTCTGGCCGATCCGCACCTTCGTCGCAGTCTTTCGCGGAACACCGCTGCTGGTCCAGATCTTCCTGATCTATTACGGCCTTGGCCAGTTCCGCCCATCCCTTCAGGCGATCGGCCTTTGGGGGCTTTTCCGCGAACCTTACTGGTGCGCGATCCTGGCCCTGACGCTCAATACGGGAGCCTATGGCAGCGAGATCCTGCGCGGTGCGATCAAGAACGTTCCCCGCGGGCTGGGAGAAGCAGCACAGGCGCTGGGCATGTCACGTCTTCTGACACTTCGACTGGTCGTTCTCCCGATCGCGTTCCGCCAGGCGATTCCAGCCTATGGCAATGAAATCATCCTGATGGTGAAGGGCACCTCACTCGCCTCGATCATCACCCTTCTGGAGGTCACAGGCATTGCCCGGAACCTGATCTCCGAGAGCTACCGCGCCATCGAGGTTTTCATGGCAGCCGGCGCGATCTACCTGTTCCTGAACTTCCTGATCGTCCGGGCAATTGCCGCTCTCGAGGTCAGGCTGACCCCATACCGGTCCCGCAGCTGACGGGCGGTCAAAATGAGAATGCGAGGAGACTGACAAGGATGCGCAACTTTGAGAAGCCGACACGCTCGGTGGCCGTTTCGGCCAAGGCCATGGCCGCAACCTCCCACCCCTATGCCACGCTGACGGCAATCAACATCCTGCAGGCAGGCGGCAACGCTATGGACGCAGCGATTGCCGCTTGCGCCGTGCAATGCGTTGTCGAGCCCGGCTCCACCGGTATTGGTGGCGACTGCTTCGTGCTCTATGCACCGAAAGGCGGCGACGAGGTCATCGCCTATAACGGCTCCGGCCGTACACCGAAGGCGCTGACGGTCGACTGGTTCGAAGAGCGTGGCATGACGGAAGTCCTGCGCCAGTCCCCCTCCGCCGTCACCATCCCCGGCGCCATCGACGCATGGACTCGTTTGCATGCGGATCATGGGCGCCTGTCTCTCTCCGAAGTGTTTGCACCCGCCATCCGCTATGCGGAAGACGGTTATGCCATCACACCACGGGTCCATCGTGACTGGCAAAAGGAGGAGCAGCTACTGGCGGCGGACAAGGCAGCCGCAGAGATCTTCCTGCCGGGTGGACGCGCGCCACGCATCGGCGAGATGCACCGTCAGCCGAAACTGGCCGCCACGCTCCGCAAAATCGCAGCCGAAGGCCGTGACGGCTTTTATAAAGGCGCAGTCGCCGAAGACATGGTGGCGCATCTGAACGCCCATGGCGGCCTGCACACGCTTGAGGATTTTGCTGCGGCCAAGGGTGAATATGTCAGCCCGGTCACGACAACCTTCCGTGGCCGCACCATTCACGAATGCCCGCCCAACGGCCAAGGCATCATCGCGCTGCTCATCCTCAACATCCTCGCCTGCTTCGACACCAAGCTCGCACCGGCATCGCCGGATCGCCTGCATCTGGAAATCGAAGCAACCCGCCTCGCCTACGCAGCGCGTGACGCTTGGATCGCAGACCCGGCCAAGGCAGAGGTTCCGGTCGATGAACTGTTGTCGGAGCGCTTTGCCAAAGAGCTGGCGGACCAGATCGATCTGACGCGTGCCCTGACCGAACTGCCAGACTTCGAAATGCCGTTGCATCGCGACACCGTCTACATCTCGGTCGTCGACGAAGACCGCAATGCCGTGAGCTTCATCAACTCCATCTTCGACAGCTTCGGCACCGGTCTGGTGGCGCCTGAATCGGGCGTCATCCTGCACAATCGCGGCCAGAGCTTTTCCCTGAAACGCGGTCATCCCAATATGATCGCACCCGAGAAACGGCCCCTACACACGATCATTCCCGGCATGGTGACGCGCGATGGACGCACAGAAATGTCTTTCGGTGTCATGGGCGGCTATTATCAGGCCATGGGACATGCTCATCTGATTTCGAAGGTCTTCGACTACGACATGGACATGCAGGATGCGATCGACCTGCCCCGTCTGATGCCCATCGGTGGCAAGGAACCGCGCGTCGAGGTCGAACACACGCTGCCGCCGGAAACGGTGGCGGAACTCACCCGGCGCGGTTTCGAAATCGTCGCTGCCGAAGATCCGATCGGCGGCGCACAGGTCATCCGTATCGACTGGGAAAACGGCACACTGAAGGGCGCGTCAGAATCCCGCAAGGATGGGATCGCCCTGGGATACTGAAAATATTCGCCAAGCGATCGGTTTCATCAAGCAAAACGCTGCGATCCGGAAAGGGTCGCAGCGTTTTTGCGATGGATTGACCGTAGCCGTTACTAGAGCAATTCCAGCAAAAGTGCGAAACGGTTTTGCGTCCGGAATTGCGTGAAAACAAAGACATAGAGCATTGAAGGCGACTCCGTTTTCGCCGGAAATGCTCTATGTCACACCGATCTGACCGACTTTACCGGGGGCGGCAATGCTTCCCCGCTGTTCCGCCGAAACGTCACAGCATCTGAAAGAGTTGACCGAGCCATTTCATCTGCTTTCGCTCCTGATAGGCCTGTCCACCTTCGTGATTGTTGAAGTCGTATTCGACCATCTCCTTCTCACCGGCATAGGCATTGAATGCCGCATAGACGGTGGACGGCGGGCAGGTCTCGTCCATCATGCCGACGGAGAAGAGAGCCTTCGCCTTGGCAAGGCGGCCAAAATTCACACAGTCGAAATAGGCGAGTGTCTCGAAGACCTTCGTATTCTTGTCGCGTTGCTGGGCGAGGAACTGCGCGATCTCGGTATAGGGCTCCCGAAAAGCCAACCGGACAGCACGCGGAAAGTCGCTGAGGAATGGCACATCCGGCATCGCGGCCTTGACCCGCATGTCAAGCCCGGCCGTGGCGATCGACATTCCCCCACCCTGACTGTCGCCGCAGACAGCGATGCGGTCAGCGTCGATGAACGGCAAATCCACCATGGCATCGATTGCCCGTACGCAATCTGTCAGCAGACGGCGATAGTAGTAATCGGCACGATCGAGCACACCGCGTGTCATGAAGCCTGGAAACGAAGCCGTCGACCCGACCGGATCCGGCGTATCGCCGGCGCTCCACACACTGCCCTGCCCACGCGTGTCCATCCGGAAATAGGCGTATCCGGAAGCAGCCCAATGCAACTGATCGTGTGGCTGGCCGCGGCCGCCGCCATAGCCGATATACTGGACCACCAGAGGCAGTCGCCCGTCCCTCTGCGTCGGCAGGATCAGCCACCCCTTGATCGGATGCCCGCCGAAGCCGGGAAAAGTTACGTCATAGGTTTCGATCACCTTCAACGACGTGTCGGCCTTGACGATCTCCACCTTTCCGCCGGCCGATCGAGCCTCCGAGAGGGTGGCGTTCCAGAACGCTTCAAAGTCGTCCGGCATGATGACGCTGCTTCGATAGGCGCCGAGTTCTGGATGAACGAGATCGGAGATCGGCATATCTGGCTCCTTGGTCGGAAGATCATGAAAAGGTAGGGGCGAAAACCGGCAACTGGGGCCTCAGGGGGCGGCGTGCACTTCGGGGGCCTTGGAACGGGCTGCTTCCAGCCTAGGTGCACCTGAAAGTCTGCTCCCGCTCCGCCCCAAACCTGCAAAAAGTGCCTCCGAGGCGATACACTTCGAACAGACCGGCCGCAACGCCTTCGGTAGAAAGGCCACGCGCCTCAATGCTTTCAAGCAAAGCATCGGTCACGGTTTGCAGGATCCTTGAGTGTATGGTCACCGTATTGGCGCGCAGGCTTGACTGGTACGCTCCGAGGCCCGCTGTTTGTGGTTTGGCGCCCCACGAATTCATGGCGCCGCCCGGTCGGACAAAGTCTCTCATGGCGCGTCTGCATCCGGGCCATCTTCAATGCCCCCGCAAAGACGTTTCGGACTTTCGGGTCGTCACTGCAGCGACGAGAAGCCCGAATGCGACGACGCCGAGGATCATGGTCGACACCGCATTGATCTCAGGCGTTACACCGAACTTGATCTGGGAGTAAATCTTCATCGGTAGGGTCGATGCACCCGGTCCGGTCGTGAAGCTGGAGATGACGAGGTCATCCAAGGACAAGGTGAACGAGAGCAACCATGCAGACGCAAGGGCGGGAAGAATGTTGGGCAACGCCACTTTCAGGAACGCGATGACGGGGGGACATCCAAGATCCCTTGCCGCCTCTTCCAGAGACGGGTCAAGCTCGGCAAGCCGTGACTGCAGAACAACCGTGGCGAAACACATGGTGAAGGTGGCATGCGCGAGTGTGATGGTGAGCGGCCCTCTGTCGATACCGAGCGCGACGAACATCAAAAGCATCGACACCCCCAGGACCACCTCCGGCATCACCATAGGCGCCGCCAGAAGGCCCATAAAGATCTGTCGCCCGCCGAACCGTCGGATTCGGACCATCACCAGAGCCGCCAGGAGACCTAACGCTGTCGCGATCGTCGCGGAGACCGCAGCAACCAGGAAGCTGACACGCGCGCCATCCAGCAGAGCCGCGTTGGAAAGAGCTGCCCCATACCACTGCGTCGAAAATCCGCCCCAGACTGTCACCAGCTTCGACTTGTTGAAGCTGAACACGATGAGGATGAGAATAGGCAGATAGAGGAACGACATGACGAGGAGGATCGAAAGTCGGTTGAAAAAGCTCGGACCACTCGAGTGGCTCATGGTCAGACCCTCATCTTGGAAAGACGCGATTGAAGAAACGTGATCGGAACGACGAGCAACAGGACAAGAAGCAGCGTCACTGAGGCTGCGACCGGCCAGTCGCGATTGTTGAAGAACTCGATCCAGATCGTACGCCCTATCATCTGTGTGTCCGCACCTCCGAGGAGGTCGGGAACGACGAACTCGCCAACCACCGGAATGAAGACGAGAGCGCTCCCCGCAAAGACCCCGGATAGGCTGAGCGGAAAGGTCACGCGCCAGAATGCAGACAAGCGACTGCATCCAAGATCGCGGGCCGCCTCCAGGAGAGAGTGGTCACGATCCGCCAGGTTCGAGTAGATCGGCAGCACCATGAACGGGAGGTAGGTATAAACGATGCCGATGTAGACGGCCGTCTGCGTGTTCAGGATCTGCAGGGGATGAGCAATGACTCCGGATGAAAGAAGTACGCTGTTGAGCAGACCGTCATTGCTGAGAATGGCCATCCATGCGTAGACGCGGATGAGCAAAGAACTCCAGAACGGCACGATAACCAGGAATACGAGGATCGAACGCCAGGGACGCCGGCAGCAGGAAATGCCGTAAGCCAGCGGATAGGCGATCAACAACGTGAGCAGAGTAGCGATTGCCGCCACTTTGAGACTGTTGACATAGGCCCGCGCATAGAGCCCGTCGCGGAGCACGAACTGAAGATTTTCAAAGTTGAGTTTGACGGAGAGCAGCGCGCCGTCCCAGGTGAACAACGGCTCGTAAGGTGGCATGCCCACACGCGTAGACGACAACGCAATGGCGAGCACCAGCAGCGTCGGCAGAAGGAACATGATCGACAGCCATAGAAACGGCGGAGCGATCAAAAGTATCCGGCGCGGCAAAATTGATTTGAATGAAGTCATGCCCCTCACTCCGCCAGAAGGTGGGCAGCCTCATCGGCCCATCGGGCGACCACGGCGTCCCCGACATGGAAATCGTCACCTCCGCCGTTCACCTTCACCACGTCGAGCGTGGCATTTGTCGGCAGTCGAAGCCTGTAACGCCTCTGCGCGCCCGTGTATGTGACCTCTTCGACCACACCTCGAATGCCTGCCCCGTCGCGCCCGAGTTCGATCCGTTCGGGACGAACGGATAGCCAGAGCGAGCCATCGATCGAAATGCCGGCCGGAATCCTCGCCCTGAACGGCGTATCGAAACCAGAGAGGCTGACGTTAGCCCAGCCGTGATCTTGGCTTGCGCTGGCCACGTCGAAGATGTTTGCCTCGCCGAGGAATTTGGCAACATAGCGCGAGATCGGCGCCTCATAGACCGTTTCGGGAGCACCGACTTGAAGCACGCGCCCTGACTGCATGATGGCGATTCGGGACGATACGGTCATCGCCTCGTGCTGGTCGTGCGTCACGATGATGAAAGTCAGCCCCAGTTCCTTCTGCAGCCGAACCAGTTCGTCCTGCGTCTCCGACCGCAGGTTCTTGTCGAGCGCGCCCAAGGGCTCGTCGAGCAGGAGAACCTTCGGACGCTTCACCAGTGCACGCGCGAGCGCCACACGCTGTCGCTGGCCGCCCGAGAGTTGCGAAGGCTTCCGCTCCAGCAAGGCTTCGAGCTGCAGCTTCTTAGCCACCTCGGACAGTCGGGCACTGATCTCGTTTTTTGGCAGTCGCTCTTGTACAAGACCGAACACGATATTTTTCGCCACACTCAGATGCGGAAACAGGGCATAGGACTGAAACATCATGTTCGTGGGGCGCCGTTCGGGTGGAAGCGTCGTAACGTTGGCGCCATCCAGGAACACGTTGCCGGACGTCGGATTTTCAAAGCCTGCAATCATCCGCAGAAGCGTGGATTTGCCACATCCGGATGGGCCCAGAAGAGAGAAGAACTCCCCTCTGCCAATCTCGAGCGATATGCCGCTGACGGCGATGAAGTTTCCATAGGTCTTACTCAACCCGTCGACCGTCAGAAATGGCTTCTGCATGTGACGTCCCACTTTCCTGTCTTTACTGTCCAGCCCGGAACGTCGTCCAGATCCGCGTGCGTTCACGGTTCTGGCGCGGCGGCACCGACCTGTCACTGAACAGCTTCGCCTGGACTTCGGCAGGGGGATAGATGTTCGGATCCTTGGTAATTGCTTCGTCGACCAGAGCGGTCGCTCCAGCATTGGCATTCGCCAGGAAGACGGAGTTGCTGATATCGGCGACGACCTTGGGATCCAAAATGTAGTCTATGAATTGGAGAGCCTGATCGACATTTGCGGCGTCCGCTGGAATGGCCATCGTGTCGAAGGAGACGATCGTGCCTTCCTTGGGAAGCGAGTAATGGATCTCCTGTCCGGTTTTCGCTTCATCCGCCCTCGCGGCAGCAATCCCGACATCACCGCTCCACATAACGGCAAGGCAGAGCTGGCCCGATGCCATATCGGCAATCAGCTTGCCACTTTGCATGTGGCGAATGTTGGGGCGGAGCGCCATCAACAGATCCTCGGCCTTTTTTAGGTCTTCCGCATTGGCGGAATACGGATCGAGTCCGAGATAGTTGAGCGCAATTGGAATGATTTCATTCGGGGCATCAACGATACCGATACCGCAGTCGGCAAACTTCGCCGCGATCTTGGGATCGAAAACCATTGCAAGACTGTCGACCGGAGCATCCGGAAGACGCTCCTGGATCATGGCCTTGTTGTAAGCCACACCGGTGGTCAGCCACATGTACGGCACGAGATACGTGTTGCCACTGTCGTGCTCACCCAGCAGTTTGAGAAGCTCGGGGTCCAGATTGCCGTAGTTTTTCAACTTGCTTTTGTCGATCGGCTGCAAGGCACCTGACGCAACAAGTCGCTCTCCAACGGTGGCACTCGGGAAGACAACATCGAACCCACTGCCGCCTGCCAGGAGACGCGTTTCCAGGATTTCGAGTGAATCGAAGAAATCGACCCGTGCATCGATACCGGTCTTTTCGATGAATTTGGAAATCGTATCCGGAGCGAAGTAGTCGGAAAAGTTGTATATGAAGAGCTGGTCGGCATGCGCTGTGGCCGCTGGCATCACGAGGCAGCTGGCCAGCAGCAGTGCGCGGCCAAGATGGCTGGTCTTTTTCTGTTCCATTGTAACGCCCCCAAAGCTGCAATTGCAGCGCTTATGTTTTTGTCCTGTCCAGCAGGACTACAGGAGTTGAACTCGCCGATCCTTCGAGATTTCGCGAAGTGAACCCGAACACATCGTCAACCATAGACCGAAGGTCAGGCGACCCGCACGGGTGGCTTCTCAATCCTGCCTTTGATTGCATCCATGAAGGCCCGAACGCCTGACCGGCTTTTCCAGTCCTCCAAGGTTGCAACCTGCAATTTTGCTTTCTAGGAAAAAAGCTTCGGCCGGATTAGACCCATACGGCCGGAACGAACGAATTGTGCGTCAGGCATTATTTGCGGGCCAGTCTGCCGAGCCCCATGTCCTTTGCCAGCTTCGAACGGGCCGCCGCATAGGCCGGGGCAACCATGGGATAGTCGGCTGGTAGATCCCATTTTTCCCGGTATTGGTCGGGGGTCATGTTGAAGCTCGCCTTCAGGTGGCGTTTCAACGACTTAAACCTGCGGCCATCTTCCAGGCAGATCAGATAGTCCTGTTCGATGGACTTTCGCACCGGAACCGGCGGTTTCGGCTTTTCAACGACGGGGGCGGCAGGCGTGGTGTGAGACACGCTTAGCAAGGCGTTGAACACGCTGCCAATCAGCTTCGAC
Organism: Rhizobium sp. AG855; assembly: GCF_003610655.1. Taxonomy (NCBI): domain Bacteria; kingdom Pseudomonadati; phylum Pseudomonadota; class Alphaproteobacteria; order Hyphomicrobiales; family Rhizobiaceae; genus Rhizobium; species Rhizobium sp. AG855. Next base: position 97,118 of record NZ_RAQG01000005.1, on the reverse strand, counting down.
AGATCCGTCGAAGGAACAACGTGATTGGAAACATAGGCGGAAATCACGCGAGAGGTGCATTCGACGAGCAGCAGCTCGCTCTCTTTTTGTGCCGTATCAATCATGAATGGCTCCTTTCCTTTAAAGCTTGCTGGGGTTTTGGTGATTGTTGTCGCGAAGAGGCAAGCAGCGTGAAACCACCGTCCGCATGGAGCTCTGCCAATCCGGCAGGGTGACCCCGTGCACAGAGGCCAGCTTGGCGGTGTGCAATCGAGAGTTTGCAGGGCGCCTTGCCGCTGTTGGATAATCCGCACTGGTGATGCGGGCGAGTTCCGCCGATGGACCGCCCATCAGGCGCGACGTTTCAAAGATTCCCGCCGCGAAATCCGCCCAGCTGGCAGCACCTCGGCCTGCGAGGTGGAAGGTGCCGCGCAACGTGCTCGCCCGATCCTGCAGAAGGTTTCGTGCAACCGTGACGATCGCATCGGCGATATCGAGCGCCGATGTCGGATTGCCCTGCTGGTCATCGACCACACTGAGACGGTCTCGCGTCGCCGCGACAGTCAGCATGGTCTTGACGAAATTCCGGCCGAACGGGCTGTAAACCCAGGCCGTGCGCAGGATCACATGATCATCCGTCGCGGCTGCGAGCGCATGTTCGCCTTCGAGTTTCGACCTGCCGTAAACGCCCACCGGGTTTGTGGGATCAGTCTCCTCGTAAGGGGAAGTCTTGGTGCCGTCGAAGACATAGTCGGTCGACAGGTGGATCACCGGGATACCCAGCCTCGATGCGACCCGTCCGATCTCTCCGGGCGCCACGCCGTTTACGGCATGGGCGCTCGCCGTGTCCGTCTCGGCCTGATCCACGGCTGTATAGGCGGCCGCCGAGACGATGATGTCGGGCTGCCGGGCCGTGATCGCACCATCGATCGATCGCGTGTCGGCAAGATCGAGGTCCGGTCGACCCAATGCCAGAATTTCAAACTCCTCTTGATGCCAGCCAAGTTCGACCAGCGCGCTTACCACCTGTCCCTCACGGCCGGTCACCAGCATCCGGAGCGGTTTACGGCGCGCCTCCATGTCTTGGTTGCCGAGGGATGAAAGTCGTGACCACGGCAATGAGTTATCCGCAGACGAGCCGCTCATGTTGTCGGCCCTTCGTGACGGAAGACCTCACCGAGTTCTGCAAGGAGTGGCTGCCTTGCGTCCTTCTCCGAGAGACGAGCGGAAACGCCCTCGAGAGGCCACCCAATGCCAATCTGCGGATCACTCCAGAGCAGCCCCCGGTCATGTTCGGGGCTGTAATAGTCAGTGACCTTGTAGGCCACGATCGTATTCTCGGTCAGGGTGCAGAAGCCGTGCGCAAAGCCGGGCGGGATCCAGAGTTGCTGGCCGTTATCGGCGGAGAGTTCGACCGAAACATGCTGGCCGAAGGTCGGAGAACCGCTCCGCAGGTCCACCGCAACGTCGAAGATGGCACCAGTCAAACAGCGCACGAGCTTTCCCTGCGCTCTGGGCGCGAGCTGAAAATGCAATCCCCGAACGGTGCCCCTCTCCGCCGACAGGGATTGATTGTCCTGGACGAAGTGAAAGTCACCGACGTTCTGTGAGAAAATGTCCTGTCGGAACGTCTCCGAGAAATATCCGCGATCATCGCCAAAGCGGCGTGGCGACATCGTGAAGACGCCATCGAGTTCCAGTCGTTTAACGTGCAATTTGGTCTCCTTCTGATGTCGGCGTGGCCGCTTGAACGGCCTCGATAAGTCTGGGCGGCGCAACTCCGATCGCTCGACCAGGTACAGCCGAGGAACCCGGTGCGCGGGCAAACAGGAGAGCGGCAAAAAAAGCGAAGAGCGAGGCGATCCCCATCGTGCGCAGCGGGTAATCGACCGTGGAATGGACGAGGATGATGAGGATCGCGATGAAAGCCGTGCGCGCCGAATCCCGATGGCGGACGCGGTTGAAACGCATGACGATGGCAGCGAGACACCCCGCGAGAATTAGCGTTCCCGCAAGCCCTCCCTCCAGGATCAATTCGAGGAAATCGTTGTGCGCGTGGTTCACGAAGGCCGAATAGACCTGTTCGAGCTTTTCGTAGCGCGGATAAACGATATCGAAGGTGGAGAAGCCTGTTCCAAGGGGCCACTGATCACGAATGGCGTCCCATGTGGTAAGGGCATAGTCGCGACGATCGAGGATCTGGTCGCCTTCCACCTCCGTAAACTTGATCCATAGCCCATAAAGATAGGCGGCCGCGACGAGGCCCAGACCGGGCGCGAGAATGACTGCGGATCTCGACCCACGTGCGATCATCACGAAAGCGAGCAGCGAGACGAACAGCCCGATCAGCACGCCCGCGCGCGATCCTGCGGCGAGAAGAAACAGGAGGACCAGCGTGACAAGCAGCAGATTCCAGACCCGCATATAACCCTGAGGGCGCATGGTCAGGGCCGCGAGGATGCCGACAGCGACGTAAACGGAGTAGTGATTTTCGTTCTGAAATGCGCCGAGCTCCGCCTGATAGCCCAGCAGATCGGACATCCAGGACATATCCGATTGCGAGAAGGTCACGAACGACAAGGCGAGATTGACCAGCACTCCTGCGACCACGAACCGTCCAAGAAGGCCCAATTCCGACTCGTCGAACTTGCTGAGCGCCAGAAAAAGAACGATCATGGTCAGACATGAAATCAAGCCGGATATCGTCCGGTAAGACGAGAGGCTGATCGTCGTGGTCGAGCAGGATCCGATCGCCGGCATATAGGGCTGCGGCCGCAGGCTCTCTAACCACTCACAGGGCAAGGGCATGATCTGGATGCAGCCGAGCAGCGCGATGGCTCCAAACAGGGCAAGGCCCGCAGTGGAGACGGAACGATCCCAAAGCGTCACAATGACATAGGTGGACGTGGCGATGATGAGGGCCTGCAGGACATGGTCCATGAGAAGACCGCGCTCGGTCCCACCGCCCATGATCTGGCATGCCAACACGGCAAGACCAATGACGAGCCGTACGAAAGAAGAAGAAGAGGACGTCCGGATCATGGCGCGCTCACGATCCGGACGTCGTCAAAGCGGACCCTGCCGGAATATCGGTCGTTCCAGCTTCCCGTCATGGCACGCGTCCCGAGCCGCAAAACCTGCAGCCCGCAATGATCCGGGGGAACAACAAGCTCGGCCGAAATCGCCGTTATCGGATAGGTCCCCTGCTCGACCGGCAGTGTGCCCAAAACCGTCCCCGGCTTGAAGCAAGCAATGCTCCAGAAGAGGCCCTTGGGCAAAACCGCGCCCTGCGCTGATGCCTTCACCGACAGGCGGTAACGTCCGGACGCCAGGTTGAGAAACTGGCGGATACCCGGGTCTCTGACCGGCGCCTGCAGGAAATCGATCGAAAGGCCAGGAGTGGAGGCGCCGTCACCCGGTTTTGCCATGGACGTTGCCAAGCCCGGTTGCCGTTTGACCATCCAGTCGAAGGGTGACCCGCTTGGAGCGTCCAGAAACGAGCCGTTATAAACATTGCCTGCGAGTTTCTGCCGCTCATCGTCCAGGGTGACGAGGAAAGTCTGATAGGCTTCGTCGTAGCGGCCTGCCGCCAAAAGGGCCCCCAGCACTTGGTTGATCTCGCCAGCGTTCTGCTCGCCCTGCCCTTGCGCCAGATCCCACAGGAGATCGGCCGCAAACAACGCGCCGTCCGGTGACTTGCTCAAACTGCTGATGAAGTTCACGCGCCATGGCGGCGCCATCTTGAGGCGTTGCACGAGCAGGCGTCGCTGGTCGGCTCCCCGAAAAATCTCGGGCAGACGATCAGCGTAGACCGGGATCTTGTCGGGCCACCGACGGAAGAGAGCATCGACGCGATCGACCACGGTCGCCTGGTCATTGTGTTCCGCCGAATATCCGATCATCCATTGCAATGCCTGCAATTCCGTCGGCGCCAGGACAAGGGCATGCCGGAAAGACGTGAGTGCGTGCTCCACATCCCCCTTTTTCGCCTCTGCGACACCTCGCACGCTATACAAACGGGCATCGCCCGGCGCCTCCGCGACCATCCGTCCCGCAGACGCCATCAGCTGATCGATGTCAGCCTTATCTGCCGGACCGCCAAGTCGTTCTTCAGACAGCGTGATGAATGCATCCACGTTGAAGGGATTCAAGCGCAGTGCGAGCTTCGGGTCCGTGTCCTCAAGCAATTGACTTGATGCGATCAAGGATATTGTCGAAATGCTGGCGGACGCGAAAAACAACAAAACCCACCGACCAATTCCAGACATCTCGATCTTGCCCCTCTGTATTCGACGACACTTCCGGCAAGAGATTGCTGGACGAGGAATACGTGTAGTATTTATAGTTCAGGTTTCCGTACCTGTAGTTGTGCTCGAACTTTCCGACGGTGAACATTGTCAGCGCAACGCCGACCACATTTGCACCCGCAGAGGTCAGGCGCCGGACTGCCATGGTCACGGACTTGCGGGACACCTTGCTGGTCGAAACGATGAAGAGCGTCGCGTCCGCAAGGCGGCTCAGGATCGGGACGTCGGCAATCCCGATGACAGGCGGCGCATCAATGATGATCATGTCGAACTGCTTGCGCAGACTGGACACGATCAGGCTCATCCGGGGGGACGACAGAAGGTCCGCCGGGTTCTGCGGAACGGTGCCCGCCGAAATGAAGAAGACATTCGAGGATTTGCCGCGCCGGACGAGACGCGCAAGGTCGCCGCGCCGCACGGTGTTGGTCAGCAGGTTGCTCAGACCGATGACATTGTCCTCGTTGAAACGGCGGTGAATGCTGGGCTTGCGCATGTCGGCATCGATGATCAGCACCCTGCCCCCCAGTGAGGCGAAGTCTTCCGCAAGCTTGATCACGGTGGTCGATTTGCCTTCACCAGGCTCCGAACTCGTCACCAGAAGTGTCGCGGGCGCGCCCTCGGCACCGGAGAACTGCAATGAGGTGCGCAGGGACCTATAGGTTTCGGAGAGAGCGGACTGCGGGTTCGTCAGCTGCTGCTCAAGGTCGATCTCGGGCACAAGTGGCAAGACGCCCAGGACCGGAAGACCAAGCTCCTTTTCGACCTGGTCGGAATTGCTGAAGGCATTGTTGATCAGTTCCGCCACATAGATGACAGAGGCAGCCAGCAACAGGGAAATGATGGAACCGATCGCAATGTTGATCGGAAGGCTGGGCGAGAACGGCATGGTCGGGCTGACCGCCAGATCCACCACGGCGGCGTTCTGCGTCTTGAGTTCCGATCCGACAGCGACGTCGTTGAGTTTGCCGATCAGGCTATCGTATTGCGCACGGTTGGAATCGACCTCACGCTTCAGGATCGTGTACTGGATGTTCTTGTCCTGGTAGGTCGACTTCTCGGCCTCCAGCTCGGTTATCTTCTTCTGAAGATCTGCGACCTTGGCCACCGTCTCCTGGTGCTTCAGCCTGATGGAGTCCGTGATGGCGAGGACACCCATCTTGAGTTGCTTTTCCGTCTCGCGGATCTGCGACGCCAGCTGGCGCATCTCCGGAAAGTCTGGCTTGAAAAGCAGCCGCTTGCTCTCGTAGTCCCCCTTCAGATCAATGAGCGTGCCGCGCAGCTTGTCGAGTGCAGCGCTGCCCAAGACCTGTTCAAGACTGTCCCCCTGCCCTGCATCGATCTGCTTGACCAATCGGTCAAAGTCGAGGTTTTCCTGGACCGCCTTTGAGAGGGCGGCGTTGATATCGGACAGGTTCGTATCGAGAAGCGAACCTTCGTTCCCCGTCACGGTGATACCTGCGGTTTTCGCATAGGCGACCAGGGCCCGCTCAGACTCCTGGAGCCTTTCCTTCACCAGAGCCACCTGCTCCTGGATGAACTCCCGCGCCTGCACGGAGGTCTTGCTGCTCTGGTCGATCCGCAGATCGATGAAGCTCTGGGCAATCTGGTTGGCGATGTCGCGCGCATAGGCCGGGTTCTGGTCGCGGTAGTCGATGGTGAGCAAGCTCGTGTTGGGAACAAGCTCGACCTTCAGGTTGGACATCACCCGGGATGTCGCTATACGCATCAACGCATCCGGCGGCAGGGAGCTGTCCGTTTTCTGAGGTTCCGAACCGAAAGCCCGGTAGAAAATGTTGAGCGGCGAAATGCGGGCACGGGGAAAGAGGAAATCCTCCCGCTCCGTCAGGTTGAGGGCGTAGACGACCCGTTCGGCGAGCGCACGGCTCTTCAGCTTTTCCCGAGCCGTCTGGAAAGCCCTGATGTCACTGCTTTCGCTCGTCAGTTCCAGATCCTCGAAAACCCGTGCCGAGGGCACCAGGACCTCCAGCTTGGCGATTGCCTGGTATCGGGGCGTCTGCATCAGCGTGAGCAATCCGGCCAGCACTATCCCGGCCGCCAGGAGGCTCAGGATCAGCCAACGATACTGAAGCACCCGGAAGAAGAGACCGATCATGTCGAGGCTGGTCGCCCGTGGATAATAATCCACGCCGATATCCCGCCCCCGTTGGTAACCTGCATAAAACGCATCCGAGGGAGGCGTCATCGGATGGTAGGGATCCCCCGCGGCAGCCGGCTGATTTCTATCGAACATCTTCAATCCATTCCTAAATTGCCAAGGCGAGGAGCTCAGGGAATTGCAGCAATTCCCGTTGCGACCCGGGCCGAGAGGCCGAGCGCTTCTTTGAGGCTGTTGATTGCAACTAGGCTCTGCGACCTGAAGACGACGACGACGTCGCCGCCATAGATGCGCGGGTTCTCCGCATGCCCGTCGCGAATTGTGCCGACATCGTAGTTGGCGACCAGCTTTCGCTCGCCAAATGCGCGATACACGTAGACCTTGCGCTGATCGGCAATCTCCCTCAAACCACCGGCGAGAGCGATCGCGTCGAGAAGCGTCGTGCCGGGTGAAACGGGATACAACCCCGCCTTCGCCACCTCGCCATCGACCGTGACCCGTTGGCCCGACGACTCCTTCAGGAAGATCGACACCTCGGGGTTCTGCAGGTACCGCGCGCCATACAGTTGCTCGAGTTCCAGTTCGAGCGCACGAATGCCCTTGCCCGCCGCATTCACCGGGCCGACCAAAGGCAGAGAAAAGGCGCCGCGGGAATCGATTTGTACGGTTCGACTGAGCTGTTCCGCTTGGAACACATCGATGGTGAGCACGTCGCCCGGAAGAAGAGGCTGATCAATGCCACCGGCCGTGTTGACCGGCGCGGGCAAAGCCCGAACAAGTTGCAGATCTCCGGACGCTGTTTCAGCCTGCCCCGGGGATGTGGCCACGGGTGAACCTGAACTGCCGCACGATGCAAGCGCGAGCAACCCGACCGACAGGAATGTTGCGAGAAGGAGGCGGGAAATCGTCAGCATCTTAGAGCCCTGCCCGCAAAAGCGTGAGGAGCCGACCGACGCCGCTCCCTGAGGTCATGGGTCGGCGTGGAATGAGGTGCTGACGCGCAGCATCCGGAAGCATTCCGTCTGAAAGAATGATCTGGGGGATCTCGACGAACATGCGCTGTGCTGTCTCCTCCCCCCATCGGCTGGCAACCAGCTTCATGGCGGCTGACATGCGCGGGGCACGAGCGCGTGGGCTATGGGCATCACTTGCCACGAAGACGAGGAGGCCGGCATCGACAAAGCCCGCAGCCTGCGCCTGCGCGGTCATGCCGAACCGCCCCAGAAGCGAGTCCGCCGTCAGTTGCAGCGGGCAACCAAGCTCCGCGATCTTGACGAGAAGCTCCGGGCGGCGCTCCGCCCAGCTGAGCCTTTCCGGGTGGGTAATGACGGGAATGAAGCCGGCGTCCTTCAGGCGTAGAACGAAATCGTGCAGCCTCGGCGGAACCACGAGATGAGGAAGCTCAAGCAGGAAATAACGCGAGTCATTGAGTGTCGGGATATCGCCCCGGAGAAGCCTCTCGGGCAAATCCCAGGCGAGATGGGCTTCAGCTCCACAAAACAGCGTGAGCGGAATACGCAGTTCGCGCAGCGCCTGTTGCAGGACCTCGAGCACCGGACGGATGGTCGCCCAATCATTCGGATAGACACCCTCTTGGACATGCGGCGTGCAGGCCATGTGGGTGATGCCGTCCGCCACAGCGATACGGGCCATCTCGATGGAGATGTCGAGCTCGCTTGCGCCATCGTCGAGGCCGAAGAGGATATGCGAGTGGAGGTCAATCATGCTTTGACTCGTCCTTGCTGGAAATTGCCACCTGCGCTGAACACATGCCGGAGCGCGCGGCTATCAACGGCTGACCCGCTCGTCTTTCCGGGCGATCGAAATCATCACTTTGCCGCCGGCCAGAACACTGAGGACGCTGATGGGCACCGGTGACTGTGGAGCCGGTTGCGTCGGTCCGGCTGCGCGGGCAGCTTCAGCGCGGACACACCAGGACCCATGCTCGTCCTCGATACGGATCAGTTGCTTCTCCGATACCGAGAGCGTGCAGGTGTTGCCGATCTTGAGGATCGTCGCCGACGACGGTCCGGTGAGCAGGCGTCCCGGCAAAGGGACTTCCATGTCTGCCCGCGCCGGCCGCATGCCTTCGGCCTGGGAAACGAAGACCTTGCCCGTAACTTCCCGAAGAATCGCTGTCGATGCCAGCGGCGCGCGGCAACCACAAATGGAAGGTGGAACCGCATCAGGCGGCGCGTCCAGTCCCAAGGAGGTGATCGCTATCAAGCAGAACGCTGCGGATGTCTTGAAATGACCATTCATTGTTGTTTTCCTTGATTGACTGTCAAAAGGGTCGCACTGGTCTGCCGCTGAGCAGAAAGCATCTCGAAGTACTGGTCCGCCACGATGCTCCAGCGGTATTTCCTGTCGGCAATTTCCTTCATCCGCGCCCCGGCATCGGCACGTATTTCGCCTGCAACCAGGGCGCTGAGATCGAGAGAGGAGCGGAAATAGTCTGCCCGGCCTTCGGTCGTATGCCTGTTGTAGACACAGTCGAAAGCGACCACCGGCAGTCCGAAATGCATCATTTCGACCAGCGAGGGATTTGTGCCCCCGGCCGAATGCCCGTGTACGTAAAAGCTCGCAGCGATCCGGACGCGATAGAGCTCATCCGGATCGTAGATCGGATCGAGGAGATGCAGATTGGCACAAGCAGCATATTTGCTCCGCAACCGGCGTCCGTAGTCGCTGCTATCCCAGTTACCGACAAAGACGAGATTACGCTGACTGGAGGCGAAGGCCTGCAGGATCATGTCGATGTTGTTTTCCGGCTCGATGCGGCAGAGCGCCAGCGCGTAGCCAGGCGAACAAGGGAGGGAACGCACGGCAGAGCCTGCATCAGACGGCAGGTTGACGGCGTGATCGCCGCCATAAGCGATAACCTTCGGGCTGATGCCATAGGTATCACTCAGGTAATCCGCGATACCCTGATTGTCTGCGACGACCTCATGCGAGAAGCGGACAGCCATCCATTCGGAGAAGCGCAGGAAGTGGCGGGCAAAGCCTTTCCACTTGTCCCTTCGCCACTCTATCCCATCGACATTGGTGACGATCCGCATGCGCGAAACGAGCCTGATCACAGGCAGGATCGAGGCTCCCGAAACGCCGAGAAGCAACACGACATCACAGCCGCGCCAGACGCACTGAAGAAGCGTGGTCGCATCGTAGAGCACGCTCTGAAGACCGTTCGCCTTCCAGCGCGAATAATAGAGGCTGGCACCAAGATAGTTCGATGGCTGCACATCATAGGCCGGGGCGCTGCAGTAGACGGCAAGATCCGTCCCCGAACCGCGTGCCTGATGTTGGCGTACAAGGTTTTCCGCAAGCGTTTCGAAGCCGCCATAGCGACCGGGCACGCCCACCGTGCCGAGGATTGCCGCCTTCATGCGCGGATCTCCCTCTTCTGGAGGCGACTGAGGTGATCCTTCAGCAGAACCGCAAAATTGGCCTGGCTGTAGCGATCAGCTTTCCGGCGGGCCGCTGACGACAGCTCCAGACACAATGTCGGGTCACTGGCGAGGCGGCAGACGCACTCCGTGAGATCAGCCAGTTGCCGTGAATCGATTAGAAATCCGTCTTCGCCATCACTGACGATCTCGGCCGGCCCGCCGACGGGCGGTGCAATCACCGGAATCCCAAAGGAGAAAGCCTCGGTGATGGTAAGCCCGAAGGTTTCAACACAGAGGTCGACCCGAGACAGGTTCACGACGAGATCGGCCAACGCATAGAAGCGCGCAGGATTGTTGACCTTCGGATAGATCCGCAGGTTGGACGGAATCTGAATGTCCTTCAGGTACTGTGCGATCTCGTCGCTCTTGGCATTTAGGACGAGATCGAACGCGATATCGTCCCGCCAGAGCAGCATGCCGGCGAGATTGATGAATTCGGGAACGCCCTTGAAGTCACGCGGCGATGCAAGCATCAGAACCCGAAACAGGCCGCTGCGGCGAGGCCAGAACGGCGTGTCCCGCCCCTTGGACTGCAGCGAAGGCGACACCGGGTTCGGGATTACGACCGATCGGTCGGGATCAGTGGGCAGCCGGCTGCGATGATCTTCCGACACGTAGATCAGGAGATCCGCAAAGCGTGTGGCCGCAGCTTTCAAGAGCCACCGCAGCGGGGCTGGCGACAGCGACACTTCGTGCAGGTGCCACACCAGACGCCGCTTCTTCGCCCATGCCCAAAACGCCGCGCCGACAGGCAAGAGTGTGTTCACATAGATGATCGCATCCGGAGCAATGTCCCTGGATTTCCCCAGCATGCGAAAGAGGCGAAACTGGCTACCGATCAGCGACGCCAGTGTCAAAAGACGGAAGCGGCTGCGACGATACCCATAGCGTCGCATCGTGACGTTGGCGTTGTCCAGCAGACCACTGCCGGCGGAGCCGACATAAAGCAGGCTCCCCTCGTTCGAAGGCGCCAACGCTTCGATGGCGCTGAGCAACACGCGCGGGCTGCCGGAATTGTCGTTGAGCAGGTGGCAAAAGACGATCATCGCACCGCCACCCGCAACTTCGATCTCGCGACCCTGTCGCGGTCGGCGAAAATATGGTCGACAATCGCGGCGGCCGCTTCTTCGGCAAGCCCGTTGTTGGGCACTTCCGTCATGGCGCCGCGTTGAACCAGGTAGCCATATGCCAGGTTGAGTTGGGTGATCTGGCCGAGCGTCAGTTCTTGCTTGCGTGCATGCGCAACCTCGGGCCTAACGCTGATGAAGAAGCTGTAGGTCGGCAGTGGGATGACCCGGGCGAAAGCACGTAGCAGCCACTGGGGCAGGCGAATACGGCTGCGACCGGGATCGGCAATCACATCGTGATAATAGCGATCGAACAGGACGATCCGACGGTCGATAAGCGCTGGCCGGACGAGGCGGAAATAGCCATGGACATAATCAGCGACATAGTAAGAGAGCCTGGCCAGAGACCCGAGGAAACCGGAAGCAGGGCTGCGATGCGGCCGCGCGTAGTCGGCATCCACCACCTGCACTGCACCGGTTGCCTTGGCCAGTTCAGCAATGCGCGGCAGAACGGACGGCCTGAAATGCCCCCTGTGGGCCAGCGCATCTCCACCAAAGACCCGAGCCAGTTCGGCGAGAACAAGTTCGATTACCGTCGTTTTGCCCGCACCATCGGGACCGCTGATCGAAAGCCAGAAACCATGTGGTCTTGCGCGGTTCAGCAAACGATGCAGCGTAAACCGTGGTAACAGAAGATGCGCACCCGCGCGTTGCGTCTTCCAGGCTCTGAACACCATCCGACGCCGCTGACGAGGCGGCAGCACGGCAATGGAAGAGGCATGCCCTGACCGGATGGTATCCAACTGCCGGCGTGCCTCGCCATAACCGACGAGGGGGATGAGCTTATCCAGGAGAGCAGACCAATTGCGGCTGACGATAGCCGCAAACGCCGTATCGTATTTGGGATGCAGCGGCTTGCCGACCGCAAGGTGGAACAGCCATTTGTCCAGCAGCATCACCCGCTCGGAGACGACAGGGATGTGATTGTGCCAACGCAAGTTCTGCAGCATCTCTTCAGCTGAAAGCAGCTCGACGCCATAGACCTGGCTGCAGGTAAAGAAGTCGATCTGCAGGCCGAGGATGCCGCTCGGTGTCCGTTTCACCAGCGCAAGCTGCGTCAACCGCTCATCGGCATAGGAATTGGCAAAGAGATATCCGAAGTCTCGCCCAAGACGCGCGACGACACGAACCGCCTCATTGAGGTGCTTCGGATGGACGACAATATCGAGGTCCCGCGCGCCAAGCTCACAAGGAAGCTGCTCATGGTTTCGCATGACCGCATGGTCGATGCCGGCGATGCTGAGATCGAAAAACAGCCGCACGAGCAAATCGGTCTGGGGCGTCGGCACGCGTACGGGTAACGGGATCGAAGTCATGACTGCACCGACTGTGTCTTGAGTTTCTGCAGGATGAGCTTCGGCGAGGTGACTGCGACGAGGCCGAGGAGGACGCCCATCCTGAGGTAGCGGCGGCTCGCATGGGCGAAGCCGGCCCTTTTGTAGAAAGCCGCCGCGAGATCCGAGCGCCGATCTGACAACCGCTGAAAAAGCGTTCGCGATGCGAGGAACTCTGCAAGTCGACGCTCGCCGAGCCCCTTGCGTCGGCGGATCATGCAGTCCTTGATCCAGCGCATCTTGAGCTGCATGACCGCCACATTGCGCGTCGACAGAGAGCCCGCAGGCTTGCGGTAGAAGAAAAGTGGTTCCGGGATCGTGATGAAATGTCGACCGCTCGCGCCGAGGTCGGCCATACGGCACCACAGGTCGAGATCCTCGGCATAGTCCTCGTAGCGGAGACCCTTGGAATTCGGCAGCAGGTCCTGCCGGTATCCTCCAACGGCTAATGCGTCACGACGCCAGATAAGCGTCACCACCGTCATGAATACGAGTTTGTTTTGCTGGAATTGTTTGAGAGCGGCCGCGCGATTGGTGGGCCCAACCTTCAATAGCCCCAAGCTCTTTGGTACATCTGCCTCAGATTCGAAGTAGTGTGCATAGCAGCCCACCCCCAACAACGACGGATCCGATTCGAGTATTCTTGCCTGCCTCTCCAACAGCCTTGGCTTGGCAATATCATCGGCATCAAAAAACAGAATGCACTCACTGTGGGCCTCTTCCAAACCAAGTTGCCGGCAGAATGCGGGTCCTCTATTTCGCGAATTCCGCAACACCCGCACACTTCTGAATGTGGCCGCGTAGTCTCGCACGAGTTCGTACGAACGATCACTCGAAGCGTCGTCGATGACGAGGATTTCTTGAACTGGATAAGTTTGCTGGCGTAGCGACTCCAAGGTTCTGGTGATGGTGCGTTCCGCGTTGTAGCAACATACAACTATCGTCACCTCCAGCGCCTGTTTTCTATTCAAAAAATCGGTCAAGAGCGGCTCCCGGTATCTTGGTATATTTGGTCCATGAACGATGCGAGCGCAGCATAAGCGTGGCGCTTCCGGGCGATCGTCTGTGCCGATCGAGCCAGTGACTGTCTGTAGGTTTCATCAAGGGCGAGCCGCCGAATGGCAGCGGCAAGGTCGGCAACCGGATCCCGATCATGTCGGAGAGCCACCGTGATGCCGGCCTCCTGCTTTACCGTGCGGCCGGTGGCGTCACCCTCCAAGCAAACGACTGGCAACCCTGTCAGCATGGCCTGCAGCACGACAGTCGACAGTCCGTGATGGAATGAGGGATAGAGGAAGACGTCGCTGCGATTGAGCGCCTGAACCAATCCCGCCATGTCGAGACGGCCCGTAATCACCACCCGATCGCCCTGGGGATGCGCTGCAACCATCCGGGCGATTTCGGAGCGCAACGGGCCATCACCCACCATCGTCAATCGAGCGGAAGGGTCGTTTTCGAAAAACCGCAGGGCTGCCTGAAGCGCAAGGAGTGCACCTTTCCAGTCTTTGAATTCACCGGCGAACAGAAGGCGCAGTTCCCCTCCCCGCGACAGATCGGCCTTCGGCTGCACCATGGACGGTGTTTCCTCGATCCCGGTCTGGGTGAAAGGCAGCATTTTGCCCGCCAGGTGTCGCGGCATGGTTTCCGGCGTGTGCGACAGTATCCGGTCGGCTCTCCGCCCTGATATCAACACCAGCGGATCCAGATACCGCATCGCATAGCGAGCAATCACCCGCAGCCGATCCTTCAGCCGGGATGTCGCTGATAGCCTTCGACGAAGGACAGGATGGGTGTCCTCGCTTCCGACCGGACCCCACAGGAAGGGGCCTTGAGCAAGCGCCAGCCCTGCCGGCATCCAGTCCATGCCGCCCGTCAGGTGATGGCAGAGATCGTATGCTGTTGCCCTCTGCAAACGCCTGGCAAGCAAACCCGATCCGACCTGCCACAGGTAGTAGTAGAGCAGGAAGAACCGCCTGCCCTTCTTGTAGAAACGGAAGATCCAAGGGAGATCGAAGTAAATGAACTCAAGGTTGGGCGGCCGACCATAGCGTCGGAAGGCCTCTTCGTGGATGGGGCGCAGATTGGCGCGGGTGATCACCGAAATTTCATGGCGCTTGGCAAGCTCAAGAACGAGCCTCCACGCGATCTCCCCTTCGCTGCCGCGACCGGTTTCACAGGCATAGGCTGAGATGAGGACCTTCATCGGGGGCCTCCTCGGACAAAAGCAAAGCTGTCTGTCGGGGATGCCTTGGCGAAGTGATGAACGGCCCGTAGCAGAAGCAGGCTGTACCAGAAGATCTGGCTGTTCCATGCGGAGTTGCCGAGAACCGGTCCCCAGAGGAGGATCAGAGGCAGTGTCTGAAGATTGGTGAAGCGAAGCAGATAGGCGCGGAGAAACAGGGTCGTACCGATGATGCCGGCAATCATGATGTAACCGGGAATGAAGCCGGCCATGGCCGCATCTTCGCTCACCCCCACCAGACGTCCTTGAACATACTGGGTGACGATCTGGTATCCGCCTCCCAACCAGACGGACGGGTCATCCAGACTTGCCGACTGCAGGAAGAGGATCAATGGCATAACGCGCACTGCGCCGCTCTGGTCCGCCTGGACCAGCGCCATGATGTCCATCGTCGGCAAGGCCGTGAGGAAGCCAACGAGACGATGGACGGATTCCAGCTCGACGGATTGGAGGATGGGCCAGGTCATGATCAACAGCAGGGTGCATCCGACGATCCACCGCAGTCTCAGCGCAAGGACGATGGTCAGAGGCAGAAGCGCGACAGCAAGCGAGCTGCCTGTCAGCGCCTGACTCACGGAAAAGGCGACCAGAACCCATGTCTCCCGCTGCCAAAGTTCGCTGAAGCTCAGGGTCGGAGCGCCACGCCGCGCGAGGATGAGATAGGAAAGCATGGTGAAAGACAGCGCGCGCGCCGCATGGGATGGCTCCACGGCAAGAGAGTTGTAGCTCCACGCGCCCTTGGACAACATGCCGTTCAGGATCGGCAGGCCCGCCAACGAGCAAAGCATCTGCACCACGGAAACGGCAGCGAAGGCGAAGACCAGCTGGCGCAGAAGTTCGATCAATCGTTCGCGATTGACGAAGCCGCTCTCAAGCGTCCCGGCAAAGGCGATGTATGAGAGCGCGAACATCCCAGTATATCCGAGGCTGGTGATGTTGGTGGTGCCACCGTGAGCGAGTTCGACAACGATGAGGTATGCAATCGCCGCCGCAGACGAGCCGAAATCGCGCTCCAGCGGCAACCGCAAAACGATGATGGTCGGCAGAGCGAGAGCCGCTACGAGAATGACCAACACGTTGCGCTGATCTCCTAGAACGAACAGTGAGATGGCTGTGCCGAAGGAGACGAGCAGAACCCTTGCGACCAACCAATGCGGCGTGGCCCGCATCGGGCGTGCACCAGCCCAAGCGGGCATGGCCAGCTGCCTGCCAGAACGCGGGGAGAAGACTTCGCTCATCGGAAGCCCCCCTGCACCCAGGCACGCATCCGGGCCATTGCAAGCATCACCCCATAGGAGATTCGCAAGGCCACCAGGGATGCCCTGCCCGTACCGCGATACCGCGCGTGATAATATCTGCGGCTTTGCGCCCAAAGGGACAGGCGGCGCACGGGATCGCCTTTCTCGGCGGTACGATGCGCGTGAACAGCCGAGATCTCTCCGGTGTAGACGGAATTCAGACCCGCCCGCCGAACCTGCTCTGCAAGAATCGCCTCTTCGCAGTAGAGGAAGACGTTCTCGTCGAAATAGCCGATGCGCTCCAGGAACGTGCTGCGAACCAGGAAGCAGCATCCGCTCAACTTGTCATTGCCCGTCGGTCGACCCGGCTTCGGATTGCCGCCAAAGCGTCTTCGCGACAGGCCGGCGAGAAGCATGAAGACCGGGGATAGAATTTCCCTGACAAAGCCCGGCTCGAACATGGGGTTTTCGTTGACACCAGCGAGGCTCCAGATGGCGGAGGCAGCAACCGCATTCCGATCCGATCGAAAGAGGGTCTTGGCCAGTGTCAAAAGGTAGTCGCGGTCGTCGATACGGATGTCCGGATTGACGATGAGAACAGCCTCGCAACCGAGCGACACGGCAAGGCGCGCGCCGATATTGTTGCCTGCGGAGTAACCGGCATTGCGATCGTTCAACACGAAGAGCCCGTCACCGTGCCGGTAGCCAGAGGGAATATCGACGCCGGCGCGAAGCTCCCAGACATCCGGGAGGGCGTCCCGAACGTCCTGGCGCATGCGTGCGCGGCTGGCACTATGAGATCCGTTGTCGACGACAATGATGTCCACAGCCACGCCTTGCTGTGACAGGATCCCATCAAGGCATACCGGCAGGTCGCGGTCACTGTTGTAAGTGAGGATGACAACGCCCAGCTTCAGCATGCTGTTGTCCACCACTGATGAAGGCAAGCATCGATCAGGCGACCGCGCCGATCACCATCCGTCCAGCCATCAATGCTTCCGGCATAGTCCAGCTGCCGCCGCAGGTAGAAGGCGGCATGAAGGAGCAGCGAGACGAGCACGCAGGTCCGGACGGTCTCCGGATGCAGATCGGAAAAAAGCGCCCCAACGCGCTGGTTCAGGTCCGAGATAACGTCTGCCGGATCGGCGCCATGGCCTGTTGCCAGCAGGTAGTGAACGAGATCATAGCCAAGCGGCAAATCGTCGGCTGCGTATTCCCAATCGAAGACATAGAGCCGAGGCTCAAGCATGATGCAGTTCCAGGGTGTAAAATCCCCATGCGCTAAGGCGACCGGAAGCCTATCGACAAAACGGGACGCTCTCGCTGCACCGGACAGCAAACGTCTGGTCCAGGCTGCAGGCAACCGGGTCTCGTTCGCCAAAGACGGCACGCTCTCGAACGCGCGATGAACCCCATTGCTGCGCGTTCGCGACGCCAGCTCACTCAGGAAACGGAGATGGGCCCCACCCGGACGGACGCTGCTTTTGGCGCCAATTGTTTTCCGACTGTCGGTGACAAGCACGCTTGGCCGCACCGCACTGCCGGGATCGAAGGCCAGGACCGCGGGCGTGTCGGCGGTCGCCAGCGCAAGGCGACCGATGCGCCGCAACATCTCCGCCTCACGAGCCAGATACGGCTTCACCAGCGGTCTGCGGCTGACCTTGGCGTAACCGAGAATATCGCCATCCTCCGCCATCAGCTGGATCGCAGTCTTGCGGTGAGGCCCGGCGGTTCCCGTAAAATACGCGCAATGCGCCAGCCCTGCTGGCTGCTTCCCCGGCAAATTTGGAAGGGCGCCAAAGCGTAAACGGCCCGCGCTCCAACCGCTGGAAACGCCCAGTCGAGCCGCAGTAGTTACCCCGGCTTTGATGATGGTGGCTGCGAGAGACACAGGCTGGAACATCGCCATTGCGGCTGCCGATGGCCGCCCGCCGCTGATGGGGATCACCCACCAGCGATCATTGGTTCGCGCTTTCAGGAGCCCATAGGGCAGGCCGCCATCCGACACGGGCGCGACGCCAAGAGCGGCCAGATCTTCCAGGAACTCTCCGAAGGAACCTGAGGAGGAGGTGAATGAAACATGCGTGTTCACCAGATCCCCCTATAGTCACGAAGGACACTCAGGACACCACGGCTCATCCGCGAGTGGTCGCGATTGAAGAGCGCGCTGAATGCCCTCTTTGCACGGCGCAAGGCGGCCCAGGTCGTTGGAAGACGGGCTTGCCGAAAAAGGCTACCAAGTTGCTGGCCCAGGTACTGGACACCGTTGAATGTTGCCATGGCGACAGAGATCGCCGATCTAGCCGAACCGGACGGACTGCAGGTCATGCCGAGACTGTGCAGCAGGACATCGCTCATGTGCGCCGCCTCGCAACATGTTGGAACCGGCTGGTGACCGTAGCCCCCAGCCAGAGGCGTTCCGAGTCCGAGAATCCGAAGACGTAAATCAGGCCGGCGGTGATCACGGCTGTACCAGCAATACTGCAGATCTCACCCAACCATAGGCCGGCCAGAGCCATGCTCAGCAACTCGCCCGACGCGAAGGATAGTGCGGTCACCAGTATCGCTGGCCAAAGGACGTCGGTGGCGAATTTGCCTGGCACAAGCCCGACCAGGTGCCGAGCCATCTGCACTCTAATTGCAAGGGCAACAGCGGAAAGCAGCAGCAGAAACCAATAAATCGAAAGAGGTCCTGCCCCGAACGAAAGGAGCAGAGCGCCGATGGGCACCGAGGTCAGCAGGAGCCCGCCGACGATCAGTTGGTACCTCCGAATCCGGCCTGTCGCCTGGATGGCGGATACCAGGGGAGATGACATGCTGTTCACCAGGCCGACAAGCAGGAGCAAGCGCACCAGGCCGACGGCATGGTCGGGAACCGTGCCCAGCCACAACGTCAGGACTGCATTGGCTTGCAATGCAACAGGCACCACCAGCACAAGCATGAGGAAATAGGCCGCCTTGGCATTTCGCTCGATGAGGATCTGGAAAGAAGCCACATCCTGCGTGAAGAACGATTTCATAATGCGCGGGCTCGCCGTGAGCTGCAGATTCGAGGCCAACGTCGAAGTCGCGTTGACGAGTTGTGTGGCAATGCCCTGTGAAGCGTTGACCACTGGCCCGAAATGGAGGTTCAGCAGCAACCCGAAACCGTGAATGTTCAGAATCAGGGAGAACCCCTCAACAAGGCTCCATCCAGCGAAGGTAGCGAGACGGCGAAGAATGCTGAGATCCGCGCAAGGCCGATACCGACTGCCCTCGAAAGCCCAGAGGCAATAGCCAACCTTCGCAACAAAGATGACGCAGGTCGCTCCCACTAATAAGGATGCGAAGACCTCCAACCGGTCGCCCAGCGGCAAGAACAGAGCGAATGCGACGAAAAGCTTCAGAAGAGCGTGCGCAATATCGAATGCTGCAAAAACGGAAAATCGTTCAGTCGCGGTCAAGAGCGCGTTGTACGGAACTTGAAACACCGTCAAGGCGACGGACAGGGCTGCACATTTCAATGCCCAACTACCAGCCTGCACGCGCTCCGGTGGGATGACCATATGGTTGTGCAGGAACCACAGCCCAAAGGTCTGCGAAGCGAGGAGAATGGCCAGTGCGATTGCTGCGTGAATTTGCAATGATGCGCTGAATACCGAGCGCAATTGTGCCATGTCCCCCTGCGCAAGGCCGACACTCAGATGACGCTGGGTACTGGTTGCCAAGGCCGAGTTCAGAAAAGCAATGACGAGAGTGACGCCGGCAACCGCGAAGTAGATCCCGTAGTCCACAGCTCCGAGCTCGGCCAGAACGATGCGTGAGGAATAGAGGGAAACGGACATCGTCAGAAGTGTTCGCCCATACATGATGAGCGTATTCGCCAACAATGAACGGGTCTCATGCTGGTTTCCAGGCAAAGGCCGAGCCAAGGACGGGGTCCCCTCTTCCCCGAATTCCGCCCTGTTGGCGGGTTGTTTTGCAGCGAGAGCACTGGTCAAACAGACACCTCCGGCTGGAGTACGCATTCGAACGCAACAGCACCCGCAGCGCGTCCAGAAGACAGGCCGCAGCCGAATGGCCCAGAAAAATTGCCGCTGCTGATACCCGCCGACATCATCATTTCAGCAGCCCCGCCAGATAGCGGCCATAGTCGTTCTTGCCGAAGAGGTTTACGCGCGAGACGAGGGCGTTCTGATCGATCCAGCCCTGGTCGAAGGCGATTTCGTCAGGGGATCCCACCTGCAATCCCTGGCGCATCTGCAGCGTGCGGACGAAATTGCCGGCATCCAGCAGGCTGGAATGCGTGCCGGTGTCGAACCACGCATAACCGCGGCCCATCTTTTGCACAGTGAGCGTTCCTTCTTCGAGATACTGCTCGAGCAGGGACGTAATCTCGAGTTCGCCGCGCGCAGATGGGACGACCCTGCGTGCTTTGGCCGGAGCGGTGCCATCCATGAAGTAGAGGCCGGTGACCGCATAGTCCGACAGCGGAACCGGCGGCTTTTCGACGATGCTCGATACGCGCCCGCACTCGTCGAAGGACACGATTCCATAGCGCTGCGGATCGGCGACGCGGTAACCGAATACAGTCGCACCTGTGGTCTGAGAGGCGGCCTCCGCCAGAAGAACCGGCAGACCGTGACCGAAGAAGACATTATCGCCCAGCACCATCACCGAAGGTGCGCCGGCAAGGAAATCCTCCGCGAGGATATAGGCCTGTGCGAGACCATCCGGCGACGGTTGCTCGATCCAGGTGAACTCGATGCCCCATTGGCTGCCGTCACCCAGCGCCTTCTCGAACTGCTGGCGGTCCTGCGGGGTGGTGATGATCGCGATTTCGCGGATGCCGCTCAGCATCAGGATGGAAATCGGATAGTAGATCATCGGCTTGTCGTAGAGCGGCAGCAATTGCTTCGAGAGCCCCACGGTGATCGGGTAGAGCCTGGTGCCCGAGCCACCCGCAAGCACGATCCCCTTACGAGACGACATGTCGAACCTCCGGCGTGGCATAAGAACTTGAGAGACGTCCGCTTTCAGCGGGATGAAGAGCCGTGTCGGTCATGCGCGGCTCCCGATGCGTGCAGTTGCGCCCTTCCGATCCATGAGCGGGCGCCACCAGGCTTCATTCTCAAGGTACCAGCGCACAGTCCGGCGGAGCCCTTCTGCAATGGTCACCGAAGGCTGCCACGAAAGCTCGGTACGGATCCGTGTGGCGTCGATGGCATATCGGACGTCATGCCCCGGCCGATCGGCAACGAAGACGATCTGGTCGGCATAATTGCCGGAAGATTTTGGTTTCTCGCTGTCGAGAATGGCGCACAACGTCCGAATGAGCTCGAGATTGGTGAGCTCATTGTCTCCGCCAATGTTGTAACTGGAGCCGACCGTCCCTTTCGCGAGCACCGTCATCAGGGCTTCAGCGTGGTCTTCGACATAGAGCCAGTCCCGCACATTGCTGCCGTCGCCATAGATCGGGATCGGCTTCCCCGCCAATGCCCTGAGGATTGCGAGGGGAATGAGCTTTTCCGGAAAATGATACGGCCCGTAATTGTTCGAGCAGTTGGTCAACAGGATCGGCATGCCATAGGTCTCGTGCCATGCACGCACCAAATGGTCGGAAGCAGCCTTCGAAGCCGAATAGGGGCTGCGGGGGTTATAGGCGGTGGTCTCGGTGAATTTGACCGAGGGATCGCGCGGCAAGGAGCCGAAAACTTCGTCCGTGCTGATGTGCTGAAAGCGGAAGCTCTCCGGCTTTCCACTGTTCAACCAGTATGCACGGGCAGCCTCCAGCAGGCAGAAGGTCCCAACAATATTCGTCTGGATGAAATCGTCCGGACCGTCGATCGATCGGTCGACATGGGACTCTGCTGCCAGATGCACGACGGCATCAGGATTGAAACGCGCGAATATCCGGTCGAGAGCCGCGCGATCCTGAATATCGACGCGCTCCAGGGCGTAGAGCGGATTGTCGGCAACCGTGCTGACATTCTCGATCCGGCCCGCATAGGTCAAGGCATCGATGTTGACCACCGAGTGGCCCGTCTCGACCGCCATCCGGACCACTGCGGAGCCTATGAACCCCAGCCCTCCCGTCACGAGCAGCTTCATCGATTGATACCTTTCCATTTCATGCTGCGGCCCTCGACGGACCTGCAAGCAAATGCCGTGATTTCGAAAATATAAATAGGCGAATCGGCCTGATTTTTCTATTTTGCGCCGAATCCATTTATGATTATCGCTACGGTCTTGATGTATACAATGACGTCCATCCAAGGAGAAAAGTTCTTTACATAGTAAAAATCGTAGTGAAGCTTCTGCCTCACATCCTCAACCGCTGATACATGCCCCTGATTGACTTGAGCCCAACCTGTAATTCCGGGCCGAACGATGTGCCTGTATCGATAAAATGGAAGCTTTTCTTCGTACCATCTGGACAATGGCAGAGCCTCGGGCCGTGGGCCCACCCAGCTCATTTCGCCACGAAGGATGTTCAGCAACTGCGGCAGCTCATCGATGCGCGTGCGCCTGAGGAAGCGACCGAGCCGGGTGATACGCTGGTCGCTGTCGGCTGTAACGGCACGCTCGCGGTCGTCCTTTTGGTGGTGCTGCGCCACACGCATCGTGCGGAATTTGTAGATCGTGAAAACCTTGCCCTGGTAACCACGGCGCTCCTGGCAGAAGAGCGAAGGCCCGGGTGAGTCCATCTTGATCAGCAGGGCCACGACCAGCAGGAAGGGCAGCAGGAGCACCAGTGCGATCGCTGCGGAGACGCTGTCGATGGCATGTTTGATCGCGAGATAGGCCTGGTTCGGATTGAGCGAGCCGAGCGTGTTTTCCGAGAGATGGTCGATGGCGACCCGGCCTGTCAGGGACTCGACAATCTGCTTCACATGATAGACCGGGATTCCTGAGAGCGCGCAATCGGCGATGAAACGCTCCCACGGGGCGGAAATGTCCGCACGCAGGTCGGCAACCACACCCTGGATCCGCTCTGGCGGCTGGTTTGGCGAGGTGAGAACACGCCAGGTCACGTCACCGATCGATGTGACCTGGCTGATATCACCCGCCGGGACCACGGCAAGGCGTGTCGGCTTCAGCTTGCTGACAAGGAAGCTCCAGCCAAAATACCAGACGGTCGACAGAGTGAAGGAGCCGGCCGCCTGGAAGCGGCTGTAGTCAAACCGGAAGAAGAAGATGATGACGAAGACCGTGCCATACGTCAGCGCAAAGGTCGGCAGGATTGCACCCGCAGCCGCAAAGCCGGGATACGTCCCGAGGCGGCGATAGAGCACATAGCCCGCGAGATGCGCGACAATTGCGGCCGTTACCGTGATCTGGTGATTGGCATTGGATAGAACCTCCGGCACGAACAACATGCGAAGGATCAGCGGAATGCCGATCGCGAAGAGGAGGCCACCCACCAGCTGGTAGCGAACCCGCAAGGCGATATGACGAGGTCCGTCCCAGAACCCCACAGCTTGCTTATACATCGACGCCTCCCTGATGAAGCAGGTCGCTGCGCATTGCACGCAGGAAGAGTTTTGGGGTGGCCGTGCGAACAGACGGCGAGAAGGAAAGCTTGCCCATCATGGCTGGCGGTCTCCGATTAGGATGCTCACCAGATGGCCGTATGCTCGCCAGCGTCGGCGAATTGCGTCGCCGTGCCGCCATGCCACGGCGTAGATGCAGGCGGCATCTGTGGGGGAAAAGCCTTCGGCTTCCTGGTCAGGAACCTCGTTCGTGACGGCGTCGTAGCCATTCAGAAGTCCCGCCTCGTAGACGGAAATGACGACCTGCATTTGCCTGTCGGAAAGCTGGTATTCGTGGCTGGATGCCAGATCGCGTGCCGCCTGCGCGCAATCGGTCAGATGCCGGAACGGGTGCTCGAAGGGTGCAGAAAACGGGTCCAGACCTTGGAACGCGGCGAGAAGGCTGGTGCGCTCGACCTTGCCCGCACCCTGCGCCAGATCGGCGAGAGAACCAGCAATCCTGACCGAAGCGCCGGCATCCAGCAGCACCCATGAACTCGTGCGAAGATTCAACGCAGGGTCTCCTCTGCTGCCAGAGGCTGCCGGATGACGTGACGTCGGCGCGGACGATCGGTATTCGGCAGGCGAACCGGCGGCGTGGCAGCCGGTGAACGGTCCTGCGGGATTTCCGGCCTGCCGAAATGATAGCCTTGCAGCCACTGCGCGCCGGCAAGCTGGGCAACGGCAAGGCAATGAGCATCTTCAACGCCCTCGACGACGACCAGGCTGGACATGCAGGACGACATGGTGATGAGGCTCGAGAGCATCTCGCTTCCGAAGATGGTCTCCGATGTCTCACCCACGAAAATCGCATCCAGCTTTATGATGTCCGGACGCACGACGCGGGCAAACGCAATCGAGCTGTAGCCAGACCCGAAATCATCAAGCGCGATGCGGCAACCGGCATCCTTGAACGCAAAGAGCAGATCGGTGGCTGTGCCGATGTCTGCAGGAAGGGCTGTCTCCGTCACCTCAATGACAAGACGCCTTGCCACATCTGGCTTTGCCCGCAGGCCTCGCAGGCAGGAATTCCAGCAGCCGTCGGCACTCAACGACATGGCCGACACGTTGCAGCCAAGCAGAAGGTCCGGATTGATTTCCAGCTCTCCTAGGGTGTCCATGATCACCCAGCGATCGAAAGCACCGGTCAAGCCGAGCCGTTCGATCGCTGGCAGGAACGCACCGGGCGCAATGCCGCCACCGGCGGCGTCGGCAAGGCGGATCAGACGCTCCCGATAGAGAAGTTTCTCCGGCGAATCCGTCGCGACGATCGGCTGTTCAGCAAACCGGACTTTGCCAGACTGAAGGGCAGCGTAAGCGACAACCGCCGCGTCCATGTCCGCTCGGTATTGCGCAATGTTCAGATTGCGGTTGATGTAGCGGACGGTGGCGGCCCCTTCATTCTGAGACAGCCCCAGCGCCACCACCAGCTTGACTTTGCCGACGGTCAACGGCGTGAGCGCGGCCGATTGCACGACCTCCTCAAGTTCCTCAAGACGCGCCTCATCGAAGCGAGGCCCGACGAAGCGGAGCGAAAGCCCGTAGGGCTCCTCCTCCCTTTCCCAGTCGGAGACCGGCAAGGCCGCATCGAAACGTCGCCAGATTTCGCTCAACACACGCCCGGCAACACCGTCGGAATAGGCCGCTGCGATGCAGGCCAGATTCTCGATCACGATCATGAACTGTAGGTGGCTCTTCATAGGTAAGCTCCGCCGTGAATGCGTTGAATGGGACATCGTTCGATCATTGCTGCGACAACACCTGCTGCGAGGCCGGCGCTCATTGCGGTTGCAGTTCGACTGGCCTTGCAGACGCCCGCAGAGTGCCCGGCGATGTTCGGTTTCCAGCAGCCGGCTTCAGGTACAATTCGAAGGAGCGGCACAGTGTGTAGAGTTGGGCCGGGACGACGGTCCCAGCCCATAGGCCCTCGCTCATGGCGGCGAACGCGGGCCTCTCCTCCTCCAGGCCGGACACCACAAGAGCTTGGGGGTGTGTGGTACGGCTGAAGAAGCTCAGGGGCACGAAGTCGGACTGAAACCCACGTGGTCAGTAACTGACGTCAAACCGCACCTTCACACCACTCTCGTTGACCTCCTTCCCGAACTGCCCGGAATAGGCGAGGCTCAGGCGTGCGTTGGACCCGAGATCCGCTGTCAAACCGGCCTCGACGAAACCGACGTCACGGCCAAGAGACGCGGACGAAACGGCGAAGCTGTTGCCGATGTCGAAACCCTGGATCGAGCTTATGCTGGTGTCGCTGAAGTTGTGACGCCATCCCATGGAACCGGTGGCAGCCAATGGCACGCCAGCGACCTCGAAATGACCGCTCGTCCGAAGGCCGAGGGTGGAATAGGTGGCGTCAGTATCCACACCTGCCCCACGAAGTGCGGCGATCCCGCCGTCTTCCACGAAGGCATCGGTGTCGGCGTTGACATAGGCGAGACCGGCAAAGGGCTCGAATGCGACCGGACCGGAATCGAGCCGGTATCCGAGTTCCGCAAAGGCTTGCGCCGTACGACCATTGTAATCAGCCGTAAGCTGGTCCTGGAATTCGTCGAACCGCACGCCGCGCTGGGAACCCAATTGGTGCCAGCTCTGCGCGACGCCCATGCTGAAGTTCAGCCTGTCCCACGTGCCGGCGCCGTAGAGGCCAACGCTGTAGCTGTCGATGGACACCGCCCCCCGACCCTCTGCAAGGCTGAGAGACGTGTTGCCATACCCGCCCACAAAACCCAGACGGAACGCATCGGTGAAGTCGCCCTCGGCTCCAAAGAAGACTCCACCCGAATTGCGATCGAAACCGGCCCCGTTGCCATCGCTGTCGACCTTGGCCCAGCTGCCATATCCCTGGCTCCAGAAAGCCGGTCCTTCACCGTCGGTCTCTGATGCCACCTGTCGACCGATCGCTTCGCGCAGAAAACGGCTATCCTCGAGGAGAACGGCACCTGCCGAAGCATGAACCTCGCCCGACAGTTGATCAAAAGCCAGCCGTGCTTCTTCAGCAGACTGCACGATGCCCACAGCCCCGCGGATCTCGGCAGCCGAGTCCAGGGCTTCCAGAGTTTCGGCGACCGCAAACTGGTTGAACGTCAGGGCGGCACTGTCAAAGCTCGATGTTTGCGTGGATATCAGCGACACAGAACGAGGCTGATAGTCGGCCAGCAAGTCGTAGAATTGCGATACGCGCGTATCTCCCTGAACCTTAAAGGTACCAGCGACACCCTCATCTGCCGTCAGGATCTCGTAGCGTGCATCAAGCCTGTAGCGATCGCTGCCATCCTTCACCACGTCGAGAATGGCACCGGATTCCAGGGTGGCTTCCCCACCGATGACAATGAGGTCATTGCTCGCGCGGTTGGGAACGGGTCCGGCGCGATTGCTCCTGCCAACCGTCGGGATGGTCGAGCTACCAGGCACCAGTTCGGCACGGTAGATCGAGCCGTCCGCCTGCCTGTAGTCACCGGTAACGGTCAACGTGCCAGCGCTATTGCCCGGTGCGACAACCGACTTTGCGCGCGCATCGACCGAGCCAACGGTACCGCCACCCTTGAGGGTCGCGCCGTCCATCACGACGGCTGCCGCGCCGCTCGCGCCCTTCATGTCAAGGACACCGCCCGTGACATTCAAAGTTCCGGTAAAGTCGGAGGAATCTCCGGTCAGGATCGTGGTTCCGGCCTGCGCCGTCAGGATGCCAGCCCCTGAAAGGGCAGCAGCGAATTCGTAGTCCGAAGACGTATGGTTGAAGGCGAGTTCACCATGACCGTCCCCGAAGACAATCTTGTCAGCAATCACCGTCCCGGCAGCTTCGGCATCCAACAGCCCGCCGATGACCAGCACACCACTGGATCCATCCAGCCAGCCAATGCGGACTTCGTTATCGGCTTCAAGAACAGCACCATCGGATACCGCAATGATGCCCATACCAGCATATCCGGCATAGACGTTCCCCATGGCATTCAGGCTGGTATTTTCCCGTGCGGAAAGCTGGCTGCCTTCGCCGGCGACCTGTATGAGCCCGAAAGATCTGGGATCCATGCCGGCACCGACTGAGGCCGAGGTCACACTGGCACCATTGGAGATCGCCAGAACCCCATTGCCGTTCATAGGATCGACATCCCGAAAGCCATTTTGACCGCCCACATAGATCCGCTCCCTCGTCTCAACGACGGTGTCCGGACCCGTTACGGTCATAGTCGTCAGGTTCGATCCGTCGGGACCAATGTAAATTCCACTGGCGTAGAGATAAGCACCGTCCGACACCGTCACCGAGCCTCCGGATGGGCTCAACCAGGCCGCCTGCGCGGTATCCTCCGGGTTGCCGATCTCGACATGGGTCTGGTCGCCCGTAATGGTGATCGCAGCACCTGCACCGGTGTAAATGCCCGTATTGCGGATATATGCTGTCGCACCATCTGAGATTGTCAGGGAGCCGTGCGATCCTTCTGTACGGGCAATGTCAACGCCACCGGTGCTGGTCCAGACCGTGCCTGCGCCCGTCACTTCCAGCGTCCCATCGCCACCCGCGCCCTGCTCCCAACTCGCCGTGGACAGCGCAAGACGTCGCGTGGTCAACGAAGCACCGTCAGAGACGGTGATGTTGCCGCTACCGCCGTTTGAGCCGACCGTCAGCTCAGAGCTGTTGGACCACGTCGAACCGGCGCCACTCAGCTCGACACTGGCCTCGCCCTTGTCCGGCGTGCCGATTGTCGCATTCACGCTCGTCAGATCTGCGGATTCATTGATCACGAGGGTCGCGGGACTGGAACTGCCCACAGTCAACGTGCTGACATCCAAAGCCTCGTCCGAGAGCGTCCTCGTGTCCTGCTCAACCCAAAGGTCGGACGGACCCTGGCCACCCCCACAGGGCTGCAAGCAATCGGCCGCAGCGCGAGTCGCACCCAGGCCGAAGTTTGACCCCAATGCCAGCGAGAACAGGCATACGCCTGCGGCCAAGCGAAGCCGGCGCCCTGACAGGCCAGAGAAAGCCGTCGAACGCTCGCCCTTCAACGATGAAAGCAAAGCGCGATTTTGATGATGTGAAACCACGTTCAGTCCCCCTAAAAATTCCACGAAATCGATTTGAAAAGAAGCTCGCCGCTCCGCCTCACCCAGTCGGCGAGCGCTCCCGAACACGCAGATCTTCACGAAAACCCGGCGCGCGCCGGGAGCTAATCAAGCTCGACCGCGCCCAATCGGCGGTCGGAACGATGCATTTCGATGAGATGGATCGATTATTCTTCCGAAGCCAAATCGGAGAATATCTTGAATATAGACTCAATAAAAACGAGCAAAAATCCGCATTTACTCTAGAAAAATCGCCTTTACGCACCAATATATTCGTGCATAAATTCGAATATAATGAATATGAACGGTGCATTAAAGGGTCCCTTCACGTAACAAGACTGCGAAGGACGGCAGATTCGAATCTACACTGAAAATTTTGGATTTTTTTGATTTAAAATGCGGAAAAAAATCCCGGACGAAAAGGACCCCTTATTGTCAACGCAGATGATACGTCGGCCCAAACTTGGTCCAACCTGGAGAAATCCGGATTAGATGGGAATTGATTATGAATATTGGCTACGCTCGCGTTTCGACCGAAGACCAGAAGCTGGACCTACAGATTCAGGCACTCAAACAGAGAGGCTGCACAAAGATTTATTCGGATCACGGTATTTCGGGGCAGGATTTCCACCGTCCTGGCCTGGATGCACTTACAAAAGTACTGAAGCCGGGCGACACCTTGATGGTGTGGCGCCTCGACAGGCTGGGGCGCTCCTTGATGCACCTCGTGAGATTGGTTGATGAGCTTGGGAGGCGTGGCATCCATTTTCTCTCTCTCTGCGAAAACATCGACACGAGTTCTCCAGGGGGAAGGCTGATTTTCCACATGATGGCCGCGCTCGCAGAGTTTGAGCGCTCACTGATCAGCGAGAGAACACGTGCCGGTATGGCTGCAGCTCGCAATTTGGGTAGACATGTCGGACGCAAGCCTATCCTCAGCGATGAAGAACTGCTGTGTGCCGCGCACGCCCTCGAATCTGGCGAAGCGACGATCTTCGATTTGGCCAAAGCGCATGGGCTTGCGCCACACTCTCTACGTCGCATGATCCGAAATCGCGTGGAGAAACGGCGCGATGCAATCCAGACCTTGACCATCTCGGTAGGTGGCAAGCAGCAGGCATAGAACGATATCGTGAATTTGTGGAACCAAGATTGGAAAGGCAGATAGCACGGCGTAGGCGCGGTGCGCGTCGGGGCTGAGAGTGGTCCTCCAGACCCTGTAGGCTTGGCTTCCGAGAATATCCCGTACCGGGAGGTCCTCTGAAGCCAAGGCTTAGCGGCGATTAGCCAATTGGCGGCACAGCCGCCGAGTGATCATACCGGAACGTGTCAGTCTGCACTCAGCGGTTGTCGCGCGTCAACATCGCAGCGCTGTCAAAACCAACAGGCTTGGCCCCCTCCGGCATCGCTACCGCGCTGCCGCCGCAGAGGCCGTCGATCGGCATCAGCGAGAGCACGGCAATCACCGACATCGAATGCTTGAGATACCTTCTAAGGGTGCGCTCCGTAACGCCGAATTTATTGGTCAGCGTCGACAGTTCAGCGCCCGCCTTGTGCGCGTTTTTCAATTGGCAAACATCAAGAGCCGACAAGGCGGACCGCCTTCCGAGCCGCGCACCTCGGACACGGGCGGCCGCCATACCAGCTCTCGTGCGCTCGCTGATGAGATTCCTCTCGAACTCGGCCAGAGCACCCATGATGTGAAAGATCAAACGTCCACTTGACGAACTGGTATCAATATTCTCCATCAGCGAGTGAAACTGTATGCCCCGGGCTCCCAGTTCGTCGATCAGCTTGATGAGGTGAGGCAGAGAACGCCCTAGGCGATCCAACCTCCAAACCACCAATTTCCCCCCCGCTGTGGCGGCCGCCATTGCCTGAGTGAGGCCAGGGCGCTCCGTCGTCTTGCCAGACATCCCCTGATCCGAGAAAACCTGCTGGCAGCCAGCAGCCTTGAGAGCGTCCAATTGCAGATCCAGACTCTGCTCTTCCGTTGAGACACGGGCATATCCTATGTTCACCATGCGTCACCCCGCCGAACTACGCCGCCTACATTACGTCGCACGCAGAAGCGCCCCATGTACTGCAGGGGCCATAGGAAAGGCGGTAGTTATGTAATATTATCAATTTATTAATTAAAAATGCGATAATTTATATCAAATGCATCTAATAATTAATAAAAATTGCGCGCTGCAGAATATAAATTTTATTCTTTTATAATATAATTTAGTATTGACTTTCATAAATCATACTTTTTAACAAAACAAGAATCCCAAATCCAGGAACAGGCCTGGAACGCTTCCCTTGTAATCCATTTGCGTCACCGCTTTTTCTAAACGCGCCGCATCTTGCGGGAAAACGGAGCTAGAGAAAAGATGCACGATACTTGATCGTGCGACCCGATTCAGGTGCATTGGCAACTGGCCCTTCCCCAGGTCTCGAACTAGAATTGACCGCAACCGGCCACTATCCGGCCGGCAAGACGGGCCATCGTTCCTCAATCCGCCCGCCTGACATCACGTACAAGCCGTCGAAATGTTGCAGGACCGCTTCACTTTGTGTCGGGCGGAAAATGGCGAAGTCGTCAGGCCTTGCATCGGTGTCGTGCGGCAACGCCATCATCTGCTGGTTCGAAGAATGCCCCCACAAACGGTTCTCTTGCAGTCCCCGAGGATGGACAGGCTCGGCCATCCATTTCCCGCCATAAAGGAAGCAACCTTTTTTGGGGAGACTGCCGAACGCCTGCGTCAGGTAGGTCAGGAAAGCCGGACCGGGAAGGCGCATGTCGCCGACCTTCAGGATCGGCGTTGCGATGAAAGCCGCAGGCTGGAGAGAACACAGCGTCTCAATTTCGAAATCCGTGGGCTTGAGGAAAGCCGAGCCCATCGACACCTCGGTGATGGTGCCTGCGTTCCCATAGGTCAAAGCCGTTTTGCTGCCACCGGTATTGACGATGTTGCGCGCCTTTGGCGGCAGGGCGGCAACGACGTCGTTGAGCCTTGCTTCGACCCGAACCTGTTCATACGCCCCACCGAAAAGACGCGGCAATTGCGGTATATGCGCCTCATAGGCCATCACGCCTTCCAGCCTGAGGCCGGATGCCTCTCCTGCCCGCGCCACGGCCGCCAGCAGCGTCTGCGGGGTTTGGAAACCGCCGCGATGCATGCCGACATCCACCTCGAAGGCAATTCGGATGGTTTTGCCGGAACTGTGCGCGAGCGCCGCATATTGCTCGAGGCGAGCCATGTCATCGATGAGGAAGACACACCGGCGCAGAACATCATCGACCATCTCAGGTGGGGAATGATTGAGGCTCGACGTCAATGTGGCGATCGGTACGGGCTTGCCGAAAAGGACTTCCGCTTCGGGAAAGGCTGACAGCATCGCAAGCGTCATCGGGAGATGAAAGCTCATGATGCGCATGGTGTCGCACCGGGAAAGAATATGCTGCATCAGCGGAATCGAGGATAGAGACTTGTCGACGATCCGCAGCCCAAGGCCGGGTGCCAATCGCTTTCGAACCAACTCGATATTTCCGTCGAGCCGGTCGCGGTCGATGACAAGAACCGGTCGATGCAGTTCCGCCTGGACAAGGGCGGTGGAAAGCCTCTGGTAATACGCCGCTCCCGTCATGGCGCGATACCGAGCAACCGGGCCATGTAAGGAGAGATGAAGCGATTGTCGGGATCAAGGTCCCGCCTCACCTCCATCGCATCACGAAAACGGGGATAGGACGCGGCCAGATCCGAGGCGGTGAGATTGTGCATCTTGCCCCAATGCGGCCTTCCGCCCCGGCGTCGAAAGATCGCTTCCGCGGCGCGGAAGAAGGCTGTGGGATCTTCAGCCGCATCATGATGGACGGCGATCGAACACGTGTCCCGCCTGTAGAAGGGACTGAGCCAGAACTTGTCTGCCTGCACACTCCGCACTTCCACGGGAAAATAGACCTGCGGGAAGTGCTTCTCGATCAACGTGATGATTTCCGTGAGCGCTCCCGAACCCTCCTCGAAGGGGAGGTGGTATTCCATTTCGTTGAACTTCATCTGCCGGTCTGAGACGTAGATCTTCATCCACTCGCCCACGGCCTCTTCGTCGGAGAGTTTGGCCATCGCGTTGCCGATCAGCAGGCGCCGAAGGCTCGGAAGCCATTTCAGATATGTCCGCAGCATCTTCAGCGTCGCGAGGCCGGCCTCGTCTTCCGAGGTCATGTGGAAATCGCCGCTCTCCTCGGTCATGTCGAGTGTCTGAATGAGCGCATGCCGCGCAAAGGGAACGAAAAAGACCTCAGCCGAGCGGTGTGCGGCCATGAGCGTTTCGAAGTTGTCGAGAACCTGGCCGAGCGGCTGCATGCTTCGCTTGCGCCGCAGATTGTAACGGGGAACGTTCTGGAAGGTGACGGCGGTGAGCGCACCGAACACACCGAGCGTGACACCCGTTGCCTCGATCATCTCCTGATCGCGGTCCACCAGAAACTCCCGCTCCGCTCCGCGTCCCTCGAGAAAGCGCATCATCCGCAATTGGGTGTGGTAGGCGCCAAGCCCAAGGCCGGAACCATGGGTCGCGGTTGCGAGCGCGCCGGCGACGGTCTGCTTGTCGATATCGCCCATGTTCGGCAAAGCCTGGCCAAGGCCGGCAAGCAGCTCGGTCAGCTGTCCCAGCTTGGTGCCGGCGCCCACAGTCGCTGTCGTCTGAACGTCATCATGACCGATGAGCCCCGAAAACGCCGCGAGATCGACGACGGTGCCGGACGTCGCGACGAGCGGCGTGAAGGAATGCCCGGAACCGACAAGCCTCAGGGGGCCGGGCGCCTGCTGGATCGTCTCGCGCAATTGTTCTTCGTCGGCTGGTCGCGCAATTGCCTGAACCTCCGCCCCCACGCTACCGGACCAGTTGCGCCAGGATACCCCCTCACCCGCCATGTCGGCCCCCTTTTTGTCCTCTTGCCTGCAGCGAGCCCTTCTCCACGGGGCAGCGCCACCTGATTCAGCCGCGTCCCATGACCTTGGCCAGAAATTCTGTCAGGCGGCCATATGGCGGCATGGCCAGGCGTGCAGGATTGAAGATCCTGACCTTTGTGGTGCCGCGGGCATGCGAAAAGCGCTTGAAACCGTCAAGCCCGTGGTAGGCCCCGATCCCGCTCGGCCCCACTCCACCAAACGGCAAATCGTTCTGTGCCACGTGCAGCAGAGTGCCGTTGATCGTGACATTGCCGGAAATGGTCCCAGCCAGCACCTTGCGTTCGATCTCGGAGTTGCCGGTAAACAGGTAGAGCGCAAGCGGTCGCGGGCGGGCACGGATGAAGGCGATCGCATCGTCGAGCGTATCATACGGTATGATCGGCAGGATCGGCCCAAAGATTTCGTCCTCCATCAGGCGGCAGTCGACCGGCGGATCGATCACCAGCGTCGGCGCGATGCTGAATCCCGTCTGTGGCAATGCGATATCCGCAGAAACGACCCGGACGCCGCGGTCGTGGCATTCCTGGAGCCCGCCTAAAAGTCGCTCGTGCCCCCGTTCGCCCACGATACCGGTATACTGCGTGGCCGAAGTCTGGCGGGGGTAACACCGCTTGATTTCAGTCACCAGCGCTTCAACGAGCCGATCCATCCGGCTTCTTTCGACGAGGACGTAGTCGGGTGCGATACAGGTTTGCCCTGCATTCATCAGCTTGCCGAAGACGATGTCGCGTGCGGCGGAGGCATGGTCATATTCGGGCGCGATGATGGTCGGCGACTTGCCGCCGAGTTCCAGCGTCACTGGCGTCAGATTGGCGGCCGCAGCTGCCATGACCTTCTTGCCGACGGCGGTCGAGCCGGTAAAGATCAGGTGGTCGAACGGCAACGCAGAGAAGGCCGCCGCCACGTCGACGCCGCCTTCGATCACGGTCACCTCATTGGGTGCGAAATATTCGGCGATCAAACGCGTGAGCAAGGCTGAGGTTTGCGGCACAAGCTCGGACGGCTTGATGATCGCCCGGTTTCCGGCAGCGAGAATATCGATCAGAGGCCCAAGCGCCAGAAACACCGGATAGTTCCAGGGCACCATGATGCCGATGACACCGAGTGGCTGGTACTGAACCCAATTCGACAGCTGCAGGAATTCGAGGGACCGGCCGCGTCGCTCCGGTTTCATCCAATGTTTCAGATGGGAGCGCGTGTGGCGGAGAGCGCTCATCAGCGGCACGATCTCCAACATGGTTGTCTCATGCAGAGAGCGATGGCCGAAATCACGTGAGACTGCTGCGCAGATCTCTTGTTCCCGCTCCTTCAGCAGGCGGGCAATCCGGTCCAGCCTGTCACGGCGCTGGCTAAGCGTCGGAAAGGGATCAGACTCGAATGCGGCTCGCTGTCGGACGAGAGCGTGGGATAGAAGGCTCTCCGCAGAATTGTCTTCGCTCAAGGCCTTACTCCGTCATACCTGATTTTGCCGCAACCGGAAGGCCACGGTGGAGATGACCGAATACCATGACGGCGCATATGGCGGCCAGTGCCAGCGGCAGGAGGCAGGACCAGGCAAAGGCAGCCGGGCCGGCTGAAACGAAGACCGGGCCGGCAACTGCGGTACCCAACGTCGCCCCGACAATTGCGATCACCAGAATACGCGACATCAACGACCCATCCGGGTCATTTTCCGTCAGAACACCCGTGACGAAAGGCGTCACGATGAAGAAGCCGACATTGACTAGGATCTGCGTGCTGATGAACACCACCGGCGTGAAAATGTTGAAGAGATAATAGACGGAGACCGCCATGACGAGGAAGCCAAGCATCACGAACGGAAGCCGCTTGGACTTGTCTTGGGTCATGGAAGGCACGATGGCACCGACGAAACCCGCAAGCGACGAGACGGCCAGATAGAAACCGACCTCCGCATTGCTCAAGCCGACGCGCTCACCAACATAGCCGCAGATCGCCCACTGTCCCGCCTGAACGGCATAGACCATGAAGACGATGACCATGGTGAGAAGCATTTTCGAGCGGTCGAGCTTCGAATGAGCGGTCGCTCTCTCCATCGCCATCGGACGCTTGGCGATGAGTAGAAAGAGCGGTGCCATCAAGGCGGCAAAGAGCGTGAGCGTCAGGAACACGGGCGCTTCCGCCTCCTGATGGGGCATCAGCGAGACGACAAAGAGAAGGATGCCCATGGCGGTGCCACCGATCAGCGCAAGTGCGCCCCAAAGTCTTTCGGCATTGGCGAGCGAGGCAAGATTCATTGCAACAATGCTGAAGATCGCTCCCTCGCCGAGACCGGTGACGAAACGTGCACCGGCGAGCAAGGCCGGGGTCTGCTGCCAGAAGCTTGCAGCTTCCCCCAGGATGACCGCCAGCAAACCCACGATGGCAACAGGGCGCCAGGAGCGAACCGCGAGCTTGGGCAGAAAGATGCCGTAGATGGCGACGCCCGCGAGTTCTGCACTGGCAACGACCGTCGCCAGCCCTTCATCATAGCCGGCGAGTTTGCTCATCGCCAGGACGACGACCGGCATCACCATGGTGCCGTTCAGCGCCACGGCATAGGCCGCACTCAATCCGAGAATCCACAAGATCATTGCAGTCGCCCCCCAGGGTTTCCGCGCGGCGCTGCCCATTCCGGTCCTTCTGTCGCCGTCGCGATGACGAGAATATGACGCAGCCGTTTGGCGACAAGGGATTTCAGGGCCTCTTTGGGGTCTTTTCCGGCCAATCGAAACGATATGCGACCAAGTTGGCTTGACGAGTCGCAAACCGAAGATGTGTCATCGGTATCAACGGAAAGACGCCCAAGCGCGCCGATGGGGAGGCAGAAGCAGCGCATGAAGCAAACCGATTCCCGCTACATGACGGCAAATATTCCGGCCTTCATGCTGAGAAGCCTGGCCATGACGGTGGCCGCGTCCGGTTTGGATGCCAACAGGATCCTGGTCGGCCTGGGCCTCACGCTCGACGACCTCCAGGATCCCGGGTGCCGCGTCTCCTTTCGCCAGGGACGGGAAGCGATCCTGCGTGCGCTTCAGATGGCCGAAGGACGCGCGCTCGGTCTGGAAACGGGGTTCCGGCAGAAGATCAATTCGGTCGGGCTCGTGGGTTACGCCATGCTGACGGCGCCCACCGTCGGCGAGGCGGTCAAGCTGGGCCTGCAGTTCCAGAAGGACACAGGCAGCATGCTTGAGTTCGACACACGCGCGAGCACAGACGGTGTTGCGGTGACGGCCGCCAGCCGGTTTCACGAGCCGGGCATCTACACCTTTCTCGTCGAGGAAGCCTTCGCCAATTTCATGAGTATCGGCATTGCGCTGATCGGAGAAAACTTCAAACCGTTGCGGATCGAACTCGCCTATCCCGCACCCGTGCATGCTGCGGCCTATCATGAGATCTTCGGCTGCGACATCCGCTTTGGTTGCGTGGAAAACGTCTTCTTCTTCGATCCGGCTCTGTACAAGCTTCCCCTTGCGACTGCGGACCCTTTCAGCCACCGGCAGCTGTGCGAATTCATCGCCTATCACCGGACCCGCTCCCGGGAGGCAGCGGAAATCACGGAGTCGGTCGAACGCGTGCTGCGTCAGAAACTCCAGGAAAGGATCAGCATCTCCAAGATCGCCAAGGCACTGGGCATGAGCGAACGGACTCTCAGGCGGCGCCTGGCGGAAAGCTCGGTGTCGTTCCAGGGCCTGCTGGATGACCTGCGTAAGAATCGGGCGCTGGAGCTTCTGGCCAATCCGCACATGTCGGTCGAGCAGATCGCGTTCAATGTCGGCTTTACGGACCCTCACAATTTTCGCCGCGCATTTCGTCGCTGGACTGGCACGACACCGGGCGCTCTGCGCAACGACGTATCGTCGATTTGGCCGGAATAGACCCTCATTAGGACAGCTCGACCGCTTCATGCGGGTCGGGACGCGGGTCTATCCTCTCTTACAAGCACAACAGGCCGGACAATACCGGTCGATGTCGGCTGAGGGGCCATGGCAAACGCAGAGCAATATGTACTGTCCATCGATCTTGGGACCAGCGGCTGCAAGGTCGGGCTGGTTTCGCTGACTGGCGACGTCGTGGCCTGGGCCTTCAGGCCGGTGCAACTGCTCGTCGTCGACAGCATCGGTGCGGAACAGCGTCCGCAGGACTGGTGGACGGCCTTTGTCGAAGCGGCCCGTGAGGTTCTGAGCTTTGGCAACGTCTCCCGTTCGGACATCGTGGCAATCTGCTCCTCCACACAGGGCGAAGGCACGGTTCCGGTCGACCGTAATGGCCAGAGCCTGATGAATGCGATCCTGTGGCTCGATATGCGCGGCGCCCGCTATCTCAAGCGCGAGATGCGCGGCGCGCTGAAAGTGGCCGGCTACAATGCGATCAAGCTGCAGAAATGGCTCCGCCTCTGTGGCGGTGCCCCTGCCCTGTCCGGCAAGGACCCCGCCGGCCATATGCTGCTCGTGCGCGATGCCTTTCCCGAGATCTATCAGCGGACGTACAAATTCCTCAACGTACTCGACTACTTCAATCTGCGCCTGACCGGGCGCTTCTGTGCCACGCAGGATTCCATTCTCACCTCCTGGGTGACGGACAATCGCGATCCCAACAACATCCGATACGATGATGATCTGGTCGCGATGAGCGGTATCGACCGTGACAAGTTTCCCGATCTGGTGCGCTGCACGGATGTGATCGGGACGATCCTGCCAGACGTTGCCGAAGCTCTTGGTCTGTCGCCGAAGACACCGGTGGTGGCCGGCGCAATCGATAACACCGCAGCTGCAATCGGCGCCGGCACGATCGACGATTACGACTGCCATCTCTATGTCGGTTCGTCTTCTTGGATCGCAGCGCACGTGCCGTTCAAACGCACGAGCGTTCTCGATCAGATCGGCTCGATCCCCTGCGCCGTTCCTTCGCGATATCTGATGATCGCCCTGCAATCGAGCGGGGCCAACAATATCGCCTTCCTGAAGGACAGGATCGTCCTGCACGACGACGGGCTCGTCCAGGGAGAGCCTTCCGCCGACACCTACCGCGTCCTCGACGAGATCGCCGCGCGTCAGCCGATGGGTGCTGACGGGGCCATGTATCTGCCCTGGTTGTTCGGCGAGCGCTGCCCGGTGGACGATCAGTCGCTCCGGGCGGGCATCTTCAATTTGAGCATGGAGCACAACCGGGAAACCATCGTCCGCGCCGTGTTCGAGGGCGTGGCGCTGAACACGCGTTGGATGATGAAGCCGATCCAGCGCTTCATGCGCAGAAGGCCTGAGACGATCACGATGATCGGCGGGGGCGCCCTGTCGAATGCCTGGTGCCGGATTTATGCGGACGTGCTGAACGTCACGATCCACCAGCCGCACGAACCGATGAAGGCGAACGCGCGCGGAGCAGCCTTTATCGGGGCCCATGGCCTCGGCCTGATGCGGCTCGACGAAGCCGTGCGACACGTCAAGATCGAGCGGAGCTACGAGCCATCACCGCCTGCCACGCGCTTCTATGACGAACGCTTCGGCATCTTTACCGAACTGCACAGCAGACTGGCGCCGCTCTACCAGAAACTCAACGGCTCGAAGGGCAGCAAGAATGACTAGGTTCACCACGGCCCGCCAGGAGATCGTCGATATGTGCCGCCACCTCTCGGATCACGGCTATTTTGCCGGGACGGGTGGCAATATCGGCGTGCGACTGGATGACCGCCTGATGGCCGTCACCCCATCCGCGACGGACTACTATACGATGACCGCCGCCGACGTGCCGATCCTGGAGATCGCAACGCTTTCGGTTGTCGCCGGCGAAAAGACGCCGACGGTGGAAAAAGCACTGCATTCCACCATGCTT
Source organism: Rhizobium sp. AG855 (assembly GCF_003610655.1). Taxonomy (NCBI): domain Bacteria; kingdom Pseudomonadati; phylum Pseudomonadota; class Alphaproteobacteria; order Hyphomicrobiales; family Rhizobiaceae; genus Rhizobium; species Rhizobium sp. AG855. Next base: position 57,964 of record NZ_RAQG01000005.1, on the reverse strand, counting down.
CAGGCACATCCCTCCCGCTATGCCAGTATCCATACCCATCAGCCGATCGCCAGCGCCGTTGCGCTGCTGCACGAGATGCTGCCCTGGGCGCCGGGTTGCGATCTCACGGCCCTCGGCCCGCATGTGGCGCTGGTGCCCTACCGTCCGTCGGGTACGAGCATGCTGGCCAAGGCGTTCGCCAGGACGATCCGGCCGGATGTCTACGCCTATCTGATGGCGAGCCACGGTGTGATCTGCGCCGCCAATGATCTCAAGTCCGCCGCCAGCATGCTGCGCCAGATCGAAGCCTCGGCAGCACTTTACCTGCGCAAACTCATTCAAAACCGCAGCACGCTCGACAAACAAGTCCGGACTTTTCTCCTGAATGTCCTGGACAAAACTGAGAGCCAAGGAGCCTGACATGAACATGGCAACCCGAACCGCCGACCCCGCATCCTACGCCATCAGTTCCTGGCCTGATAATCGCGACCTCATGGACCGGCTCAACGTGCTTCTGAAGCAGCCACCCAAGGGCATCTCGGCCGCCAACATGCCCAAGGTGCTGAATTACTTCGAGGAGAAATGCACGACCTCGAAGGCATGGGCCAAACGCGCGGCAGAGGTCATTCCCGGTGGCGTCCAGCACAACCTCGCCTTCAATTACCCATTCGCGATTGCCGCCACGAAAGTCGATGGACCTTATATGTGGGATGCCGACGGCAACCGCTATATCGACTTCCTGCAGGCAGGCGGTCCGACCGTGCTCGGCTCCAACTACCTGCCGGTGCGGCAGAAGGCGCACGAAATCATCGATGACTGCGGACCGGTTACCGGTTTGCTGCACGAATACGAATTCAAGCTCGCCGAAATCATCCGCCAGCACATGCCCGGCATCGAGATGTTCCGCATGCTGGGCTCCGGTACCGAAGCCTGCATGGGCGCGATCCGCCTGGCGCGCGTCTATACTGGAAAGAAATGGGTCATCAAGGTGGGTGGTGACTATCATGGCTGGAGCGACCAGATGGTCTACGGCATGCGCGTGCCCGGCACTGGTCGGCGCGAGGCGACCGGCATTCCAAAGGGCGTGACCGGCCACACCCAGGAGGTCTTCCCCAACGAACTCGGCACGCTTCGTCGCAAGCTCATGCTCAACCGCATCCGGGGCGGTACGGCCGCCGTGATCGTGGAGCCGCTCGGCCCGGAAAGCGGGACGCGTCCGGTGACGCCGGAATACAACAGGGAAGTTCGCAAGCTGTGCGACGAGTTCGGCGCTCTGCTGATCTTCGACGAAGTCGTCACCGGCTTCCGCGTCGGCATGGGCGGTGCCCAGGGCTATTTCAACGTCAATCCCGACATCACCGTCTTTGGAAAATGCCTGACCGGCGGCTATCTGATGGCAGGAGGCATTGGCGGACGCAAGGAGGTGATGATGTCGCTTGTGGGTGGCATTGGCACATCGAGCAAGCGCGCTTTTGTGGGCGGCACCCTGTCGGCCAACCCGCTCTCCTGCGTGGCCGGGTACTACGCCATCGAGGAGATGGCACGGACCAACGCTCCTGTCATCGCCGGGCGTGCAGGCGACCGGCTGACACGCGGCCTCAAGGAAATCATGACCCGCCGCGGCCTGCCCTACGTGGTCTACAACATGGGATCGATCGTGCATCTCCAGACATCGGCGGTGTTGCTGATGAGCATGCGCAACCCCATCAAGCTGATGCGGGAGGCCAATGCCCGCAAACATCTGATGGAGGAAATGGGCGCGGCCTACATGGCACATGGCCTGCTGACACTGGCGGGGAGCCGCATCTACACGAGCATGGCCGATACTGACGAGGTGATCGACGATGCGCTCAACCGCTTCGACGCGGTTTTCGGTCTGATCTGAGACGACGATGTCGATATTCCAACCCCCAACATCTGCTGTCGAGCACCAACTGGGGCTTGCAGCAGCCCGCTTGTCGGGCAAGGGCCTCTTGAAGCCCGGCGACCAGCTGTCCCAGCGCATCCCGGAGCTCAATGCCTTCGTGAAGGTCATGATCACCGCGCGCAACGACGTGCCCGCAGATTTCGAGTGGGTCAGGCTCTCCGATACCCCCGCAGACCTGCATCACCGGATCTACCGCGCACGACCGGATGTCGGCGCGATAGCCGCCGGTCGTCCGACCTGGACCTCGTGGCTTTCGCGCATCGACCTGTCGATGCCCGGGGTTTTTGACGAACAGATCCGCCATCTGGGGATCGAGGCCAGACGGATCGGCATGTCGTCGAGCGAGACGGCACCGATGCCTGCCCTGTCGAGTGGCGCCAACGCCTATTGCCTCGATGATCTCGTGCTCTGCTTCGGCATGGGACTTGAGCGGCTGCTGCTCAACATCGAGATCCTGGAAAAATGCGCCGAATGCTACGTGCTGGCGCAAAGCACCGGCGCGGAGGTGAAGCGCATCCCCTGGCTGATCCGTTTCATCGCCAACGGCCGTCTGCGAAAGGACCAGAAAGAGGCTGCAGCTCGGCACCTGCGGGGGGAGAGATCCATTCTAAAGGCCGGATACTGACGTCGGGCGGGTCGAACCGCCCGCCCTATCCCACCAAGGAAGCAACGTCACGCCACGCAAACGGAACAGGTGTTCACATGCAAGACAAGGTGCTCGTCACAGGCGGAAGCGGCTTCGTCGCCAGCCATCTGATCCTTCAGTTGCTCGAGGCTGGCACCATGGTCCATGCCACGATCAGAAGTCTTGAAAACAGGGCGAAGATCCAGCCGCTGACCGAGATGGCATCTCGGTTTCCCGGTCGCCTTCGCCTGTTCGAGGCCGACTTGCTGAAGGAAGGCTCTTTCGATGACGCGATGAGCGGCTGCGAAGTCGTCTTCCATGTTGCCTCTCCGTTCAAGCTGCCCGAGAAGATCAAGGACGGTCAGCGCGAAATGGTCGAGCCTGCGCTGCGCGGCACACATAACGTGCTGGCGAGCGTTCAACGGACCAAGAGCGTTCGGCGCGTCGTCATGACCTCGACGATCGGGGCTATTTTTGGCGATTATGCCGATGTACGACGGATGAAAAACAACACCGTCGCGGAGGACTACTTCAACACGTCCAGCAATGTGCGCAACAATCCCTATCACTACTCGAAGGTGCTCGCCGAAAAGGCGGCTTGGGCCAAGGCCAGCGAACAAGAGCGTTGGAGCCTCGTCACCATCAATCCCGGCATGATCCTCGGCCCGTCGCTGACGCCTGCGTCGGAATCGGGCTCTCTGTTTCTGCTCGACGAGATGTTCAAGGGCTATTTCTTCTATGGCATGCCGGATCTGAGCCTCGCCTGCGTCGACGTGCGGGACGTGGCAGCCGCCCATGTTCGTGCGGCCGAAAATCCGGCGGCCAAAGGCCGCTACATCGTCTCGGAGGACCACACCCGAACCTTTCTTGAGATCGCAGCAGTTGCAAGGCGTTTCCATTCAAGACCCTATCTCCTGCCGACGTGGCAGATCCCGAACGCCGTGGTCCGTCTCGTCGGCCCGCTCTTCGGGCTGACGCAGTCTTACATGACCAACCATCTCGGCATCCGTTTTGCGCTGGACAACCGCCGCAGCCGTGACGAACTCGGCATTGTCTACCGCCCCTTTGCCACAACCATTGCCGACCATTACCGCTCCTGGGCGCATCTCCAATCGATGCCCAAAGCCTGAGACCTCTCTCGCAACGCAGGATTGGTTTCTGTCCGCATGTCCGCCCACTGTCGGCTGAGCACGGTTGCGTTGCATGAATGGCCGCAAATGATCCCAATTTGTCCCGTTCCCACATTGATGGCTCGCCGGCTGCCCATATTCTGGACATGTTGAGCGCGGAGGGGCGTCGCAGGTCGGTTCGGGGAAAAGCCGGCATGCCATGAATGGCGTCGCGACTGCGTGGTCACCACCACTATAAAAGATGGGAACACGACAGATGAAATTGATGATGGTGGGGCGCCGGCGCGCCTTGTTGCTGACGCTTGGCGTCAGCAGCCTGATTGCCATGCCGGCTATGGCCGGTGGCTTCTCGCGCGGCGAAGCCAATACGGACATGCTCTTCAATGAAGCCCGCTTCGGAGCGGAAGCGTCATATGTCTATGTGTCACCCGACCGCAGCTATTCCAGCCTGATGGGCCAGCCCGTTGACGAGGACTCCTATTCCGACGAGTTCCGGATTCCCAACATCGCGCTCGGCATGCGGATCGGCGAGGATTTCTCCTGCGCGCTGACCTATACCAAGCCCTTCGGCGCTTCTGCGACCTACAGTGCCGCTGCACAGTTGGCCGAATACCAGACTGCGGTGGCCAATGGCATAGACGCCAATCCGACATCGAAAATGAAATTCTCGTCCGAAGAATTCGGCGCGACCTGTGATATGCGCTTCGACGCAGGGCCTGGTCGCCTCCATATGATCGGCGGCGCATTCGTCGAGACCTTCGAATATGCCGAAGACACATTTATCGGCAATGTCCGACTGAAAGATGACGGCAAACTGGGCTATCGCCTGGGCCTTGCTTACGACATCCCCGAATACGCCCTGCGTGTGCAGTTGATGTATCGTTCGCAGATCAAGCACGAAGGCGACGGAACCTTCACGGCGTCTGCGGACGGCCTCGGGCTCGGTATTCCGGGCACGCTGCCGGCCAACGGCGCTGGCACCCTGCCGCAATCCGTCAAGCTCTACGCCCAGACAGGCATTGCACCCGGTTGGCTCGCCTACGGGTCCATCGCCTGGACCGATTGGAGCGTCCTTCCCAACTTCAACTACACGGTGACCGGTCTCGGCACATCGAACAAGGTGTTTAACTATACCGATGGCTATACCGTTCAGCTGGGCGTCGGGCATGAGTTCAATGACAAGCTTTCAGGCACGGTCAATATAACCTGGGATGAAGGTGTCGGAACGGGCGCCGACATCACCACAGACAGCTGGACGCTCGGTCTGGGCGCACAATACAAGGCAACTGTCGGTACCATTGGAGTTGGCGCCGCTGTCACCTATCTGACGGCCGGCTCGCAAAGCGCATCGAAAGGCGCGACCTACGATGCCGAAGCCAGCGCCGACTGGGCTGTCGCGGCCGGTGTATCCTACAAGATCGAGTTCTGATCTAGAGATGGATCAAGAAGGCGGCCCACCGGAGCCGCCTTCTTCCATACCATCCGGCGTCTCAGGCAATCTCGGGCAGCGCGCCGATGAGCTTGTCGAGCGTGATCGGATAGTTCCGGACCCGAACGCCTGTCGCGTTGTGGATCGCATTGGCGATTGCCGCCGAAACACCACACAAACCAAGCTCCCCGACACCCTTGGCTTTCATCGGAGACGAGTAAGGGTCCGTCTCGTCCATGAAGATCACATCCTGACGCGGAATGTCCGCATGGACAGGAACTTCATAAAGGGCCAGATCGTGGTTGACGAAGACGCCATAGCGCGTGTCGACCGAGAGTTCCTCGCACAATGCCGCGCCCACACCCATGGTCATCGCGCCGATCACCTGGCTGCGCGCCGTGATAGGGTTCAGGATGCGCCCCGCCGCACAGACGGCAAGCATGCGACGGATTCGGGTCTCGCCTGTGACAACATCGACGCCCACCTCCACGAAGTGCGCACCGAAGGTCGATTGTTGATGGGTTTCGGTCAGATCCCCCCATTCCATCTTATCCTCTCCGACAAGGCCGTCGGCCCCTGCAGCTTCGGACAATGGGACGGCGCGATTGCCGGAACGCACTTCGCCGTTTTCGAAAATGGCATCGGTGGAATTGAAACCAAGCTTGCTGGCCACTGCTTCGCGCAGTTTCACAAAGGCCGCATAGACGCCTGAAGTCGCGGAATTTGCGCCGAACTGGCCACCAGAGCCTGCCGAAACCGGGAATCGGGAGTCGCCAAGCTTCACCTCGACCTTGTCGACATCGAGACCCATCATTTCGGCTGCCGTCTGCGCGATGATCGTATAACTGCCGGTCCCGATATCCGTCATGTCCGTCTCGACAGTCACGATCCCACGACTGTCCAATCGTATCCGCGCGCCAGACGACACAACGAGGTTGTTGCGAAATGCGGCAGCAACGCCCATCCCGATCATCCAGTTGCCTTCACGGCGCATGCCTGGAGCCTGGCGCTTGTCCCATCCGAACACACTTGCACCTTTCTCAAGACAGCCGACCAGGTCACGATAGGAGAATGGCCGCTCTGGATGCTCAGGGTCGACCTGGGTATCGTTGGCGATCCGGAACGCCACCGGGTCCATGCCCAGCTTCTCCGCCATCTCGTCGATCGCGATCTCAAGGGCCATCAAACCTGGGGCCTCGCCGGGTGCACGCATCGCATTGCCTTCCGGTAGGTCCATCGTCGCAAGCTTCATCGATGTCATTCGATTGGCCCCGGCGTAGAGAAGGCGCGTCTGCATGACCGCCACCTCCGGTCCACCGCCAGGCAGATCGCCGGACCAGCTTTCGTGACCGATTGCGGAAATCTTTCCGTCAGCTTCAGCTCCGATACGGATGCGCTGGATCGTCGCTGGGCGATGGGTTGTATTGTTCGGCATCATCGGACGTGGGAGCGCCACTTTGACGGGTCGTCCGATCTCCCTTGATGCGAGCGCGGCGAGAAGCGCGTCGGCCCGCAGAAAGAGCTTGCCGCCAAATCCTCCACCGATGAAGGGAGACATCAGGCGTACCTTCTCCTTGTCGATCCCCAGAGTGATCGCCAGATCGCTGCGCCACCAGTCGATCATCTGGCTGGAGGTCCAGACGGTCACGGCGTCATCATCCCAGACCGCGATGGAAGCATGCGGCTCGATCATCGAATGCGACTGGTCTGGCGTTGTGTATTCGGCGTCCAACGTGACGGGTGCCGTTTTGAAGGCAGCCTCGAAATTGCCGAAGGCACTGTCCGGTTCGGTCGAAGGCTCGGGCGTCCTCGCATTCGGCATTGCGGCCCGCAGATCAAAAGCCCCAGGCTCTGCCGCATACACGACCTCAACAAGGGCAGCCGCTGCCCGGGCCTGTTCGAATGTCTCGGCTACCACGATCGCGACCGCCTGGTGGTAGTGCTGGACCCGGCTCCCGCCAAAAAGGTTCGCGGTGTTCTTTTCGCCTTTGGGCAAGTCGCCGATGTCGAGCGTCGTGATGACGCCGAGGACACCTGTGGCGCTTCTTGCCGAGCGCGTGTCGATGGAAATGACGTGCCCTTTAGCAATGGCCGCACCGACCGGATAGCCATAAACATAGGCGAGGTCGGGATCATGCCATTCGTAGGCATAGGTTGCGCTGCCCGTCACTTTAAGCGGGCCGTCGATGCGGTGGATTGGCTTGCCGACAACCTTGAGACGGTCGATCGGATTGGTGGTTGCTGGCTTGTCGAATTGCATGATCTTATCCGTTTGCCTCTGCAAGCATCGCGCCGAGCGTACGCTGGACGAGATCGAGCTTGAACCGGTTCTGCTCCGTCGGACGGGCACCATCCAGAATGGCGCTGGTTGCTGCACGGGCGCCATGGGTCAGTTCCGGCTCCGCGCGCTCTACCCGCCATGGTCGAGGGGCGACACCGCCAATTGCAACACGTCCGGTGCCATCCGGCTGGATCACGGCACCGACGGAAATCAGGGCAAAGGCGTAGGACGCCCGGTCACGGACCTTGCGATAGATATGCTGACCCCCGATTGGCGGCGGCAGGGTCACGGAGACGATGAATTCGCCTCGCTCAAGTACGGTCTCAACATGGGGCGTCTCACCGGGGAGACAAAGGAAATCGGCGATCGGGACTGAGCGTTTCGAACCGTCTGCCCGAACCGTCTCGATGGTGGCATCAAGGGCGCGCATGGCAACAGCCATGTCACTTGGATGGGTTGCAAGGCACGCCTCACTGACACCGATCACAGCCAGCTGCCGCGTGATGCCGCCGATGGCGGAGCAGCCGCTACCCGGCTGGCGTTTGTTGCAGGGCAGGTTCGTGTCATAGAAATATGGGCAACGGGTTCGTTGCAGCAGGTTACCTGCCGTCGTCGCCTTGTTGCGCAACTGGCCGGAGGCACCTGCCAGGAGGGCCCGCGACAGAAGTCCGTAATCTCGTCGAACAATTTCGTGTGAGGCAAGATCGGTGTTGCGCACCAGCGCTCCGATGCGAAGCCCCCCTTCCGCCGTCTTTTCGATCTCGTCCAATCCGAGGCCGTTGACGTCGATCAGATGTGAAGGTCGTTCGATCTGCAGCTTCATCAGGTCGAGCAGGTTCGTGCCCCCGGCGATGAATTTGCTACCCGGATTGGCAATTGCCGCCTGCGCTGCCGCCTCGACAGAAGCGGCGCGTTCAAAGGTGAATTCTCTCATGCCGGTGCTCCCGCAACCTCAAGAACGGCATCGAGGATGTTTGAATAAGCACCGCATCGACAGAGATTTCCGCTCATTCTTTCCCGAATTTCGTCCGGCGTGACGGCCGCTTGACCTGCGAGGTCTGCCGTCACGTGGCTCGGGATATTGGCCTTGATCTCTGCGAGCACCGCAATGGATGAGCAGATTTGACCCGGGGTGCAATAACCGCATTGAAAGCCGTCATGTTTGACAAATGCGGCTTGCATTTGATGCAGGTTGTCCGGTTGGCCGAGGCCCTCGATTGTGGTGATGTCGTCGCCGTCGTGCATCACGGCTAGCGTCAGACACGCGTTGATCCGGCGCCCCTGCACGATGACCGTACAGGCACCGCACTGGCCATGATCGCAGCCTTTCTTGGTTCCGGTCAGGTGCAGGTGCTCGCGAAGTGCATCCAGCAAGGTCGTGCGATTGTCGAGGTCGAGAGACCGGGTCTCGCCATTGACGGTGAAAGTTACGGCGGTCGAAATGCTCACTGGGTTCCCCATGGTTTCTGGCGGGCTGCGCTGCCACGGCTCGAAGGCCTGCAAACGGGGCAGCAGATGAGACAAATCGGGGCAAGGGCGGAAAGTTCCATCCGCCAGTGTGACAGATGAACTTCGGTAGCGGCTTTCGGGCACAGTCATCCCTGCACCGCTTCCAAGCGCAGCGTCAAAGGATCGATATCACAAACTGGGCTGTTTCAATTCGAAGAGGGGTTCCGGCACACGCAGTCACGCATGGCCGTCAGACATCGCATGTTCAGGTCTCGGAGGGACCTTGCGCGCTGGTTTGGACGATCGAAAGTAAACGCTTGAGAGGCGTCTCGACGGCTTCGGCGACGGTCACAGGAAGCAGCAGGTTGCCGTCTTCGTCACAAATCTCGACGGCAGCTATGCTGCAGGGCTCACCCGTGGAGAAGGATTCGGCAACGACGCTGCGAATACCGCGAATAGCGACGGCTCGCGCCGTATCAATGTCGGAACTCTCGGTGCCTTCGACGTCGAGGAGACGTTCGCCGTCTTCGATCACATGCATGTAATAAAGTGGCAAGGCAGAACTCCGGCAGCAAACAGCAGTTGCACCTGCACGTCATATTTGGTGTGCAGATCACCTCCAGAGCTACTTTGCCAAGGTCGCTGCTGTCTATAACAATCTTCGATGCAAGCGAAAACATCGGCCAAAATTGGTGACTTTTTTTGTCTCGCCGCAAGGGGTCCGTTTACTGGTAAAAATCGAGGCGAGCAGGCCCTATCGCCGCATATTTCTGAGCTGGCGCAAGGCACTCCGCGCATATGCAGACAATGCAGGGTTATTCTTCACCTGCTGCTTCAACCCGCCCACCAGTCCTTCGGAGAAGTTGATCGCACTTCCCTTCCCCGTCAGTGGCACAGAGAGACTGTAGAGATCGCGCGCCTGACCGCCAAATCCACTCTTGTAGGCCATGTCCCCAACCGAGAAATCCATCACGGTCAGCCCCTTTTCCCGAGCCCAGCGCATATAGCGGGCCAGAATAGCCATGCCGGGTGAACAGGGCTGCCACTCGCCCCCGGCCATCGTCACGATCGTCAGGTGAATGGTGTTCCCGTGGATGAGCGTATAGGTCGTGGCGATCCAGATATCGTCGACGGCAAGGCCAAAGACCTGAGCCGGCCCGCGTCCGTCGAGGCTTGCAAGGGCGGCCGTTCGGTAACATTCCTCGACGCCCCGCTCCGTCAGGTGATCGAAGCGTCCGAGTTCACGAAAACGCGCAAAGCGCTGCTCGACCATGACGCGCAGCAAGGTGTTTACGTCGTCCTGTGTCGTCGCCGCCAGAAATCTTACCACACCGCGCTCGGCCATTCGCCGTGCCGACGTCTTGAGGATCCGCCGCGTCTGATTGTTCACCAGACGGTCGACAACTGTCTCCGGGTCCCCTTCCATGGCGACATCGAAACTCTTTTTCGGCGAGAGCGTCAGCCCCGGCAGGCTCGCGAGCGGATTGGGCCGCCCCTGGACAGTCTGGGTAATCTGACCGATCTGCACCAGATCTGCCGTCGGCAATGCAGTGGCAATCGCCTGCCAAAGGAGTGCCCCTGCCTCCCCCGGCATTTCATAGCCGGGAGACAGAATTGCCGCGCTGATGTCGCTGACTTCGGAACCGAGAAATTCGATGCGATTGTGGATCCGCCCCTTCTTGAGAACGAGGGGCAGCAGCATGAGTCCGTCACCGGAGACCTTGTCGTTGACCTCGATGACGAAGGCATGGTCACCGCGAGGACGCACAAGATGGGCATCGATTGCCTTCAGCCAGTCGAAGCGCTGGAATGCCGACAGCGTGCCGGTGGTTTCGAGCTGGCGCCAATGGTGTTCCAGTGCCGTCAAGTCATCATGGCGACGGGCTGCAAAACGCGTCGAGACATCGGCAGAAGCCGTTGTTGCAAGGGAGGTCATCATGGGCCTTCCGTTCTGGTGCGCCAAGTCTGATCGGCGGCACTATCTCAAGGGCCTGTTAAAGATCGGTATAGGCAACCCACAAGTTGCCTCACTGCAACAGGGACCTCAGAACTTGTATTCGTGGCGGTATCCTGTCGACCGTCACAGCGGAAACCGTCTCATCATGCTACAAAGAGGCGGAGCGAGCGGGACAGAGAACGGCCATGGATGCATTGCGGGCGAGACTGACGGACCAAGCCTATGAGGAGGCAATCCGCCATTGCACCACCAGCATTCTGCCGATGCATCTCGGCGAGCGGCTGGTGAACAAGATCTTCGGACGCAATCTCCAATCTCATGCGGCCGGTCTCTTGGCTGTCATGCATTGCGAGGCAGAGCTGGGCCTTGCCGCCCGGCCGACGCTGACGCAGATCCAAGAGGAAATGGGCGCGTCCCGCACACTATCGGCGTTTTTCGCCCTGCTGAAAGTCGCAGGTTTCGTCGAGACGATCCCGAACGCAGACGACAGGCGCGCCAAGCTTCTGGCGGCAAAGACACCGCTGATTGACGGTCTGACGACGTGGCTCTCTCATCACATGACCTGCGCCGAGGTTGCGGGTCTTCTGCCAGATGGCAATGCCCGACGCCTGCGCGCGGACGAGGATTTCGCCGTCGCCTTCATTGCCTCGGCACGTCCGATCCTGGAGCGCACGCGGTCTGCGCTGAAGCAGCCCGGCGCATGGGCATGGTTCGATGAATTTGACTGCGGCGACCGCATGGCGCTTGCCCTGCTGCGCGCGCACTACAGCAGCAATGACCTCGACGGCGATCGCTGGTTCGCGCTTGAATCCCGATATCTGGCGAGCCAACTCGGCATTTCCCATTCCCACCTGCGCAACGTCATCAATGCGGCCGAAGCGGAAGGGCTTGTCCTGCAGAACCGCCATTCGCACCGCGTGGCCCTTACCCCTCGCATGCTTTCCGATGTGCGCAGCTTTCACCTCGCCTTCTGGGGATGGATCGCCGAAGCCGCAGATCAGGCGCTGAGACACCGCAGTCATCGCGCATGACACACCGCGGGAGAGAGCCGACCAGCCATTGGGCTAGGAAAAGTCCCTCGCCGCCGCTAGCCTGTCCCGGAACACACCAAAGCGCTTGAAAGGCCACCGATGGAACAGACGCATGACACGAGCCAGCTGGAAATGGTGGTGTTGATGACACCCGACATGGCAAACTTTTCCGGCAAGGTGCATGGCGGTGCCTTGTTGAACCTGCTCGACCGCGTCGCCTATTCCTGCGCTTCGCGTTACTCTCAACAATATGCCGTGACCCTTTCGGTCGACCAGGTGGTCTTCCGCCAGCCCATCCATGTCGGCGAACTCGTGACGTTCCGAGCCTCGATCAATCACGCAGGCCGCACCTCGATGGAAATCGGCATTCGGGTCGAAGCAGAGAACATTCGCACCGGCGAGCGCCGGCACACGAATTCCTGTTATTTTACCATGGTCGCCGTGGATGCCGAGGGACGCCCCACTGCGGTGCCACCCTATGAAGCCAAGACGGAAGTGCGTAAACGCCGCCAGCGCGCCGCCGACATCCGCCGCGCGCTTCGCCTGGAATTCGAGGCACGTTTCAAGGAAGCCGCAACCATGGCGGAATCCGGATCTCCAGCGACATAGCGGACGTAAACGCGATGCTCGAGACGCAGTTGCGCCCTTAAGTACCTTCAGGTCGCCATGCGGGAAAAAGCCGCGAGGACGGTCCGCTCAGACTGGGCAAGATAGGCTTCAAGCGCCGCCGCCGCCTCTTTCGGATGCCCGGTTTCCAATAGATCGAGGATCGACGCGTTGAGTTCGACATAGGGTGCGTGCAGCAATTCCGGATCATCGAGCAGTCCGAAGCTCAAGCGCAGTTCTGCGGCGATCTGGGCATAAAAGGCACTCAGTCGGCTGCTGTCTGCAAGCTCGACGATAGCCGAATGGAACTTCATGTTCTCGCTGCCGACAGTCCCCCAGTCTCCTGCCTGTCGTGCGATGCGGGCCCGGTCCACGGCGGCCCGCATGCGCATGGCAGCCGGATGATTGGGATAGGCATCCGCCAGCGCCCGGCACTCGATGATGCGGCGCACGCGGTAGATGTCGATGATCGAGGCCATGCTCGGCGTGGCGACAAAAACCCCGCGATTGGGCTCGTGACGCAGCAGGCCTTCCTTGGTGAGCAAACGGAAGGCCTCGCGCAGTGAATTGCGCGACACGTCGAGGTCGGCGCTCAGCGCCGCCTCCGACAGCCGCTGACCCGGCTTCAACTCGCCGCGGATCAGCTTGTCGCGAATCTCCTCCGCAAGTCTCGGCGCAAGTGCCGCCGTCGTGTCCGCTTCTGCCATTCCTGTTCCCATTCCGGCCGTTGCCCAGGCCCCTGTCGATCGCCGCCCGCCAGGCGTTCCGACAAGCTGTGTTCTGCGCCGCCCTGCCAACGCATCAAATGTCAAAAGGCGCGTCTGCCTTATTGTCCAAAGCCCGACTGGCGGCAACTGCAGGGCGTGACAGGATCAAAAAATGTCCGAAACAAGGTCGAAGGCGTCCAGAATTCCGACATTTTGCTCAACATTTCATCACTATAGTAGAACGATAAAGAATTATCGTTGAACAATCTTGACAGAATTGTGAAACGCGGCGACGCTGAGGCCAGTCGATCATCAAGTCTGCCGGAGCAACCGGTGCAAGATCCACGGAGAGGGTAACATGGAACAGAATTCGACAGCGCCGGTGAGCGCCGGACCGGGCGGCATGTCCGTCAAATCGCGACGAGCGGCTCTCGTCGCCGCCATCTTCCTGATGGCGACGTCCGCCATTGGACCAGGCTTCATCACGCAGACCGCAACCTTCACGACGAAACTCGGCTCAGCCTTCGCCTTTGCCATCCTCGCCTCGATCCTGATCGACTTCGTCGTCCAGCTGAACATCTGGAGGATCGTGACGCTGACGAAGATGCGGGCATCCGACATAGCCAATGCCGCGATCCCCGGCACAGGTTATGTCCTCGCCGTGCTCGTGATCATCGGCGGGCTGTTCTTCAACATCGGCAATATCGGTGGCTCAGGTCTCGGCCTCAATGCCATGCTGGGCATGGACCCCAAATGGGGCGGCGCGATCAGCGCCCTGATCGCAATCGGCATCTTCACCTCCAAACGCGCTGGCTTGGCCGTAGACCGCCTGATCGTCGTTGCCGGTATCGCGATGATCCTGCTGACGTTTTATGTGGCGATCGTCTCGCAGCCGCCGGTCGGTGACGCCCTGTTCCAGACCTTCCTGCCTTCCACCATCGATTTCGCCACGATCACCACCATCGTCGGCGGCACGGTCGGAGGCTACATCACCTATTCCGGCGCCCATCGCCTGCTCGACAAGGGCACCGTCGGCATCGAAAACCTCGGTGCCGTCAACCGCGCGGCGCTGACCGGCATCGCGGTGACCGGCCTGATGCGCTACGTGCTCTTCCTCGCCATCCTCGGCGTGGTCGCCTCCGGTGTTGTCATCGATATCTCGGGCAAGGGTGCAAACCCGGCCGCCCAGGCCTTCCAGGCAGCCGCAGGCGACGTTGGCTATCGCATCTTCGGCGCCGTGCTCTGGTTCGCCGCCATCACCTCGGTGATCGGGGCCGCCTATACCTCTGTGTCCTTCATCACCGTGTTCAAGCAGGACATCAGCGAACGCGCCCGCAACATCGCGACCGTGATTTTCATCGCCGTCTCGCTGTTCTTCTACGTCGTCATCACCACCCCGCCGGCTCAGATGCTGGTCTTCGTTGGTGGCCTCAACGGTCTCATCCTTCCGATCGGCCTCTCGATCTTCATCTATGCCGCCTGGGCGCGCTCTGACCTGATGGGTGGCTATCGGTACCCGCGCTGGCTGCTGGTGCTCGGGGTGCTTACTTGTGCGCTGACCTGGTACATGGGCTACAAGTCGATCGGTCCGATCTTTGCCCTTCTGACCGGCGCCTGATCGGCAAGGCTAACCCAAACGAGGGAGGAAGACATGACTGCCATCGATCTCAACAGCGACCTTGGCGAGAGCTACGGCGCGTGGGCCATGGGCGACGACGAAGCCATGCTTTCGATCGTCTCCAGCGCCAATGTCGCCTGCGGTTTTCATGCCGGCGATCCGCTCGGCATCCTGAAGACCGTGCAAGCGGCGGCCAAACAGGGTGTCTCGATTGGTGCGCATGTCTCCTATCCCGATCGCGTCGGCTTCGGCCGGCGCGACATGGATGTGACCTCGGCGGAACTCACCGCCGACGTCATCTACCAGATCGGCGCGATCAAGGGCGTGGCGGCTGCCGCCGGCGTCACCGTCGGCTATGTCAAGCCGCATGGCGCGCTCTACAACCGCATCGCCCATGATCCGAAGCAGGGCCAGGCCGTCATCGACGGCATAAAGGCCATCGATCCAAACCTGGTGCTGATGGGCCTTGCCGGCGCCCCGATCCTCGCGCTTGCACAAAAATCCGGTCTAAAAACCGTCGCGGAAGCCTTTGCCGACCGGGCCTATACGCCTGAAGGAGAACTGGTCTCGCGCCGCGAGGCCGGGTCCGTTCTGCATGATCCTGACCTCATTGCCCGACGCATGCTGCAGCTCGCCCGCGAAGGCACGCTGGAGGCAATCGATGGGTCGACCATCAAGGTCGATGCGCAATCGATCTGCGTGCATGGCGATAGCCCAGGCGCCGTTGCCATTGCCCGCGAAATCCGCCGCGCTTTCGAGACCGATGGAATCGCGGTCCGCTCCTTCCTGAAAGCCTGACACCATCGCCCGAACATCGTCTGGAGCATAGTCATGATCGCACTCGACCACCTCCGTCATGTCGACGCCACACCGGCCCGCCTTGCCCGCGAAAGCTATCGTGCCGGCGAGGTTGCCCCAACGTCGGGCGTGGCGCCGGGTTTCACCCAGGCCAATATGATCGTGCTTCCCCGTGACTGGGCCTTCGATTTTCTGCTTTATGCGCAGCGCAATCCGAAGGCCTGCCCCGTGCTCGACGTCTCCGATCCCGGTTCGCATGCCACACTTCTGGCGCCGGGCGCCGATCTGCGAAAAGATCTTCCGCTGTACCGGATCTGGCGCGATGGCCAGCTTGCCGAGGAAACACCGGATGCGACCAAAGCGTGGGCCGAACACCCGGATCTCGTCAGTTTCCTGATCGGTTGCAGCTTCACCTTCGAGACGCCGATGGTGGAAGCCGGCATCGAAATCCGCCATATCACCGACAAGTCCAATGTGCCCATGTACCTGACCAACCGCCCCTGCCGACCGGCGGGCCGGCTGCACGGCAACATGGTCGTCTCGATGCGGCCGATCCCGGCATCCCGCGTGGCGGATGCCGCAACCATTTCCGGCCGGTTTCCGGCTGTCCATGGCGCACCCGTGCATGTCGGCGCACCGGAAGAGCTCGGCATCGCAGATCTTGCAAAACCTGAGTTTGGCGATCCCGTCCGGATCGAGCCCGGCGAAGTGCCGGTCTTCTGGGCCTGCGGCGTGACACCCCAGGCCGCCGTCATGGCATCGGGCGTGCCCTTTGCCATCACCCATGCACCGGGCCACATGTTCATCACTGATATTCCCGATTCCGCCTATCACGCCTGAGGTGCCCATGCGTTTCCTGCCCGTCAGCCTGACCGTCCTGCTTGTCGAACTCACCGATCTCGACGAGACGCTGGCGCTGTTTGCATCGCTGGAGGCCGATCCGGTCGATGGCATCGAGGACATGGTGCCGGCGGCGCGCACGCTGATGATACGCTTCCGACCGGATCGGCTGTCAGCCGAACGTCTTGCCGCGGATATCGCTGGGCGCGACCTCTCGGCTCGCATCGCGCCCTCGGACATGCTGGTCGAGATCCCGGTGCAGTATGACGGCGAGGACCTGGCTGACGTCGCCGAACTGACGGGCCTTTCGGTCGAGGAGGTCATCCGCCGCCACACCGAAAGCACCTTCACCGTTGCTTTTTGTGGCTTTGCCCCCGGCTTCGGCTATCTCGTCGGCGGTGATCCTCTCCTCCAGGTGCCGCGCCGGCAAAGCCCGCGCACGAAAATCCCGGCAGGCTCGGTGGCGCTGGCCGGCGCCTTTTCCGGCGTCTATCCGCAGAACAGTCCCGGCGGCTGGCAGATTATCGGCACCACGCCAGTGAAGATGTGGGACCTCACCCGCGATCCGCCAGCGCTGTTTCAGCCCGGCTACCGCGTTCGCTTCGTTGATCTGGCGCGTCGCGCCGTGGTGGCGACCCCGGAGACGTCAGCGCCGGAGACGGTTCTCGCCGGTGATCCGGCCTCCGGCGCCGTCTCGGTCACCGTACTGGCTGCCCCGATGCCTGCTCTCTTCCAGGATCTCGGTCGCTTCGGCCAGACCGGCCAGGGCGTGTCGGCATCCGGCGCGCTCGACCAGGGCGCCTTCAAGGCGGCCAACCGTGCCGTCGGCAATCCCGTCTCCACGCCGGCTCTCGAAATCACGCTCGGCGGCTTCTCCTTCGAAGTCTCCGGCCGGGCCGTCATGGCGCTGACCGGTGCCCCCTGCCCGATCACCATCCGCGACGCCAAAGGCCGCGGGATCAAAGCCGAAACCTATCGCCCGATCTCGCTTGAAGCGGGCGATGTGGTGACCCTCGGCTTTGCGGCCAAGGGTGCCCGCAGCTATCTCGCCTTCCGAGGTGGGCTCGAGGTCACGCCGGTTCTCGGCAGCGCCTCCACCGATACGCTGGCCGTCGTTGGACCTGACCCGGTCGTTGCGGGCACGGAGCTGCGCATCGGAGAGCGCCAGGGTCTGGCCCCAGTGTCGCTCGATGAGGCCCCCGCCTTCGACTGTCCCGCAGCAGGTGAGACCGTCACGCTCGACGTGATCATGGGGCCGCGCAGCGACTGGTTCACGGAGCATGGCATCGCGACGCTGAGTGCGCAGCTCTACACCGTGACCCCCCAGTCCAACCGCGTCGGCGTCCGCATCGAGGGCCCCGAACCACTGGAGCGCAAGGACAAGGCCGAGTTGCCGAGCGAAGGCACGGCGACCGGTGCGATCCAGGTGCCGCATAGCGGCCAGCCGGTGCTGTTCCTCGCCGACCATCCCTTGACTGGCGGTTACCCTGTGATCGGCACGGTTGCCGAATACCATCTCGATCTTGCCGGGCAGATCCCGGTCAATGCCAAAATCCAGTTCCGGCCCGTGACTATCTTCGCCGAGATCAAGCCCGCCAGGGGCTGATCCGCGAGAATCGGATGTGACGTGCGCCAAGAAAACAGTGAGGAGACCCCGATGAAGAAAGTGCTGATCGCCAACCGCGGCGAAATCGCCGTGCGCATCATTCGCGCCTGCCGCGACCATGGCCTCAAATCGGTGGCCGTCTATGCCGATCCGGACATGGATGCGCTCTTCGTCCAGCTTGCCGACGAAGCCTATGGGCTGGATGGTAGCCGCCCAGCCGAGACCTATCTCGACATCGACAAATTGATCGCGATCGCGGAGCGATCCGGGGCGGATGCCGTCCACCCCGGCTATGGCTTTCTCTCCGAGCGTGCCGAGTTTGCCCGCGCCGTGCAAGAAGCGGGCCTCGCCTGGATCGGCCCGGACCCGCATGTGATAGAAGCGCTCGGCGACAAGGTCGAGGCGCGACGGATTGCAACCAGCGTCGGCGCGCCGCTCGTGGCCGGCAGCGACGGGCCGGTCGAGACGGCAGCCGAAGTCATCGCCTTTGCTGAGGCCCATGGTCTCCCGGTGGCCATCAAGGCAGCCCATGGCGGCGGCGGACGGGGTCTGAAGGTTGCCTGGAAGATGGAAGAGATCGCCGAGCTGTACGAATCCGCCGTGCGCGAGGCGAAAGTCGCGTTCGGCCGTGGTGAATGTTTCCTCGAACGGTTCCTCGACCGCCCGCGCCATATCGAGGCACAGGTGCTGGCCGACAAACACGGCAATGTGCTGGTGCTCGGCACCCGCGACTGCTCGCTGCAGCGGCGCAACCAGAAGCTCGTTGAGGAGGCACCGGCCCCGTTCCTGACCGACACCCAGCGCCATCAGATCCATGATGCAGCCAAGCGCATCTGTGCGGCGGCCGGCTATTCAGGTGCCGGCACGGTGGAATTCCTGCTCGGTGTCGACGGCACGATCTCCTTCCTCGAGGTCAATACCCGCCTGCAGGTGGAGCATCCGGTGACCGAAGAGACAACCGGCATCGACCTCGTGATCGAGCAGTTCCGCATTGCCGAAGGCAAGGCGCTGGAGGTAACGGAAACGCCTGCCCCACGCGGCCATTCGATCGAATTCCGCATCAATGCCGAGGATCCCGGTCGCGGCTTCCTGCCGACCCCGGGTGAGATCACCCTGTTCGATGCGCCTTCCGGTCCCGGCATCCGGCTCGACACCGGCGTCGTTTCGGGCTCGACCGTGCCCGGCACCTTCGATTCTCTGATGGCCAAGCTGATTGTCACAGGTGCGACCCGTGAACAGGCGATTGTCCGCGCCCGCCGGGCGTTGAAGGAATTCCGGATCGAGGGTGTGGCCACGGTTCTGCCGTTCGATCGCGCCGTTCTGGAACACGCGGACTTTACCGGTGAAGACGGGTTCAAGGTGCATACCCGCTGGATCGAGACCGATTTTGCCGGCGCTCTGGACGCGCTGGCACGGCCCGAACCGACGGCGGAGGATGGCCTTATCCGCACCCATGTCGAGATCGACGGCAAACGGCATGCACTCGGCATACCTGCAGCACTTCTCGCCGGCCTTGGCGGACTGGGTGCCGGCAATGCAGCAACCACCCCTGTGAAGGCAGAGGACAAGGACAGCATCACGGCCCCGATTGCCGGCACCCTGCAGGCCTTCAAGGTAGAAGACGGAGCGATGGTCGAGGTCGGTGATCTGATCGCCGTCATGGAAGCGATGAAGATGGAAACCCAGGTCACGGCGACCAGGGCGGGGCATGTGCGCTTCACGGCTGCGGCTGGCGCCTATGCATCAGCTGGAACGGAGATTGCCCGCTACGAAGCATAGGGGATGCGATGCCGTCGGCCTCTATGCAGGTGAGCGCGGGCTCTGACGTCGTCAGCGCCCTCACTCATTCGCGGCTGTTCTCCTCAAGCAGCCCGAACTTGCGCAGACGATATTCAAGCTTGGCGCGCGAAAGTCCCAGCGCTCTTGCGGCGGCCGAGACATTGCCGCCCGCCTGGTCCAGGGCGCTTCGATAGAGATCCACCTCTGCTGCTGCGAGTTCCTGGGCAGACCGCAGCGTACTTGTTCCGGCAGAGGCCCGAATTGCGGCTGAGACACTTGTCGGAATCGACAACCGCCCTTCAGCGGTCAGCGACGGAGAGAAGGGCGACGTGACCTCTCCGGCCGTGAAGAGATGATGGACATCGATCCAGCCGCCGGCATCGGCGAAGATCACCCCGCGTTCGATCAGGTTCTGCAATTCGCGGATATTGCCGGGAAAATCATAAGCCAGCAGCGCATCCATCGCCCGCCGCGTGAGGCCAACCACCTCCCGGCGATGGCGCTCGCGAAACAGCCGCAGGAAATGATCGACAAGAAGCGGAATGTCGTCTCGCCGTTCCCGAAGCGATGGAATGGAAATCGGAAAGACGCAGAGGCGGAAATACAGGTCCTGGCGGAAGCGCCCCGCCCGCACCTCGTCGGCGAGATCGACATTCGACGCGGCAATGACCCTGACATCGGCGGGCACGCTCTTTGAGCCACCGACCCGTTCGATGACCCGCTCCTGAATGGCGCGCAAAAGCTTGCCTTGGGCTGCATAGGCCAGCGAAGCGATCTCGTCGAGGAACAGCGTCCCGCCAGCCGCGCGTTCGAAATAGCCCGGTCGCGAGGCGACGGCTCCGGTATAAGCTCCTTTTTCGACCCCGAAGAGTTCCGATTCGACCAGCGTATCGGGGATCGCCGCACAGTTGAGGGCCACAAAGGGGCCGCCGGCGCGCGAACTCAAGCGATGCAACTGCTGCGAAAAGAGCTCCTTGCCGACACCCGATTCGCCGACAAGAAGGACCGTCGCCTCGGTATCGGCGACCTTCTCGACCATCAGCCTTGCGCGCAGAAAGCTTGCGGATACGCCAACCACCGGATCGCGCGGCGTGTTGCTGTCGTCCGCGACTGGCTCGGGCGTTGCAACGCGCGCCTTTGCCGCCGAAGGGCGGCGGATGGTGCTCGATCTTGGCCATTCGAGCCCCAGATAGGCGCGCTCCGGCGCATCTTCACCCCATTCTTCGGCATTCTGACCGACGACATAACAGCGCGGCGCTCCCATGGCGCTGCATTCGATTTCGCGGAAGATCACCGGCCGGCCGAACAGCGTGCTGGTATAGCCGCTTGGATAGCCCGTCTGCATCCAGCACACCGGCTCCTGCGCCAGGCCATGATGGGCGACATGCTCGCCAGCCTCTGAGGAGTCATGCCAGTAGAATTCGCCGAAATAGGTGCCCTTGTCGCTGTCGAATTCGAACTGCTTGGTGACGACCTTCACAAACCCTTCGAGCGTATGGACACGCGGGCCGGCAGCAAGCGCGTGGGTGAGGTCCTGGTTCGGAAACCGCTTCTGGATCAGTTCCGCGTCACGTACCCCCTGCATATAGCCGACCCGCATGAAAATGCCCTTGGCCACCTCCATGCCGAAGGCTTCGATGATCTCCTGCCTCAGCCGACCGAGGACCTTGCTCTGCATCAGGACCATACGCTGGTCGTTGAGCCAGATCCGGCCGTCTCCCAATGAAAAATGCAGCGCCTCGGTCAGCTCCGAAAGCGTCGGCGAGGCACCGGTGTCCAGTTCGCTGAAGGCCCCCTTGGAGAGCATCTTGCCGGTCGACTTCGACACATCAGCCAATGACACGAGAGTTGGAGCGCGGTCTTTCGGCATGGAAGACTTTCATCAATTCCGCAATATTCAGCAGAGTTTCATTTTTTGATGAAAATCGCAATAGATGCTGCTAATCGCTTCAATGCTTGACGATGCGCAAAAACGATAGCCGGTACAAAGGGAAAGCCGGATTTCCCACGTCAGCGTCATCTCACACTCCGATTTGGCACGCGCCTTGCGATCCTAATCTTCGAGCCGCTTGAGGAGGCGGCAAGGAGGATGACGCATCACGGACTGATCGGGTGAGCGGCTGGCAGCAGCCTGCCTCGCAACGGCGAAGCTGTGACTGCGACCTCCCAGACCAGACGGGATTGGAGGCCCGAGCCGATGAACATGCATGCACCTAAATTTCTCGACACCGGTCGCTGGGGCGGGATGGCCTATATTTCCGAATGGCAGGAGGCACTGGGCGGTACAATCAACGTCACCGATCCGGCCAATGGTAATGTGCTCGCTGCCGTCGGCTTTTGCGGCGTGGCCGATGTTCAGCGCGCCGCGGCCCAAGCGCGCGCTGCCCAATCAGCCTGGGCCAAGACGCAGCCATCGACGCGGGCCGCGATCCTCAACCGGGCCGCAGACCTGCTGGAGCAGAATGGCGCGGAACTCGCCAGCTGGATCATGCAGGAATCAGGCTCGATCCATGCGAAGGCGATGATCGAGATCGAGCACGGCGCATTGTTTATCCGCCATGCCGCTTCGCTTGCGATGCAGCCGAGCGGGATGTTCCTGCCCGGTATGGATGACCGCACCAATTACGCCCGTCGCGTGCCGCATGGCGTGGTCGGCGTCATCTCGCCGTTCAACTTCCCGCTGGTCCTCTCGGTCCGCTCCATCGCTGCTGCCATCGCGCTTGGCAATACGGTGGTTCACAAGCCCGATCCGCGCACACCGATCTCCGGCGGCATCATCATCGCCCGCATCTTCGAAGAGGCGGGCCTGCCGAAGGGCGTGCTGCATGTCGTGCCCGGCGGGGCTGAAGCTGGTGAGGCTTTGTGCAGCGATCCCAACATCGCCATGGTCTCGTTCACAGGGTCGGCCCGGGGCGGCGCCAAGGTTGGCGAGGTCTGTGGCCGCAATCTGAAACGGGTCCAGCTCGAGCTCGGTGGCAAGAATGCACTCGTCATTCTCGACGATGCCGATCTCGACATCGCCGCCTCCAACGCCGCCTGGGGCGCTTTCCTGCACCAGGGGCAGATCTGCATGGCGACCGGCCTGATCCTGGTCAACGAGAAGATCGAGCAGGGCCTGACGGACCGGCTCGTCGCCAAGGCGCAGCATCTGCCGGCAGGCGATCCATCCACACAGCAGGTGGCGCTCGGCCCGATCATTTCCGATGCGCAGGTCGAAACAATCCAGAAGATCGTTGATGACGCTGTAGCCAAGGGGGCAAAACTGCTCGCCGGCGGCACGCATGATGGCCGCTTCTATACGGCGACCGTCCTCTCCGGCGTCAAGCCGGGCATGCTCGCCTTCGAGGAAGAAATCTTCGGCCCTGTTGCCTGCATCACGTCCTTCAAGACCGACGACGAAGCCGTGGCTCTTGCCAACCATTCCGACTACGGCCTGGCCGCCGGGGTGATCTCTGCCGATCTTGGCAGGGCCATGGCACTCGGCGACCAGTTGAATGTCGGTCAGTTGCATATCAACGACCAGACCATAAACGGTGGCCCCTATGCTCCCTTTGGCGGGCGGGGCAAGTCCGGCAACGGTACCCGGGTTGGCGGCCCCGCTGACATCGAGGAGTTCACCCAGTGGCAATGGGTCTCCGTGAAGAACGCGGCAACCCCTTACCCCTTCTGACCCGGCACGAAGTCCATCGCATCAGCGCAGCGTTCGTCGTCTGGCGAACGGTGCTGATCTCACACAATTCCAGGAACCACGACCATGACACTTTCAGGAAAGACAATTGTCATCACCGGCGTCTCCTCCGGCATCGGCGGCGAAGTCGCCCGTCTCGCCCGCTTTCGCGGTGCAACCGTCATTGGCGTCGACCGCAATGACGCGCTGCTGACGCTCGACGGCTTCATCAAGCTCGACCTCTCGGATCCGGCTGCGATCGATGCATCTCTGGCGCAGTTTCCCACCCGCATCGACGCCTTGGTCAACGCCGCAGGCGTGCCCGGCACGGCGGACAAGCACCTGGTCGCAAGAGTCAATTATCTCGGCCTGCGCCATCTCACCGAAGCGCTTCTCGATCGCATGCCGAAGGGGTCGTCGATCGTCAACTTTGCCTCGATCCTGGGGGCCGAATGGCCCCACCGTGTCGAGCTTCACAAGCAGCTCGCCGCGACAGACAGCTTCGCTGCGGGGCATGATTGGCTCGCCGCCAATCCGGTCGCCCAGGACACCTGCTACCAGTATTTCAAGGAAGCGCTGATCGTCTGGACGATGAAGCGGAGCCATTCGCTGTTCATGGAACGCGACATCCGCATGAACTCCGTCGCTCCGGGTCCCGTCTTCACCCCGATCCTCGGCGACTTCGTCACCATGCTCGGCCAGGAGCGCGTTCAAGCCGATGCCCACAAGATGAAGCGTCCGGCACTCGCCGACGAGATTGCAGGCCCGGTCCTGTTCCTGTGCTCGGACGACGCGCGCTGGGTAGCAGGCATCAACCTGCCGATCGATGGCGGTCTTGCTGCAGTCTACATCTGAAACGAAAAACGGGAATGAGGCGCTTCGGCTTCGTTCCCGTCTCAGACGGATCATCAGAGGGACGGTCTGTGTCGATCCGTCGTCCCAAGCACCGCTCAAAAACCGAAAGGCCCGCACAATGGCGGGCCTAAAGGTATGGTGACACAAAAAGTGTCAAACCTTGTCGATGACGTTCTTCACGGCATCCTTGGCATGACCCTTGGCCTGCTGGGCATCGCCCTTGGCTTCCTGGGCTACGCCCTTGGCCTGAAGGCTGCGGTTGTCGGTCGCATCGCCAACGGCCTGCTTTGCCTTGCCCGTCAGCTCATTCGCCTTACCGGCGATCTTGTCGGCTGTAGAACCCATGATCAATCTCCTTCTGTGGCGGTTACGCGCGGCCTTCAAGTTGCTATCCGGTCAAATGCCGGGGAAGTCCGTTTCGGGCTGCTTAACGATCCGCTTATCTTAACAATGCTCCCAGACGGTTTTCGTTCCGGTTGCTCAGCAAAGAGATGGCCAGGTCCCTTCAAGAGACCTGGCCAAGATGGTCAGGGTTCGGCTGGCTCTTAGCGCTTGTAGGCGCCGAGACCCGGGCGGTAGGTCTTGTCATCGAGGAACTGCTTCAGGCCCTCGGCGCGGCCGTTGCTCTTGTCGAGGAACAGCATCTGTTCGAGCTTGGCGTAGATATAATCGTCCGCCTGCTCCCAGGGCATGTTGCGCACCCGCTTGAAGGTGTCCTTGGCGGCCTTCAGAACCACCGGGTTCTTCTCGAGCAGACTGGCGCAGATGGCGCGAACCCGGGTTTCGAGATCGGCAAGCGGCACGGATTCGTTGACGAGACCCATGTCGCGCGCCTTCTGGCCGCCGAAATTCTCACCCGTCATGATGTAGTAGAGCGAGTCGCGATGGTTCATCACCTCGGCGACAGCGCGCGTGACATTGCCGCCCGGCAGAATGCCCCAGTTGATTTCCGAAAGGCCGAAGGTTGCTTCATCAGCCGCGATCGCCAGATCGCAGGCAACCAGAGGCGTGAATGCACCGCCGAAGCACCAGCCGTTGACCATGGCGATGGTCGGCTTTTCGAAATACATCAGACGGTTCCACCAGCCGCCGGACTGACGGCGGCTCTTCAGGACGGCCGCGCGGCCCTTGCCGTCGTTTTCACGGAAATATTCCTTCAGATCCATGCCGGCAGACCAGGACTGGCCGGCACCGCGCAGGACCAGAACACCGCAGCGATCGTCAGCCTCGAGTTCGTCCAGCACTTCCATCATGCGGATGTTCAGGGCCGGGTTCATCGCATTGCGCTTTTCCGGACGGTTCAGCGTAACGAAAGCGATTCCATTGTCGAATTCGACGACAACAGGGCTCGCGGAGGTTTGTTCAACTTCGCTCATGGATCATGCTCCTTGCAATAGATGTCTCGGGCCTCGCTGGCCCTGCGGTTATCAGGACGGCAGATGGGTCTGGCGCAGAATGTGTTTCTGCGCCTTGCCAGAGGCTGTGCGGGGAATGGCTTCGATAAAGACGATTCGGGCGGGCCGCTTGTAGGACGCGAGCCGCTCCGCGCAGTGGGCGAGGATCTCTTCCGCGCTTGGATGCTCGTCATGCGGTACGATGAATGCGATACCGCATTCGCCCCATTTCGGATCGGCAATACCGATCACGGCAACCTCCCGAACCTTGCGATGCGCACCGATCACGGCCTCGACTTCCGCTGGAAAGACGTTCTCCCCGCCTGAAATATACATATCCTTCAGGCGGTCCGGCACGTGGATCACGCCGCCCTCAGCCCGCCGGCCGAGATCGCCGGACCGATACCAGCCATCGGTAAAGGCGGATGCCGTCTCCTCCGGCTTGTTCCAGTAGCCTGGCGTCACCGAGGGGCCACGCAACCAGATCTCTCCAATTTCGCCATCGGCCACCTCTTCGCCGTTCTCGTCGACGAGCTTTACCTCCAGCAAGGGAGCCGCGAAGCCGACGCTGCCGGGATAACGGGCGACCATCTCGCGATCGAGCGGCATGTGGATGGCAGTTCCGGCCTCGCTCATGCCATAGCCGTTGACGAGCGGGATGCCATCTTCGAGGAAGGTCTCGATCAAGACTGGTGACAGCGGTGCGCCGCCGATGAAGATGGCCTGCAAGGCTTTCAATGCAGCCGGGTTCCAGCCGGGCGCCGCGCGCAAGGCCGCTGCCATCTGCGGTACGGCGAAATAATGGGTGACACCGAGCGCGGGATCGCCGAGCGTGGCAAGCGTGCGGTCCGGCATGAAGCGGTCGGAAATGACCAGCCGCCCACCCATCATCAGGGTCGTCCGGCCGATCGCAACGAGACCGATGGTGTGAAAGAAAGGCAGATCGCAAAGCGCGACGCTGCTTGCCGTCACCTCTCCGACCATAGAAAAGTTGATGGCCGAGGCAAAGGCGTTGCGCCGGGTGATGACGACGCCCTTGGGGGCACCGGTCGTGCCGGACGTGTAGAGCATGATGCAAGGCCGATCCGCCTCGAAGGCAAGCGGCGCAAGAGGCTGGACCTGAACCGCCAGTTCCCACAAACCGTCAGCTCCCTCCGCAGGCAAGGTCGGCACGCTGAGATCGGTCATGCCGGCGAGCGCGTCTGCAAACTCCGCATCATGCACAATGAGCGACGGCTGGCAGTCATCGATGATCCGCTTCAGCTCGGAGGCTCCAAGCCGCCAGTTCAGCGGCACAAAGACAAACCCTGCCCTTTGGCATGCAAGACAGGTGCTGATCTGGGCGATCGAATTGCGGCCGAGAAAGGCAATGCGGGTGGTCGCGGTATCTTCAGCCCGAGCAGCCAGAAACGCTGCAATGCGACCAACGACAAGGTTCAGTTCGCCATAGCTGTAGCTACGGCCGGATGCCACCTCAAAGACCGCAGGCCGGTTGGGGCCAGTCTTCGCGCGATAGATCAGCGGATCATCCGTTTCCAGACCCACTGCACCTGATCCCTGGCTGGTCGACAGCAAAGCATGCTGCATGCTCGTTCTCCTCCATGCCGCCTCATCGAGGCCTCCTCGGCATTTGTATGCTACACTTACTATCTACGGTGTCTTTTGGCAACAGGGATTTGACTGTTGCATGCGATAGTGATCATGAATGATGGCTACAGTGATCGGCGCACAAGCAGAAGAGAAACAATGACGACGCACAAGGACCTGAGGCCGGCGAACGACGATGAGGGTTTCGAACTGGGCAGCCCCCTGCGGACCGGCCGGCTTGATGACATCCTCGGCTTTCACCTGCGCATGGCCAACGTCGCGATCTACCAGGATTACACCGCGGCAATGGGCGATCTCGGCCTGACGCAGAAGCAGTTCGCAGTGCTCGAACTGGTGGCAGCCAATCCCAAAGTCAGCCAGATCGACATCGCCAACCAGCTGAGCATGGACAGGGCGACGATGATGGCGCTGGTCAACCGGCTTGAGGGGCGCAATCTGGTTGCGAGGCAACCATCCTCAGTGGATCGGCGCCGTCAGGAACTGACCCTCACAGGGGAAGGCGCGACGATGCTGACAAAGGCCCGCGACATCCAGAACCAACACGAGGCCCGCTTCACCGGACGCTTTTCGCCGAAGGAGTTGCAGGATCTCATCGCAGCTTTGAAGCGCATCTACAGCGACGCGTCATCGGACACCTGATTTCGGCAGAAGGTGACGGCTCCGTGTTGCGGGGGCACCTCAAAACTGAAACGGCCGCCCCGTGAGGGACGGCCGCCTGATTGGCATAGATTTAGAAGGGGTAGTGCTGGTTCGGATCTTCGATGGTGATCCAGCGCAGCTCGGTGAATTCGGCAATCGCCGCCTTGCCCCCGAAGCGGCCGTAGCCGCTGCCCTTCACACCGCCGAACGGCATCTGCGGCTCGTCGAAGACGGTCGGGCCGTTGATGTGGCAGATGCCGGATTCGATCCGGGCTGCAACCGCCAGCGCGCGGCGAATGTCGCGGCTGAAGACGGCGCCGGAAAGGCCGTATTCGGTGTCGTTGGCGATGCGGATCGCTTCTTCCTCGCCATTGACGCGGATAATCGGCTTCACCGGACCGAAGCTTTCTTCGGAATACATGCGCATTGAGGACGTGACGCCATCGAGCAGGGTCGCTTCAACGACGCTTCCTTCGCGCTTGCCGCCAGCCACAAGCTTGGCGCCCTTCGAAACCGCATCGGCAATCAGGTCGTCCATCTTCTTGGCCGACTCCAGGCTGATCAGCGAGCCGAGGACGACATGGCCCTTCGGATCGCCGGCCGGCAGTTTGGAAGCCTTGGCCGCAAGCTTCTCGACGAATTCGTCCGCGATCTTGGCGTCGACGATGATGCGCTCGGTCGACATGCAGATCTGGCCCATATTGGCGAAGGCGCCAAAGGCGGCGGCGTTTACGGCCGCGTCGATGTCAGCGTCATCGAGGATCACGAGCGGCGCCTTGCCGCCGAGTTCCAGGATCGCCGGCTTCAGGTGACGACCGCAGAGTTCGCCGATGATCTTGCCGACCTTGGTCGAGCCGGTGAAATTCACCCGCTTGACGGAGGGATGCGTGATCAGACCTTCGACGATCTTGGCCGCATCTTCCGGCGCATTGGTGATGACGCCGATGGCGCCGGTCGGCAGGCCAGCCTCGACGAGGCACTGGGCGATCAGGCGATGGGTGCCCGGGCACTGCTCGGAGGCCTTCAGGATCACCGTATTGCCGCAGGCGAGCGGCATGGCAACTGCACGGGTGCCGAGGATGACAGGTGCATTCCACGGCGCGATGCCGAGGCAGACACCGACGGCCTGGCGCATGCCCATGGACAGCGAACCCGGCTTGTTGGACGGAATGACCTCGCCGGAGATCTGGGTCGTCATCGAGGCGGCTTCGCGCAGCATGCTGGCGGCCACCATGACGTTGAAGGCACCCCAATGGCCCGTCGCACCGGTTTCGGCAACGACCAGTTCGCTGAACTCGGCGGTCTTGGATTCCATGATGTCGGCAGCCTTCAAGAGGATCTTGCGACGCTCGCCAGGACCCGTCTTCGACCAACCGGGGAAGGCTGCAGCGGCTGCCTCGACGGCGGCATTCGCATCCTCAAGGCTCGCGGCCGAGGCCGTCGTGGCCACTTCCTGCGTGAAGGGGTTGATCCGGTTGAAGGTCCGGCCGCCATGGGCAGCCTTCTCGGCACCGTTGATCAGCAATGAAATATGCATGTTCATATGAATGTCTCCTCCGTGAGCGGTTGGGCAGCCCATGAAGAGCTGCCGTTACAAGTCTCCGTTCGCCGCTGTCGCCCAGGCATCTCCCCTGCCCCGCTGCGTCCGGTTGCCGATCGGCCTGGAATTTATCTCTCCCAGACCGCCGGCCTATTCCGATCAATTAGTAAGTGTAGCGAACAATTATCATTTCGCAAGAGGGCAAGATTTCAATACGGCAAACCGACATAGTTCTCAGCCATGGCGGTTGAAGCCGCGCGGGACTGCGTCAAATAGTCGAGTTCGGCCTCCTGTATCTTCTGCCCGAAGTCGCCAGTGTCGGGGAAGCGATGCAGAAGCGTCGTCATTGACCAGGAGAAGCGAACCGCCTTCCAGACCCGCCTCAACGCGCGTTCGGAATAGGCATTGATGCCGGCTTCGCTCTTTTCCTGATAGTGTTCAAGCAGACCGGAGAGCAGATAGAACACGTCAGACGCCGCGAGGTTCAGGCCCTTGGCACCCGTCGGCGGGACGATATGAGCAGCGTCGCCGACCAGGAAGAGACGCCCGAAGCGCATCGGCTCGGCGACGAAAGAGCGCAGGGGCGCGATCGATTTTTCGAAGCTCGGACCCGTCACCAGCGCGTCTGCATGGTGGACCGGCAGGCGCCGACGCAACTCGTCCCAGAAGCGGTCGTCTGACCACATGTCCACCGTATCGTCGAGCGAACACTGGACGTAATAGCGGCTGCGCGTGTTTGAGCGCATCGAGCAGAGAGCAAAGCCACGCGGATGGTTGGCGTAGATCAGCTCGTGACTGACCGGGGGCACTTCCGCCAGGATCCCGAGCCAGCCGAAGGGGTAGATCTTTTCGAATGTCTTGATGGCGTCCGCCGGGACCGCCTTGCGGCTCGCCCCGTGAAACCCGTCGCATCCGGCGATGAAATCGCAATCGATGCGGTGGCTTACCCCATCCTTTTCATAGGTGACGTAAGGGTGGTCGCCGTCAAATCCCCCAGGCGTCACCTGGGCCGCATCATAGATCGTCAGGCCGCCGTCACGCTCACGCCGTTCGATCAGATCCAGCGTCACTTCCGTCTGGCCATAAACCATGACGCGCTTTCCGCCCGTCAGATCGAAGAGGTCGATACGGTGGTCGCGGCCGTCGAAAGCCAGCGAAAAGCCGTCATGCGGCAGGCCTTCGCGATGCATGCGCTCGCCGACACCCGCCTTGTCGAGAAGGCCGACTGCCCCCTCTTCCAGCACACCGGCGCGCACGCGCGACAGGATATGCTCACGGCTCACACGGTCGACGATGACATTGTCGATGCCGGCATTGGTGAGCAACTGACCGAGCAGCAGACCCGACGGTCCTGATCCGATGATGGCGACTTTGGTGCGCATGGTTCCTCCCGATGGCGTGCCGTCACTTGGCAATGCGCAAGTCTTCGCCGTCGGAAGGCCCATAGACAATGGACGAAGCTATCCTTTTATTGCACAATTCGAACATGACAAAGCGCAACAGTGGCCCAACCAGCATCATCCCGACCTATGAGCTCTACGGCGAGGATGATGCCGCATCCGCTCAATTTCGGTTGCACTGCGAAACAATTCCGTCGCGAAGCAGTCTGCATCATTGGGAAATCGGGCTGCATCGCCACGAATATTTCTTCCAGATTCTGCTGATCACGCGCGGCTCCGGTGATGCTGTCTATGGTGACCAGATTGTGCGCTTCGAACCTGTGTCCGTGCTCACGGTGCCACCATCCGTCGGCCACGGTTTCCGCTTCTCTCCGGATATCGACGGCTTTGTCTTCACCATCCTCGCCAACCGCCTTCCGGTGAGGCCAGGGGAGCCGGGCGCGATTGGCGCATTTCTGTCTCAACCCCGCATCACCCGCCTCCCCGAGCAGACCGCCGAAAGCGATCTCATCCGATCCAATCTGGAGAGGGTGGCCGCCGAGTGGAACACGCGCCTTAGCGGGCGGTCCGTCTTGATGGAAACAGGACTTGCAACGGCGCTCGTGCTGACCGCCCGGATCGCAGCCCAGGAGGCGGACGAAGTGGAGATCGGTGGGGACAACGACCGGCGCATCGAAGCCCTGCTGGCGCTTCTGCATCGCGAGGTGCGCCAGCATCGCCCGGCCTCCTTCTATGCCGATGCGCTCGGCATCTCGACCACCCATCTCAACCGCGTGGTGAAAGCAAAGACAGGGCTCAGCACCCAGGACCTGATCGCAAGACGCTTGCTGGAGGAGGCGCAGCGCGAACTGCTGTTCACACCCGACAGCGTGCAGGAGGTCGCGTTTCGGCTCGGCTTCGCAGACCCCGCTTATTTCTCCCGCTTCTTCACCCGCCAGACCGGCGTCACGCCGCGAAACTGGAAACGTCAGGAGCAACGTCGGCTGGGTTCGAGAGGCGAGGTCGCGCCGAGCGGTAACGCGGCATCGCACGCCATCAGCGCTCGCTGAAGCGATCGATCAACACCTGGCGCATGGCGTCCATCGGCCATTCGCGTGCATTGGCCGCAGGCAGCATGCCTGCCGAAAACCCTTCGGCACGGAAGCGGGCGATCAAATCGGTATCGCCGCTCACCACGTGCAGCGGAACCGCACGCGACGCATTCGGTCCCGTGACGATCGCCGCCGGCTGGTGATCGCCGAGCACGATGAAGACGGTATCCTTGCCGAAACGGGCCATGTAGCTGCCCAGCGTTTCCAGCGAATAGTCGATCGTGGCAATGTACTGGCGGCGTACCCGGTCCGGATCTGACCAGACGACGGAAGGAGGATCGCCACTTGTCGCCTGCTCGTTGAACACAGAACCATCACCGACAGCATCCCAATCAATCATGCGGGCGACCGGCGTCCAGGGGGCATGGCTCGAGATCAGGGCAATTTCCGCCATGAAAGGCTTGCCGCTCTCTCGCTCCGGCCCGCGAACAAGACGTTCGAAGGCCGCCAGCGTGTACTGGTCCGGCATGGTGATCCAGTTGAACGGTTTGCCGCGGTAGCCGAGGCCGGCCGCCGGCAGGATCTGGCTGTAACCGTAATAGGACGCGTCGGGCCAATCCATGGTGATTGCCGGCATGATGGCGGCTGTCTTCCAGCCCGCTTGCGCAAACAGCCGGTTGAGGCTCGGCTGGTCGCTCCTGATCAGCCGGTCATAACGCGCCTGGCTGTCGACCCAAAGGCCGGAGAGCAGCGTGCCGTGGGCGAGCCAGCTCAGCCCACCGACCGTGGGTGACCTTACCCACGCACTTGCCGACTGCAAGCCGGCGGCATCCAGCATCGCCTGGACAGATTGCAGGCGCGGTCGGGTGACGCCGGCATAACGCGGATCGTCGACGGCGCTGCGACCATAGGACTCGACGAAGATCAGAACCACGTCCTTGCCGGCAACGGCCTGGAAAAGGCGCTCGCCGCTGCGCGGGCCAGTCCCTTGCTTAAGCTCGGCCTCGAAGAGCCGCATGTCATCGATGGAACGCACCACCAGCGAGAGCCGGCCGGACAGATAACCAGCCATATGAAGTTCTACACCCGGTCGACCCAGTGCAAGCAGCAGCGATCCGATGATGGCAAGCGCACCAAAGGCAAGCAGCAGCAAGGCGCGGGAAAGCCCGCGCGCATGCGCCATCCACTGCATCGACCGGAGAAAGAGCCCCATGAGCAGCAGGAGGCCGGCGACCGCCATGGAAGCGACAAGCACCGCAACCAGCGAGCCGAACGTGCCCGACATCAGGTTCCAGCCGTCGCCGATCATCTTGATGTCGAGATAGGGATTGAACGGCCTCTGGAAGGCTGCCTGCGTGCCGATATCGGCGATCTTGAGGAAAAGAATGACAAAGACGACAACAGCGGCCATCAATCCCAGCACACGACGCAGGCGCCCACTTGTCATCAACAGAACCAGGGCGCCCAACGGCCATTCAAGCGGCAACCGCAGAAAGGGTGAGAGGCCCAACGCATCCGGGTGATCGGGAAGCGTGAAGGCGCCGAAAGCGATCAGGCTGAACAGAAGCGTGCCGACCACGACGCGCCAGCGGGGCGGAAGAGCCTCGGATGTGGAACGGATCTCGTAAATGTTTTCAGCTATCCTATGTTTCATGCACACCACCTGCCCGAACCTGCCAGAGACCGGCACCCGGCACGGCGGCTGCCATGTCCGGAGAAGATTGCCCCGTGTCGCCTCGTGCCAGATGTCTGCCCCCGCTTCTCATGATCGGGCTTCTCGTCGTTTTGCTCTGGCGCACCGATCTTGGCGCCCTCGGCCAAGCTTTCGCGCGGATATCGCCAGCCCCCGTGATTGCGGGTCTGTGCCTCGTCCAGTTCCAGATCATCCTGTCGGCCCTGCGCTGGCGTTTTACCGCAGCGAGGCTCGGGCAGGTCATCAGCGCAGGGCGCGCCATCCGCGAATATTACGTGGCGAGCCTGCTCAATCAGAGCCTGCCCGGCGGCATGGGCGGGGATGCCATCCGGGCCTGGCGCATGCGCTTCGCCGGAGAGGGTGGGTGGAAGCTGCCGGCCAAAGCAATCCTCTATGAGCGCCTGTCGGGTCAGGCGATATTCTTCCTGATCCTCGCCCTCGGTCTGCCGCTCTGGCCCTTGCTGATCGCCGGCCAATCTCCCTTGCGAATGCAATGGTTGGTGATCGCGATAGGTTCGGCTGGTCTGCTGCTGATTTTCGGCGTCTGGTGGCTGTCTAGGGGATCGGCCCGGACCACGCTGCAGAACCTGTCCAACGACGCCGCCGAAGTTTTCCTGCGCCGTCATGCCTGGCTGGTGCAATCGGGCGTGAGCCTGGTGGTGGTCGCGGCCTATGTCGCGGTCTTCCTGCTGTCGTCCTTCGCGATCGGCGCAAGCCTGCCCTGGCAGGCGGCCCTGACGATCATCCCGCTGTGCCTGTTGTCGATGCTTATTCCCGTCGGGCTCGGCGGCTGGGGCACGCGTGAAGCAGCCGCCATGGCGCTTTGGCCGCTCTTCGGCTTCTCGGCGGCCGACGGGCTGGCGGCTAGCCTGCTCTATGGTGCCCTGTCGTTTCTGGGAGCAACTCCAGGTCTGTTGATCCTGGTGGCGGAAGCATTGCGGCCGCGGCGTCGCGCGGAGTGACTTCTGCTTCACGGTGCGAGGACCTGCGGACGAAGCAGATAGTGGATGTCAACGGCGAAGGAATAGCTGAGAAGCAGGAGCGCCGAGAGCGCCACGATCGTCGAGACCGGCGGCACGACGAATGGCACGAGAAGCAGGCACAATGCCACGATCTGCAGCACACAGACGAGTTTCCGACGAAAGGACGGCGGCAGCCGACCGTTCAGCCTGGGTTCGTATCGTGCGGCAAGCACGAAGGCATACCGCATCAGACCGATCATCACCACCCAGAGCCCGGCCTTTTCGAGCAGCGCGGCAGCGGCGGAGAGAATGAGGATCAGCAAGGCATCGACCTCCATGTCGAAGCGCGCACCAAAGTCCGATTCCTGGCCCTGGCGGCGGGCGAGATAGCCGTCGAATCCGTCAAGGGTCAGCGCAAAGAGGACGACCCCCACCAGAGCGAGCAAGGCAGTCCGGTCGGCAGCCAGGTCGTCGAAACAGAAGATGCAAGCGCCAAGCAGGCTGACGAGGCTGGCGCGGAATGCCGTCACCAGATTGGCATGGCCAAAGCGATCAAAGGGATGACCGGAGAGGCCACCGAGAACCAGAGCGAAGATCACCGCCGCGCACAGAACAGGCCAGGCAATGAAGTCCCAGCCCAGTTCCGGCCGCAATGCGCTCAGCGCCAGTGCCACAACGGCCGTTCCAGCCAGCAAGCCAGACAGAATGATCAACGTGTCGCGCAGCAGCGACGGCGCCACAGAAAGCCTTTCGGCCCCATTCTGCCGCCCCTCGCCCAGCCTGCCCGGCTCGCTTGCCATTCTAATGCTCCAGCCCCTGTTGCACGCCGCAGTCTACTCGGCTGCGACGAGGCTGGCGAGATCCATCATATGGCCTGCCCTCAGTGTCTTTGTGCGCAGGTAATTCTCGTTTTCGGCGGTAACGCGACCGTTCACCGCAGCGCGTGCCTCGACTTGGATGCCACCCAGACGCAGGCCTTCGATCTTCGTCGGATTGTTGGTGTAGACCGCCACCCGGTCGATCTTCAGATGCTGCAGCATGGCGACGGCCGCTTCATAGCGACGGTGATCCTCGCGCAGACCGAGCTCGGCATCCGCATCGATCGTGTCGAGGCCGAGATGCTGGTAGCCATAGGCACGCATCTTCGCACCGATGCCCGTTCCGCGACCTTCCTGATCGAGATAAAGCAGGACGCCACCACCGGCGCTCTTCAGGAGAGCCAGCCCGTTGCGCAACTGGTCGCCGCAATCGCATTTCAGCGAACCGCATAGGTCGCCAGTGATGCAGGACGAGTGAATCCGGATCGGGACTGTCTTCGACACATCGGGCTTTCCGACGACGATGGCAACCTGATCCTTCTGGGCAAGGCCACCACGGAATACCACGAAGTCGGCATCGCCCAAATCCTTCAACGGGACGCGGGTGCGCACAACCTGGTCGAAACGCTGGCGGGCGACATCAGCCCCCTTCAGGCGGCTTGCCGAAAGTTCGCAGCAACCGGCAAAGCGATCGGCCATGTCGGTGACGTCGGCGACCACCATCGCCGGCAGCAGAAGTGCCAGGCGGGCAAGTTCTGCGGACTGGGAGGCCAGCTGATCGGCCTGCTGCCAAGAGCGGGGCGCATCTGCACCGAGCGAATAAGCAAGACGCGATGCCTGGTCGAAGGTGATGCCGGACAGAGGGGCGAGGATGTCGCCATCGGTTGGCAGACCCAATCGCGAAGCGCGTGGCGCTGTGAGGAGAAGAGCATGGCGGTCTTCGGTCGCCGCAGCGAACTGGTCGTAAACAGAGGGGGCAACGCAATCCAGCGCAAAGGTCGCAAGCCGTCGCGGTCCTGCATTCAGCAGCACGGGACGGCCGTAACGAAGTTCGGACACGGCCCTCTCGACCTCAATTTCCGGCGTGGAGAACTGGAAGACGGCCTGGCTGGACTTCGACATGGTGTTACTCTCCCTGAGACAGTGGTTCCAATACGCCGAACCCCCGTCGGCGGATTGCGGTCCCGCCATAAATTAAATTCTGTTGTCCTCAAGGAACCAAATGCGCATTTAGGCCATACGTTCCTGAGCCGCGGAGCATAAATGGTCATCATGGAGGATCATGTGAAGAGCCAAGGTGATGAACAGAGCGTATCGGCATCCAGGACGGGACAGGCACTTTGGATCGAGGCTGCCGGCCGGTGTGATCTGCGCCATGAAACCGTGCCTGCCATTCGCCCCGGAGAGGTTTTGGTGCGCACGCTTTACAGCGGTATCAGCCGAGGCACGGAAGCCCTCGTCTTCGAGGGCCGCGTTCCACAGAGCGAGTTCGAGCGCATGCGGGGGCCGGGCATGGAAGGGCATTTCCCCTTCCCCGTCAAATACGGATATTCTGCTGTTGGCGTGATTGAGGCCGGTCCGCCAGAGTTGATGGAGCGGGAGGTTTTCTGTCTCCACCCGCACCAGGACTTTTTTGTCGTGCCCGCCGAGCGCGTCACAATCCTGCCGGCGTCGCTGCCGGCCCGACGTGCCATTCTAGCCGCCAATATGGAAACGGCGTTGAACGTGGTCTGGGATGCCCAGATCCAACCTGGTGATCGGGTTGCCGTGTTCGGGGCAGGCGTCGTCGGAGCGTTGATCGCCTATCTGTCATCAAGGATCGCGGGTACCGAGACAGTTCTCATTGATCGCGAGCCCAGCAGGGCCGCCCTCGCCGCCGCGCTCGGACTGACCTTCTCCTCACCCGGTGACCTTGCCGGCGAGTTCGATGTGATCGTCAATGCGACGGCGTCGGCCCAGGTGCTGGAGGCCGCCATCGGTCTTGCCGGACTGGAAGGACGGATCGTCGAGGCGAGCTGGTATGGAGATCGATCGGTCACACTTCCGCTTGGCGGCGCTTTCCACGCGCGTCGGCTGTCGCTCGTCAGCTCGCAGGTCGGCAACTTGCCTGCCTCTCATCGGGCACGCTGGACTTATGCCCGCCGCCTCGCCAAAGCCCTCGACCTGCTGCTCGATGTCAAACTCGATGCCCTGATCTCTGGCGAGACACCTTTTTCTGAACTATCCGCCGCCTATGCGCGTATCCTGTCGAGACCCGACACACTCTGCCATCGCATCCGCTACTGAAGAAAAGAGAGCTTATGTTTGCTGTTGAAGTTCGAGACCATATCATGATCGCCCACAGCCTGCCGCGCCCGGTTTTCGGGCCAGCCCAGGGCATGCATGGCGCCACCTTTGTCGTGGATGCTGCCTTCTTCACCAAGGACGTCGATGAAGATGGGCTCGCAGTCGACATCGGAGCCGCGACCACGGTGCTGGCAGAGGTGCTGAAGCCGCTCAACTACCAGAACCTCGACGAACTTGCCGTTTTCAAGGGCAAGGTGAGCACGACCGAGGTGATTGCCAAACACATCTTCGACGAACTCTCGGAAGCCGTCGCCGCCAAGCGTCTCGGTCCGGGAAGCGGACGCATCTGCCGCCTGAAGGTGACCCTGCACGAGTCTCATGCCGCGCGCGGCTGGTATGAGGCCGATCTTTGAGCCTTAGCCTTACCTTCGCCTATCCCGGCGATCTCGGGATCAACACCGGCGGCTATGGTTATGACCGCCGGGTTGTCGCCGGCCTACAAACCCTCGGGTGGAGTGTGACGCTCCTGCCACTGGGCGACGGATTTCCGGCACCCTCTCAAACGGTGCTGGATACGGCGGACGCTCGCCTCTCCGCCCTTGCGGATAACACATTGGTGCTTGTGGACGGCCTTGCCTACGGGGTGCTCGACGGCTGGGCCAGCGACCATGCAACGCGGCTTCGGATCGCTGCGCTGGTTCATCATCCGCTGGCATTGGAGACAGGCATATCACGCGATGAGCGTCTCCGGGTGGCTGCAAGCGAACGGAAGGCCCTGTCCTTCGCGCGACATGTTTTCGTGACGTCGCCGATGACGGGCCGGGAGCTTGTTGAGAATTATGCGGTTTCGCCGACCGCACTGACCGTTGCGCTACCCGGAACCGAGCCGTCCGGCCTCTCACCCCGCAAAAACGAACCGCCGGTGATCATTTCGGTGGGTACGCTGACACGCCGCAAGGGCCACGATGTCCTGATCAGGGCCTTGAAGCAGGTGGAAACGCTTCCCTGGACGGCCAGAATTGTTGGCAGTCGCACACTCGACACCGCAACAGCCTCGGCGCTCGACGCGCTCATTGCTTCGCTCGACCTTGCGGAACGGATAAAACTGGTCGGAGAAGTCGAAGACAGCCGCGCGGAGATGATGCGCGCCGATATCTTCGCACTCGCCAGCCGGTATGAGGGTTACGGCATGGTCTTTGCGGAAGCCCTGTCGCATGGCCTGCCAATCGTCGCCTGCGCAACGGGCGCCGTCCCGGAGGTCGTTCCCGAGAATGCGGGCATGCTTGTTCCCGTCGACAACGTGGAAGCCTTTGCCGGAGCACTGCGCCAGATGCTGACCGAGGCCACGACCCGCAAGGCCAAAGCCCGGGGATCAGCTGCGGCTGGCGGACGCCTGCCAACGTGGAATGACACAGCTGCCATCCTATCACGCCGTTTGCAGGAACTGACATGAGCGGATTCGACAAAGACTGGCTGGCACTTCGTGAGCCCGCCGACCGTCAGGCAAGAGCAAAACCTCTGATGGATGCCCTCCGCCGTCATCTGGTGGAGGAGACGGAAACCCCGTCGCTGCTCGACATTGGCTGCGGCACGGGCTCGACCTATCGCGCCCTCTCTTCTCTTCTGCCGGCAAACACCCGGTGGCAACTGCTCGACTATGATCCGCAGCTTCTCCAGGAGGCGGCCAGACGGATCGGCACCTCGGACATGGTCACGATGCGCCAGCACGATCTCAACGATCTCGCCGCCCTGCCACTCGACGGGGTATCGGTGGTAACGGCCTCAGCGCTCTTCGATCTCTGTTCGGCCGATTTCTGCAGCCGCTTTGTCAACCGGCTTGCGGAGCAAGCGGCGGGGCTCTATGCGGCGCTGAATTACGATGGTGTCATGCAATGGAGCGTCCCCCATCCACTCGATGGAGCGGTCGTCGAAAGCTTCAATCGCCACCAACGGCTGGACAAGGGCTTCGGTCCGGCGCTGGGACCCGATGCGACCGGCCATCTGCGCCACTCGCTGGAACCCCTGGGTTACAGGGTGATGACCGGTGAAAGTCCCTGGCATCTCGGCCCTGAGCAGCAAGCGCTACAGGTCGAGTTGCTACGCGGCATAGAGAAGCCGGTGAGCGAGATCGGCGTGATCGATGCGTCCGATCTCAAAAGTTGGCTTGCCTTTCGCCTGGCGGCCGTTACCGCGCAGAACAGCTCATGCGTGATCGGCCACTCGGACCTTCTGGCCATACGCACTCGCTGACGAGATCTGCGGGCGCAATTCACAATCGAAAAGGATGTCGCTGCCGAGATTGTAGACCTTGGCAGTCGGTCGATGAGCGCTGGAGAGTTCCGCAATCGGCGGCAGGCTTATTCCGGCCGGGCCGGAACCGATGATCAGCGGCGCAATCGCCACATGCAACCGGTCGACCAGGCCGGCATCAATGAAACGGGAGATGGTGCGCGCACCTCCTTCAACGAGAATGCGGCACAGTCCGCGCTCCCCAAGCGCATCCAGCATCGCCTGCGGATCGAGGCCCTGTTCGGTCCGCCGCACGCGTATGACATCGGCCGCATAGGTCCGCGTCGGCACGTCATGCGCCTGGATCAGGATCACGGGTGCACCACCATCGTGGAAAAGCGTCTCTTCCCCGGTGAGTTCCGCGCGACAGTCGACCACGACACGCACGGGGTTCGGTCCTTTCACGGCCCGCACTGACAGGCGCGGATTGTCAGCCTTGACCGTTCCGACACCGACGATCACGGCCTCGACCAGAGCACGGCAACGATGCAGATGGGCAATGCCATCGGGTCCGGAGATGTCACGAGCGTCGCCGGCAGGTGTCGCCACGCGGCCGTCGATCGATTGCCCGACCTGGGCCAGCACGAAACCGCCCCGTGTCGAAGCGATCGGCCCGTAGAGGGCCAGGGCCGGATCATTCTCCTCACCGGCCGTCACGCTCGTCCGACCGCCCCGCATGGCCAGAAGCCTTGCCCAGAGATGGTCGGTCATGTCGATCTTGCGCATGAGGGTCGTCCCGGCGTTCACAGAATACGATACAGCGTGCCGTCGCGACGCAGGATATGGTGGAAGAGCGCGGCACCCAGATGCAACGCAAACAGGGTCAAAAGGATCCAGGCGCTTGTTTCGTGAATAGATGAGAGTGTCCAGGCGATATCCGGTGACTTGCCAATCGGGCTCCAGACCGGGAACAGGCCGAACCACTGCAACGGAAAGCCATGCGCATTGGTGGCCAGAAATCCCGTGACGGGCATGAGGACGAGGAAAAGATAGAGAAGCCCGTGAACGCTGCCGGCAGCCATGCGTTCGATCGCAGACCCTTCGCTGGGAGGCGCCGAGCCAGTCAGCCTGACGCCGATGCGCAGGAGCATGATCCAGAGGACAAGGAAGCCGATACTCTCATGCACGAGATAAAAATCGAGCTTCACATCATCCTTGACGAAACCGATCATCAGGCCGAGGGGCCAGGTCACCAGAACCAGCGCTGCGACCAGCCAATGCAGGAGCCGGAGAGCCGGCCGATGGCGCACGACGGCGTCGCTATTGTTTGAGTTTTCCATCGCATCCCCTTGAGCGGCTAACCTTTAGGCAGCTGCCATTTATTGGTCTTGTCCAATAAATAGGATGAGACAAACTTTTCCGCAATCTAACGCCTGAGCGCGAAGACTTGTCTCAGCTCAAACTCAGGTGATCAGAGAGTGGCCGGGGCACGCTGGAAGAACACATACGAGCCTTTCGACACCTTGAAGATATCGCAATTTCGGCGAACCTTGCCGCCCTCTTCAAGGCGAAAAACGCCGAGCGATCCCGAGAAGCCTTCCAGCGCCATCATGCGCTCGGGCGCAAAAGCGGTATTGCCCCAGCGACTGACCAGCCCGATGGCCATGGCCGTGGCGTCGAAGCCATAACCGGCATTGGCTGAGGCCGGCATGCCGTAGCTCTGCATGTAGCGCGTACCGATGCGCGCCTGGATATTCTGATCGTAGCGACAGACGATGGTGCCTGTCAGCTTGGGTTCGGCGAGATCCGCCGGCATGAGCGTTGTGCTTGCCACCAGACGGCGTCCTGGCGCCGGCGGTTTGGTTGCATCGATTTTCTTCAAGACATCACCGGGAGACTTGATGCCCGGCATGAGCACGACGATGTCAGCCTTGCTCCAGGAGGCAAGCGATTTCGGCGGGATAGCGCTGCCGGCAAGTTCGATCACTGGCTCGACCTTGCCTCCGAAGGCCTTGATCTGCGACGCCACGCGCTCGGCCTGGATCTTCTCGGCCGGAGATGCGGCGAGGATGACGGCATGACGCCCCCCCTCCGCCATCGCAAATGATGACGCCTCGATCAGGCTGTCGACGGGGCTCGAGACGAAGGCATAAACGGACGGCGGTAGCGTTGCTTCATTGGTCTGGAGGGTAACGATCGGCACTGGGCGGCCCGCAAGGCCCTTTTGAATGATATCCAGTTCAGCGCCACGCGCGGTGGTGATGATCAGGGCGGCACCATTGAGACCGAGTGACTTTGCGGCAGCCTCGATGGCATCGGGCTTTTCCGTCGTCTCCACCATTGTGAGCTTGATCACGTCACTGCCGAGCGAATTCACCGCGAGCGCTGCACCGTCGCGCGTCTCGTTGTCAGCCTGTCGGCTCGCCTGGTCCATCCGTCTCACGCCGATATAACCGACAAGCGTCGCGCCGGCGCCGAGCGTCTGGTTGTACAGTCCGGTATCGGACGCGACTTGGCCCTGGGCACCCCCGTCCTTCGCAACGTCCTTCAGCACGAGGTCATCTGTCTGACACCCGCCAAGGAAGAGGCTGACGAGCGTCACCGCCCCAGCACGAGCCCACATGCGCCCCGGTGTTGCCAATACACTCATGCTCTTGATGACTTTTTGCTCCCAAACCCTGGGAAACCGTAAGCATAGGACGGCCGCAAAGCAAGAGCCGAGCTGTCCCATATCTGGGCACATATCTGGATCGGTAAACGGCCCCCTCACCCGGATCCTGTGCAAAAGCCGGCATTCGCGGTGCGACGTGGCATAGTTAACGGAACGCTGACTGGAACCAGAAGATTTTATGATAATATAGCCTTGGGGTTTTACAGTATATAATCCAAGTATCGGAACGAATAATTGAACTGATCAACGTATTCTTCGAGCAATATCGGAGAAAAGCGATGATCAACAAGAACAAGAAAATTCTCGCAGTCTCGACGTTCGTTCTCGCAACGATGATGTCGGCAAGTGTGCAGGCAACACCGCTGTCGATCGAGGTGCCATCCTTCCCCGCCAACAGCGCCACCATGCTTCAGGGCATGAGCCCTATGCCGGTTCCCATGGGAGGGCTGCTTGTACAGGGCATCTCCGCAGGCTGGAAGGCGGCCTCAGCGGTGTGGACCAACAACAGCTGGACGGGCACGGCAGTCGCCTCGCTTGTCGACCGCAGCCTGACGACCAGTGCCGTCACCATGCCGCGCAGCAAGGAGCCGCTCGTCAAGCCACGGCAGATAACCGAAGACGTCTTCGGATCCGTCGCCATTCCCTTCAAGAAGCTGGGCGCCCTGAAGAAGGCCGCTCCGACCTTCGCTGAAATTGCCAAAGGCACCGTCCTCACCTGCGGCGGAGAGAATTGTGTGCAGGTCAAGGCGATGGTTCAGAAGACGGCTGCCGGGAATGGCATGTCCTCGATCCGAGACAAGCTCAACTTCGTCAACAGCGATATCAACCGGCGCATTCAGTACCGCAAGGACATCGATGTGCACGGCAAGCTCGATCGCTGGGCCACACCATCAGAAACCCTGAAGCTGGGCGTCGGCGACTGCGAAGATTATGCGCTGCTGAAAATGGCCGTCCTTGCAAGCCAGGGCATTGCACTGACCGACATGACCGTGGTCATCCTCTATGACACCAAGCGGCATTTCTACCACGCGATCCTCTCGGTCGAGGTGCAGGGTCGCCACTACATCCTGGACAATATGCGCGAACAGGTGCTGACCGACGCACAGCTTCCGGACTACATGCCGCTGTTTTCGATCTCCAACGGGCGTGGTTTCCTGCATGGTACAAAAACCAAGGGCAAGGCGCTGGCGATGACAAGTTTCGACGGCATTGCCCCCGGTGAAGGCGGCGAACTCTGACAGGCATCGGCAACCATGCGAACGATGGCCGACGTCCAGTCTCGGCCATCAATGGCGAACGATGTAACCCATCAGCATCTGCTTTGAATGCACAGGGGCCAGCGCCAGGTTGATCTGCCCCGTCAACTGTTTGCCGGCGCAGCTGGCGATGAAGCCTGTCGTCATCATCTTGCGCGTTGCAACCAGATTGTCGATCGCGTCTTCGACATTGGTGTCGAGCACGAAGCGAAAGCCTGACGACATCTGCGCCACATTGCCAAGGGACAGCCTCTGTTTCAGCATCGTCACGAAGGGCTCGTTGAAGAGCTGGATCTTTT
Source organism: Rhizobium sp. AG855 (assembly GCF_003610655.1). Lineage (NCBI taxonomy): Bacteria > Pseudomonadati > Pseudomonadota > Alphaproteobacteria > Hyphomicrobiales > Rhizobiaceae > Rhizobium > Rhizobium sp. AG855. Next base: position 13,854 of record NZ_RAQG01000005.1, on the reverse strand, counting down.
TTTCCCGGGTGAGCACGATCGCCGGTGACGGACAGGCGTGAAGCAGGACGCCAAGGCTTTCGATCGAGTATGAGGCTTCCGCCGCAGCCAGCCGGCGCCACATCCACCGAAAAGCAATAACACGCAGCATGGAAGCGAGATTGCCGTTGTCGCCGACATGCTGGGCCGCCTGCTCGACCACATCCCCCATCGACTGGCGCGATCCGGTCAAAAGCCAGGAGAGGCCTTCCCAATAGACCTGTTCCAGACGGATGCCGCGACGGACACCACCCCGGCCGATGATTGCCCGGAACTTCGGCTCGCTATCCCCGTCACCGATCTGAAACAGCGTCTGGCCGGGAAGATCGACCCTCTCAGCCTGAGGCGGTGTCCGGTCCGGCGCCAACATGCCTCACCGCTCGGTCAGGGCGACGGATTGCGCCTTGTTGATCGGCTTCATCAGATAGCTGAGAATGGTCTTGCGTCCGGTCATGATCTCGACCGACGCCACCATGCCAGGAATGATCGGATAGGACTTGCCATTGCGTTTCAGCTCTGACTGGTCGGTTTTGACCTGGACAAGATAGAAAGTCTCGCCCTTTTCCTTTTCCACGATACTGTCGGCGGAAATATTGGTCACCTCGCCTTCGAGCCCACCAAAAATCGAGAAGTCATAGGCGGTGACCTTGACGATCGCCTTCTGCCCGCGCCGGATGAAGGCGACATCACGGGGCGAAATTTTCGCCTCGATCAGCAGGACATCGGCCGTCGGCACGATGCCCGCAATCACGGTCCCGGGATCGACATAGGCGCCGATGGTGTTGACTTCGAGCGTATTGACGATGCCGTCTACCGGAGAGCGGATATCCGTGCGGTCGACACGGTCTGAGGCTCCGCGAATGGTCTCGTCGATAACCGACAGCTCGGCGAGCGTCTGCGCCTTCTCGGTGAGCGCCTGCTGACGCAGCTGAAGGGCGAGTTCATCGACCTGCAGCTTGGCTTCCTCAACCGCGCCACGCAGTCGCTCCAGGCTTTCGGTATAGACATCGACCTGTCCGCGCTGGTCGGTCAGTTCGCGTTCGACCGTCAGCAACTGCGTCTGCGCGACCAGTCCTTTTTTCGCCAGCGGGCTCATCAGGTCATATTGCCGGGTTGCCGCCTCAATATTCTGCTGCAGGCGCACGATGTTGGCCTGCGCCTCGCTCAACTCGTTTTCGCGCTGGCGCACACGCTCCTGCAGCACGCCGAGCTTGTTGAGGTAGCTCGCCTTATTGGCGGCAAACAGGCTTTCCTCATTGTCGCAGACCTTGCTCGCCACCGCCTTCACATCTTCGGGGCAGACGAAATCGACGTCATACTTTCCGGCCTCTTCAAGCGCCAGCCGCGCCACCTTGGCACCGAGCGCCCGCGCTTTGGCATTCGCTTCGCCAAGCGAGGATTCCGTTGTCGTGTTGTTCAGCTGGACGATCAGTTCGCCCTTGCGCACCACCTGCCCCAGCTGCACGGCAATGGTCTGGACGATACCGGCTTCCGAAGACTGCACGATCTGGGTCTTCGACACCGGGATGACCTTGCCTTCGCCACGCGCCAATTCATCGATCTCGGCAAAGGCTGCCCAGGCGAGAAAAACCACGATCAAAAGCGCGACCAGGGAAACGATCGTGCGGGCAAAAAACGGGGGCGTATCAACGACCGCACGGCTCATGGCTTCACCACCGCCTTTTTCTGCATCGCCTCGATGACCGTCTTCTTCGGTCCGTCAGCCACCACGCGCCCCTTGTCGAGCACGATCAGGCGATCGACGAGATCGAGCATGGTGAAGCGATGGGTGGCAATGAGAAGTGTCGTGTTGCGATCAAAGGCACTCGACAGCCGATTGATCAGATGGCGCTCGCTGGCCAGATCCATCGCACCCGAGGGCTCGTCCAGAAAGACGATCTTCGGCTTGGTGAGCAGGAGCCGGGCAATCGTCATCGCCTGCTTCTGTCCGCTGGACAGATTGGTTCCGCGCTCACCGACCGGCATATCGAAGCCGCGCGGATGGCGGGAAACGAATTCCTCGACACCGGTCATTCGGGCCACGTGCAGAAGTTCCTCGTCCGTGGCGTCCGCCCGACCGATCAGCAGGTTCTCCTTGACCGTACCGGAAAAGAGATCCGACGACTGGCCGGCCACGGCGACAGCCGATCGAACCTCAGACATGTGATACTGGCGGATGTCGACGCCGTCGATCAGGATGCGACCATCGGTCGGCACGAACAAGCCGTCGAGCAGGCGACCAAGCGTCGTCTTGCCCGAACCAATGCGGCCGATGATGCCGACGCGCTCTCCCGGCTGAACCGTGAGATTGAACTGGTTGATGACGGGATGGTCGGAGCCCGGATAATTGAACGAGACGTTCTGGAACGAGAAGCCGCCTTCCTTGATCTCGCGATTGACAAAACCGACGGAAGACGGCCGGTCCTCCGGCTGATCCATCACCTGATCGAGAATGCGCAAGGACAGGGTTGCCTGGCGGAAGCGCGCGAGCGTCATGGCAATCTGACCAAGCGGCGCACCTGCCCGGCTGGCCAGCATGACGGTTGCGACGATCGCACCCATCGCAAGCCGACCCTCGGAAAATTCGTAGGTGCCGGCAATGACGATCAGGACGCCGACGATCTGCTGGATGAGTGCCGTCAGATTGATCGCATTGGTCGAGACATGCTTGATGTCTTCGTTGGTGCGGCTCGAATGCTTCATCAGCTCCTGCCAGCGGCGCAGCATGGTCGCTTCTGCGCGCAAGCTCTTCAGTGTCTCGATGGTTGAAATCGTCTCGACAAGCAAAGACTGGCGCTTCGAGGCTTCATTGGATGCCGCAGCCATGCGATGGCCGATTTGGGCCTGGGCGCGCAGTCCGATGGCGACCGACAGCAGGAGGGCAACAGCCGGAATGATCGCGAGCCAACCCGAGATCAGATAGATCACGATCAGGAAGATGAAGACGAAAGCAGTATCGATCACCAGACCGATCGTATTCGAGGTGAAGAACTCACGCACGAACTCGTATTGCATCACACGATTGGCGTATTCGCCGGTCGAGAGCGGCCGCGACGCGAGAGTGGTATTCAACACCTTGTCGAATATCATCTGCGACAGCCGCAAATCAGCGCTGCGACCTGCGTGATCGATCAAGGCCGCACGTGCCGTTTTCAGAAGATAGTCGAAGAGATAAGCAAGCAGGATGCCGACCGCCAGCACCCAAAGGGTGGGGATTGCCTTGTTCGGCAGCACCCGGTCGTAGACGTTCATGGTGAAGAGCGGCGAGCCGAGCGCAATCAGGTTGATGAACAGGGCGGCGATCACCACGCGCACATAGGTTCGCCAATAGGGCGTGAGCGCGCGAACGAGCCAGTGGCGTTTCTCGATTTCATCGGCTGAGCCGATGAGCGCTTCTTCGCCGTCATTGCGATAGAAAAGTGTGAAGCCGAAGGCGAATTCCGGCTGCAACGCCAGAAGCTCCTCGCGGCTGAGCCGGGTCGCCAACGGACCGCCCGCAACATCAAGTGTGTATTCGCCCGCTTCACTGATTTCCAGAAGCGGAAGGGTGCCGCCATCCTTGAGCACAACGATAGCCGGACAGTCGAAATCGCCCTCACGCACGGCGCGCTCGGCCACTCGTATGACCTGAAGGCCTATACGTTCAGCAACATGCTCAACATCATCGAGCTCGAGAGACTCGACGATTTCGTCCGGCAGACCGGAAAACAAAACGGTATCGGAACTGGGCCGGCCATAATATCCAGCCACAGCCTTGAATGAAGCACGAAAACTGTGGCGGGCACGAGTGCCCGCCGGTTCGCTGAAGCTATTTAACATTTCATCCAATCGGATGGACGGTTACTGGAGCGGCGCCAGGAGGTCCATCGGCACACCCGCCTTTTGCCGCGGATCCCGCTCGACATAGGCACCATCGGCCGCCGTCTTCACGGAAAATTCGTTGCGCGCGTAAGCTTCCGTCTGAGCCACGGGCTTGCCACCCATGACCTTCAGCAGAGAGCCGGTCGCGGCCAGGATCTTGTATTCGGCGAAGAGCGCCGCGAAGCGGGCAGTTTCCGCGACGATGCTGGTGTTGAAGCGCGTATTCTGAGCATCCAGCACGTCAAGCAGCGAGCGCTGACCGATCTTGAACTGTTCGCCATAGGATGAAACGAGCTTGGCGTTCTGCGACGACTGCGATCCGAGGATCTGCGACAGCTCACCACGGCTACCGCGTTCGTTCCAGGCCGACCGAACCGACTCTTCGATTTCGCGATGAACCTGGTCGGACGCATAGCGCTGTTCGCTGGCGCGGCGGATCTGCTCCTGCTCGCGCGCCTGGTCGATGCCGCCGCGATAAAGGTTCCAGCGCGCGACCAGACGAACTTCCAGGTCGTTGGTGTTGCCCTGGCTGCCGCTGATGTCATTGCCGACCGTGGCACGACCTTCGAGATCGACGGTCGGCGCATAGTTGGAGCGTGCGCCGCGAACAGCGGCATCAGCTGCATCGATATCAGCGCGAGCCGAGTAGATGCGCGGATTGTTGGTCTTGGCCAGCTCGATGGCGTCCTGCAGCGAGCGCGGCAGGGCCTTGCCGAGCGAGCCCGGCATCTTGGCGTTGACAATCGGCTCGCCGACCGTCTGAAGGAAGCGGATCTTGGTCGCTTCCAATTCTTCCTGAGCCTCTCGCAGACGGGCCCTGGCCGCTTCAAGGCGCTCGCGACCCTGGAGGCTGTCGACATCCGTCAAAGCGCCGCCGGCAATGCCCTGATTGATGTCACCCAGAATACCCTGGTGGAAATCAACATTCTGCTTGGCGATACCGACGATCTTGGTCTGCAGGATGTATTCAAGATAGTCCTGCGCCACCTGAAGCGCGACAGTCTCGGAACGTTCGAGCACCCGGAAGGAGGCGCCATCGACACGCGATGCCTGGGCATCGACCTGGGCACGCCGCGCGCCGCCGTCAAGCAGGCGCTGCGTGATCGTCAGCCCGACATCCGAGGAATTGAAGGTTTCATAATCCTTCGTCAGCGTGCCGGTGCTGGCGTTGGAGAGTCGGCGCTTTCCCACGCCGGCCTCGAGATCGATCGACGGCAGATACAAGCCGCGCGCCTGGCGCAGCTCGAATTCGACGGCTTCACGGTTCTTCACCGCTTGCGAAATCTGCGGATTTGTCGTCAGCGCCTTCTGGATCGCCTCCTGCAGCGACATTGCGCTTGCAGGTGTCCAGGACACAATTGCCAGTGCCGCAGACGTGTACAAGGCCGCGAACAATCTATTTTTGGTAAACAATTTAGTGCCCCTGCCCAAACTCAATTAGCACTTCTTATATACCGGTGCCTCTCTCGCTGTGAAGTCTAATCCGCCGGTTGAGAAGATGCACCCAATTTTGATCTCTTGACGTGATCTGACTGCTTTTTGGACGCAAGATTAAACTTTTGTCCTCTACAGGGGTCAACTTCAACGAATTGTAGCGCTGTGAGAAACAAGACTTCGAAAAATTTTCCGCGGTCTCATTTTGGACAGTTCACATCCATGGGCCAGATTACCCCTGCAAATGTAGAGAAATATCGGGCATGTCTCCCTTCAGCCACAGGGGTTTGACCGATCGTCCAAGCAGTGGCTGTGGATTGCTGTGCAAAAACGGAGTCTCATCGCAGAATCAGCAAAGTAGATCAAAGCGAATGATCATGGAACATACATAAAAGGGGCGCCCGACGGGCGCCCCTTTTTCTGACTGAACTGTCCGGACGAAACTCAGTCGTGATGTGTGACAGTGACCGAGTGCTGGTCGTCGAAGAGAACCTTGATGGCCGTTGTGTGGTTCTCAAGAACCGCAACGTCCTTCCAGCTGTTCTCTGCAACCTGGACACTGACGGTGGTATTGCCGTCGGCGACAGTCGCCTTGATGTTCGCCGCTGCGGTCTCCGCCGTTGCCTGCTCACCGAGCAGACTGTCGAGCAGGGCCGAGACATCCAGCTGGTCACCCTGTTCCGACGAGAAGTCGGTGATCACGTCCGCCACGTCGAGATCGCTGAGCGCAGTCTCGTCGAAGACGAAGGTATCGGCACCTTCACCGCCGGTCAGGAAGACCTGACCCATGCCGCCATGCAGGACATCGTCTCCGTCGGTACCAACAACGGTCAAGGTGTCGGACGCATCCGAGCCGAAGATCGTGTCGAAGCCGACTTCAACGAAGTTGCCGGTCGAACCGTCGTCGAAGGTGAACGAACCTTCGCCGAGGATCGCCTGGCCGTCTTCCGCACCGCCGGTCGTATCCGTGGTGAGCGAGATGCTGGCCACGTGATGATCGGAAAGGCTCGAAAGCTCACCATCGTCGCTGATGCCGTTGTTGTTGGCATCGATCCAGACCTTCAGCTTGGAGAAGGCATCGTCACCACCGTCGATCTTGCCGTCGTGATTGCCATCCAGCGAAGCGAGAGCCGCCACGCCGCTGGCAAAGGTGCCGTTGTTAAAGTTCGGCGTAAAGATCTCCGACCCATTGTCGATCTTGCCATCGCCGTCGACGTCATAGGCGAGGATGCCATCGTCGCTGGTCCAGGCGCTCTGGTCCTTATGGCCATCGGCATTGATGTCGAAGGTCACACCATTGTCGATGGAGGAGAAGGCGAAGCCGTTCTTGTCGAGGTCAAGAACGAGCGGATCGGCAAGCGAAGAATGATCCGCAAAGTCACTCAGATCAATCGCCTGGAACTTTGCAAGCGTATTGATGTTGCTAAGCACCGCGACGAGGGATCGAGATCCTGCATCTTTCCAGTTCGTATCGAACCAGACTTCGGCTCGTGACAGCTCCGAGTTCCACAAGACAACGTATGTGTCTTGGGCATTACCACTGGACGTACCCGAGGCGATTGTTGCGGTAGTCAGATTTGTCTGGCTTACGAGGACGACTGCGTCATCTGCGCTTCCAACTCCATTGATCGTTGTTGCAGTGCCACCGTACAGATTGCCATAGAAACTCAGGGTGTCCACGTTGACCGTGAAGTCGGTGATAGTGTCAGTTCCAGAATTTCCTCCGATCCTGAATTCATCTTCGCCAGCACCACCTGTCAAAGTGTCTGAACCGGCCCCAGCATTAATCACGTCATCCCCGCTGCCACCCGTAATGGTGTCGGCTCCAGAAGAGCCTACCAACTTGAAACCTTCCGTCTGGTTGGTAAGATTCAGCACTCCAGACGACAGCATTTCCACCTTATCGATTTTGGTAATTTGCGCATCATTTGCACTTGTGAAACTACCATCAACCCGAAGAGTGTTGTCGCCATCTCCGCCGTTTAGAACCCGGTCCGTCTGGTCGCCATAGAGGATGTCGTTGCTCGTGCCACCGTAGAGCGCATCTCTACCAGCTCCACCGTACAGGACATCCTGCGAAGATTGGCCGAACAGAGTATCGTCGCCATCACCGCCGTAAATCGTGTCGTTGTTTCCATCGCCGTACAGAATGTCGTCGCCAACCAATATTGCGGCACCTGATCCACCCGTCGGCAGAGTATCGTCACCACCGTCTCCGGTGATCACATTGAAGGTTTCCGTGCGGACGCCCCCAAGGCCGTCTTCAACCCTGACGTTCAGAGTATAGGTCTTGTTTTGGTCCAGATTGTCGGTGGCCTTCACTTGGCCCCCTTCACTGACAGTAAAGCCAGAGCTTGAGCCACTCAGGAGCGTGTACTTGTAGCCGCCGGTGTTATCCGGATCGGTAACCGAGAGATTTCCGATCAAGTGGCCGTCCTTCGGGAAGGAAGAACCTGGATCGACAGCGGTCCAGAGGATATCCGTCGGCGCTTGATTAACGACTTCCCCGACATTGTTGACCGTGACCGAGACATCCTTGCTCGATTGAGCCGTCCCGTCAGATGCCACGACGGTGAAGTTATAGACGTTGTTGCCCCCCTGGTCAGTCGGCGCCTCATAATCAGGCGACGAGATGAACGTGACAACTCCCGTGTTCGGGTCGATCTTGAACTTGGCGGCATCGTCCCCAGTCAGCGAGTAGCTGATTGATGAGCTGTCCACGTCCGTCGCATTCGCCGTGTAAACGACCGTGGATGTCGGGCTATTCTCATCGATGGATGCCGATGCCCCTGACGTGATGACAGGCGCGTCATTTGCCCCGTTGATCGTGATCGACACAACCTGCTCGGTACCATCCACGGTCTTCACCGTGAAGCTATCGCTCAGGGTCTGGCCCGCCGGCAATGCGTTCACCGCCGGATTCCCATTGTTCAAGCTGTAGGTCCAGTGGCCAGTCGCATCGATCGAGAACGTGCCGAAGCCGTTCGCCGTTGTGCCACCCGCTCCGACAGCAACCCAGCTATCATTCGGACCATCGACGTCGGTAGCGTTCAGATCGCCACTGGTAACCAGACCCGACGGGCTCGTCGCATGAACAACGATGTTGTCGATGCCGAAGCTTTCGTCGGCAAACTCTTGGTTCAGGGTGTCACCAAAGCCCAGAGTTACAGTGTCGCCAAAGCCTGTACCTGTGAGGGTTATGTGATAAATTCGGCCCTCGGATCCCGGCAGATTGGTCGGCGCCGCAATCGTGTAGGCCCCCTGAATTCCGCCGATCACGAAAGTTCCACTCGTCGGGCTCGCGGCATTCAATCCCGAATTCGGGTAAAATTCCAATGCCTTGCCACCATCCAGGTAAACCTGAATCTTCTCCAGGGCATCCCAGGAGCGCACGCTGAGGAAATCAAACTCGATGACCGTTGGCGCATTGCCGGCCGGAACCTGTATTACCTTCGATATGGACTGCGTGTTGGTGTTATTCACGCTTTCCGTGAGATACTGACCGTATCCACCGATGCTTGCGAGCGCGCCATTGGTCCAGCCGTTCACGCTACCCGACGACGAGAAGTTCTCGTTGTAGGTCTCTACCTTACCGCCGACAGCGTCTTCGGTGACTGTGCCCGAAGTGCTCCCCGAGATAACCGCCGCATCATTCGCGCCTTTAACCTCGATCTTCAGCGATCCCGTTCCCGGCTGGTTCTGATTGTCGGCCAGTGTGTAGGAGAAGGTCTCGACCTTCACCTCGCCACCCTTCAGGCCCTGTGTTGCCGCACGGTCGTTGTCCAGGGTGTAGACATACGATCCGTCGGACTTGATCACGAGGTCACCATAGGTGCCGGTGATCTTCTCGCCATCGGCATCGATGACCGTATTGCCAACCTTGGTCACGGAAAGCTTGTCGACGATGTGGAAGTTCGTGTCGAAATTGCCGTCTCTGTCATTGGCCAGCACATTGCCGATGGCCTGGCTGATGCCGGGGGTGCCGTTGGCAACGCCGCCTGCCTCAGTGACGGACCCGTTATCTTCCAGTCCATTGGGTGCCAGATTGACAACCTTGTCGATGGACATGGTGTAGCCGGGCTTGCCTTCTGTTCCGGTGAACTGGACGAATTCGATACCCTTGACGGTGGCGATCGGCGCACCGTTCTTGGAGATCGTGAAGACGTCCTGATACTGAGTAAAGACGTAGTCCGTCCACAGTCCTGCAAGCTTCACCTTGTCTGCGGTCCCGCCGTTGTCGACGATCTCGGCCTTGCTGCCGGCGAAGTTTGTCAGGTCGATGGTGTCGTTGCCGACACCGCCATTGATGACAACGGTCGTCGGCTGGATCGCCGACCCGGACACGCTGTTCAGGGTGACCGTGTCACCACCGGAGCCGAGGTTGAAGGTCACACGCTCGATTTCGTCGGCCCGAACGGAACCGGCATTGGCACCGTCATAGGTAACAAGGATATCGGCTTGGTCGTCAGCCGGCGTGATCTCGGTGCCACCGGTGGCGAGACCGAGCGTGAAGTTGCGAGCGACACCGTCGCCATTGATCGTGAGGATGTCATAATCCGGGTTGGACAAACCGGTTTCGGTGCCGCCATCGACGGTGTCGTTGCCATCGCCAACGTTGTGGATGATCTTGTCGTTGCCGTCGCCACCAGTGATGACGTCGTCGCCGGCATTGCCATACAATGTGTCGTTGTCTGCGCCGCCATCGATCGTGTCGTCGCCAGCACCACCCCAGATCTCGTCGTTACCTGTGCCGCCCTGCAGTATGTCTTTGCCGCCAAGACCGGAAATCAGGTCGTTGTCAGCGCCGCCCGTGATCGTATCAGAGCCTGCACCGCCGCCGAGCACGTCATCACCCGCATTACCGGAGATGGCAATCCCGCTACCCACGGCATCGCTGAGATAGGCGTCATCGACGAGGATCACGTCCTTGCCCGCCGTACCGTTGATCGCTTCAATACCGCTCATATAGCTTGGCGCCGAGTAGGTATCGTGCACGTAACCAGGTGTCGCACCGTTGTTGAGAACGATGACATCGGCCCCAATGCCGCCCTGAACAATATCTGCCGTGCCGGCGAGGCCCGCGACGGAAACCGCACGAAGTGTGCCGTCACCGAGCTCGATATTGCGCGTTCCAGAGGCGGTAACATCACCTGCCAGCAGGAAGGCATCGTTGCCGGCGCCGCCCTTCAGCAGGTCGCCGCCGCCATTGCCGATCAGCAGATCGTCGCTGTCGTCGCCAGTGAAGGTCTCGTTGCCGGAGGTACCCTGGATCGCGATGTCGTTATAGGGCGCCGGGAAGTTGTTGACGACCGTCAGCGGCACGCCCGACAGATCGACGGTTCCGCCGACGTTGTCGATGTTGAGACCATGCCAATTGGCGTTGACGTTCACGTCGAGACCGCCATTGACGATCTGCAGTCCGTCAACATTGGTGTAGTTGTAGATCGCTACGCCAACCTTGCCATAAGTGCCGGTGACATCGACATTGTCGAAGACGACGGTACCCATCGGCTGGAAGGGCGCGTCGACTCCGCGCAGCTGGATGCCGTTTTCGGCAGCCGCACCCGGATTGCTGACATCGACATCCTTGAACGTGACGTTACCATTGTAGAGATAGATCGTGACCGGGCCTTCGCCAGCACCAGAGTCGACGGTAGCATTGCCGGAGAAGTTAACCTTCTCGACGACGATACCTTCCACCTTTGTGGCGTTCTCGACGAAGAGGCCGTGGTAATCGCCACCAGTCACGTCACCATTCTTGAGGGTGACAGCATCAAAATCCGCCGTCTTGTCGACGAGAATGACGGACGAGGACGAACCCTTCAGATCGATGCCGTCGATGAGCAGGGATTGCCCGGCGCCACCACCATTGACGGTAATGGCAGGACCCGCCTCGCCACCGTCGATCACGACGTTGCCCACGCCCTTCAGCGTGATGCCTTCACCGATGACCACGGCTTCGTTGTAGGTCCCCTCGTGCACTTCGACCGTGAAACCAGCATCGGCGAAAGAGACGCCAGCCTGGATCGTCGAGAATGTACCGACAAGCTGATTGGCAGCGTTGAACACGAGAACATTTGCGGTGAGGTCCAACTCAACGGCACCGCCGTTGAAGTTGATGTGCTCGACACCATACAATGCATCGGTTTCGCCAGCGCTGGTGATCGTCCAGGAGCCATCGCTGTTGCGGGTCACCGCGTAGTCGTTCTGGTTACCGTAGACAACGACCTCGTCGCTTTCACCCAGCGTCGCCAGGCGGTTGCTGTCGACCGAAAGATCGGTTGCGTTGCCGTAAACGGTGTCGCTGCCGCCGCCGATGAAGAACTGATCATCGCCGCCGCCACCGATCAGGGTATCGGCACCGCCGTCACCCGTAATCCGGTCCGCACCGGCACCGCCATCGATGATGTCATCGCCAGCACCGCCGCGCAGAATGTCTTCGCCATCATTGCCGTAGAGCTTGTCGGCATCGTCACCACCTTCGATGGTGTCCTTGCCGGCGCCGCCCCAGATTTCGTCCGAGCCCTTGCCGCCGAACAGTTCGTCATCGCCGCCGAGACCGGAAATCAGGTCGTTACCTTCACCGCCGGTGATCTTGTCGCCCTGGATGTCGGAGCCCTGAAGCGTGTCATTGCCCTTGCCGCCATCGATTTCGATCAGAACCGAGTCGGAGGTGGTGTAGGACTTCGGAAGCAGAATGACGTCATCGCCGTCCGTGCCTTCGAAACGTTCGACACCGGAAAGTCCGAGCGACGAGTTCGCACGGTCGAAGACAAAGCCGGATGCACCGGCCGCAGCTTCGAACTTGACGGTATCAAAGTCACTGCCACCGATCAGCGTATCACCTTCACCGGACAGGCCGGCAAGGGAGACGGAACGCGTAGAGCCATCGCCGAGTGTAACCTGGCGCGGGCCAAAGGCGCCGGCATTGTCGATATCCGCCGAAACCACCAGCGTATCATCGCCTGCGCCGCCTTCGAGACGGTCACTGCCCTTGCCACCGACGAGCGTGTCACCGCCATCGTTGCCGATGAGGACATCGTCACCCTCATTGCCCTTCAGCACGTTGGCTTCCGCACCACCGACCAGGATGTCGGCAGACTTGCTGCCATAGGCATCGTTGACGCCTGCCATGCCGTCGACGCCGACGACGTGAGCGCCGGTGCGATCGGTCGCCGTGTCATTTGCCACGGTCTGACCGTCACGGGTGACCGAAGCCTCGCTCAGGTTGACGAAGACGCCGGTGTCGAGGTTGCCGTAGTTGATCGAGCCGATCGTGCCGGCGGCATCGACGCGCACGGTGACCGTGCCGGTTGCCGTATCGTTGTCACCATCCTTGGCGGTGACCTCGAAGGACAGGTCGAGATACTGCTTGCCGCCCGTGGGCGAGGTATGGTCGAGCGGCTGCTTCAGGTCGAATGCGTATTCGCCGGTGGTCTTGTCGACCGACGCGGTGAAGACGACATTGCTGTTGGAGGCGAGGTTAGCGACGGTCGGCGCGGTATTGCCGAGGTAGCCGACCAGCACCGCACCCACCAGGGCGATGTTGACCGCCTGGGTGTTGGACTTCAGCTCGAGCGTATTGCCATCCTGATCCTTGACGACCACGCCGGAACCCAAAGCGAGCGAGCGGTTGGCGCCGTTGTCGGCACCCCAGTTGACTCCGGTGGAGCCAGCTTCGCTCTTGTCGCCGTCTTCAGCAACCTGGATGAGGGCCTGGCCGACGAAGGACGGAACGGAATCCGTGACCTTGATATTCAACTGGCCGGAAAGCGCAACCTTGTCGCCATCGGCGTCTTCGATGGTCACCGCCGTCGAGAGATCGAGCGTGAGTCCATCCACCGGCACGCCGGTGAAGTGGCCATGGCCCGGATTGACGACCGTCTTGACGCTGCCATTCCCCGCGTCAAGGAGTTCGACCTTGGTGTTGTCAGGCAGATTGCCGACATTCAGGTAGAAAGTCGTGTGGGCCGGAATGGTCAGTGTGTATTCAGCCGAACCGTTTTTGTCGGTGTCGACACCCCAGGTGACAGGGCCGTTATCCGAATTCGTGATCCGGATAATGTCGTCGCCATTGGTGAGATCACCAACGAAGTGGATCTTCGGACCGTTCACTTCCGGCACGGAGATATACTGGCCGACGCTCGGAACCTGTCCGACATGGTCAAGCGGACCCGTCTGGACGAAGCTGTAGGCACCGGTCTGCGGGTTCACCGTGAAGGTGAAGATCGTCTCATTGCCGACCTTGGCATAGAGCGTATCGCCGACCACGCTGAAGGTGAGGCTCGAGCCGTTCGACTTGAGCGATGTCAGAGACGAAGACAGATTGTCCTTCTCGACGGTGTATTTGCCCAAACCATCCGCGCCGAAGCCGACCTGGGTCGACAGCGTGCCGGAGACGGACACCAGTTCGGTCGCCACATGCTCGATGGGAGCAACGTCCAGGACCTTCGGCATGTCGTCATCGACATTGATGGTGAGTGTGCCGTTGATGCTGTCGTTGTCACCATCGGTGACCTTGTAGGTCAGCGTGAAGGTCTG